>DROS01000052.1 GCA_011321815.1 Gammaproteobacteria bacterium
GAATCGTCGCGAGAGAAAACCATTTTGAGTCCATTTTGTTGATCGTTTGAGGCGAATATTGGACATATTCAACGAAAAGGATCGAGAAAATGGGCCGAAATGGTTTTTTCGCAGTAGATTCACCCTAAGTCCGACAGACTCCTAGGCACGGCAATTAAAGAAAGCCTGAATTTCAAATACCGCAAACAAGTGGGAGGCGGGCCTGCTGTGAGTTATTTTCAGATGGAGCCTGCCACGCATGATGATATTTGGAATAATTATTTAAAATATAAATCTGATTTGGCTAAAAAAGTGACTGCTTTACTCACCTCGCCGGGGGCCAATAAACATTCTGAATTATAACATAATGACAACTATGCTGCGGCGATGGCACGCGTACATTATCGACGTGTACCGGCAGCGCTGCCGCCGGTTGATGATTTAAGCCTCATGGCTGCATACTGGAAACAATACTACAACACTGTATTAGGCAAAGGCATAGCGCATGAATATGTCACTCTGTGGAATACTTACGTTGGCAGTAAGAGTCGCTTAACCTACCTGAATCAATGTTCTTAAAACATATGACATATGGTTACAAACTATTACTGAGAGACCTTTGTAATTTCCCACAAGTTAACCCACTATAAATTAACCCGGCTTTATTTGCCCCAATCGACTTGAAACCCGCATGTTATGAGGCTAACAAAACAAAATGCATTACGAAAATTATTGCTGTGTTGTTGTGTACTTGTTGTCGCGGTTTCCGAAATTGCTTGTAGTGCGGAATCAACGCTTGTCACTGACACTTCGTTCATTGTCATAAGCAAAGGGAAGTATTCAGATTATTACCACATCAATTACACGCTAAACCCGGATAATACCCGCTTGAGTTTGGACGACACCAGACCAAATGCGTTTGAAAATGAAAATGGTCAATTTGAGGTTTACTTGGATAAAAACCTATTTCCCATTGCTGCGCCAATGTGCCGGAACACCATCATATTACGCATGCCTGGCACCAATCCTTTTGGCAGTCAGGTTCAACAGTCGATCAGCGAAAAAAAGGCATTGTTCGAGCGTATACAATCCATGGTCAATACACACTCGGGGTCCGTAGAGGTGGTAATCGAGCTTAATCCCTATGTGAAGAAAATACGAAACAAGCCCCTTACGCTGGAGCTTACTCAATGCAATGTTTTTTTTCGTCAAGCACAAAACCAATATGTGAATTACCCGGGAAAACTGAAAAAATCTATCATTCGGGAAAAATAGACACACAATATTCAATCCATTTGTGCTCTTCATCCGACAGCGGTCGCACTGTAGTGGTCAAGTCCAACTGAGCTGGAAACCCATCTTGGTTATACTGTACATGATGCAAAGGGGTACCATAGTGGCAATAGCCGTAACGGTTACAGCTCGAAAACATTAAAAGGTCATCATGGCGAAATCGTGATCGATACGCCGCGTGACCGTGAAGCCACGTTCGCACCCAGCATCATTAGCAAAGGCCAGAGCCGTATGGAATAGGGGGCAGGGGAAAATAGGGGGCAAACCACAATTAGTGAATTTTAATCATGGTCTGCCCCCTATTTTCCCCTGTTTTTTCAATACTGAATTCATACCGTCAAATATTCCTTGATCAGTTCTTTGGACAGTTCATCCACCTGACCTTTGGCCACCGGGCGTCCCCGGTCGAGAATACAAAACCGGTCAGCCACTTTTTTCACAAAAGGCAGTTTTTGCTCCACCAGTAAAACCGTCATGCCCATTTCACGATTGAGCCTGCCGATAATGTCACCGATTTCCGCTACGATGTTGGGCTGAATACCTTCCGTCGGTTCATCCAGAATCAGCAGCTTGGGATCAATGACCAGCGCACGTCCCACAGCCAGTTGCTGTTGTTGTCCACCGGATAAATCCCCACCACGGCGCTGGTGCATTTCTTTTAACACCGGAAACAGTTCATAAATGAATGCTGGTATTTTGCGTGCGCGGTCGGGGCGGGCGGGTAAACCGATTTGCAGATTCTCTTCTACGGTGAGCATGGGAAAAATCTGCCGTCCCTGCGGCACGTAACCAATACCGAGTTTTGCCCGTTGTTCCATTGGCAGGGAATGCAGGGCTGTGTCGCGGTAGATGATTTCGCCAGAGGCCAACGGCAGGGCACCCATAATGCAATTGAGCAGGGTGGTTTTGCCCACGCCATTACGGCCCATGAGGCAGGTACACTTGCCTTCACTGACATCCAGTTCAATATCCCACAGGGTATGGCTTTGTCCATAAAACTGGTTAAGGCCACGAATGCTTAACATGTTTTGCTCACTCACCGAGATAAACCTCCACCACTCGTGGATCAGACTGCACTTCGGACATACTGCCTTCGGCCAGTACACGGCCTTGATGCAATACGGTGACTTTCCGTGCGATGGAGCGCACAAAGTCCATGTCGTGTTCCACGACCACCACAGAATGTTTTCCTGCCAGTGAGGTCAGTAACTCTGCGGTGCGTTCCATTTCCTGGTGGGTCATTCCTGCCACGGGCTCATCCACCAGTAACAGTGCCGGTTTTTGCATGAGTAACATGCCGATTTCCAGCCATTGTTTTTGTCCGTGTGACAGTTTTCCCGCCGGATCACCGGCCAGTGTGTTCAGGCCGATAGTGGTGAGCACCTCATCTATGTGGTCACGTTGCTCGCCGTTAAGCCGTGCCACCAGCAATGGCCAGACACGTTTGTCCTGCGACATGGCCAGTTCGAGATTTTGAAACACACTCAGGTTTTCAAACACGGTGGGCTTTTGAAATTTACGCCCGATGCCGGCTTCGGCAATTTCCGGTTCATCCATCTTCAGTAAATTCAAACGCTGACCAAACCAGGCCTGACCGGTATCCGGGCGGGTTTTGCCGGTAATGATATCCATCATCGTGGATTTACCGGCACCGTTGGGTCCGATAATACAGCGTAACTCGCCAGTCTCGATGTACAGGTTGAGATCGTTAATGGCCTTGAAACCATCAAAACTTTTATTGATACCTTCGAGGTACAAAATAATGTTATGGCTGAGATCAAGCGCCGGTGGCTCGGCCTGCACCAGAAAATCAAACACCCGGTCACGTCGTGAAAATTCACGCAAAGCCTGCATTGCCTTCATGCTTCTGCTCTCCGCAGTGTTCGTATTTTCTGTAAAACACGTAAGCCGACAATACCTTTGGGCAGATAAAGCGTGACCAGTATAAACAGCGCGCCCAGTGCGTATAACCATATTTCCGGCAGGGCAGCGGTAAAATAAGTTTTGGAATAATTCACCAGCAAGGCACCGATGATTGCACCATAGAGCGTGCCACGTCCGCCAATGGCCACCCAGATAACCAGTTCAATGGAATTCAGCGGGGAAAATTCACCAGGATTGATAATGCCCACCTGTGGCACATACAGCGCGCCCGCAATTCCGGCCAACATGGCAGAAAAAACAAAAACCCAGAGCTTGATATTTTCCACCCGGTAGCCAATAAAACGGCTGCGGCTTTCCGCATCACGAATGGCCACACTGGCCAGTCCCAAACGCGAACTGACAATTATACGGCTCAACACATAGCCGATGGCCAATGCGGCCGCTGAAGCCAGAAACAAGGCAATGCGGGTACCGTCTGCACGCAGATCAAAACCCAGAATATCTTTAAAATCGGTGAGGCCGTTGTTGCCGCCAAAGCCCATTTCATTACGGAAAAAAGCCAGCATCAGCGCATAAGTCATGGCCTGGGTGATAATGGACAGATACACCCCGGTAACGCGGGAACGAAATGCCAGATAACCAAAAACGTAGGCCAGGATGCCGGGTATTATAATAATCATCAGCGCCGCAAACCAGAACTGATCGAACCCCTGCCAGAACCACGGCAGCTCCTGCCAGTTTAAAAAAACCATGAAGTCCGGCAGCACAGGGTCACCATAAACACCACGCTCGCCGATTTGCCGCATCAGGTACATGCCCATGGCATAACCACCTAACGCAAAAAAGGCGGCATGCCCCAGCGTCAGAATACCCAGATAACCCCAGACCAGATCAGCAGCCACGGCGAGCAGGGCATAGGTCAGATATTTTCCCAACAGCGTAACGGTGTAAGTGGAAAGATGAAAGGCACTGTTTTCCGGCACGAGTAAATTCAATATCGGTACGAAAATACTCACCAGCAACAGGCTGCCCAGCAACCACATGCCGGGTTTGTCATTTTTTAATATTTTCATTAATAACATGAATCAGTCCTCCGCTGCCCGGCCACGTTGAGGAAACAAGCCTCGGGGACGCTTCTGTATAAACAGGATGATAAACACCAGCACCAGAATTTTTGCCAGCACGGCCCCGGCCCAGGGCTCCAGTAATTTATTGATGACTCCCAGGCTCATGCCCGCCACCAGGGTGCCCCATAAATTACCCACACCGCCAAACACCACCACCATAAAAGAATCAATAATGTATGCCTGACCAAGATTGGGGCCGACATTGGTGAGCAGGCTTAAGGCGACACCGGCCAGTCCCGCAATACCGGAGCCCAGGCCAAAAGTCAGCGCATCCACCCATTTTGAACGCACACCCATGGCACGGGCCATGGTGCGGTTTTGTGATACCGCACGCACCTGCAAACCCAATGCGGTTTTTTTCATCACCGCGATAAGTGCCATAAACACAGCAAGACAAAAAAGAATGATGTAAAGACGGTTCCAGGTCAGTGCCAGCACTTCATTGATTTGCCAGGCGCCGGACATCCACTCTGGTGTTTCCACGCTGCGATTCAGCGGAGAAAAAATGGAACGCACGGTTTGTTGCAACACCAGACTGACCCCAAAGGTTGCTAACAGAGTCTCCAGCGGGCGGCCATAAAGATGGCGAATAATGCCACGCTCAATGGCAATACCCACCAGCCCGGAAACAATAAAGGCGGCAGGAATCGCCACCAGTATGGAGGCCGCGATATTATCGGGCATCAATAATTGAATAACATAAGTCGTATAAGCACCAATCATCATTAGCTCGCCATGGGCCATGTTGATCACTCCCATAACGCCAAAGGTAATGGCCAGACCAATGGCAGACAGCGCCAGCACCGAGCCCAGGCTCAAACCAAAAAATATGGTTTCGGCTTTGGCGTACAAATCACGTTTGTCGTTAATTTTATCAATGGCCGACTGAGCTTTGTTTTTTAACATTTTGGTGGGTGCCTCATATGCGCTCAGTGCATTCATCGCCGAAGTATTGAGACTGTTGGCCAGTGTGTTGATAGCCGCCAATTGTGCAGCCTCATCACCACTTTCAAGTTGAATAACCGCCAGCAGGGTTTGCATGGTGGTCATTACCCGCTGGTCAGTTTCCTTTTCAATGACACTTTCCACCAGGTCAGCCGCTTCAGCCTCGGGATTTTTTAACAGCTCCTGTACGGCTGACAGTCTGATATCTGCATCTTCATGTTGGAGCTGCATTACCGCCAGCAATTGGCGGATCAGCGTTCTCAGGCGGTTATTGACTTTGACTTTTTTGAAACCCCGCCTGTTTTCCTGCAACACGGGTTTAAGTGCCGGGTCGTGATCAAACACGGGGGTGAATGCGTAGTTGTTTTCTGTTTCTTTCAAAAAATAAAGTGTTTTGTCACGTTTGGCATAATACAACTGTCCTTCCAGCATGGCCTTCATGGCCGGGATGGCCTCGGGCGGATTTTGTTGAGCAATGATCTCGATGGCCTTGGCTTTTTTATTATAATTTTTGTTGCTCAGTGTTTTCCAGGCATTTTCCAGTGAGTCTTCACCGGAAGCCTCGTTGGCAATTGCCTGCTGGGCGATGGCCGCCAACATGAAAAAAAACAGCAACAGCGAAAACGTTTTTTTCACTGAAACTGTTGTTGCAGATAATGGCATGTGTGTTCTCATTTAAAATAAACAGAAAAATAATATCTGTAGATTATTGCTGTCCCGTCAACGTTATTTCCGTCATTCCGGCCTGCGCCGGAGTGACGGAAGAGGTGTTATTGTGTTGTTGAGCATCCGGACGTGGACATCATGGTTATTCCGGGGTCGATTTAAAATTTATTATTGCGTAATTAACGCAAAGTTCGCAGAGGCGCAAAGCAGGCAAAGCATATTTGTTTTTCTTTGCGCCCTTTGCATCTCTGCGTCCTTTGTGTTCACAACACTTGACTAATCAGAGGACAATGCTGATCAATAATTCTGGCCACTGCAATTTTTTGTTTTGACGTTGTAGTTACCGCAAGACAACGGCGAACGCCAGTCGGCAATCAGATCCCTGGAACCCGGCAGATAATCAGACCACGCATCACCCGCTACCAGACCCGATGTTTCCCAAACGATATCAAACTGACCATCTTTTTGAATTTCACCAATCAATACCGGTTTGGTGATGTGATGATTAGGCATCATCGCTGAATAACCGCCAGACAGATTGGGCACGCTGACGCCAATCAATGCGTCCTGCACAGTAGTAGGGTCGGTGGTGCCTGCTTTTTCAACGGCTTTCACCCACATATTGAAACCGATGTAATGCGCTTCCATGGGGTCATTGGTCACACGGTCTTTATTTTTGATGAACTTCTTCCAGGCATCAATGAATTCTTCGTTTTCATCGGATTCAACGCTCATGAAATAATTCCACGCCGCCAGATGTCCCACCAATGGCTTGGTATCTAAACCGGAAAGCTCTTCCTCACCCACGGAAAAGGCAATGACCGGAATGTCTTCCGCAGAAATACCCTGGTTACCCAGTTCTTTGTAAAAAGGAATGTTGGCATCGCCATTAATGGTGGATACCACCGCCGTCTTTTTACCTGCGTTACCAAATTTTTTGATATCAGAAACGATGGACTGCCAATCAGAATGACCAAACGGCGTGTAGTTGATCATGATGTCTTTTTCCTTCACGCCTTTTGCAATGAGATAGGCCTTGAGGATTTTATTGGTGGTGCGCGGGTATACATAATCAGTACCGGCCAATACCCAGCGTTTAATACCAATATCATTCATCAGATAATCAACCGCCGGGATGGCCTGCTGGTTGGGTGCAGCTCCGGTGTAAAATACATTCTTCGAAGATTCCTCACCCTCATATTGCACGGGATAAAACAAAATACTGTTGAGTTCTTCAAACACCGGCAGCACGGATTTACGGGACACAGAAGTCCAGCAACCAAAAACCACATCGGTCTTGTTTTTGGAAATCAGCTCACGGGCTTTTTCCGCAAACAGCGGCCAATTGGAGGCGGGGTCCACCACCACGGCTTCGAGCTTTTTGCCCAGCAGCCCCCCTTTTTTATTTTGCTCATCAATGAGCATCAGCATGGTGTCTTTCAGTGTGGTTTCTGAAATCGCCATGGTGCCGGACAATGAATGCAGCACACCAACCTTGATGGTGTCTTCGGCCCAGGTCAGCCCCGTGCTGGCCAGTGATGCGGTGGTGATTGCCGCAGCAATCGCCAGTTTTTTCAGTGTTGTTTTTATCATGATTAACTCTCCTGTTCTTTTATCAAGACCTGAATCGGCTTAAATCTGGAATTGCATGCCAAAGGTAATGGCATCAACATCGCTGATGGCTTTGGCGCCACTGGCATTGGCATCGCCAGTGGTAAAGTTCAGGTTTAATTTGAGGTTGTGACCGGAGACGATGTAATTGACACCCACTTCAGTCAGTGAACTGCTGTCGCCCACCGAAGGGCTGTTGTCGGTGTAGCGCACATAAGGTTGATACATGCCGGCGCCACCGGTGTTGCCCAACAGATAGGCTGCGCTGGCAAAATAGGCTTCACCATCAAACATGCCGAAAACCGGTGTTACCGCATCGGTGGAAACTTCAAAAGACTTGTATTCTGCTTCGACAGTGACTGCTGCACCACCACCCAAGGGTTTTTCAAACAAACCATCAATGGCATAACCAGAAAAAGAGCCTGATTGCGCAACCGTACCATAACCGTCGTCCTGTGACTGGGCGGAAACGGCCAGCGTCAGAATATCGCCGCCTTTACCAAAATAAGTGCTGCTGGTGTAGTAACCGGGGTTGGCTTCCAGGTTGAGGAAGTTGTAAGCGAAGCGGGCGGCATACAAAGGCGCATCGCTCTGGTTTTCATCGCCGCTGTAACCGTCAAATACGCCTACCGCATACTGAAATTTACCCAAAGTACCCCAGGCAGTGACACCTTCGTCACGACCATAAGTACCAGCGCTGCCATTGGCGCCGTTGTTGATATCGTTATCGGACGGGTAAAGCGGTACGGTGTACTGCCCCCAGGTCAGGCTGTAAAACGGCCCGTTCATTTCGATGCGATCCGCCGGGGTCAGCATACGTCCCATCCATACATTGAACGCTTTACTCGGTTCATACTGGATGATGGCATCCAGCACGCCATATTCTCCGTCCCACATTCTTTCTGTGCCAAAATAGAATTTAAAATCTTTGGTCGCCTGACCGGAGATATACAGACGTATATTCTCCAGATTAAAATTACTGGCGCTGCTGGTGCCGTCGGGAGCGGCATCACTCACCGACGCGATGGACGTGCGAATACCTGCACCGACACTGATCCAGCGGGTATCGTCAATGACGATTTTCCCACCAGCCAGTACCGGTGTAGCACCGATGGTAAGCAGGCTACCGATCAGTAACGATCTCCCGATTATATTTTTCTTTTGCATTGCTGGTTTCCTGTAGCTATGGCCCATGGCCGGTTTAAAGGTCAAAATGCGGATTAAAAGAAAGCAGCAGATAATCTCCCCAGACAGCTTTCTCGATGCCTGAGTCTATAGAGGCACTGACCGGGGTAGAATCCGTCATGTGGCACAGGGGGGTACGTCAAATGACGTATGGTGAAAAAATAATTTCTGGGGTACTGCGCTGAATCCGGTGAATGGTGATAATCCGGGCGGGAGAAACCACCCCTTGGGAGGCGGTCTTCGCCGGGGTGACATTAATCCCCTGTCAGTTTTCTGCGGGGTGGTTTATTAATGACAAATACTTAAACCCGGTGTGTTGACAAAGGATAGGAAAAAAACAGTTTCGTCAAGGTAGCACCGGATTTTGCAGGCTGTTTTCAAGCGCATGTTTAATCATATTCCAGCGTTTCATTGCGTTATGTTGATATGTGTCCGCCATTATTCCTTTGGTAAGCGCCTTTTTATGGCTGGACAGGGCCGTGTAATGCAGTGCAGACATCGTATAGTTTTGATCATTTTTGAATGCGCTGTGTACTTTTTTGACGTTGGCTTTTGTATCATCAATAAAAATAATATTGGAAACAGGTGTGACATTTTCCTGGGCATTGTATCTATTGAGCATACATTTAAGTATTTTTCCCTTGTCCTGCCCGGATAAGTACATTATCCCCTGTTGATAGGTGATGGGTTTCCAATGTGTCTTTTCTTTTTCTGCCTTACAGGGCAGATAGGGACTTGCTTTGCTTGCGGTTTCCGGCTCACCAAAATTCAGAGACTGGTTGCTGATAAAAGATAACAGGCTGCTGTATTTTTTATTGTCGGTATCGATATTTGAAAACTGTCGTTCTGTGGCTGAGACATTGGAATTCCCTCTGGCAGTTTCCACTAACAAGCGTATGCCGGAATGAGTGATTTCATTTAGAATGCCGGGAACGTCAGTGGCGGTATACGTCATGTTATTAATGGAAAACAGAAGGTCTGCGGCGACTAACAGCTCTGAAAATGAGTCAGCCACACGAGGTTGAGCCTTTATTTTTACCTGCGATTCCTGCCAGGAAAACCACGCGGCGCTGCCCAAATACTGACAGGTTTCCGGTTTTGTTTTGTCAGGGCAGCTCATCATGGTTAATGTGTCATCATTATCCATAACCAACAATGTTCTCTCAGGATGTTTGAGATTTTTTATGTATTTTTTATACATTTCGGTAAAGCTTTTAACTTCACTGATGTTTGATTTTGAGTGGCCCACCAGCGGCAACAAAAGTAACGTTGCTGAAATAACAGAAACCGAGAAAAATCGTTTAATCATTTTTTAACCCTTGTTGAGTTTGATGTGGGCGCAATAATGTTGCGGCTGTCAAAATACAGCCGCAACGGTTGCCTCTGTTCAAGCTTTTGCAATGGCCGGGGTTTTAATTTTTTCCCAGCAAATGATCTGCCAGCCTGTACGTTAATGCAGCAATGGTAAGCGTTGGATTGGCCGTGGTTATGGTGGGAAACACGCTGCTGCCGATAATATACAGATTGGCATGGTCCCAGCTTTGTAAGTCACTGTTCAATACGGATGTTGATGAATCACTTCCCATGGTTGTTGTACCCACAACATGTCCCGCACCATAAAATACGAAGTCTTCGCCTTTGTATTGAAAGTAGGTTCCGTTCTGGGCCGGGTTGGTTGTTGATGGCGGTGCGACGGTGTATTCAGTTGCGCCAATTTGTTTGAAAATTGCAGAGGCGGTTTTTTTCGCGGATAGAAATCCGTTTTTTGTATACTCTGACAAGGTGTACTGAATTTTGGGGCGGGGTATGCCCAGATTGTCTGTTTCCGTTTTCGACAGGGTAACGCGATTATCAGGACAGGGTGATTGTTCGATGAGGAAACCAAGGCGAATCTGACGGGTATAAATATTATTTAATTTATCAACCATGGCCTTGCCAAAAAGTTTCTCTTTCTTTGGGTTCATCTGTGTGAAATCAGTACCAAAGATCAAATCACCCAGGGTGTTTTGTGGATCACCGGTTGCCCAGTTCCATCCTTCGTTACCGATTTCAATCCTGTATGCGGCCCGTTTTTTACGGAACTCGCCGTCACGCATTGATTCAATTCCGGATGTTGAGAGTGGTCCTCTGAACGGGAATACCGGTTCCTCACTCAGTCCCCAGGCCAGATACATGGTGTGATCCATCAGATTGGCGCCAACGAGGCCGCTGCTGTTCGCGGCACATTTTTCGATTGTGGCATCATCCTGTGTGGAATTGGTCTTGAGGCCGGGATTAGGGGAGTTGAGCAGGATTTTGGGCGTTTCAATGGCGTGGGCCGCCAGGATGTAATTTTTGGCACTGAAAGAGCCGGAGCCGGTTTGGGGGCCGTTTTTTTCTTCATACTGGACATAATTGACCGCCGAAATATCTTGTGTGGCCTGGTCAATTTCAACACTGGTAACAACAGTTTGATATATGATTTCTACCGTTTCGTGTTGCAGGGCTTCTTTGAGTGTAATGGTTGCATCGTATTTGGCCTGGATCGGGCATATGGGAATACAGCTGGTATTGCCGGCGCACTGCGGCCTTTTTTCAGATTGCCGGATCTGGGTCAATCGTCCCTGGGGAGTGGGTGAAACAAAAACCGCTGCCTTATCAATTGGTGGCATTCCTGCCAGCCTGGTGCTGAACATATCATCCACCATTGATAGTTCCACCGCTGGCATTGGATACTGATAGCCCTCCGGGAATTTAACGCCATAGGCTTCCTGGCTTGCTGTGTTTCCTGCAACGCCGATGCCTTCTTCGGCCTTGGCGTAATACGGTTCCAGATCGCTATACCTGATAGGCCAGTTGACTTCCACGCCGTAGGTTGATTCCATGGTGAAATCACTTTCCAGAAAACGTAATGAGGTTCCCAACCAGTGCCATGTTGTACCACCACCGATGCGTTCGTAACCACTGGCAAATGCCCGGCTTGTTTTTGTGTCGTAAGTCAGATAGCTTTTTGATGGGTCTGACCAGTTGATAACGCCGGGTATGGTGGGCCGGGGGGTGTTTTGCTTTGATGGATCAGAAGGTGTATCGGGGTTGTTGTTTTCCGTGATCAATGGAGGGTAGGGTGAGCTGGGGGTCTTCATGTTTGCTTCAAAATAGGTTTTTAAATATTCGTTGCGACCCTGGGATATTCCAGGACCTGCTTCTATGATCAGTACTTCCTTTCCTTGTTTTCCAAGTTCATTGGCAAGAATGGCGCCCGCAATACCGGAACCTACGATGATATAGTCATATTGTTTTTTTGACATGGCCATTACTCCCCCTTTCCAATGTAGTCATTAAGCGGGGCGGGCTCTTGCCCCCAATAACCGTAACGTGAAACGGAGTATCCCATGGGATGGGATTGCATTACCTGCCAGACCATTCCTTTTTGATAGGTGACAGGTGAAAGATTTTGTGTCTGTGTGCCAAAATCGGTGACCACTGCCCAGCCTCCCATGTACCATAAAAAATTGATTTGCTGGGCGATGGGGGCATATATGTCGTTTTCCATCATTGTTGTAACGGCATCCTCCGCTGACTGTCCATTGTCGAGCAGCGCTTGAAAAGCATCAAGCAAGCGACCAAAGTCATCCGCAAATTTTTGTTCTGCGGCATTAAAATACGTTGTTGGTAAATCAAAATTTGTTACTGCCGGTGCCAGCACACTTTTTGATATTCCTGTCAGTGCTTCTGATAGCGCAACAAATGTCTGCATACGGGTTGTCATTGCTTTTGCTCCTTTTTTATTTTTTTTGATGCCATGCCAAGGGTGTAAGTGAAGTCTGTCCACTGGCCCACGCTGTTGGTTGCGCTGAAGTGACAGTCGATACATGATGTTCCGATTTGTGGCACAACCCCCTGGGTAAATGTTTCAAGCGTTGTATTTGAAAGCACCATTGGCGCCGGGCTGCCTTTTGGGTCCGGGTTTTGGAAACTGGTGGGGTCTCCCGGTTTGGTGGGCCATTGTGTACTTACCAGCATGTAGTACTGCCAGGGCGTATGTGCATTGACCTGTTTTAACTGATTTTGATAATAGGTATTCAGTTGTTTGGTTGCTTCCGTGATGGGGACAATGCGTGTTACCTGTGTCGGTGTCTGCCCACTCTTGTCCGGGTTCCAGGGCTGTTTGGCCATTTTGTTGATGGGGCAGTTGGCACATGAGCAGTTGTGAAAATTATAGGTACCGTCACACGGAAGGCTGGCGGTTTCCGGCGCATTATCAACTTGTTCAAAGGTTGACCAAACCCATTGCGGCGCGCTTTCTGTTTTGTGCGCGATGTGGAAACCGACCAGGCCCACATTTTCAACCCGGCATGACCCATCGCCTTTTTCCGCAGGGTTGGACCATATCAGGGCTTTTACCGTATGGAAGCGGGATGGATCATCATTTTTACCGAGCACTTTCCAGGCGGCTTTAACCATAATGGCGCCAACTTTCCCCGGGGAGTCAGGGCTTGTATTTGTACCAGAATCAAAGTTGACGGTTTTTTTGGCGGCCGCAAATTGCTGTTGCCCTTCAACGTTATAAAGTTCGTGGCCTTTGATGTAGTCATACATGTTTTTATTGAGATTGATCTCGTATTGGACATATTGGCCATTCAGGTCAATCAATGGGCCAGTATCCATTGGCTCAGTGGCCAGGATCAGAAAATCAGATACTTTTTTTCCTTTGCGTAAAAACTTGATTTTATCGGGTGTTTTTACTGTGTTTGTGCAGTAGTCAGCGGTATTGATGCTTCCTCCCCAGGCTACCGGTGTTCCACCATCGGGCAGAAAAATATCGGTTGTATGCAGCCAATGCTCCCAGACAGCTTTTGTGTCCTTTTGACCGATAATTTGTCTTTTGTCAGGTGTGCCGTTTTTATTGGCGGGCCAGTTGAGTGCAATAAAACTCTCCCAGGAAAATTCGTCAAAAGCCCGTTGGAGCGTTTCAGTGTTGATGGTTTCCGGTGTTTTTATGTCGTTCGGTATTTTCCAGCTCAAAGAAGTATTCTTTTGCTTGTCCACGGGCTTTGCGCCGCAGGCTACCATCACCAGTGATATCATCAGCATAACGGTTAAAACACTATTTTTTGTGAGCTTCTTTTTATTCATTTTATATCCTGAAATAAATTATGTTTTACGGGTTTAATGGGAAATCAAACATGGCTCCACCGGCTCTACTCATAGTTTCAGAAAGCAGTGGTGGGTTGATGTTGCGGTTTTAAAATATGTCCTATTGGCAGGGACAGGAGCTGGCCCGGGAATGGACTTTTATCCGAAAAAACAGGAATTAAACACACAGAAGGATAGCTGAATGGTGTGGCGTTTCTGTAATGTGTTGGTTCGATGCTGAGTCTCATCACACTTCCGTGTTCAGTGCTTGGCGGAGTTAGCATAGCCGTTGTAACGACGGCCCGCCGAGGCTACCTGATCAGAAGAGCAAGGGCAAACCTCCCGTGAATACCATGGTCAGAAAATGTACTGTCCGGCACATAATTCCAAACGCCACGGGTATATGCGTTTCCACACGGGGGGCATGCGCGATAAAATATAAAAAAACGAGTGTGTACCTGAAAATCCCAGGCGTATAACATTGCAGGGTGGAATGGTTAATAACGGCGGAGAGCCAGCAGTGAGTGATCAGACAAATAATGAACCTGTGGCGGACGAGACCATCATTAATGAGCGCGCCCAGCTGCTGCTGAAAACGCTGATTGAGCGCTACATTCGTGAAGGGCAACCTGTGGGGTCCAAGGCGCTGGCACAGGATGCCGGGCTGGAACTCAGTTCGGCCACCGTACGTAATGTAATGGCGGATCTGGAGCGACTGGGGCTGGTGAGCGCACCCCACACCTCAGCAGGCCGGGTACCCACCGAGCAGGGTTATCGCATGTTCATTGATAATCTGCTCACCATCAAGCCGCTGGCTTCCACGGAAGTGCAAACGCTGGCCAGCACGCTGACGCCGCAGTCTGATGTTTCGCAGCTGGTGGAGTCGGCCTCGTCGCTGCTTTCCGGGTTTACACAAATGGCGGGTGTAGTGATGTTGCCCACGCAGAAGCCGGCGGCGCTGCGTCAGATCGAGTTTCTGCCCCTGTCGGAAAACCGCGTGCTGACGATTCTGGTGTTCAACGAAAAGGATGTGCAAAACCGGGTGATCCACACCTCGCGAACCTATACGCTGCCGGAGCTGGAGCATATCGCCAATTATCTCAACGCTCAATTCATGGGCCGAAACCTCAACACCGTGCGGCATGATCTGCTCAAAGAGATGGAAAACGCACAGGCCAGTATGGACCGGCTGATGCGTTCGGCTATCGAAATGGCGCACAAGGTTTTTGTGGAAGACAGCGCGGGGGACGACGCCGGCAGTGCACAGGACTACGTCATGGCTGGCGAAACCAATCTCATGGACTACGAAGAAATGGCCGATGTGCCGCGCCTGCGCCAACTGTTTGATGCCTTCAGTGAAAAGCAGGGCATCCTCGATTTGCTGGATAAATCCCTGCATGCCCAGGGGGTGCAGATTTTTATTGGCCACGAATCCGGCTACGAGGCGCTGGATAATTGCAGTGTGGTAACAACCCCGTATTCTGCCAACGACGAAGTGCTGGGTGTACTGGGTGTCATCGGCCCTACGCGCATGGCTTATGATCGCATCATCCCTGTGGTGAATGTCACCGCAAAATTATTGGGCACGGTCTTGAATCAGCGGAATTAGCCCGCATATTCTGCCCAGGCGTGTGATGTGTCTGTTGAGTATGTCCTGTAAGAAATAATTAGCACTATTTATAGAAAGTGGAGAAGAAGGCATGGCGAAAGACGAAACCATATCCGAAAAAACAGTAGCAGAGGAAAATGCAGCCGGGGCTGAAGCAACTGATGAAGCTGTGGAAGGCAGGGTGGAAGAGGTTGCCGCCGACGACCTGATGCCATTGCTGGAAGATGCACGCGCCAAGGCGGATGAACATTGGAACCAGTTGCTGCGAGTCAAGGCTGACATGGAAAACACCCGTCGGCGCGCCAAACAAGACGTGGAAAACGCCCATAAATTTGCCCTGGAAAAGTTCGCCCTGGAATTGTTGCCCATCAAGGACAGCCTTGAAATGGGGCTGACGGCGGCCGACGGCGTTACGGAAAACAGCGACGCAACGGCACAACTAAAAGAAGGCACTGCGCTGACGCTCAAAATGCTCACCACTGCGCTGGAAAAATTTGGCATCGAAGCGGTTGATCCCATCGGGGATACTTTTGACCCTGACAAACACCAGGCCATGTCCATCCAGGAAAGCGCCGATCACAAACCCAATACCGTCATAGCGGTGATGCAAAAAGGTTATCAGCTTAATGAGCGCCTGTTGCGTCCCGCCATGGTGGTGGTGTCAAAAGCCGTAGCAGAAAAAACGTCGGACAGTGAGTCCGGCAATCATATCAATGAACAGGCTTGAATTAGGGTTTTTCGCCCATACCTACCTGTACAAGTTAAGCACGTATCGAAATTGATACTGAATTCCTGATTTTAAACGACCTTTTAAAGAAACAAGCGGAGAACTGGAGCCATGGGAAAAATTATCGGCATTGACTTGGGAACCACAAACTCGTGTGTTGCGGTGATGGAGGGTGGCGAGCCCCGCGTCATCGAAAACGCAGAAGGTGATCGCACGACACCTTCAGTGGTGGCTTTTACGGATGACAACGATGTTATTGTCGGTGCGCCGGCCAAGCGTCAGGCTGTAACCAACCCTGCCAATACTCTGTATGCGGTGAAGCGCCTCATCGGGCGTCGTTTCACGGATGATGAAGTACAAAAAGACATTGATCTGGTACCGTACAAAATCATCAAGGCTGACAACGGCGATGCCTGGGTGGAAGCTCACGGTAAAAAAATGGCTGCCCCGGAGATTTCAGCACGGGTGTTGCAAAAAATGAAAAAAACCGCCGAGGATTATCTTGGTGAAGAAGTGACCGAGGCGGTGATTACCGTGCCGGCCTATTTTAACGACTCCCAACGTCAGGCCACCAAAGATGCCGGTAAGATTGCGGGCCTGGATGTCAAACGCATCATTAACGAACCCACTGCTGCGGCGCTGGCCTTTGGCATGGATAAAAAAGAAGGTGACCGTAAAGTCGCTGTTTATGATCTGGGCGGTGGTACGTTTGATATTTCCATTATCGAACTGGCCGATATTGATGGTGAGCATCAGGTAGAAGTGTTGTCAACCAATGGTGACACTTTCCTCGGTGGTGAAGATTTTGATCAGCGCTTGATCGACTATCTCGTGGATGAATTCAAGAAGGACCAGGGCGTGGATCTGCGTAACGACCCTCTGGCGCTGCAACGTCTGAAAGAAGGCGCAGAAAAAGCCAAGATCGAACTGTCTTCCACGAACCAGACTGACGTTAATCTGCCGTATATTACTGCCGATGCCAGCGGTCCCAAGCATCTGAACATCAAGCTGACCCGCGCCAAACTGGAGTCTCTGGTAGAAGATCTGGTGGAACGCAGTATCGCCCCCTGTCGTACGGCATTGAGCGATGCAGGCCTGGGAGCGCAGGACATCGACGATGTGATTCTTGTGGGTGGTCAGACCCGCATGCCCATGGTGCAGGAAAAGGTAAAGGAATTTTTTGGCAAAGAACCACGCCGTGACGTGAATCCTGATGAAGCCGTGGCAATAGGCGCCGCAATTCAGGGTGGTGTGTTGGGTGGTGATGTAAAAGATGTGTTGCTGCTGGACGTGACCCCGCTGAGTCTGGGCATCGAAACCATGGGCGGCGTGATGACCAAGCTCATCGACAAAAACACCACGATCCCCACCAAGGCGCAGCAGGTGTTTTCCACGGCGGAAGACAATCAGACTGCGGTAACCGTGCATGTATTGCAGGGTGAACGTGAAGTGGCGTCCGGCAACAAATCGCTGGGACGTTTTGACTTATCTGACATTCCGCCAGCTGCACGTGGTGTGCCGCAGATTGAAGTGACGTTTGACATTGACGCTAACGGTATCCTCAATGTATCGGCCAAAGACAAAGCCACAGGCAAGGAACAGTCCATCGTGATCAAAGCCTCCAGCGGTTTGTCGGACGAGGATATCCAGAAAATGGTGCAGGATGCCGAAGCCCATGCCGCGGAAGACGCCAATTTCCACGAGTTGGTAAATGCCCGTAATCAGGCGGACAACATGATTCACGCCACCCAGAAATCCATGAAAGAAATGGGTGATGACAAACTGGAGGCGGGTGAAAAAGAGGCTATCGAAAAAGCGATCAGTGAGCTGGAAGAAGCCATGAAAGGCGATGACAAAGACAACATTGAAGCCAAAACCAAAGCGCTGGTTGAAGCATCCGGTAAAATGGCCGAGCGTGCCTATGCACAACAGGCAAAAACCGACCAGCCCGAAGGTGCTGCTGACGCGGGTGCCGAAGCCAATAATACGGCCAACGATGATGTTGTTGATGCCGAGTTTGAAGAAGTGAAGGACGACAGCAAAAAATAAACCGGTATGGGCGCAGGCCTGTGAGGCGTGTGTCCAGGAGTAACAGCGGCGCGGCAGCGGGATTTTCCCTCTGTCGCGTTTCCGCATCCGGGGCGTAATTAAACCGGGGTGCTGCGAATGTAACCACTTGCCGTGCCCGAGTTTAATGTAGTTTATTGATTAACCTTATAACTGGCTGAATTTAAAGATGTCTAAACGTGACTATTATGAAGTGCTGGGCGTACAACGTAACGCCAGCGAGGCAGAACTGAAAAAGGCTTTCAAACGGTTGGCGATGAAACACCACCCGGACCGTAATCCGGATGACTCTGCGGCAGAAGAGAAATTCAAGGAAGCCAAAGAGGCCTACGAGGTTTTGGGCGATGCACAAAAACGCGCAGCCTATGACCAGTTTGGTCATGCCGGTGTGGATGCCGGCATGGGGGGCGGGCATCCTGGTGGGGGTGCCAGCTTCAGTGATATTTTTGGTGACGTGTTTGGCGATATCTTCAGCGGTGGTGGTGGCCCGGGCGGCGGCCAGCAGCGTGCGCGACGGGGAGCCGACCTGCGGTACAATCTGGAACTGAGTCTGGAAGATGCCGTGCGTGGCACTACGGTGAAGATTCGCGTTCCCACTTCGGTGACCTGTTCCACCTGTGGTGGCAGCGGCGCCAAAAAAGGCTCCAAACCCGAGCAATGTACAACCTGCGGTGGCGTGGGTCAGGTACGCATGCAACAGGGTTTCTTTTCGTTGCAACAAACCTGCCCACAATGTCAGGGTGTGGGGCAAATAATCAAAAATCCCTGCGGCAGTTGCCGCGGTCAGGGTCGCACCCAGGAACACAAAACCTTGTCGGTGAAAGTGCCAGCGGGTGTCGATAATGGTGACCGGATTCGCCTCAGTGGCGAAGGCGAAGCCGGTGAGCGTGGCGCACCCAGTGGTGATCTTTATGTACAAATCACGGTGAAAGAACATCCACTGTTTGTGCGTGATGAAAACAATTTGTATTGCGAAGTGCCCATCAGCTTTGTCACAGCAGCCATCGGTGGTTCGCTGGAAGTGCCCACCCTTAATGGCAAGGTCAAATTGAAAATTCCACCGGAAACACAGACCGGCAAAATGTTCAAGTTGCGCGGTAAAGGCGTGAAATCCGTGCGGGGTGGTCCAGTGGGTGATTTGCTGTGTCGGGTACAGATTGAAACCCCGGTGAACCTCAGCAGCAAGCAAAAAGAACTGCTAAAGCACTTTGATGAAACCATGAGTGATCATGGCGCCAAAAAACACAGTCCGAAAGAGCACTCCTGGCTGGATGGGGTCAAAAAGTTCATAGATGACATAAAGTTATAAACAATACTTGATGCTATAGCTAGTACTCTTTCAAGGTGATAAATTGGGATTCAGTTGGTCTGTCAGCGTTCAGGGCAAGACGCTCCTCGCAGCGAATGGCCGTCGTCCTTTGCAAGAGGAGCAACGCCGCCATGGACGCTGACAGGCCAACCCTTCGGGCGCTC
>DROS01000053.1 GCA_011321815.1 Gammaproteobacteria bacterium
ACATCGAACCTGTTCGGGCTCGAATAAATTCCCCACATCTGGTATAAAGCCGCTGCTCGTAGCGGCGTGCTTTAACGTGCACGTCACGATTACATATTCACTGTTCCATATTTTTCATGTGGTGATTAAAAAAATGACCTTCAAAACCCCGTCCCCCACTGTTTATTTTGGCAGTCTGCTCATTACAATACCCGTCGCTGGTCTGGTTTACTGGATTCTGCAAACACAAAACCTGATAGGCAATGGCTTGCTCGTATTGGGTGCAGGGCTGCTCATCGGGCATCTGATTGGCACTTGCAGCCGGGCTGCTGTATCGACACCACGCCGCGCACCCACGGCAGACCACACCTCACACACTACCGCCGCCCAGCCTGGCAACACCACCAGTCTCTATGTTGGCAATCTCGCCTACCGTGCAAAACGTGGTGAACTGCACGCATTATTTTCACAGTATGGACAGGTCAATTCCGTGCGCATCATGATGGACCGCACCACTCACCGGCCACGGGGTTATGCCTTCGTGGAAATGGAAAGCAACGCCGCGCACGAAGCCATCAGTCAACTGGATAACACCGAGTTTTGTGAACGCAATTTGCGCGTCAGCGAAGCAAAACAGAGGCAATAGAAACCGCACCAGCCATATTCAGACATGCTTGAGTCGCTCGTAAACATCCAGCATGCGTGGCAGTGATCGCTCAGCAGCGGCAATCACCAACGGATCAAAATGCCCGCCGGCGTCTTCGCGCAACACGGCCATGGCCTTTTCGATGGACCATGCCTCTTTGTAAGGACGCTTGCTGGTGAGTGCGTCAAATACGTCAGCAACAGCAACGATGCGTGCGGACAAGGGAATATCCTGCCCCGCAAGTCCGTTGGGATAGCCACTGCCATCAAATTTTTCATGGTGGCACTCAGCAATCTCAATACCCACTGTAAAAATACTATGGCCATGGGCATTCATTTGCGCCTCGCTGCGTCGTAACACCTGCCCCCCAATACCGGGGTGTTTTTCCATCTCGGCACGCTCTCCGGCGGTCAACCGACCCGGCTTAAGCAGAATTTCATCCTTGATACCCACCTTACCGATATCATGCATGGGTGCAAAACGAAAAATATCACGAATGGTATTGCTGTTTAATTGCGCCCCGTATTCACTGTCACCCGCCAGCTGCTCGGCAATAATGACCGAGTACAGGCTCATGCGCACCAGGTGATCACCGGTTTCCGGGTCACGGCTTTCCGCCAGTTTGGCCAGACCCGATACCGCAGAAATCACCAGATCTTCCATTACCACAGTGCGCTCCACACTGTGCGCCACCTGACCTGCGATATTCGTCAGCCATTCCAGATGCTCCTCCGTATACGCACAGGGCTGGCGCGTGGCAAATACCAGCATCATGCCACCGTCCGGCGTACTGGAAAGCGGTAAATATACCGCCGCACCAAAACCTTCCTGCTGTAACTGCATTGCAAATTCAGCTTCCGGGTGTTGCTGCGCATACTCATCCAGGTGAGGGATCGGCAGAGGCCGGGCAGCCCGCAGTAACACGTCAAAATCCGCCGCAGGATCAGCAAACATTTTGCCTTCACGTAACAGGCCCGCTTGTGGGTGCGCAACGGCAACCGTGTGCATGCGCTCCAGTGACACGCTACGTTTGTCCGGCAAAACCGATAACATACCCACCCAGTCCAACGGCAGAAATCCCCGGAATTCTTCAAAAATAAAACACAGGGTATCGCTGAGACTGGTGCCATGATTTATACGGTCGGTGAGTCGGAACAGGGTATCCAGCCGCCGTGACAAATGATTGAACCCCTGTGTCATCTGGCCGATTTCGTTGTCCGTGGTAACCGGCACCTGATACCCCAGTTCCCCTCGCCATACCCGGTTGAATCCGGCCAAAGTCAGCTTCAGCGGGTGCAGCACCTTGCGATACAACAGCGCCAGGATAAACGCCAGCAACATGACCATGAATAACAACGCGGCCTGATTAACCTGCTTCAGCAGGCGCAATTTGTTTTCCATCATATGCTGAAAGGCATGGGTAAGATCCGTGGCCGCACCTTGCAAAGCTTCATCATGGTCCAACACATATTGCGCGGTCAGTTGTAAAGTCTCACCCATCTTCGAACGGGATTTTCCCCATACCCGTAACAACTTCTGGCGGTAGGTCCGCCAAAAACGCGCCGTGGTTTCGAGCTGCGCAACGGCCTCCTCATCCCAGTTGCAGTCGAGAACCTCCGCACGCCCCGTCAACTCCGGCGGCAGGCTTCGCTCTTCGAAGGCTTTGATGATCCTGTCAAACAGTTGCACTTGGTGATTCAGGTCACGCGCAAACGTCGATGGCCCGCCATTGGCCACAGCGTTTTCTGCCAGGCTGCCGGTGGCCTGTCGATAATGCAACGCCTGCCCGGCCATGGACTGACTGGTTACACGCAACTGCCCGGCCAGATTAAGAATGGCGTAATCATGCTTGCGCAATCCGACTTCGTACAGTGTAAACACCACCGTACTGGTAAACGCAGCGGCCAGCAAAGCCAGCGCCAAACTGATCTGGGTACGCAAAGAACTAATCCAGCGAATCGGCTGTACCTGGGCTGCCCCAACATCTGTCGTCGCGTCTGCTGTATCCACTTTTATACCGGTCATAGCACCATTTGTAGGCATCCCCTTTTTCCGCATATCATTGCAACGGCTCATTTTTATTCCTGTAAAAACAAGATGCGCAACATTACTGTTCGTTACCAACCCCAACCCACGCCACGGCCAACAACAGAAAGGCCCGTTTGAGAAAAAAACCGGCCTCAACTCAAACAGACCAGCAGAATGCGCATACGTTTGATAAAATCGCACCCATGACTGACAGAAATCCTCTTCCGCAGACTCTGAGTGAGTTTCTGCAACAAACCGGCGCCTTGGTACAATTTTACGACATGGGCCGTCGCCTGGTGAAAATCCCGGCTGCCGACATGCTGGCCATCGAACGCCAGCAGCAAGCCTATCCGCAGCCATTTTTGCGCAGCGCCTCATTGGCTGTATTGTTTTATTACGAAAACAGCGATACCACCAACAGCGACCAGCAAATCTGGTTTCTGAAATTTCCACTGGACGAACAGGGACTGCTGCAACAGGCCGCGCGTGATGATTTTCTGCGGCGCATGGTGGAACGGCTGGCGGAACAGGCGCTCGCCAAACATAATCCCGAATCCACGCAAAGCCCACCCAACATGCCGGAAGACAACCCCCACGGTTTCACCCCGCGTGAAGACCGCATGGCCTGCTTTCACGCCAGGGTCGCCAAACAGCTCGGCCAGCCGGCCAGTCAGTTTTACGCCCACGCCGCTGATTATTTCACCGGCAGCAATGGCTTCGAGCAATGGAATTTTGTTGGCCTGCAAGGCATCGCCGATGTCGCCACCCGCCTCGACGAAAACGACAATCTGGCGACCTTGATCAAAGCCATTCCACAATTGCCCATCACACCGTTTGCAGCATTATGCAGCTGCCTGGAAAACGAAGTCATCGACCCTGCCCTGAGCGCCGCCTTATCGGCGCGCATAACAACGGCCCTGCAAGAGACCGATGCCGACATTGCCGCCAATACCGTTGCCGCCGCTATTCGTGGCCTGTCCCACGGCAGTGATCAACAGACACTCATCACCGCCCTCCACTCTGTGCTGGGCAGCAATAGTGGGCGCAACGTGGAAGTGCTGGCCACCATTGCCGGACGGGCCTGGCAATGTCTCGCACAGGAAGACATCCGCCGTGCTTTTTTATGTAACCTGGCCCTTTGTGATGCCGGCCAGGGGGCTTTTGACAACATCATGGCCGACTTGATGTTTATGCCCGGTCTGCGTCAACCATTACTGGATGAATTGCACAACCTGCGTGACACTGATAGTTGTACGCAACCACAGACCGATGTTATCAACCATTTTTTTCGGTCATTACAAACCTAAACTGAAAAAAAACCAGGGCCCCACATGAAAATAGGCACCCCTCTTTCCCATAGCGCACTGCGCGTAATGTTGCTGGGCAGCGGCGAACTGGGCAAAGAAATCATCATCGCCCTGCAACGCCTGGGCGTGGAAGTCATTGCCGTGGATCGCTACGACAATGCGCCGGGACAACAGGTGGCACACCGTGCATATACCGTTGATATGACCGATGGTAACGCATTGCGCACACTGATTGAGCAGGAAAAACCCCATTTTATCGTGCCGGAAATCGAGGCCATCGCCACCGGCATGCTGGCAGAAATCGAGGCCGATGGCCTGACACAGATAATACCCACTGCACGCGCCACACAATTGACCATGAATCGCGAAGGCATTCGCCGACTGGCCGCGGAAGAACTGGAAATACCCACTTCACGTTATGCCTTTGCCGATTCGCTGAATGAATTACCGCTAGCCATTGAGGGTGGCGTAGGTTATCCCTGCATCATCAAACCAGTGATGTCATCATCAGGCAAGGGTCAGTCCACCATACACACCCGGGACGATGTGGCCGCAGCCTGGGACCACGCCATCAGCAGCGGTCGTGTGTCGCAGACCCGGGTGATTGTGGAAGAAATGATCCGCTTTGATTTTGAAATCACCCAGCTCACCGTGCGCGCACTGAATGCACAAGGCAAGCTGCAAACCTATTTTTGTGACCCCATTGGCCACCTGCAACAACAAGGTGACTACGTGGAAAGCTGGCAGCCCCAGCTCATGAGTGAAATAGCCCTGGCGCGCTCCCGGCAAATAGCCAAAGACATAACCGACAATCTTGGTGGCCGTGGCCTGTTTGGGGTGGAACTGTTCATCAAGGGCGACGAGGTCTGGTTCAGTGAAGTCAGCCCGCGGCCGCACGACACCGGCATGGTCACCATGGTGACCCAGGCGCAAAATGAATTTGAACTGCATGCCCGCGCCATTCTCGGCCTGCCGGTGGACACCCGCCTGCGCGAGCCCGGAGCCAGCGCAGTTATTTATGGCGAGCACGAACAGGCCGGCATTGCTTTTGAAGGCCTCGCCGACGCATTGCGCGTTCAGCAAACCGAATTACGTTTGTTCGGTAAACCCGAGGCCTTCATGCGCCGCCGCATGGGTGTGGCTCTGGCTTACGGCGGTGGCGGCACCACCCACAGCGCCAATGATGCCCGCCAACGCGCCAAACAGGCCGCATCGCTTATCAGACCCGTACCCAAATAACCTCTTCCGTGTCCCGTCTTGTCATCCTCATAGCCGTTATCCTCGTCGCCTGGCTGCTGGTGCGTTGGTTTGTGCGCACCCCTCCCAAACAGGTGATCACCACGGCCAAGCGTGCCGGACTGCTTCTCGCTCTGCTCGTGCTTGCCTTTCTCGCCCTCACCGGCCGTCTCAACTGGATATTTGTCATCGGGGCGGCAGCCCTGCCCTTCCTGAGGCGGGGATTGACGCTGCTGCGTTTTCTGCCCATGGTGCGGGGTCTGCTGGGCGGAGCGGCCGGCCAGGCAGGTGGCGCCTTCGGTCAGCAACGCAGCCCGTTTTCCACACTGGAAACCCGCTTCCTGAGAGTCAGCCTGGATATTCGCACAGGCAATCTGGATGGCGAAATACTGGACGGCGCTTTCGAAGGGCAGTTTCTCAGCAAACTGACGCTGGATGAACTGCTGCGTCTGCTACAGGAATGCAGCACCGATCCACGCTCCGCCGCCCTGCTGGCAGCCTACCTCGACCGCCATCACAGCGGCTGGCGCACACAAACAGACAGTGGCGGCCCCCGTGAAACCCCGCCGGAACACGGCATGTCCGCCGCCGAAGCCTGTGACATTCTGGGCGTGGAAGCCAAAGCCAGCAAAGCGGAAATTATCCAGGCCCACCGACGGCTGATTCACAAGCTTCACCCGGATCGTGGCGGCTCCACCTATCTGGCCACTAAAATCAATCAAGCCAAAGACTACCTGCTCAAACACCAGAATGCGCCATAAACCACCCCGCAGCAAACTGAAAAGAATGCAGGTTTGCGATGGTTTTTTCCGGTTTTTGACCGGGCATTTTGAGTCCTTAATTCACGCCGACCCTTCACCCCCCCCCCAACAGGGATAGTTGACTAAATCGCTAGGTTATCTAAAATGGCGAACAAAGCCCTTTATGTTGCCCCGGCAACGCAAAACCGTTGGAGCCAATCATGCAGGTAGAGATAAACGGCAGGATCATTGAGCTTAGCGAAGCCGGATGGTTGGAAAATCTAAGCGAATGGAGCGAAGCTCTCGCTTACGAAATTGCCAAAAATGAAAAAGTGGAACTCACCGACGAACACTGGGACATCATCAACGAAGCCCGTAATTTTTTTGAAGAAAACGGCAAGGTATGTGAGCCCCGCGCCTTTTCCAAGATCATGAGAAAAAAATACGGCAAAGACCGCAGTGACAGCAAATACATCTACTCCCTGTTCCCTTACGGCCTGGTAAAATCGGCCAACAAAATTGCCGGACTGCCACGTCCCAAAGGCTGTAGCTAACCACCTTCTTGGCCGGACATACCACACCCACCCCTGCCCGGCAGATACAATCGGCGGGACAGCCCCATTTCCCCAAGCGTGCCGCAAACCAGCACAGCACAAATTTTTGAATCGGTCGTCATTCCACCGTAGGCTTGGAATCTGCTCCAGTCATTAGAGAATGCACAAAACGTGGTACAACCGTCCTCCGCCAATACCGTATCACTGTCGACCATCACCCACTATTGCGTGGCTCTGTTTTTTTCGCTCCCCCTTTTTTATTCATCACCGCTGCATGCCAGCGAGGAAAGCAATAAAGACCCAACAGAAAATACGACAGAACCGCATATTTCCCTGCTGGAACCCCTGGACAGCACACGTAACGCTGTTTCACACCGGGTAACCGAATTTGCCAACTGGCTGGACAATTTTTTTGGTGATGACCGCATCTACGATGAATCACAAAACAGCCGCCTCAAGCTGAATCTGTTGCAAATCAGTGAAGAAGGCTATGAACCACGTTATAAAACCAGCCTGCAAGGCAAACTCACCCTGCCCAATACACAAAAACGGTTGAAACTTCTATTCGAAAGCGACCCCGAAGAAAATGCAAACGCCGACAACACAGTAATAGAAGCCGTGCAGGCACAAGAACAATCCCTCGGCCTGCGTTACATCCAACTCTCCACCGAATGGCTGCGCGCCAATACCGATGTCGGTGTCCGTGTTCGCTCCGGCCTGGATACGTTCGTACGTTTTCGCCTGCGGGGATTATTCAATTTTGGCCATTGGAATCTGCGCGCCACCGAAACCTTGTTCTGGCGTGACTCAACCGGCCCCGGTGCAAGCACACGACTGGATATCGAACGCCGGTTTGCCGAAACCTGGTTGTTCCGCGCCACCAGCAGGGCCACCTGGCTGGACAAAACCCGTCAGTTCGACATGGGGCAGGATTTTTTCCTGATCCACACCATCAACAAATACCGCGCCATCATTTATCGCGCCGGACTGACCGCCGTCAGCGAACCAAAAATGCAGACTACCGGCTACATTCTCTCTGTGCGCTTACGTCAGCAAATTCACCGTGACTGGCTGTTCTTCGAAATCAATCCCAAGGTGCTGTATCCGCAGGCTGAGGATTTTCATGCCCGGCATTCGTTAACATTCAAGCTGGAAGTTGTCTTTGGAGGAGTTTGACCCGCGCTTTCCGTAAAAATCAACATACACGCCTGAACCGCGATCCAGAAAACCCTTTCCCGATGAATTCAAGCCGATATAACAGAAGCAGAACCCGGCCTGTTATCTTATGAAAAAACAATTCGCGTAAAACATAATATAAAAAAGCAACCCTGAAAAAACCAAAGACCGGCCACAAACAAATAAGGATTGGCGTGTTACAAAAAAACACCTATACCCGCGCAATACATCTGCCAGGGTAATTTTAACGATATTTATAAGTGGTTTCCCTCTTGTATAATATTTTTATATGTTTGCCGGGCAAGCATTCCTTGTTTTAAGTCTATTATTCACATTCCTTTAAAAAATATTTTTTTCATGACCTTAAATGTGACAACATAGAACCAATCCATGGGTACTGACAAGGAACCCCGCACGCCAATTTTTTCAGGTGGCAACAGGGACATAACAGGGAAGTTATTATCGTGGGCACTAAGCCAT
The DNA here is from genome assembly GCA_011321815.1 of Gammaproteobacteria bacterium. Classification (GTDB taxonomy): domain Bacteria; phylum Pseudomonadota; class Gammaproteobacteria; order SZUA-152; family SZUA-152; genus SZUA-152. Next base: position 8,147 of record DROS01000053.1, read on the forward strand.
ACTACTATGGTTGGATAAACGCCAACCCCTCTGAAAAAGAGAAACGCATTGATACCGGTAATAAATTACCAGCAGACTTTCAAGGCGTGTTATATCGCAGCGGCCCTGCTTTATTCGAACGAAACCACCAAAAAAAATCCTATTTTGTTGATGGCGACGGCATGGTTCACAGCTTTGCTTTTGATGGAAACAAAGTTCGTTATACAAATCGTTTTGTCCGTACAAAAAAATTCATGGAAGAATCCCAAAAAAAGGAATTCATTTATGACACCTGGACTTTCAGAGCCGGCCTGGACGAGTTTGATGAAGTTGAGCCACCCAAATATGAAAGCCAGGCTTATATCGCATCCGTCTTTCATCATGGAAAACTGTTCGCATTTGATGAGTCATTCAGCCCTTACGAGCTGGAGCCCGACAGCCTGGAAACGATTGGCCGATCAACATTGGGGGTACTGGACCCGCAGGCATCCTTTTCAGCACACTCTAAAATTCACACCTTCCAAAACCAATGGCTGCATTTTGGTCTGAAGCATGGAAAGCAGGCAGAGGTCTACTTTACCATTTTTGATGGTGAAGGAGAGTTATTGAACAGCTTTTCACAAACCCTCCCCCGGGCGGTATATGTTCATGATTTTTTTACCACTGAAAATTATGTCGTGATGTGCCTGCACCCGGCGTTCGTACGCATTCAGTCGGTATTGGCGGGCACCAGAAGCTTTATCGACGCTATAAAGTGGCGTCCTGAAGAAGGAAATCTGATCGTCGTCTATCACAAATCAGGAAAGGAAGCGCCCAAATATTATGAAGCACAAACACGCTGGTGGCTGCACTCAATTAATGCCTGGGAGGAACACGACAGGATCATAATGGACTTTGTGGGCCATTCATCACCCGACCATCTCATGGGCAGTGCGCCTATGTACAAGAATGCACTGACAGGTACAGCTGATGGCCCCTATGCGCCTGGTGAAATCTGGCGATATGAAATTGACATAAACGGTCACAGTTTACGTGAAACACGCTTGTTTGAAGGAAATCATGAATTTCCCACCGTGCATCCCGGCCGTGTTGGTTTAAAAAACAAATTCAGCTACATGGTTAAAGGCGACGCCCAAAACCCTTTTTGGAATACTGTCGTTCAAGTTGATATGGAATCAGGAACACAACAGGCGCATTGTTTTGGCGAAGGGGTTTATTGCTCTGAACCAATACTTGCGCCCAATACGCAGGAAGTAAGCTTTGGCATAAAAGAGGCTGGCGGCTTACTAATGTCATTAATTCATGACGGAATAAACAAACGCAATTATCTGGCGGTTTTTAGAAGTGGAGAGGTGGATCAGGGGCCTCTGACATTAATACACATTGAAAATGAAATACCGCTGACGTTTCATGGCTGCTGGAGAAGCACCCGTAAAAAGGAGTTGTCAAAATGAAAAGGAATGCAAACAAGGAACCAATCGCAATTGTCGGAATGTCATGTCGTTTACCCGGCGGTGGCAATACCCTTGACGGATTCTGGAACAATCTCATCGCAGGTAAGGACACTGTTGTTCCTGTACCCGATGATCGCTGGAACACGAAAAAATTCTATGACCCGGACCCTGATAAACCCGGAAAAATGTACATGCGTAATGGCGCTTTTCTCGATACCGATATCGCCGCTTTTGACGCATTGTTTTTTGGTCTGTCACCTCGTGAGGCACAAATCCTGGACCCACAACAACGTCTGGCCCTGGAGCTGGTCATTGAGGCCGCTGACGATGCCGGCATTCGCCTGGAAGACCTGTCTGACAGCGACACCGGTGTATTTATGGGTGGCTTCTTCATGGACCACCTTAGTCTGCACACCCATTATCTGAATCGCAGGGAAATTTCTGCCGTATCCTCCACCGCTGTTTCCTGTACTTTGTTATCCAACCGGATTTCTTACTCCCTCAACCTGAAGGGGCCGAGTGTTACGATGGATACCGCATGCTCCTCTTCACTGGTTGCGACCCATTATGCCTGCAACAGTCTATGGCATAACGAATGCCGCGTTGTTATTACAGGCGGTGTAAGCCTGATGATAAACCCGACGACAGCGATCACTCTGTCAAAGGGCCGGTTTTTATCCACCCACGGGCGCTCCATGAGCTTTGATCATCGTGGCGATGGGTACGGTCGCGGAGAAGGTGGTGGTATCGCATTTTTAAAACGGCTGAGTGACGCCGAAGCCGATGGTGATAAAATATATGCCGTTATCAAAAACACTGGGGTTAACCAGGATGGCCGAACAGCGGGCATCACTTTACCAAACCCCGCTTCACAAAAATCACTTATTGAAAAAGTATATGCCGAGGCAGGTGTTGGTTATGCTGATGTGCAGTATATTGAGGCCCATGGCACCGGCACCAAGGCAGGTGACTCCACCGAACTGAGTGTCCTGCATGATTTAATGAATCAGCGCAATGCGGGTGCCGCAGAAAAGGAAAAAGTCTTTGTTGGCTCGGTTAAATCCCACATCGGTCACCTGGAGGCCGCTGCGGGCATCGCTGGCCTGATCAAAACCACGTTATCCTTACAGAACAGTATTATCCCGCGCAATATTAACTTTGAAGAGGGTAACACTGAGATTGATTTTGATAACCTTGCCGTACAGGTGCCGCTGGAAAACCGGGACTGGCCAGAGTGTGACGTCCCCCGCGCCAGCATTAACTCCTTTGGCTTTGGCGGCACCAACGCCCATGTCATTGTTGAAAAATACCGGCCTGCAATAACGCCGAAGGCCCAAAAATCTGAATCCACTATCAATTGGCCCATTTTATTCCCCCTGTCTGCCCGCAGTGAAAGTGCGCTAAAAAAAGGCGCAGCCATGATGGCAAACCGTATCGCATCCGCAGATGACTTCGATGATGTCTATTATTCTGTGCGGTACAGACGCAGCCATTACAGCAAACGACTGGCCATATACGCCGAAAACCTGCACGACTTACAAACAAAACTGCGCCATTATGCCGAGGACGAATTATCCCCCTATATCGCCTCCGGCGACTGTGAAGAAGATGTAAAAACCGCATTCGTCTATACCGGCATGGGGCCACAATGGTGGGCCATGGGCCGTGAACTGATGGAAACGCAGCCGGTGTTCAGAAATGCACTGGAAGCTTGTGATACTGTATTCAAACCGGTTTCCGGCTGGTCATTGATTGAGGCGCTTTCCCGGAGCGAAGAAACCTCCAACATCACTCAAACAGACATTACCCAGCCAACCAATTTTGCCATACAGTATGCATTAACGGTGTATTGGCAGTCGCTGGGTGTCGAACCCGACATGATTGCAGGCCATAGCCTGGGCGAGGTTGCGGCGGCTCACGCGGCAGGTGCTCTTAATCTGGAAGATGCGTTGAAAGTAATTTATCACCGGGGCCGGTTACAACAGCGCACCGATGGTGAGGGTGGAATGCTGGCCGTCGGCTTGAGCGCAAGTGATATTGCCGCTTATATCGAACCCTATGGTGACCGCTTATGCATAGGCGCCATCAACAGCCCAGGGGCCGTTACACTTTCCGGCGACCTGGCGGCTATTGCCACGCTTTCGGAAACGCTGGAAGACGAAGGGATTTTCCACCGTAAATTACATGTAAAAACCGGCTTCCACAGTTTTGTTATGGATGGTTTGGAAACAGAGCTGCTCGAAAGCCTAAAAGACATTCAAACCGCCAACACAACAAAACCGCTGTACTCCAGCGTCACCGGCAGACTTGAGGATGGCCACCGGTTTAATACCGAATACTGGTGGGAAAATGTTCGCCGCCCTGTTTCCTTTGCGCAAAGCGCCATGGCCATGATCAGGGATGGAGCCAATGTGTTTATAGAAATCGGGCCTCACCCCGTATTGGGCACCTCCATCAAGCAGTGCTTACAGGCAGAGCAAAAACGTGGGCATACTGTCAGCTCGCTGGTGCGCAAAAAACCCGAACATGAAAACCTTTTGCTGAGCCTGGGGCAATTGTATTGCGTGGGTTATGACATTGACTGGTCAAAATTCGGTGGCAACAACGGAAAACTCACCGGTCTGCCCATGTACCATTGGGACAAGGAAATTTACTGGGGCGAAGACCCGTATACCCGGGAGGACCGCCTGGGAAATTCCGGGCATCCTGTTTTTGCGCTGGATTTACGCCTGCCCCACCCTGCCTGGGAAGTGGATTTCAGTCTGAACTACTTTCCCTGGTTAACCGATCACAAGATAGAAGGCTTGGTGTTGAACCCAGGCGCCGCCTATATCGAAGCTGGCCTGATGTTGTGCAAAAAAATATTTGGCGACAAACCCTGTATTCTGGAAGATGTTCAATTCACCACGCCACTGATCTATCGTGAAAAAGACAGCCAAAAAATACAAATACATTACAGTCACACGAGTCAGCGTTTTTCCGTTTATAGTCAAAATCATCAGGCAAACCACTCATGGACTTACCACGCCGGCGCCAAAATGAAGGTGTATCAAGGAGTCTTCAGTGACATCAAGCATGATATTGGGGCTTTAAAAAACAGACTGGGCAATCCGTTCAATGTGGATATTTTCTACACCATGCTCGCCAATGTGGGGTTGCAATACGGCCCCACTTTCCAGGGTGTACAGGAAATATACCTTGGAAGTGACGAAGTACTGGTAAAAATTAAAACGCCTGCGGATTTGCTGACGGAAGATTATTATTTACACCCTTGCCAGCTTGACCCCTGCTTTCAAACCCTGGCCATTCTGCAGATTGATTCAGAGCGGCCATATTTGCCCACTGCGCTCGAACAACTCGTCATCAACGCCAGTCCGCAGGAAGAGTTTTGGTGCCATTTGAGGATAACAACAAGAACAGAAAGAGAGCTGAAGGCTGATTTTGATATTTTTGATACCGATGGAACACCGTTGATCCAGGTGAATGGCATTATTTGTCGAGAAGTGCCAGCCATGCAGACCACTGATGAAAAATACGGAGGAAATCTGTATAAAATGGTTTGGCGCGAAGAACAAAATCACAGACCAGGAAAACAGGACGCCGTAAACTCTCTGGTTTTTTTAAGGCATGACCAAAAGGATATCGCCAAGGCCTGGAGAGAACAGGACCCTGGCTGTATACAGATCTTCTGGGGCGATGATTATAACGCGCTTGGCAACAATAACTATTCTGTTAACCCGAGCGATAAACAACACTGGGAACGGTTGTGGCAGGATCTGTCGGGCCTGGCGTTCTCCGCCATGGTGTATTTGTGGCATTTGGGGGCAGACACCCCCGTGGACAATTATGAAAATGGTGATATTTTTTTATTATCACTGTTTTCCATGTCGCGGGAAGATATTCTCAGAAGACCGTTTAAAATAGGGCTGGCGGTCAGTCACGCCAATCATGTTGTGCCTTCCGATAAATGTGAAGGTCTGGGTTTGTCCACGCTGTGGGGCATCAAGCGTGTATTGATGAGCGAGATTGTTTCAAAGCGGTGCAAGTCTGTTGATTTTGACCGGGCGAACAACCTGAGCACCAGTGACATTGACTTGCTGATCAAAGAATTCCTGTTTGAAGATGTAGAGTCCGAAATTGCCTACCGTGATGGAAAACGTTATATCCACCGGCTGGAACGGGTGGAGGAAAAATCCCTGCAACCTCAGGACCGGTTGGCGGAAACGACGCTGGAAACCCCGTTAAGCTATACCCCAAAACTAAACCTGTTCAGCAAAATACCGGCTCCTGAGGCCCAGTCCGGCCAATGCATTGTGCGCGTTATCGCGTACTATATCAGTGACACAATAAAACAGACGGTTGATCTCAGTTCAGGGAAAGGCCAGTGGGAAGGCTGGGGTGAGGTTATTGCCTCCGCTAACAGCACTGAATTCAAACCCGGCGATAAAGTCAGCTTTCTTGGCCTTGATCAAGAACTGGCCACATTTATGGCCGTGGATAAAAAGTGGTTAACACCCTGTGAATCACAACAGGCCTGGGTACCATTATCATTGATATTACCTGTATGTGCCGCTTTTGATGCACTTCACCTGGATAAAACCCAGTCAATCCTGATCGCCGGTCAAAATAATGAAACGGGTAAATTAGTCAGCGCGCTACTTAAACACCAAGGATTAAACTTTGATGTTCTGGGCACGGATCATCAGAAGCTGGAAACCTGCGAGATCTTGATCGACTGCGGTGACCCCGGCCTTGGCTTTGCGGCGTACCAACAAATCAAACACTATGGAAAGCTGCTGATATTAGGGGAAAACACAGCTTATAACGAAGTGCTTTGGAAAATACTGTTGGAACGAAACATTACCTGCCTGTCATCAAGCGCCAAAGGCCTGAATGAGCCACAATCATCCGGGGTATTATTGCGGGCAAAAATGCTCATGGAACAAGCACCCGTCCGCTTTGATTATGCCGGCTCATTAACCCACTACACACATAACCAACTGCCGGATATTTTTGAGGCCCTCAACAGCGGACAGAACATTGCGCCAGGCTTACTGACGTTTTCAGCGGGCGCCATGGTTGAGTCCAATATCCCCTATGTTGAAAAACCCCTGTTTGTACCGGATGCCAGCTATCTTATTACCGGTGGAACCCGGGGGCTGGGGCTGGAGCTTGCAAAGTGGGCCGCAACGCAGGGCGCCAGACATCTGATCTTGTTAAGTTTGCGGGGCCTGACAAGCGATTATGCCACCGAGGCAGTAAAAGAGATTGAGGCCAATGGCTGCCAGGTAAAAGTACTGGCCGTGGACATTGCTGACAGCGAAGCATTAAACGAAGCTTACCGCTCGGTCAGTGGTGACATTCCCGCACTGAAAGGGGTGATACATGGCGCCATGGTCCTGGACGATGATTTTTTACAGTCGTTGTCGCCTGAGCGTATGGAAAAAGTACTGGCGCCCAAAGTGCGTGGAGCCTGGAACCTTCACCAACTGACCCTGGAAATGCCATTGGCGTTCTTCTTCAGCTTTTCATCCGTGTCCTCTTTAATAGGCAATCCCGGACAGGCAAATTACGTTGCTGCAAACTGTTTTCTGGATGTTTTCTCCCACTACCGTCAGGGTCTGGGTTTACCTGCGACGACAGTAAACCTTGGTGTGGTTTCTGATAGCGGCATCGTTTCTGAACGAAAAGAGGTTGAAGATTTTTTCGCCAATGCGGGGTTCTCAGGTATCAAGCCTGTTCAGGTGGGTGAGTTTTTACAGTTTGCCTACCAGACATCACCGGCACAAATCGCTTATTTTGACCTGGATTGGACAAAATGGAGTGCAATACTGCCCACCGACTGGGTACCACCAATATACGAAGGCATTATGAGTGACGCCAAGGGCGGAAACTCCGACGCATTGCTTCAAACCAAAAGCAGCATTAAAGACCTTAATGAAGAAGAACAGCAGGACTTTTTCAAAGAACTGGTCAGGAATGAACTTTCTGAGTTATTGAAAATGCCTGCCGAAAAAATTGAAATGCATACACGAATTGTGGATATCGGCGTCAACTCGCTTATGGCCGTTGAATTCTCCGGCGCCATGGGCGAAAAATATGGCCTCATGATGCCAATACTGGACATCATGAGTGGAGCGACGGTGGAACAGGCGGCCCTGCTGACACTTAACCACATTCGCAATGATTAACGCTTCCCGCATTAACGGGGGTTCCTGACAAGGTAAAACGGGGGATAAATACATTTGCACAAAACAAATGGACATTTTGAACCCGGTTTTAACACCACCATCGGGTCGATAATGCGGTTATCAATAAACAATGCGCCAACACAATAAATGCCCGCGCAATGACAACAACGCTTTAACAAGCACTGCTTCTCTGCTTTTAAAAAATCACTGGATATTTAACGCAGAGCTTTCAGTGTTTTCCCCCATGCCTTCCGCATCTCTGCACCCATCGGTTTAAACCTATTTCACCCGGAATGGTTTATTCAGCTTCTTTTTCACGGCAACATTTTTCAGGGCAACATATTGGGGCAAGCCATTTTTGAAGGGTGGATAATCCTCCCCCTGTATCAACGGTTGCAAATACTGGCGGCAGCGCGGGGTAATATGGAAACCATCTTTGCTGATGTAGTTGCGTGGCATCATCTTCTCTACATTGGCTACCCGCGCCAGCCTGGCTTCACCAACTTTCCATTTATATGGCTTATTGGAAACACGCTTTATGGCAGGCATTACTGCATTTTTTCCTTGCAACACCATCTCCACAGCAGCCTTACCGACTGCGTAAGCCTGCTCGACATCGGTCTTGGAGGCAATATGTCGCGCGGCACGCTGCAAATAGTCAGCAACGGCCCAATGGTATTTGTAGCCATGCTTGGCCTGAATCATCTGCGCCACCATGGGGGCAACACCACCCAGTTGAGCATGACCAAAGACATCACGAGCACCCGACTCGGCAAGAAAAGTGCCGTCCTTGTAACGCACACCCTCGGAAACAACAATGGCGCAGTAGCCATGGTCATCCACCACCTGTTTTACCCGCGCCATGAACTTGCGCTCATTAAAGGCAACCTCCGGGAACAGAATAATCTGCGGTGCATCACCCTCGTTCTCTGCCGCCAGGCCTCCCGCAGCGGCAATCCAACCAGCATGACGCCCCATGACCTCCATCACAAATATTTTGGTTGACGTTTTAGCCATGGAAGCCACATCAAACGCTGCTTCACGAATGGAAACAGCCACATATTTGGCCACTGAACCAAAGCCGGGGCAATTATCGGTAAGCGGCAGATCATTATCGACAGTCTTGGGTATGTGAATCGCCTGAATGGGATAGCCCAGCGACTTGGAGATCCGCGAGACCTTTAAACAGGTATCAGCGGAATCACCGCCGCCATTGTAAAAAAAATAACCGATATTATGCGCCTCAAACACCTCGATCAGACGTTCATATTCGGCACGGTTGTCATCCAACCCTTTAAGCTTGTAGCGACAGGAGCCAAATGCACCAGACGGTGTATGGCGAAGCGCAGCAATGGCACGCACAGAATCCTTACTGGTATCAATCAGATCTTCAGTCAAGGCACCGATGATGCCATTGCGACCAGCATAAACCTTGCCGATTTTGTCTCTATGCTTGCGTGCAGTTTCAATCACACCACACGCACTCGCGTTAATTACCGCTGTCACACCACCCGACTGCGCATAAAAGGCATTTTTTTTTATCATGTCGTTCATCTCCCGGAATTCATTAACCCTATCATCAACACATGTACAACGGCCCGAAATTGTCCTCAATCAAACCTGACATGTCAGTCATACTTGTTTTCAGACGCCAGATACCGCATTGAAATTATCATCCCTCATTTTCACAGACTGCGCACGGTGCACCGACAAATACTCATCAGCGTTGTCTGTCCTGAAAAATACACCCATAGCATGCCCCTTAACAGCAAAATTCATTGCACAAACTATTGACTTACCTAATAGCTTAAGAGTAGGTTTAGCGCGGGCATGAATGAATGTACTATCATTGTTCGTATCCTGTCGTGTTTTGATAACGAGCCGTAAAAAGATGGTTTGCTGTAACTTTGCTTAACATGCCGTCTGTACGCAAACGTGCATTGAAGTGACTATTAACGAATACAGCCAGCTTATATAATAAAGGGAGGCTGCCGAGTTGAGAATCGTACTGATCGGCGCGCCTGGGTCCGGCAAGGGCACACAAGCAAAAAAACTAGCTGCCAAATACGGGGTTCCACAGATCTCCACCGGTGATCTGCTGCGTGCCGCCGTCGCAGCACAAACACCACTTGGATTACAGGCCAAAGCCGCAATGGATGCAGGCCAGCTGGTATCTGATCCGATTGTGCTGGGCATGATGGAAGAACGGCTAAACGACAAAGATACACAAAAAGGCTTCATTCTTGACGGGTTCCCACGAAACTTACCTCAGGCAGCGGCACTCGATACCATTTTGAATCGCATGGGTCGTCCGTTACAATCCGCCATCCTGATTAACGTGGACTTCGACCTGCTGATACAACGTATCACAGGGCGACGTACCTGCAAATCCTGCGGACAAATGTATAACATATATACATCGCCGCCAAAAATAGATAACCACTGTGATTTATGCGGTGGGGCACTGCATCATCGTGCAGACGATAACGAAGATACCATCAGCCATCGTTTGCGCGTGTTTGAAACGCAAACCGAGCCCATGGTCAGGCACTACCAGATACAAGGAAAATTAATGAGCATAGATGGAAACGATAACATTGACAGGATCTTTATCCGCTTGTGTAAAGCACTGGAGCAATCAACATCAAGTAATCCGGAAACATCAGGCCTTGATAAAACGCCAAAAGATTCATCCCCAAAGGTGGAAACTTTTGAAAAAACAACTAAATTAGAGCAAAAAGCTAAAGAAGTTTTGAACACAACCGAAACAGATCCAGAAGTACCACCATTACAATCAAGCAGCGGTGCCATTAAGGAGGCAAGAACCATGGCGGTGAAAAAGAAAGCTCGCAAGAGTGCGGCCAAAAAGAAGGTCGTTAAAAAGAAAACCACGGCTAAGAAAAAAGCCGTGAAAAAATCAGTCAAGAAAAAGGCGGTGAAAAAGAAAGCTGTGAAGAAAAAAGCTGTGAAGAAAAAAGCCGTTAAGAAAAAAGCCGTTAAGAAGAAAGCGGTAAAGAAAAAAGCAGTAAAGAAGAAGGCAGCCAAAAAGAAAGCGGTAAAGAAAAAAGCCGCCAAGAAAAAGGCCGTCAAAAAGAAGGCCAGAAAGAAAAAGACAGCTAAAAAGAAGGTCTCCAGAAAAAAGACCACCAAGAAAAAAGTAGCCCGGAAAAAGAAAACGACCAAAAAGAAGGTCACCAAGAAAAAATCCGTCAAGAAAAAGGCCAGAAAGAAAAAAGCAAAGGCCAGGTAAATACCGTTAGCCGGCTGATGACCTTTTAGCGCGACAAGCGCCCCTGGCTTGTTTCCAGCAGGGGGCGCTATTACAATCGGGCACACAAGCGATCTTGTGTGCCCGTTTTGTTTTCAGGCATTTTCCATCGGCAATTGCAAAATACAATGGTTTTTAGCAACGAGCCCCCTCTGTGGTGATGCTCGCTTACCTCTTTTCATTTGTCTTGAACCACAGACACACAATATTCCCTAAAACGCATCACCATCAAGCCAGGAGTTACACCATGAGCAAACTTGAAACCACAAAAGGCCGCTATCCTATGGCACGCATGCGACGCATGCGGCGTGATGACTTCAGCCGCCGTTTGATGCGTGAGTCCCGCTTGTCAACGGATGACCTGATTTATCCCATGTTTGTACTCGAAGGCAAAGGCCAACGTGAAACCGTGCCTTCCATGCCCGGTGTGGAACGTGTCAGCATTGATGAGCTGCTCAAGGAGGCCGATGCACTGGTTGCCCTGGGTGTACCTGCGGTGGCCCTGTTTCCAGTTACCCCCACGGAAGCCAAATCATTGGATGCACGCGAGGCCTTTAACCCGGAAGGGTTGGCACAACGCGCAGTGCGCGCATTAAAGGCTGCGCACCCTGAGCTGGGCGTGATTACCGATGTTGCATTAGACCCGTTTACCACCCACGGACAGGATGGTCTCATTGATGAGACCGGTTATGTGATGAACGATGAAACTGTCGAAGTATTGGTCAAACAGGCCGTCTCACATGCTGAGGCCGGCGCCGATGTTGTGGCCCCTTCCGATATGATGGATGGCCGCATCGGTGCGATTCGTGGCGCTTTGGAAGCCAACAGCCATATTCACACCCGCATCCTTGCCTATGCCGCCAAGTATGCATCCAGTTTTTATGGACCATTTCGTGATGCGGTGGGTTCTGCCGCCAACCTTGGCGCTGGTAACAAGCACACTTATCAAATGGACCCGGGCAACAGTGATGAAGCCCTTTGGGAAGTCGGCATGGACCTGGATGAAGGTGCCGATATGGTCATGATCAAACCCGGCATGCCCTATCTTGACATCGTTCGCCGTGTCAAAGATCAATTTGGCGCTCCCACCTATGTTTATCAGGTCAGTGGAGAATACGCCATGTTAATGGCTGCCGCACAAAATGGCTGGCTGGATGAAAAGGCTGTGATCATGGAATCGTTACTGGGATTTAAACGTGCAGGTGCTGACGGAGTGCTGACCTACTTCGCCAAACGTGCGGCACAGTGGTTGAAAGAAGCGGATTAACCCTGTTCAGAAATGTGCATGGAACAATTTGTACAAATATGACGCTGGATTTTGCTTTTACTCAAGCCCTCTCAAAAGCCGCAAGTGGGCCTGCGCAAAACGATTGAGGCTGTTTGAGCAGGCGCCAGAAAACAAGAAACGTGTACGCTCCTCAGTCACTCGCCTCTTTCGACAGCTCCTCCAGACTGATGTGACGCACATCTTTGCCCTTTACCAGATAAATCACATATTCACAGATATTGCGTGCATGATCACCAATACGTTCCAACGCACGTGCCGACCACATGGTATCCAGGGTACGCCGTACATTGCGCGGATCTTCCATCATAAAGGTAATCATCTGTCGCATGATGGCGTCGTATTCCGCATCCACCTTGAGATCTTCCTGCGCCACATTGGCCGCGGCTTCTGCATCCATGCGCGCAAAGGCATCCAACGCGCCACGCAGCATTTTGCGTACCTGCTCGCTCAGGTGCTCCAGTTCGCTGTATTGGTTTTTGGGTCGTTCCATATCGGCCAGATGAATTGCCATACGCGCCACTTTTTCTGCCTGATCGCCCATGCGCTCCAGATCGGTAATGGTTTTAATCACCGCGACAATCAAGCGCAGGTCACCCGCTGCCGGTTGTCGTCGCGCCAATATCTGTATTGACTCTTCATCGACAGCCACTTCGAAGGCATTCACCTGATAATCACGACTGATCACACCTTCCGCCTGGTCAACATCACCAGACACCAGTGCGGTGGTTGCATTTTCGATCTGCTCCTCCACCAGACCGCCCATGGTCAATACTTTGTGACGAACAGCCTCCAGCTCTTCGTTGAATTGTTGCGAAATGTGATGACTGATATTTCCTGTTCCCATGTGTAATCCCTCTGCGCTCTAGCCGTAACGACCCGTAATATAATCTTCGGTCTGCTTTTGATGTGGATTGGTAAACAACGTATTGGTATCACCATATTCAATCAGTTTGCCCATGTACATAAAGGCCGTGTAATCCGACACCCGCGCCGCCTGCTGCATGTTATGTGTAACGATGACAATGGTGTATTTGTTTTTCAGTTCATAAATCAATTCTTCGATTTTCAGCGTGGAAATGGGGTCCAGCGCCGAGGCTGGCTCATCCAGCAGCAACACTTCCGGCTCAATGGCAATGGCGCGCGCAATCACCAAACGCTGTTGCTGGCCGCCGGACAAACCAAAAGCACTGTCATGCAACCGGTCCTTCACTTCATCCCACAATGCCGCACTCTTGAGTGCATTTTCCACCACCTCATCCATAGTGCGACGATCTTTTATACCCTGTAAACGTAGCCCATAGGCCACATTCTCATAAATGGATTTGGGAAATGGGTTGGGTTTTTGGAACACCATGCCCACCCGACGACGCAAATCGGCTACGTTGACTGATTTGTCATAAATATTCTGCTCGTCCAGCAAAATTCGGCCATCTATCTGCACACCATCCACCAGATCATTCATACGATTAATGCAGCGTAGCAGGGTGGATTTACCGCAACCACTGGGGCCAATGTAGGCAGTTACCCGCTGTTTGGGGATTACCATATCGACATCATACAACGCCTGTTTTTTACCATAAAACAGATTGAGTCCCTGTACTTGCAGACACGGTGTTTCATCGGCCATTTGCCGTGCATTGCGGCCACGCGACAATACTTCGATATCAATAGCATGCGTTGGCGTGTTACCGTCCACTGATGTATTGGGCATTTGTTTTGTATCAGTCATACGTTATTTCAACCAGAAGAAGGGGTCGGATTAATTCTCAAGCGCGCGATATTTTTCACGCAAGTGATTGCGAATGGCAATGGCCGCCAGATTCAGCGCGACAATCACCAGCACCAGTAATAATGCCGTGGCATACACCAGCGGCCGTGCCGCCTCAACGTTGGGGCTTTGAAAACCCACATCGTAGATATGAAAACCCAGGTGCATAAATTTTCGATCCAGATGCAGGAAGGGTGCATTGCCATCCAGTGGTAACGAAGGCGCCAGCTTCACCACGCCCACCAGCATCAGCGGAGCCACTTCACCGGCGGCACGGGCGATCGCCAGAATCAATCCTGTCATAATCGCCGGACTGGCCATGGGCAATACGGTACGCCATAACGTTTCGGCCTTGGTCGCCCCCAGGGCAAGGCTGCCCTCACGCACGGATTTGGGAATCCGTGACAAGCCTTCTTCTGTGGCCACTATCACTACCGGCACGGTCAGCAATGCCAATGTTAATGATGCCCACATCAGGCCGGGGGTACCGAAGGTCGGGGTCGGCAATGCCTCGGGGAAAAACAGTTGATCCAGATTACCACCCAGAAAATACACAAAGAAACCCAGGCCAAATACGCCATAAACAATGGATGGCACACCAGCGAGATTGTTCACGGCGATACGGATCAACTGTGTCAACGGGCCCTGCTTGGCATATTCACGCAGGTACACTGCGGCTACCACACCAAAGGGTACCACCATGATGGACATGATAATCACCATCATCACCGTACCAAAGATGGCCGGGAAAATACCGCCTTCAGTATTGGCCTCACGAGGCTCATCGCTCACAAACTCCCATACCTTGGCTACGTAAAAACCCAGTTTCTCGGGTAACGACATGGCGTTAGGCCGGTAGGCATGCACTACTTTGGCCAACGGCACTGTCACTGTTTCCCCGGTGGATACCGTGACGGTCATCTGATCCCGGTTAATGGCTTTGTATAAATCCGTGAGACGCTGTTGCAGACCCGCATAGTCGGCATTTAATGCGGCACGCGCCTGCTTGATGCTTTCCCGTTCCGCCGGGTCGGTATTGTTTTCCAATTCCAGGCCACGCTCACGCAAACGCAAACGTTCCAGCCCATAGTTAATGGAACCGATCTTACCTTTTTCCAATGCGCGAATTTGTGCAAACAGTGCCGTCGCACGTTGCAGACGTTGTTGCAGGCTTTCCCATGCATTCCTGCCCTCCGCCACTGTCTGCCCGTCTTCCTGCACGGCATTGAGATAGCCATACAAATTGCCCCATTCACGGCGCTCTACCGTCATCAGGGTTTCCGGCGTGCGTGCTTCCTGAATAGCGGGTTCCAACACCCAGCGAAAATCCTGACCCAAAACATCACGGTTACCTGTCTTGAGTAAATAACGGGTAACGTCTGCATCACCGTCGACAGCCAATCCCGCTTCGCGCAAACGCTGCGCTCCGACGGTTTCTTCATCATGAACTTCACCCACAAGGCGTGTTACGCTATTGTCCGGGTTTTTATAATCGTATTCCCATATTGTGGCCGGCCAAAAATGCCCAAGACCCCGCGCGGCAATCAGCAACAACAGACCAAACACCAGAATCAGGCTCACACTCACCGCACTGGCAGTGAGCCAGATCCAGGGATTGCCGGACTTGAACCATTGTATGATCATAAGTAACTCACAATGAACTGTATTTGGCACGCAGGCGCTGGCGCACAATCTCCGCCAGGGTGTTAAACACAAAGGTAAAGCCGAACAGCACCAGTGCTGCAAGGAACAGCACCCGGTAGTGCGTGCTATCGACCTCCGCCTCCGGCATCTCCACTGCGATATTGGCTGACAAGGTGCGCATACCTTCAAAAATACTGAAATCCATCACGGGCGTATTGCCGGTCGCCATCAATACAATCATGGTTTCTCCCACGGCGCGCCCCATGCCAATCATCACCGCCGAAAAAATACCGGGGCTGGCGGTAAGTATGACCACCCGCACCAGGGTCTGCCACGGCGTAGCTCCCAATGCCAGGGAACCAAACGATAAATGTTTGGGCACACTGAACACGGCGTCTTCAGTAATGGAAAATATCGTCGGGATTACCGCGAACCCCATGGCCAGGCCCACCACCAGAGCGTTGCGCTGATCAAACCCCACACCCAGTTCGCTGCTCAGCCAGTGGCGCATATCACCATCAAACAACATGGCTTCCAGGGGCTCACTCATACCAAACGACACGGCACCCAAAACCAGCACCACAGGCAACAGCAATGCGGCATCCCAGCCTTCAGGTATAAAGTGGCGAATACGCGCGGGTAACTGCTGCCAGAGGAAAGCAAACAACAGCACGCCCAGCGGCACCACAATCAACAAACTGAAAATACCCGGCAGGTTGGCTTCCAGCAATGGCGCTAACCACAGCCCGGCAAGAAAACCAAGAATCACCGTAGGCAGGGCTTCCATGGTTTCGATGCTGGGCTTCACAATCTGTCGCATTTTCGGGGCCATAAAATAAGCGGTATAAATCGCCCCGCAAATGGCCAGCGGCACCGCCAACAACATGGCATAAAACGCGGCCTTGATGGTGCCGTACACCAACGGCGTAATACTCAGTTTGGGCTCAAAATCATCACTGGCAGAAGAGGACTGCCAGGCATACACCGGCTCTTCGTAACTTTCGTACCATACCTTGCCCCACAGCGAAGACCAGGAAATTTCCGGGTGCTCGTTTTCCACGCGCCAGAACGACAACCGTCCCCTGGCATCTTCCACCAGCAAGGCATTGGCACGCGGAGCGATGGCCAGTTTGTTAATCGCAACCTCACTGCTGCGCTGCGCCAACAACAAACGCTGGGCCGTGGCATGATAAATCGCAATCAGACCACTCTCATCAGCGGCGATAAATCCTTTGCGGGAAAATTCCGGAGCCAGATCACTCACGGCATGCGACTGTTCGGTAAACTCACGAATCGGTTTCAGTGTCTGGTTACCACGCTCATCACGCACACTGAACCACTGCACGACCCGGCCACTGCTGTCTCCCACCAACAGCGACACATCGCCGGTTAAAAACTGCACGCTGGTAACGCTCAGCCCAACATCCACCAACCGCAATTGTTGCACCTGACGGGGCTCACTCTTGTCACTGACATCTACGTGAATCAAACTGCCGTCGGCGTAGATAATGTAGAGATTGGACTGTTCTTTATCCAGCAACAGTTGCACAATATCCGCCTGCGTCCCCTGCTGTTCCACGAACGATAGCAACACCTGCTCACGCTCCAGCTCGGGCGCATCATCAGTAAAGGACTCCTCTTTGAGAAAGTGGGTCAGCAACAAACGGCCATCTGCTGTTTGCGCCACCACGGTGGCCTCTTCCTCGCCGTCCTGAAAAGCGATCTGCACCAAAGCCTCGCCGTCTTCGTCAATCTCCAGCGGCTCTTCACCCAAAGGATATCCAATCTCTGGCGTGATCAGGCGTTTATCATTGGGATAACTGACGTTATAAATGTGCCGGGCAATAAGGGCGGAACCATTGGACAAACCCAAAGCAAACCGTGCCGGCCCCGGATCACCTGCGACAAAACTGCTGATTCCCGCACCTGCCGGCAACGCCAGCATTTGCTCATCAATCGGCTTGCCATTTTGCAGATCAAAAAAAACGGCGCGGCCACCGCCTGTCAAACGAAAACCGATTTCCACCTGCTCTTCCATGGCCAAATACAGCGATGGACGGCTACCGCGATTCCCCTCACTGCCCGGCAAATCATAGTCCGCCACACGCTCCATCCTGGCCGGACTGAACAGTGGCAACACCACAAACAGCAAATAGAAAAAAATCAATACAATGGCAAGAATGACGCTCATGCCACCCATGGCCACACCATAAGATGCCAGGCAGTCCTTCAACATACGCCAACGGCGACGGCGACGGTTCTCGGCACTGCCCGTTGCGGGCAGGACCGGACTGGGAGGCGGATTGGACGCGGTACTGTCAGACATCAGCGCATGATAGGGAAGAAATATGACAGTTTTGTGACAATATTTTTTTGTGGCAATAGGCCCGCTGCAAGGAATCTCAACACCGCCCTGTTGCAGAAAAAGCGCGCAATCACTGCCTGAATATCAGGGCCTGCTATACCATATTCAGAAACAGGCCCTCACGCTTGCAGTATTCCAGTGCAAAATCAATATATGCCCGCGACAGGGGTGAAAGATATTTTCGTGAAGGGTAAAGCAGATTAAGCGACTGTCTGGGAAATGGCTGATCGGAAAACAATGGAAGCAGTTCTCCCGAGTCCAGATAAGGTTTGGCTAACAGTGGCGGCAGCTCGGTGATGATGTCACCTCCCAATGCCAACATGCACAGGTGGGCATAGTCATTCACCCGCACCTGCGGTTCAAGCGCATAGTCTTTACCTGCCAGATTCCAACTTACGTTGTCATGTTCACTGCTCCAGACCCCACACGGAAATGCAGCCAACTGTTTTGGGTGTCGGGGCAAACCATGCTTTTCCACATAAGCCGGGGCATAAACAAGCACATGCCGGTATTCGGTAATTTTCCGGGCGATTGCCGTCTGTGTTTTTAAATCACCAATGCGCACCGCAACATCAATACCATCTTCCACCAGGTCGATGCGGCGCTCAGTGGTAAAAATATCCAGGGAAATATTCGGATAACCACGTTGAAACGCCCTGAGCAAAACCCACCAAAAACTCAGATTTCCAGGGATGGATAACCGCAGTCTGCCTTTTAACTGCCCGTCGGCGTCAATCAATGCCAGCCTTCCCGCATCAATTTCATCCAGCCCCCTGGCGGCAAACTGATACAACACAGCACCTTCGCGGGTGGGTCTGATTTGCCGGGTGGTCCTCTCCAGCAGCCGAATCCCCAGCTGCGCTTCCAGTTCATTCACATTACGGCTCAAGGTGGCAACCGGAATATTGGCTTTGCGCGAAGCCTCGGAAAACCCGGCATGCCGCACCACCAGCACAAACATATTCAGACTGTTTAAATTCATAGCCTTGCACCAGCCTTTCCATTTATGGAATAGACATTACTGAAAAACGTAGATTATCACCATTTGCAGACAGGTGTAAGGTAATGCTCCACAGTCTGTTTTATTCGTAATAACACAAGATTCACACCACCAAACACGAGGATACCAAAATGAAAGCAATCACCATCAGCGCAATCGGCGGCCCGGAAGCTCTGAAACTGAGCGAACGAGCGGAGCCAAAAACAAAAGAAGGCGAGGTAAAGATCAAGGTTAAAGCGTTTGGGCTCAACCGGGCTGAAGTCTATTACCGTAGCGGCAATATGGGCGCCGTGGAAACCGGTCGCGTACCCGGCATCGAAGCTGCGGGTGAAATCGTTGCTGACCCATCCGGCACGTTTACGCTTGGGCAAAAAGTTGTTACGGCAATGGGTGGAATGATGCTGGCTCGTGATGGCAGCTACGCGGAATATGTCACCGCGCCACTGAGCAATGTAGTGGCCATCGACAGCGACATCGGCTTTCCCGAACTGGCCAGTCTGCCGCAGGCCTACCTGACCACTTGGGGCGCATTGGACCTTAACCTGCACATTCAGCCGGAACAGACAATTCTGGTTAGAGGCGCCACATCCTCTCTGGGACTGGCCGCCATTACCTATGCAAAGACCCGTGGCCTGACCGTCATCGCCACCACCCGTGACAGCAAACGGCAACAACGCCTCAAACAACTGGGCGCAGATCATGTGCTGGTTGATGACGGTGAAATTGCAGACCAGGTACGGGAAATTTTTCCCGATGGTGTCGACAATGCCATCGAAGTGGTGGGGGCTGCGACATTAAAAGATACCGTGTTGGCAGTCAAAAACTGGGGTGCAGTGGTGGTTGTCGGTTTGCTGGGCGGATCAACCATTGTTGAGCAATTTAACCTGATGGGTGACCTGTCCAACTCCGTGAAATTGAGTTTTTTTGGGAGTGGCGTTTTTGGCACAACGGATATGCCACCGCTGAGCGATTCACCGCTCAACTGGATTGCCCAACAGGTGCACAGCGGAAAGATGCCTGATATCACCAGTGAGATTTTTCCCTTTGAAGACATCCGCGAGGCCCATGGCCGCATGGAAAAAAACCAGGCCTTTGGCAAGCTGGTTGTTACCCTTTAAACATTTGTATGCAGCAAATACAGCTGACTGACAACGTTAAACCCCAATGAAAAAGGACATGTTATGAAAATATCAACGCTACTGTACAACACACTGTACGCCGTAACATTCTGTCTCGGCGCCATCAACATCACGCACGCCAAGCCCTTGCAGGATTATGTGCCCGTACTGGATCAGGTAAAAAACAATGCCTTTCAGATCGATCAGAAAAAAGGCTATCTGGTAAAGAAGGTCAAACCTCATGTGTATGTCATCACCGATGGCATCTGGCAATCGGCATTCATCACAACAGGCAAAGGCGTCATCCTGCTTGATGCGCCACAGTCTTTCGGCCAGCACATTACCCAGGCCGTGGCCGAAACCACTGACGAGCCCATCAAAATGCTCGTCTACACCCACAGCCATGTGGACCACATCGGCGGTTCTCAACATCTGAAGAATATCCCCGGCCTGAAAATCATCGCCCACCAGGCGGTCGCGGACTTTCTGAAAGAAAAGAATGATCCACGCCGGCTGCTGCCCACACAAACCTATTCTGGCGACCATGTTATCAACATGGGTTCGGAAACCATCCATCTCGACCATCACGGCAATTACCACTCCACAGAAAGCGACACGTTTGTCTACCTGCCCCAACGCCGGTTTCTCATGGTCATTGACTCACTGGCGCCAGGTTATGTGCCATTTCGGGATTTTGATTTGACCCACAATTTCCATGAATACCTGAAGATGTTCGACGCCATTCTGGATTATGACTTCGACGTATTCGTCGGCGGCCACCTGACCCAGATCGGTACGGCAAAGGATGTACGCACCACCCAGGCCTACGTGCAGGACGTTTACCAAACCGTCAAGCGCATGCACTCACAAGCCAATCAGTTTGAGATTATGAGCGCCGCCGCGAAAAAGATTGGCTGGGACAACAAGTTTGCGCTGTTCAATGTCTTCCTCGAACACATCGTTGAGGAAAGCGCCAGGGAAATCGAGGCCCGCTGGATCGACAAACTGGCAGGTGTGGATGTATGGGCAAAAAGCCATGCCCGCACAGCGCTGATTTATGTTCGCTGGGATGATTAATTTAGGATTAAGGGGTAAAAACAGGCCGGATGCAGCATGACAAAATCCGGGCTATAAAAAACCCCGCGAAAGCGGGGTTTTCGCTTATCCATATATGACACGCAGGCTTACTGAATCCTGGCCAATGCTTTTGCAGCCACCTTGGCTGGTAATGGAATGTAACCATCTTTCACCACCACTTCCTGTCCCACTTTCGACAAAACCAGTTTGATAAACTCGCGTTCCAGCGGAGCCAATGGCTTGTTGGGGTGTTTGTTCACATACACATAGAGAAAACGTGACAGCGGGTATTTTTTGCTGACGGCATTTTCCGGTGTAGCGGCGACAAAAGGCTTGCCGGATTTTTTCGCCAGCGGTACAGATTTCACGCCAGAGGTTTTGTAACCGATACCGGAATAGCCAATACCATTCAGCGAGCTGGATACCGACTGCACCACAGAGGCTGAACCTGGCTGTTCATTCACGTTGTTTTTGAAATCACCTTTGCACAGTGCCTTTTTCTTGAAATAACCATAAGTACCGGACACGGAGTTACGGCCATAGATTTGAATCTTGCGATTGGCCCAGGTTCCGGTCAAACCCAAACCACCCCATTTGTTCACATTTTGTTTGCCACCGCATTTACGGGTGGAGGAAAAAATGGCGTCAACATCAGCGATGGTCATGCCTTTGATGGGGTTGTCTTTGTGTACGTAAACAGCCAGGGCATCAATTGCCACAGGAATGGCCGTCGGTTTATAACCAAATCGTTTTTCAAATGCAGCGATTTCCTTGCTTTTCATTTTGCGGCTCATGGGACCAAGAGCCGCTGTTGATTCGGTCAGCGCGGGAGGGGCTGTGGATGAACCGGCCGCCTGAATTTGAATATTGACGTTGGGATATTCACGCTTAAACTCTTCGGCCCATAATGTCATCAGGTTGGCCAACGTATCAGAACCCACGCTGGACAGATTGCCGGATACACCACTGGCTCGCTGGTAATCAGCCAAACCAGCATCCAGTTTGGCGCCGGCGGCAGAAGCAGCACTGGTCACCAAGACACTGGCAACAGCCACACCGGTGAGTGTTTTACTGATGATCTCTTTAATGCAAAAACGCGCTGTATTCATTTGCTCTTTCACTCCAGGAATTTAAATGTTGCGGTTCGTCAAAAACATTCATTCATTATTGTTGTTGCCGGGTTAATAGTATCGCGCGCAAAAATGACAGTAATATGACAACAATACGACCCAGTTTTTTGCTTCTGATCAAACGGTTTCAAGAGATGCGCAGTGAGCGCAACGATTGAGATCATTTGGTCAGGGGTAAAAAATACGTCAGATTCCTTAACGATTTGTTGATTCGTCACGCTGTAACAATACCTTTGGCGAAAACGTACAACGAAACACACTGCCTTCACCCAGCTCACTTTCAATACCCAGCCATGCCTCATGCCGGTCAAGCACATGCTTGACGATGGCCAGCCCCAGTCCCGTGCCGCCATGTTCACGCGACCGCCCGGCATCCACACGATAAAATCGTTCCGTCAGCCGGTGTACGTGTTGTATGGCAATACCGATACCGTCATCCTGCACTTCAAAGCAGGCGTTATCACCATCACGGTACCAGCGCACGGTAATGTGTCCTTGCTCTGGCGTATATTGCACAGCATTGAATAGCAAATTGGAAAAAGCACTGGTGAGTTCTTTTTCACTGCCGCGCAACCAGAGATTGTCATCACATTCCAGGCTGATGTGATGCTGGCGCTCATCGCTAAGCACGCGCGCGTCGTCCACCAGAGAGACCAGTAATGCAGGCACTGCCACGGGGTCACGCACAACGGTTTTATCCTCATCTTCCAACCGTGACAGCATCAGCAAATCCTCCACCAGCCGGGTCATGCGTTGTGTCTGCCCTTGCATCTGTTGCAGGCATTTGTCCCACTGTTCGCTCCGCTCATTGTCAGCTGCCGCCATATTTTCCAGGTAACCGGAAACCACCGTCAACGGTGTGCGCAACTCATGTGACACATTGGCAACAAAATCACTGCGCATGCGCTCCAGGCGCTTGATACGACTGATATCACGCACCACCAACAGTTTTTGCTGATTACCGTAGGGCACAACACGAAAGGAAAAATATCGTTGTTCATCCAGCGGTGAAACCATTTCCAGGGGTTCCGAAAAATCACCACGGGCAAGAAATTCGCTGAAACGTGAATGACGAATCAGGTTGTCGATGCGTTGTCCTATATCCTGTTTGGTTTGCAGGCCCAGATAACGTTTTGCCGCCTTGTTGAACCATTCGATGTAATCGTCTTCGGTAAGCACCACAGTGGCGTCCGGCATGGCCGCTGTGCTTTCCTTGAATCGTGAAAGGATCGTCGCCAGCTTTTTTTTACGTTGGCGATCACTGCGCTGCAACTGATAAATATGCTCGAAAGCCTCACCCCAGATACCCGCAGCATTCGGTGGTTCGGTTTTTTTACGCCGGTAGTACCAACGCTCCAGCCGATAAAGATTATAAAGATGCCAGCCCAGGTAGATAATCAGGGCCAGGGTAAACGCACCATGCGGTGCGCCCAGCAACCAGCCCACAAACAGTGCGCCACCAAACAACGCCGCCATACGCCACAATTCACGAAGCCAGGGATTGGACATACTTGCGCCTATGTCTGCACAGAAAAGCGATACCCCGCGCCACGCACGGTCTGGATCAGCCTCGCAGCCCGATGAGGTTCCAGCGCCTTGCGTAAACGGCGAATATGCACATCGACAGTGCGGTCATCAATATAGACATTACGCCCCCACACCCGGTCCAACAGTTGCTCACGG
Organism: Gammaproteobacteria bacterium; assembly: GCA_011321815.1. GTDB lineage: Bacteria > Pseudomonadota > Gammaproteobacteria > SZUA-152 > SZUA-152 > SZUA-152. Next base: position 32,112 of record DROS01000053.1, read on the forward strand.
GCAAACACCCGCTCCGGGTGCTGCATGAAAAACTGTAACAAACGATACTCCGTGGGCCCCAGTACAATTTTTTCCTTACCTGCGCGTACCCGGTGGCTGGAAGGCTCCAACGTCAACGGGCCGATAGTGACAGGAGCCTCATCCCCCCCACCAACACGCCGTAACACTGCTTTAATACGCGCAACCAACTCCCGGGTGGAAAAGGGTTTGGTGAGGTAATCATCCACCCCGCCCTCCAGGCCACGCAGCATATCCTCTTCAGCATCCCGCGCGGTGAGCATGATCACCGGCAGATCACGGCTGCTGGCATCACGCCGCAGCTGGCGTGCAAAATCCAGCCCACTGGTACCGGGCAACATCCAGTCCAACAGCAACAGGTCCGGCGCATTATCGGCCAACAAAGCACGCGCCTCCTCCACACTGCCCGCCGCCAGCCAGCGAAAACCGGCGCGTTCCAGGCTCATGCCGATCATATCGCGGATCGCCACTTCATCCTCTACCACCAGTATTGTGCTGTCGCTCATCGCTGCCCCCTGCTGTGCATGATGGCATTAAACCGGGGCAATGTTACCATTTTATGACATTCACCACCGCACAGCTCGACTCAATTCCCAAAACCGATTAGCTTGGTTTTTAGAAATGTGTCATACCATCAAGCCAAGTGTTGTAAACGCAAAGGGCGCAAAGCTTGCGTTAAATACTCAGCAATAAATACTGGATTAAATTCCGGGATAACCATCATGCATTTCCAAAACCCGCTACTTGAAAAATAAGCCATTGATTTATATTTAAAAAATCAGCCTGAACCGTTACAAAAAGCCCATATTTTTTGTGGCATGCCGAAGGAGAGCAAAGCAAGCAAACCGAAGCTTGCGTGGTATGTTAAGCACACCGTGAAGCCATACAATGGAAGAGGCATGCCTGACCCGTTAAATAAAAATGCAACAAAAGTAAAGCCCACAGTAAAACAACGCAAATTGAAGTGGGGCATCGCCTTCCTGGTTATCCTGCTGCTGTTTATTTTGCTGCTTCCCGTTGGTGTGCGCTATGGCGCCATTCAGGTGTTGAAACAACAGGGTATGCAGCAGGCAGAGATCGCCGACATCGATATCAACCTGTTCAGTGGTGAGCTGAGGGTGACAGGTATGTTGGTCAGTGGCGACGGCCAGGGGCGCGCCCGGCTCGATTCTTTATATGTGAATATTTCCATGTTGGCACTGCTGAAAAAGCAACTGCAAATAGAAAACATCCTGCTCGATGGCCTGGTGCTTGATGTCAAAAACGACATGGAGGGTGCATGGATTGTTGCCGGTTACCATCCACCGCCCGCAACGGAATCCACCGGCAGTGAAACAACAACAGCATCCACCTGGGGCATAGGTATAGACTCGCTTCAGCTGAAAGCGATCAAAACGCAACTTGATCTGCCACAACTGCAAACCGTCCTCAATCTGGATGCGTTACAGATTAAGCAACTCGCCAGTTGGCAGCCGCAGCAATCAACGCCGTTCAATATGCGGTTGCGTATTGATGAGTCACCTTTAAACATAGACGGCGAGGTGCAACCCTTTCTTGCCGCACCAACATTAAAAGCCAATGTGACACTGGATAAGTTGCCGCTGGCACTGGCCAAAGGCTTCGCCTCAGAGGCCAATATAAAAGAGCTGACAGGTACATTGACCCTCAGCACCCATCTATCTGCAACGTTTAACGCAGACCAGCCGCATATTGAAGCAGCAACAACATTGACTCTAAACAAACTCTCGTTACAGCAAGCGCAATACAAAATTGCCGCCAACCAGTTTGGCTGGCAAGGCGATGTGGCCTATGTGGCGCCCGTGTCACAACATGACCTGGGTGTGCGCGCCAGTGGTGATATCGCCATGGAGCAGTTTCAATTGTTTGATAACGATGCTGCGCTGGCATTGGTGTTGTTGAAACAGTTAACGATAAATGATATTCGCCTGATTGAAGACCAACAGGCAAGCATCGTCACCATTCTGCTCAAGCAATTGCAGTTATTAAACAAAAGCAAAGATGATGAGTTACTTCATATCGCCAACACCACCATAAAAAAAGTCGATTACGATGGTCTCACAACCGTCGCCATTGATAACGTCACATTGCAGGGGTTAGTGGCAAACACACAAGTGAAACAAAACGGCCAGCTACATTTGATGGACACATTGGCCAAAACACAAAACCCGGCAACGGAAGCAAAAACCACATCAGAAAAAACTGAAAACGAAACCCAGCCCTGGCGCATACAGCTGGCCAGATTCCACATCGACAAAAGCGCCCGCATCACCTTTACTGACCAAAGCGTCAAACCGCCCTTTCACGCGGCGATATCCCCCTTTGAACTGACCATCGCCAACATCGACACCGGCGCAATCAATCAGGCCATGGATATCACCTTAAACAGCACCATTAACAAACATGAAAAGCTAAACATCAAAGCCACCGCCCAACCCTTTGATGAAAAACTCAACGCAAAGGCCGAGGTAAAAATCCGTTCCCTCGAACTGCCACCGCTATCGCCCTATGTTGAAAAACAGATTGGCTATTATTTAAAGCGCGGCCAACTGGATGCCACCATTGATGTCAACGTGAACAATGATCAGCTCGATACCAAAGTGCTGGCCTATCTCAACAAATTCAATATCGAAGAAGGCGACCCTGCCAAAGTGGAGAGCATGACCGAAAAACTCGACATGCCGCTGGATGCTGCGCTGAACCTGCTACGCGACAAGAACGACAACATTAAACTGGAAGTCACCATTGACGGCAATATCAATGATCCGCAGTTTGATGCCAGCAAAGTCATCAACAAAGCCATGGCCAACGCCACCAAAATGGCCGTCGTCAGCTATCTTAAACATATGCTACAGCCGTGGGGCACTCTGCTGACGGTGGTTGACATGGTCAGCAAGGCAACCGAAACACGTTTCGAGCCATTACAATTCACCGCAGGCAGCGCCGAGCTGACCGACGACAACAAAGACTACCTCAACAAACTTGCCACGCTGATGCAAGAGCGGCCAAAGCTGGCGCTCAATATCTGCGGACGCTCATCAGAGCAGGATCGCAACGCCATTTTGCAACAACGCCAGGCAAACACCGATGGCCAGCAAACGGAAAAAAATACCGTCATACCCGAAGTAACAAACGCACAACTGCTCCAGTTGGCCACAGAACGCACCAACCGCAGCAAAGACTGGTTGATTAAATCCGGGGTAAAAAGCGACCGATTATTCGCCTGCTACTCCGATATGGAGGGCGTGGAAAAAAATGCCCCTATTGTTGATCTTTCCTTGTGAGGGCGGCATTTTTAAGGGGCGCGCACGAAACAAACCACTAAGCTTGCACGGTGGCGGCCGCGTATCTTGCGGGTTGCAAAAGGGGGTCACCCCGCTGCACAAGCACTGTTTGCTTCCCCATGGACTCGGGAGCGCCTGGATTACTGACAGTGGATCAGCAACAGAAAGTCAGGCAGGCATTCCCACGCGGGGGAGCGGGGGAACGAGTAATGGTCAGATATTTTCCACACCGCCACGGCCCGATCACCACTTCATCCGGAGTCCGGTTCCCGAAACCGGCGGACCACGCTATCATAGCCACCTGCACAAGGGCGGGACCGGCAAACATTAAATTGACTGCCGGCCGCATTTGTCACAAAAACATAATAAAAAAACCGCCAGACACAACAGCCGATATCGTTGGCTTGGCATCCAATTGAGGAGTTATCGTGGCCTTTACCACTATTTCTGACATGTTCGGCAGCTCACCTGTCCGTCCCCTGCAAAAGCACATGAACAGCGTGCAAGTCTGCATTGCGCAACTCGCGCCCTTTTTTGATGCTGTGCTGGCCGGGGACTGGGACGCGGCACGCAAGCAGCAGGCCGAGATCTCCCGTCTGGAAAATGCCGCTGACGATTTGAAGCGTGAACTGCGTCTCAACATGCCCAGAAGCCTGTTCATGGCCATGTCCCGTCGTGACTTGCTGGAAGTGCTCACCATGCAAGACAAAATCGCCAACAAGGCCAAGGATATCGCCGGGCTGATCACTGGCCGTGAAATGAGTTTTCCGGCTGATTTTGGCCCTTTGCTCAAGGAGTTCGTTACACGCTCCATTGATGCTTCTGCACAGGCACAAAAGGCAATCAATGAACTCGACGAGCTGGTGGAAACCGGTTTCCGTGGCAACGAAGTGCAGCTTGTAGAGGCCATGATCCAGAAACTCGACGAAATTGAAAGTGAGACCGATACCATCCAGGTCAAAATCCGCTCTGCACTGTTTGCCATCGAAACCGAACTCAATCCAGTGGAGGTGATGTTTTTGTATCGCATTATCGACTGGATCGGCGACCTCGCTGATCTGGCGCAACGGGTTGGCAGTCGTCTTGAATTAATGTTAGCCAGGTAAGCGAAATGATCATGGAATATGGCGTGATTTTCATCGCACTTGCCTGCGTGTTTGGTTTTTTCATGGCCTGGGGCGTGGGCGCCAATGACGTCGCCAATGCCATGGGCACCTCGGTGGGGTCGAAGGCGATCACCATCAAACAGGCAATCATCATCGCCACTATCTTTGAGTTTGCCGGCGCTTTTCTGGCTGGCGGACAGGTTACCGCCACCATTCGCAAAGGCATCATTGAAACCAGCAGCATTTCGAATTCACCGGAGATATTGATTTACGGCATGCTGGCGTCCCTGCTGGCGGCCGGCATCTGGTTGCTGGTGGCCTCACGCTGGGGATGGCCGGTTTCCACCACACACACCATCGTCGGCGCCATTGTCGGCTTTGCCATCGTCGGCATCGGCATGGATGCCGTGAAATGGGGAAAAATCGGCACCATTGTCAGTAGCTGGGTGGTCTCTCCAGTGCTGGCTGGCAGTATTGCCTATGCGCTGTTTTTCAGCGTACAAAAACTGATACTGGGCACCACCGACCCCCTCAAAAATGCCAAACGCTACGTGCCCTTTTACATTTTTCTGGTGGGTTTCATTATCGCACTGGTGACACTGATGAAGGGCCTGAAACACGTCGGCATTCACCTTGAAACCGGTGAAAATATCGTGATCGCACTGCTTTCCGGCGCAATTGTGATGTTCATCGGCAAATATCTTATCCGCAAGTTAAAATTTGATCCCGCAGCCGACCGTGACTTCCACTTTACCAACGTCGAAAAAATCTTCGGTGTGCTAATGATGGTCACCGCCTGCGCCATGGCCTTTGCCCACGGCTCCAACGACGTAGCCAACGCCATCGGTCCATTGGCCGCTGTCGTCAGCATTGTTAACAGCGGTGGTGAACTGGCGCAAAAATCGCTACTCCCCATCTGGATATTACTGCTGGGCGGTGGCGGCATCGTCATCGGCTTGATTACTTACGGCCACAAAGTCATCGCCACCATCGGTACCGGCATTACTGAACTGACGCCCAGTCGTGGATTCGCCGCAACCCTGGCTGCGGCGACCACCGTGGTCATTGCTTCAGGCACCGGGTTGCCCATTTCCACCACACATACGTTAGTGGGCGCTGTGCTTGGCGTGGGCCTGGCGCGTGGTATCGCTGCCCTGAACCTCAATGTGGTACGCACCATCTTTATGTCATGGGTTATTACCCTGCCAGCCGGAGCCATTCTGTCGATTATTTTTTTCTTTGTTCTGAAATCCATTTTCTCCTGACGCAGACAAATAACCTGGTAAAGATATGTCCTCCCTGTTTGATTTCGACAAACCCGCAGACCACTACGCGGTGATGGGCAACCCCATCAGCCACTCCCGGTCGCCGCAGATTCACGCCGCATTCGCGCAACAAACCGGGCAACGCATTGTGTATACCGCCACACAAGTAGACCCCGGCGGTTTTGAACAAGCGGTGGGTAATTTTTTTGCCCATGGCGGCAAGGGGCTGAACATCACCGTGCCCTTCAAGCGCGAAGCATGGGCGCTGGCCAGTGAGCTGGGGCCGGAAGCCAAACAGGCCGGAGCCGTAAACACCCTGCTGATGAATGCCGAAGGTCAATTAGTCGGACGCAACACTGACGGCGTGGGATTGGTGCGCGACATCCTGCAAAACCATACGGGCAGCATTGCCGGAAAAAAAATTCTCCTGGTCGGCGCCGGTGGCGCAGCACGTGGCGTGTTGCAACCACTGCTGACTGAGGCGCCAGCCCAACTGCTAATAGTGAACCGCACCCCGGGCCGGGCGCATGAACTGGCGGCCGATTTCAGTGCATTGGGATCTGTCAAAGGCGCTGCTTTCGATGACCTGGCAGGACAAAACTTCGACCTCATCATCAATGCCACTGCCGCCAGCCTGCATGGCGAAGTCCCGCCCCTACCTGATGAAACCTGTGCCATAAACACCTGGTGTTACGACATGATGTACAGCGCCGAACCGACCCCCTTTATGCGCTGGGCCGCACAACACGGCGCGGAAAAGTCCATGGATGGTTTGGGTATGTTGGTGGAACAGGCAGCAGAATCATTTTTTCTCTGGCGTGGCGTGCGACCGGAAACGGCACCGGTGATTCAAACTGTCCGTGCCCAATTGCTGGGCGCATAACAACAAATACCCGGCTACGACATCGAGCACCGAATCTTCCGATGCTCCAGCACGGGAAAATTCCGGCGCACTGATTGCTGATACGCCGGGTCCGTCTCCGCAATCACAAACCCTGAGCCACTCGGAAGGCGATCCATCACGGCACCCCAGGGGTCGACAATCATGCTGTCACCGTAGGTTTCCCGGCCATTGACATGATAACCACCCTGCGCGGCGGCAATCACATAACATAAATTCTCTATCGCCCGGGCCCGCACCAGCACTTCCCAGTGCGCTTTGCCGGTAATCGCGGTAAAAGCCGATGGCAGGGCAATAATTTCCACCCCCTTGTCCAGCATACGGCGAAAAATACCGGGGAAACGCAGGTCGTAACATATTCCCAGCCCCAGGCGGCCAAACGGGCTATCGGCAACGATGACATGTTCGCCATGCTCTATGGTTTCCGACTCCACATAGTTTTCATCGTTATCGGGCAGGTGTACATCAAACAAATGCACCTTGTCGTAACGGGCAACCCGCTGTCCCTGGTCGTTATACAGCAAGCAGGCGCTGCGCACCTTGTCGGCAACATCCGTTGCCAGGGGAACGGTTCCACCCACCAGCCACAGTCCGTGTTTTTTGGATTGCTCGGCAAGAAAATCCTGAATAGGGCCCTGACCATCGGCCTCACGTACATCGACCTTGTCGGTTTCCGTTATGCCCATAATGGCAAAATTTTCTGGTAATACGACGAGTTCGGCACCTGCCCCGGCTGCCATGGAGATCAGGCGCCCGGCTTCAATAAGGTTTGCGTTCACATTGGGCCCCGAGGCCATTTGCACTGCTGCGATTTTTGCCATGCGATTCCTTGGTGTTACTTTTTGTTTGAATTATTTTCGGGAAATCATAACACTACAACCTATTCTTCAACAGATTATCCGCTCAGGAACGTGCACGGAATAATTTGTGCGCATATTCCGCGCACGTTCCTTGATGGCTACGGCTCGTCTTCATCAAGACTATCGGTTGCCGTCTCCGGGGATTTAACTTTTTTGATCACTGGCGCATTCCAGCGGCCGGTGATGGTGTACTGGTTTTTGGTGGCATCATCAATTTGTGGCTGAAAGAGCTTCTGGAATGCCAGAATGGCGGCTCCGACTTGCGGCGTCGCGGCCATAATACCCAGCACAGGCAGGCTATCGGCCACATGAGGCGTGACAGTCACCAATTGGTCATAGTCCTGCTCGGCAAGCCCTGTGCGCCCGGCGATCTCGACACGTGCAGCGGGGCCTTCCATGTACAGGTTGTTTGTGTAGGCATCACCGTCTTCGATGGTGAAATTGCCTCTGATGCGATCAAAACCAAACCCCTTTTTAAACACATCGGAAAAGTCCAGCAACAAACGTCTCGGCAGGGCCTGAATACTGAGCATACCGAACATGCGGCCAGCACCGGGATCAACGTCCAGCAGGTAACCGTCTTTTAGTGACAGGCTCATTTTGCCCTGGATGTCATTAGCATCCACGTCGGCAAAAGAACCCGGCCACTTCAATTCGAGGTCCACCCTCCCTTTACCCTTGTTGATACCGCCCACATAATCCAGTGCTCTGAGCGTGTGTCCAATATTGCGGCTTTCAACATGTACCTGCACATTGGAATACTGTTGCTTGCCACGCACATACCAGCCACCGCGCGCCGTGATTGTGGTGGAGCGCGGTTTCAGTACCAATTGCTCAATGCGCACACCATCCGCCACACTGGCCGTTTCCAGGCGCACGGAACCAAACTTACGATTTTTATAGCGAAAATCAGCAATATGAAAATCCAGTTCCGGAATAGACCGTGGGTCCATTGCACCACTACCCTCACTTATTTCTGTGAGATAGCAATAGTCCAGATCTGCGCGAATAGGTTTGCCCCCCGCCTTGCGTGGTAACAGAATACGACCTTTTAATTCCTTGCTATCAATGTCTGCCTGCAAGCCATTTTCCACAGTCGCAAATTTGAATCGCACATTGCGCAACTGCTGACCGTAGAGCTCCAATTTGCGCACAGCAATATCCGCAGAATGAAACAATGACATACTGGCATCGTCTGCTGTCGTCGTTGTCAGCTGTAGATTACGCCAGTCATCCAGTGATATGGCGTCCATCCACCCGGCCAGACGCAACCCCGGGGCTGCCGGCATTTCTGCGGCGCCACCATTGAGGCGTATCTCACCACGAAAACTGTTTTCAGCGACCGTAATATATGGCAAGGCTTTGTCTGGAGACATGGTACCCAGGGCAAAAACACCATCCACAAAACCTTCATAGTTGACACGTAATACAGGCGGTTTTTCCGGTGGAAAATCCACACGCAATTCCAGACTTCCGGTTTCTTCTGCGGTTTTGTCAAAAGGCGGTGGCAGGCGTGCTTCGACACCTTTGAGGTTGGTGCGCACCTGTAAAACGGCAACACGCTTGGCGTCAGCATCGCTTCCGCCAAGCGGAATATCAAAAGCAATATGCCAGTTCCCCTCCCCTGCCAATAACTCTTTAACAGGAGGCAAATAACGCGCCGCCAGATCCGGCGCATCAAACATGCCCTGCGCACGAATGCGGACTTTGGGATTAACGCTGGTTTCGTCGGTTGCGATGTTTATTTGCGTTGCCTGCCCGAATAATTCAGCCTGTATGTTTTTAGCCCGTAAACCTGCCTGGAAAAATTCCAGCCGACCATTAACATCATTCAGCACCTGACCCAGTGGTGGAACCGACAGGGTATTCTTTTTCATTGCCAGCCAGCCATTCACCTGCGGGGATTCATCCCCCCCAATGGGCAATGACAAATTCAGATTCAGCAAACTGTTGCCTTTGGCCGTCATGCCTTCCAGGTGCTGTGCAAAAGCCCGGTAAAGCGGCGGACTGGTCACCAGATAATCGAGTTTTTCCTGTGTTGCCCCCTGTACTTCACCTTCAACGTTCAACAACATTGGCGTTACTGTCATATCGGCAATGCTCACTTTTGCCCACTTGATATCGTTCGAAAATATTTTGCCTTTTTGTGCCTCAATCGACATACTCCGACCAAAGAAACGCACGTTTGCCGCAATACCTGTAATCGGCGGCCAATTTTCTGCGTAATTCAGGCTGGCGTTTTCTGTGGAAAAATTCACTTCAAACCGCCCGTTCCCCTGATCAAAAGGAAATTCATCCAGCCTGCCATGAAAAAGCGCGCCGCCCGAAATAACGTGCGCACCAACAATGGCTTCATCCAGCCAGTTAACCGCATTCGGAGACATGATGCCCGTCGGCAAATAGCGCGCCACCTGACTGCCGTCACCGTCGCGGGCATTGACCAACAGAGACATAAAGGGCGATTTTTTTGCATCGTCCCGCACAATATCCAGGGTTGCGGAAGCGGTAATATCTTCATTGCTTGCCTCCAGCCTGCGTCCGATAACGCGCCAGTTTTTCCCGTCCTGCTGCCAGGCAACATTGCCGCGCAGCGTATCCACAGCGAGAGGCCAACGAAACAGATCGGGGAAATCCAGCGTTACCGCAGCATTCTGTAGTACGACCTGCCCACCCTCAGAATCCAACCACAATTTGCCATCAATTTTTTGTGCCTCAGGAACAGCACGCCAGGCACTGACGGAAGCATTTTTTAATCGGGTGTAGACATGATACTGGGGGGTATCACCCGCCTGCCAGACAATTTCAGTATCACGAATTTCACCACGCGGCCTGATTGCAAACAATGATTTCTGTACCGTTTCACCGCCAATGGAAAATAACGACAACAGCCGGGCAATATCCTCTAACTGTAAAAAACTGGCATAAACGTTAAACGCTGCTCCAGCTTCCGCCGTTTCCACAAACCGCAATGAGACACGTGATGGCTGCCACTGACGGGATTGTCGCGCAAGCAATAAATCATTGGCTTCAAATTGCCAGCCCTTGTCAGTTTTCTGCCAGTCAAAATTGGCGGCAACCCTGTCAAGCGGCAATGTCTTTTTGTCTGAGGCAGACTCAGCGGGCATCAATACCACGCCACCCGCATCGGCATTACCTTTTATTTTTTGGAGCTGCCCGTCTTGCCATCCTGCCCATACCTGAAAGCTGGCGCTTTTTACTGAAACACCCACACCTGCCAAAGATTGCTCTTCAAACAATTCGGTCAGATGAACATGTTCACCCGCCAGATACAGTTGTGTGCGTCGTCCCTTTGCCTGCAAAGGATCACCGTGCATGTCAACGCGCAACATCAATGATTTGCCAAGATTACGTGGCAAGGCAAGCGAAGCATCCAGCTGGTGCCGGTCATCATCATTACGCAGGCTGATGTTGACCGCAGAAAAGTGCATCACCCGGCCAGCCCCCATTTCGTCACGCCAGGTGATATTACTGTTTTCCAAACCCAGCCGTCCCTGGGAAAACAGCCATTTCATCACCTTTGCAGTATCTTCCGGCTTTTGCCCGATTTCATCACTTCGGGCGGATATCCCTTCCACTGAAAACTCACCGAGTTTGCTGCGCGTCAGCACCAGATCAACGCCCACCAGAGTAATGTGGGAAAATACCGGCTGCCACTGGCGCGCGGAACTGAGCAGATCAAAACCCAGGCGGATTTTTTCCAGTTGCAATACCGGGTGTTCGCCCATGGCATCCAGCAATGCGGCATCACGCAACACCAGTGATGGCCCCCAGCCATCCCATTCTGCATCCAGTGCACGCACCAGCACAGGTTGTTCAAGGTAGCTGCTGAGACGTTCGCCTATTTCGGCGTTATATTGATCAGCATAAGGTAGTAAAAGACGGGCGGCGGCAAACAACGTGGCCACCAGTACCACAACAGCAGCAAATGCATACCAGGCACTCACCCAAACGAACCGATAAATTGTGTTTCCTTTGTTTGCCAAGAGGTTTGCCAAAATACTCAGGCTTCGGTACGCAAATGTTGGCGGAAACAAATCACATCAGCACCACATCAAATTGTTCCTGGGTGTAGAGGCTTTCCACCTGAAAACGAATCGGTCTACCGATAAACTCTTCCAGTTCCGCCACACCCGCCGACTCTTCATCCAACATCAAATCGACAACCTCTTGTGAAGCCAATACGAGAAACTGCTCGGTTTCATACTGGCGTGACTCACGAATAAGCTCACGAAACACTTCATAACATACCGTTTCCGCCGTGCGTACCGAGCCTCTGCCGTCACAACAGGGGCAGGGTTCACACAACACATGTTCAAGGCTTTCACGAGTTCGTTTGCGCGTCATTTCCACCAATCCCAGACCGGATACTTCACAAATATGGCTCTTGGCCTTGTCCCGTTCCAGGTTTTTTTCCAGCGCGCGCATCACCTGTTCACGGTGGCTGGGATCTGTCATATCAATAAAATCGAGAATAATAATACCGCCCAGGTTGCGCAACCGCAGTTGCCGGGCAATGGCCAGTGTCGCTTCCAGGTTGGTTTTAAAAATGGTTTCTTCGAGATTGCGGTGCCCCACAAAGGCCCCGGTATTCACATCAATGGTGGTCAGCGCCTCGGTTTGATCCACAATAAGATAGCCGCCTGACTTCAGCTGTACTTTGCGACTCAGCGCCTTTTGTATTTCATCTTCAATACCATAAAGATCAAAAATGGGCCGCTCGCCCGGATAGTATTCAATACGATCCACTATGGCCGGAATAAATTTACCCGCAAACTTTTTCGCCCGCTCATAGTTTTCACGCGAGTCGATACGTACTTTTTCAATATCAATATCCACCTGATCACGCATGGTGCGCATTACCAGCGACAGATCACCGTGCACCAGGGTACCGGCACCACAGGCTGTTTCACGTTCCTGGATTTCTTCCCACAGTTTATGCAGAAACTCCACATCGGCACGCAATTCCTGCTCACTGACACCTTCCGCCACAGTGCGCACGATGTAACCCCCTGTACCCAGTTCATCGGACAATGCCGCCAACAGGTCGCGCAAACGTTGCCGCTCGGCTTCATCTTCAATTTTTTGCGAAATACCGATGTGGTCTTCACCCGGCATGTACACCAAAAAACGCGCGGCAACAGAAAGATGCGTGGTCAGTCGTGCGCCTTTGCTGCCCAGGGGGTCTTTCACCACCTGTACCAGCAGTTCCTGCCCCTGATGCAACAGATCAACAATGTTGCCGGTGGGTTTGCCGTTTTCCGTATTACCGGTACCATTTTTTGCGCGGCCAATGATGTCAGAAGCATGTAAAAATGCCGTACGCTCCCGCCCGATGTCGATGAAAGCCGCCTGCATACCCGGCAATACCCGCACCACCTTGCCGCGATAAATATTGCCCACCAGACCGCGGCGGCTGGTGCGTTCAATGAATAACTCTTGCAGCACGCCATTTTCCACCACCGCCACCCGGGTTTCGCGGGGCGTCACATTAATCAGAATTTCTTCATTCATGGTGCTGTTTGTTAATCCTTACTTTCGCGTAACACTTTGATGCCGAACCGACATAAGAGTTCGCTGGTTTCAAATAGCGGCAATCCCATCACGCCTGAATAACTGCCTTCGAGACGTTCGATAAATACCGCTGCCAACCCCTGGATTCCATAGGCTCCGGCCTTGTCAGCGGGCTCGCCCGTGCGCCAGTAGGCCTGACGTTCCTGTTCACTGACGCCCCGAAAAGACACCCGGCTCTGGCTGAGACAAACCTCAACCCTATCTTGCCCGAGATTGTCTTTGCCCACCACGGCCACTGAGGATAACACCCGATGGGTGCGTCCCGACAATTGCTCCAACATAGACAGTGCAGTGGCCGCGTTTGCGGGTTTACCCAAAATACGGTCATCCACCACGACGGCGGTATCAGCCCCCAATACAGGGCGTTGCTGACATTCGTCAAGCACAAGCAACCCTGCCTGCGCCTTTTCCAAAGCCAGACGTTGCACATAATTTTCGGGAGACTCATTGTTGAGCGGGCGTTCCTCCACCGACTGTGAAACAATCTCAACTTTTAAGCCGATTTGTAATAACAACTCGTGACGGCGAGGGGAAGCAGAGGCAAGATACAGATCAGGCAGAGGCATGGGTCGCTGTTCAGGTGTGACGGTATTTTATGTTGTCTGGCGGATTGGCAACTCGGCCTGATTTTTTAAAGACAAACCCAAGTGTTGATTCTGCAAGCATCTGGCTTTAAAGGACATGTGGCTATTCCTGGGTTTAATCCAACATTGATTTTTGCGTTCTTTGCGTTTACGACACCTGGCTTGATGATGTTGTAAACGTCTAAAAGCCAAGCTGAATAGCTACGCAGATTATTGATATGGCGTATCATAAATCATCTGTGCTTTTTACCGGTGGTAAGGGTGGTTCTGCAAAATACTCCAGGCCCGATAAAGTTGCTCGGCCACCACAATGCGTACCAGCGGATGCGGCAGGGTAAGACGGGACAATGACCAACGTTGCCCAGCCCGCGCCACACACTCCGGCGCCAGACCTTCCGGACCACCCACCAACAACACTACATCACGACCGTCGTGCAGCCAGTTATCCAGCTCGGCCGATAAGTTTTCGGTGCTCCAGGCACGCCCGGTAACTTCCAGGGCAACAATATGTGCGCCTTTGGGCACAGCAGCCAACATCTTTTCGCCTTCCCGCCGGGTGATCCGGGCAATATCCGCACCTTTACCCCGTTTGCCTGCGGGAATTTCCACCAACTGCAAGGTGCAATCCGCAGGCAGTCTGCGTGCATATTCCTGATAACCCTGCTCCACCCAGGCAGGCATTTTGCTGCCGACGGCGATCAGCACAATACGCATGGGCAATGCACTAACCGTTAGATGACTCGGATTGAATCACAGGCTCCGTGTCCCATAATTTTTCCAACTGGTAAAAATCACGGATTTCCGCCTGCAAAACATGCACCACGACATCCCCCAGATCCACCAACACCCATTCTCCCGCATCTTCGCCCTCGATACCCATGGGTGACACGCCACCCTGTTTGGCTTTGACGATCACATTATCCGCCAGTGATTTTACATGCCGGGCCGATGTGCCAGTGGCTATCACCATCACATCGGTAACATTGGTTTTTTCACGTACGTCCAGCACTCGTACATCCACCGCCTTCAAATCATCCAGCGCATCAAAAGCAAGTTGAGTCAATTCATCTACCGTCATTTGTGTATCCTAAATATCAGTCCCGGTGTTTACCCTGAGGATTCTGTTGTTGCTGATTTTGTTTTTTGCTGCATTGTTTTTCGTATTGTCCACCGCAGTGAAACCATACAAGCCATGCATGCGAATCAGATTCCACACCGCATCGGGTAACAAATAACGCGGGCTATCGCCGGCTGCCACCAAAGCCCGAATCTGTGTCGCAGAAATATCCAGCGGTGTCACTGCCTGCAAAATGATCCTGCCTGCCGGGTTGGCGGCAAGTTGGGAACGGTCCGTCACCTGTCGTTCACGCCATAGCGCCTGTAACGCCGGGCTTGCCATATTCATATCCAGCTGCCAACCGGGGCGATGGGTAACCACGACATGCGCCAGTTCCGGAATATCCCGCCAATGATGCCATTCATCTAACGTCAAAAAGGCATCCGCCCCCAATACCAGACACAGCGGCGCATCGTCACCAGACTCGCTACGCAGAGACGCCAGGGTGTCCACCATAAAAGACGTCCCTTCACGCAACATTTCACGATTGTCGACCTGTAGATCCGGCTCATCACCCACGGCGGCACGCAGCATGGTCAGGCGTTGCCCGGGATTGGCTATCGGCTGCATCCGGTGCGGCGGCTGAAAGGCGGGAATCATGCGCATCTCATCCATCCCCAGCGCCTGTTTCACATCCAGCGCGGGACGCAGGTGGCCGAAATGCACGGGATCGAAGGTACCACCGAAAATACCGATCATGAGCGGTACCGGATGGCGAATGTAGCGTGGCTAGATTTCAAGATGACACATTCTGACGGTTTGATTTAACTCCTGATATGCCCATCCCCAAGCACAATGTATTTTTGCGACGTGAGGCCTTCAAGCCCCACCGGCCCGCGTACGTGAATTTTGTCAGTGCTGATACCGATTTCGGCACCCAGCCCATATTCAAATCCATCGGCAAATCGCGTGGAAGCATTAACCATCACCGACGCCGAATCCACTTCAGCGAGAAAACGCCGCGCCCGTGTGTAATTTTCAGTGACAATGGCTTCGGTGTGTTCGGAACTGTGCCGATGTATGTGTGCAATGGCTTCATCCAGACCATCCACCACTCGGATTGATAAAACCGGTGCAAGGTACTCCTCGTCCCAATCCTCGTCGCTGGCCGCATGAATGCCGGCAAGGATATCCCGCGTGCGTGGACAACCACGCAACTCGACATTCTCTTTGGCATACTCGGTGGCCAGGCGTGGCAACACCTCGGCGGCCACCGGCTCATCCACCAGCAGGGTTTCCATGGCATTGCACACACCATAACGATGACACTTGGCGTTGAAGGCAATGGCTACCGCCTTGTCGAGATCGGCCTCGGCGTCGATAAACACATGACACACGCCATCCAGATGTTTGATTACCGGCACCTTGGCATCAGCACTGATGCGCGCAATGAGTCCCTTGCCGCCGCGTGGCACGATCACATCCACATATTGCGGCATGGTGATCAGCTCGCCCACTGCGGCGCGGTCGGTGGTGGTAACCACTTGCACCGCATCCCGGGGCAAGCCAGCTTTTTCCAGCCCGGCATGAATGACTGTGGCAATCGCCTGGTTGGAATGTCTGGCCTCGGAACCTCCGCGTAAAATCGCGGCATTGCCAGACTTCAGACACAATGCCGCAGCGTCCGCCGTCACGTTGGGACGCGACTCATAAATGATACCGATAACACCCAGCGGTACACGCATCTTGCCTACCTGGATACCTGTGGGGCGATAGCTGAGGTCAGTGATTTCGCCCACGGGATCAGGCAATGCAACGATCTCGCGCAAGCCCTCAGCCATACCGGCAATACGTTCAGCAGTGAGTTCGAGTCGATCCAGAAATGCGGCATCAAGTCCGTTCTGCCTGCCCTGTTCCAGATCCCGGGCATTTTCGGCAATGAGCACAGTCTGCGCCGCCATCATCGCATCAGCAATGTGCATCAACGCAGCATTCTTTGCCCCGGTGTCGGCACACGCCAGGGCATGCGAAGCGGCGCGAGCCTTTTCGCCCACCTCAGTCATGTATTGTTTAATATCCATCGTTTCGATTCTCTTACCCGCAGGGTGGGCGCTGCCCACCAATTGCACCAAGCCAAACCACGCCGGTGGGAAATGCCCACCCTGCGACCTGCTTCAGCCAGCCACCCGGAAAAGTCGCACCCCGGCCATCAATAAGGTCAATTGTAACAACTCATCCCAGGCATTGCCCGGTGTTGCGCCTTTTATTACGCGATCCAGGCGCGCGGCACGGCGCAACATCTGCTGCCAACGCACACGATTATGGCGTTGCAGCCCGGCCTTTACCGGCCCTTTGCGCTTGCCCCAAACACGCACCAGCACCCCGTCCACGTTCTTGCCGCCTTCAATTTGCGCCGCCATATCGGCAAGATTGCGCAACTCACGGGTCAGTGCCCACAGCACTAATATGGGCTCCACACCCTCGCCGCGCAAACCATCCAGCATGCGTGTCAGCCGTGGCGCATCACCAGTCAACGCTGTATCCACCAATCCGAACACATCAAAGCGGGCACTATCGGCTACCGCCGCTTCCACCTGCCCGGCAGACAGCGGGCCCGTACCGTTGAGCAACACCAGCTTGTCCACCTCTTGCGCCGCGGCCAACAGATTGCCCTCCACCCGTTCAGCGATGATGCGCACAGCATCCCGGTCTGGTTGCAGGCCACGGGAACGCAGGCGTTGTTCCAGCCAGCGCGGCATTTCCGCCGCCTCCACCGGCCACACTTGCAGAGTCACACCCACGTTGTCCAGCGCCTTGTACCATTTTGCCGACTGCGAACGTTTGTCCACCTTACCACTGCTGATGAGTAATACCGTATCCTCCGGCGGACGTCCGGCATACTCCGCCAGCGCCGCGCCGCCATCCTTACCCGGCTTACCCGAGGGCAGACGCAAATCAATCACCCGTTTTTCCGCGAACAGTGACATGGCATTGCTGGCCACCAGCAGCTCGTTCCAATCGAAGCCTTTTTCGACGTGCATCACTTCGCGCTCACTAAAACCCTGCTCACGGGCATGGCGGCGCACGGCGTCGGCAGCCTCACCCAACTGCAAAGGCTCGTCACCACTGAAAAAATAAACGGGTAACAGGGCGTTTTTTAACTGGGCTTCGAGTTTATCCGGGAAAATCTTCATTCTGATTGCGGCACTGGCTGATGTATTTTGGCTTTCTGTAATCGACGCAAAATCTGCAACACGGCATCACGGCGCATTTCCGCCTTTAGCAGCCCCTCTTCACTGGCGGTACCCAGCACAGCATTGGCGTCAAAACGCAGATCCCGGGATTCGGTAACGGCCTGTTCCGTCAGCCATACCGCCCCATCTTCGCCCTGTATGGCCTCTTTTTTCAACAAAAAGCGCACCGTATAACTCAGGCCATATTCCTGCGCACGGCCGGATGAATCCACCGACAGCACCCGCTTGCCATATTGCTCAGCCTTTAATTGCAGCACCAGCGGTGCGGTTTCGCTGAGACGGATATTTTCATTTTTCAGGGCGCGACGCAGCTCAGGCAGAATGTCCGTCGCCGGGCTGGCATCACGCAGGGCCATTTCAGCCAACGCGGGAGGCAACTGTACCGAACCACGCAAATGGAAACCGCAGGCGGTAAGCGATAACAGAGTGAATAGCAGTAAATAACGCATGCGGGGATTGTACGTGGTTCAGCAGGCGGGGGGGAGTGCCTGGAAAATCTGGCGGCATATTAACCGGAACGGCAGATTTCAGCCTGTCAGATGTGAAAGGATTCCCCAGGAGATGCTAGCAATCATTTTGACGGCCCTGTTGTGCCTGAAAAAATGCCCACTAAAATGGTTATTAGCCCCCTAAAAACAAAGGCTGCCGAAAAACAAAATTTTCCAGCAGCCTTCAAGTCTTCATTGGGATTTTTCAATCTCAGAAAGCGGGCTTTTCCGGTGCAGCATTATAACGTTCCACCGATGCCATGATTTCTGCTTTGGCTTCATCCAGACCAACCCAGCCATCAATTTTCACCCATTTGTTGCTTTCGAGGTCTTTATAATGCTCAAAGAAATGGGCAACCTGCTCCAGCAACAGTGACGGCAAATCATCCAGTGTTTTTACATCCCGGTATTGCACGGCGAGCTTGTCCACAGGTACAGCAAGAATCTTGGCATCAATGCCGGACTCATCGGTCATTTTCAGCATACCGACAGGGCGGCAACGAATCACCGAACCACTGATCAGCGGCGTAGGCGTTACCACCAATACATCAGTTGCATCGCCGTCTTCGGACAGGGTATTTGGGATATAACCGTAATTACAGGGATAATACATGGCTGTGTTCATGAAACGGTCCACGAACATAGCACCCGTTTTTTTATCCACTTCGTATTTCACCGGATCACTGTGTGAGGGGATTTCAATAATGACATTGATGTCGCTGGGGACATCAGCACCTGAGTTGACTCGCTCAAGATTCATTGCTTTTTGCTCCTTAGTAGTTACTTATAAAATCATCATTCAACGCTGTCGGCGGTTACCCTGTCCCGGTAACAACATTGTGCAGCATCTGAAAAAACGCACGAGGGGCCGACATGTCGGCCCCTCAAAAACGGGTACACAATCAACTATTGCGCGTATTATCGCGTGATTGTACCGCAATTAAGATACGCGAGAAACCAGGATATTCCTGAGGTTTAGTACCACTTTCACCCGTTTTACAAAAAATAACGGGGTTGTGAATCAAGGACTAAAAACGCACTGGCCAAAAATCAGAAAAGCCACCGCAAAGGCGTGAACTGGATTAAAAAACGGATGGGAGTGCAATGAACAATGCCCCCGGCCATAAACCCTGGGGCAAACATTGGACATACTCTACAGAAATGGTCGGGTAAACTCAGCCTGAGTTCGATGGCTCATAAGCACCGCATCAACAAAAAGCACAATTACGTGCGCGATACTTTGCCTTGACATGTCCCTGATCGGCAGCAGCTTTGTACCATTTTTGCGCTGTTTTTTTATTCTTTTTGACACCCCGGCCTTTGTTGTACAGTTCGCCCAGATTATACTGCGCGTCAGCATGACCTTGCTCAGCAGCCTTGCTAAACCACTCAGCAGCCTGCCGGTAGTCACGATCAACGCCTCTGCCTTTCAGGAAGTTCAGTCCTGTTTCGAAGGCAGCTTGCGCATCTGTCACTGAACCCGTCTCACTGGAAAGCTCCGCCAGCATTTTTTTGGCCTGTTGATGGCCCTGGCCTGCGGCCAGCTTGAACCATTTCAAAGCCGCTGACGGGTCTTTGGCGACCCCTTGCCGCCCCGTCTGATACAACGTCCCCAACAAATACTGAGAAGGGGAATATCCTTTTTGAGCAGCCATGGTAATGTATTTGATGGCCATTTCCGGATCAGCCTTGGTTATCTCACCACTCAGATAAATTTTGCCCAGGCTGTGCAAAGCCAGGGAATAACCTTGATCCGCCGACTTTTTCAGCCAGGACAGCGCCTGCTCTTTATCTTTCTCAACACCCTGGCCGCCCTGCAAATACATTTGCCCCAGCGTGTACTGGGCACGTGCAGATTTCTCATACTTGGCCGCGTCAAAAACATCGTCAGTCAAATCATAATCCGCCATGACGAAAAAAGGGAGCGCGCTCATTAATACACCCAATACTATCTTCTTCATCATTGATTGAAACCCTGTCATCTCGTGTACAATCTCGTATGTTCGTTAGGGTATCGCAACAATACCCGACATGTGTAAAACAAGCACTGCCTGTTTTCATTATTTAAAAAATATGCTTACCTCAAACTGTCGGGAAAAATAATCGAAACTTTAGCCAAACGGCACATTAAAGATCACCAAACACAAAGAACCTCTTGGTTTGCACCAAATTATCGTAATCAGAACAGCGTTTGTCTACAACACGGGAATTTTAATCCGCCATTGGCCGATTCTAAAATTAATCAGGCAGCAGTGGTGATGCCAACACTTCTTTTCTGTTTTTTTCAAAGAATGAAAGCAATACCGCCCGGTTGGCGGCTTCGTTGAATGTGCCACCGTGCAAGCCGCGAGTCTCCAGGAATTGTTTCGGTGAAGCCGCTGCCTGATACAACCGTTCCCCATACTGATAAGGGATAACCTTGTCATCGCGACTGTGAATCAATAACAGTGGCAACGGTGTGATCCGTGCAATGTAATCAATGGGATCATATTGTTTGACCACCATCCAGCTTGCGGGATATTGAAACAGCCAGGTTAACCAGCTGCCCGCAGCCACATGGCGAACAATATCGCGATAACGGGTAAACGCCGCATCACTGACGACCCCGCTTAAGTGCTGCCTTGCCTGTTCATCCGTCGCCGCAAAATAGATTGCCAGGCTTGCGCCAAGGCTTTGGCCTAACAGGTAAAGAGGTTTGTCGGCTACATTGCGCTGCTCAAGCAACCATTGTAAACCGGCTTTGATATCCCACAGCGCACCGGGCAGTGCCGCTTCCCCTTCTGACAACCCATAACCGCGATAATCAAGCAGTAACACGTTGTAACCTTCATCCGGTAACCAGCGCACACTGTAAATATGGGTGCTGATGTTTTCAGCATTGCCGTGAAGAAAATAGACTGTGCCCCGTGCCGGGCCTGCTGCGGGCAAGAACCACGCATGCAATTGAACGCCGTCCGCCGCTTTCAGGTAGATATTCTCATAAGCCAGGCCGAGCCGGTCCGGCGTTTGCAAATGGCCCCGGTAGGGATAGAAAAAGATTCCTGAACAACTGGCCAGCATGACAATCAGAAAAACAGAGATGGCGATCTGCGCCATGCGTTTTGGTGTTTGTCTACACATTCGTTTCAGAAATAGTAACGATAAGCCAGACTGAATTGCGAATACTGGTCATCACGGTTGTGGTTGTAATCCGCACTGAAATTTATGCCGTGATTTCTTGCCATAACAAAGTTCTGACTATAACGAACCCGTGTGCGATAATAATCGTTCAAAAAACGTTCTCCACTTAATTCCAGGCGCGTGGTGCTTTTACCAAAATGCCACAGAAGCCCACTGTCCACACCCAGGGCCGGTTCAATCCCGCCGCCCGGCAAGCCCCTATTGTGCTCCAGGCGCCCCGTTGCCAGTGTATAAAGCAACCCGTTGCGGGCAAGTGAATAACTCGCTCCCCAGCCAGCTGTCACATGAGCAGTCAGGCGATCTTTTCCATCCGTTATCTGACGCTCAAAACCGGTATAGACTTTCCATGACATTGGTTGAAAAAAACGGGTCCGCGGCGTGAGCGAAACAATATCGATCGCATCCAGTTGTTGTAAACGAACGTCACCGGAGTCCGCAACACGCAACTGTACATTGGCCATATTGATTTGTGCACCGCGCAAAAATCCGCGTTCATTATCTTCCAGGCTATGAAATGCCATGCGCATTGCCACTTCGGTAAAACCTTCATTATTGCGCTCCCCCATTGACACTGAGGCCCGCCGGGAGTGGTGACCCAGCTCCGGAGGTGTAGGCTCCACAACCGGCGGTGGCATGATGTTACCCGGATAACGGTTTAACAGTGCTAACAAACGGTGACTGTTCCGCGCCTGTTCATCACTGCGTACTTCACCACCCTGTTGATAACGCTGGTAGCGATAGGCCGCGTCAATAATACGGGCTTTGCGTTCATCATTCAGGGCAGCAAAATCAGCGCGCTCAAATACACTGGGATCAGCAGCAAGCTGCTGCATGAGCCGCTGCTCCGTACTGGACAAGGTTTTCATCAATGCAGACAGCTCAGTCACACGGGCGGGACGAAAGCGCCGTGATTCAATCATGCCCACCCGTTCGATGGCTTTCACCGTATCAATGGGAATAGCCGTAACACCAAACTCATCAGTCAACTCAATTCCCGGACGGGCCACTTCCAGCAGTTCCAGCAGCCGGTATGAGCAGTTTTCATCAAAAAAGTAGTAATCAAAGTTGATTTCTTTCAGCTCCCACAAATGGGTTACCATGCGATCCACCTCTTCCGGGCTCAGGTTCAACTGATATTCCCAGATATCGCGTTTTTCAATGCGATTGTATTCCTGAATTTTTTTAAAATAGGGGGCAACGATAAAAATTCCGGGATATCCCCCGGTTAATCCTTTGAACGCATAAAAAAGCGAGTTATCTTCTGCGTTGGTATTAGCGCCAAAGTTAACGGCAAAGGAGAGCCAGCTTGAATCTTCTATAGAGGTGGAATGATCCAGGCGTAACAGCGTGTGACCAAACATGGAGGAAGGACTGTTAAGGTGGTAGGTGGGAAAAATCAATGTTGCACGTTGCGCTTTAACCATGGCGTACCACTCAGCATAATCAGGGCAATGGACATCAGGCAGCGTTGCCGCATCAAATAACAATTGTTTCTTGAGCCAGTGCAATCGGGCCACAAACCGGCACTGGGCGTGGTCATTGCCTGATACATCCCGACGATACAACGCCGACAACGTCGCTCGCAGCTCTGCCTCGGGACTGATTGCACCATCAGTGGCGTTAAAGAAACGCGCATCATCAACGGCACTGGTATAGCCACTTGGGCTGCCGCTGTCTTTATCATAATGCAAAAGATTGAGCCACTCCTGATGCTGCCACAGTCGTATTTGCTGTGCCTGTTGTTGCAAATGCTGTAGAACATCCACCCGTCTGGCATCAGGCGGTGTAGCGCTGGTTACACCGGACATCAATACCAAAAACAAAAAACCACTGAATTGGCTGTTAGCATTCTGTATTCGTTTAAACACATTCATCCACCAGATAAAAATCAAGCAAAAAAAACTCCGTGCCAAACGGCACAGAGTTTTTTACTGATATAACAATCCTGTTTGGTAAAAACAGAAACCGTTATACGGCGTATTTCGCCAGACGTGAGTCAGCTTTCATCAAGGCATTCAATGCTGCAGTTACTTCTCTGGCAGTCACATTCTCGCTGGGGAAAATAACGTTAAAATTGTCATGGGCAACTTTGGCAAACAGCTCTCTGTCTGCTTTTTCAACACCCATGGATGCAGCCACTGCGTTTAATGCATCACCATGGCCACGTGCCACATCTTCGGAAAATTCGTCCATCATATTGGAAACCAGCGATGTGCCACCATAAGTCAGTGCGCCATCCGTTGAGCAACCATTGGTTCCCGAGGTCATGCCGAAGGTTTTGTTCCCCGAGGTGCCATTGGTGGTAGTTGCGACAAAATGAGGCCCCAAACCGGACTGGCCTTCAAACAACATATTGCCCCACCCACAGTCCGGCCCCCCTGGCGCCACAGCCAATGCCGCAGAAGATGAAACCAGCAAAACAGATCCTACTATCAGTTTTTTCATATTTAACCCCCCTTAATGTATTTTACACAGTGACTACGCCTAAAACTGCAAGCTGATGCTAAACCAAACAAACAACGCTGGCAATTTTGTCTTTCTGCACCAATATTCTGTCGCTATGGTTTTCAATACCTGCTCTTTCACGGCAATCAATCACAGAAAAAGACTCAACGTTACAAACCGCACGACCGTTCCTCAATAAAACTTACCCTCCCCTTCGGGTCTTGTTTTAAATCGTTTATATGACCATTGATACTGAGCGGGCTGCTGCAACACACACTGTTCAACAGCCTGATTGAGGCGGGTTGCTTTTTGCACCTCGTCACCCTCTGCCAGTGCTGCATCCGTTTTCTGAATATGCAGGTGATAGCCCTCGCCCTTTGGTAAACGCTCCGCATACACCATAAATACCATCGCCCCGCTTTTCGCCGCAAGACGGGAAACCAGAGTCATCGTATTGGCCTGCACACCAAAAAAAGGCGCAAATACACCAGAGGCCCGGTCCGGCTCCTGATCAGGCAGGATGGCCACCAACTCCCCGCGCCCCAAGGCTTTATAGAGCGCCCGCACACCGCTGGCATCAGTGCGCACCAAAGTAGCGCCAGCCCGTCCACGGGCGGCTCGAATCAGGCTGTCCAGTTCCTGAATCCGGGGTGGCCGATATAGCGTGGTCATGGGTCCACAGAGCGAACAATAAAGCCCGGCAACTTCCCAGGCACCCAAATGGGGCGCCGCCAGAATCACACCCTTGCCATGTGCTATAACCTCTTCCAGCAAAGGCAGGCCGCTGACTTTTTGTATTTTGGCCAGAATATGTTCCGTTGGCCATAACCAAAGCCCTCCGGTTTCCAATGCTGCCTTGGTGGTTTCCTGCAAACTTTCCCGCACCAGCTGGCTGCGTTGCTGTGGCGTCCACTGGGGGAAACACCGGTCAATATTGCGCCGGGCAACATATCGCATCTGATTGTTAAAGCGGTTAAACAGGCTTCCCAGCCCGGCGCCCAGGGCATGGGTAACCGGCAGAGGCAACAGGGACGTAAGCCGCAACAGCAGCTTGAAAACAATAACACGCATCACGACGGACCGGCTTCCCGTGAAGCAAGCAGGGACTTGTCCAAGGCGCTTGGCCAGGCATTGCCTTCCTGGTCCTCGCCTCGTGAATAAAATTGTGAACTCATCAACGGCTTGAGTGTGCTCAATAAACTTTTAAACAGCTGTTTGTTATCCGCCTCTTCAGCGGCCAGCAGCGTTTTCATGTGCTGGCGCTGTGTGGGCATTTGAAAACACGCAGGACAACTGTCAGGAATCACTGGCAGACCGGCGGCGTCGGCAAAGGCGGCTGTCTGGTGCTCACGCACATAAACCAGGGGACGGATAACCCGCACATCACCCGCATCATTCTGGTAACACGCCTTCATGGTGCGCAACTGTCCACCATAAAAAGCCGACAGCAAAAAGCTTTCAGCAAGATCATCCAGATGCTGGCCCAATGCCAGTACGTTGTATCCTTCATCACGCAGAATGCGGTACATGATGCCGCGTTTGATACGCGAGCAAAACGCGCAATAGGAGGGCTTGCCCATGTGCTTTTTGGCCTGTTCCATAATGGGCTGGGCTTCAAAAAAATACGGCACACCCAACCTGGCCAGATAAGGCTTAAGGCGTGCGGGTTCAAAACCCTCCACCATTGGGTCCACCGTCAATGCGCCCACCTCAAAACGCACCGGGGCACATCGCTGAAAGTGCAATAATAAATGCAGCAGCGAAAGTGAGTCTTTACCTCCAGAGAGTCCCACCAGAATACGGTCACCTTCACGGATCATTTCATGATCACTTATCGCTTGCCCCACTGGATGCAGCAAGGACTTGGGAAGGCGCGCCCCAGGAAGGGGAAATACTTTTTTCATGGGTGCGTAGTGTACCTTGTCCGCTATAAAATCAGGAAATTACTGATCCAGCCCCGGAATAAAAAGTTGAGATTCAGCCTCTCATCGCTAAAAATTCGCCATACATTACATGACTTTATTTTGTATATATAATGAAGCGCGCGGCGATACTCCTGTCACGCAGAATAAATATGGTGAGAAAAGGCAGCGCGCTAATGGAAATGTTTTATATTCTGAACCACTGGCACTGGTGGGCGCTGGGCGCGCTATTTGTACTCGCTGAATTTCTGGCCCCCTGTGTCTATTTTGTCGCCATTGGCATTGCCGCCGTGCTGGTTGGCCTGGTAACCCGGTTTATGCCCGAAATGGCGGGGCTGTGGCAGCTGGGCCTGTTTATTGGCCTGACATTGATCAGCACCGGCATTGCGCGCAATATCCGCAATAAACGGAGCAACCCCCCTCCTCAACAAAAAGCCTGACAAAGCACCGCTGGCAACAAACCCTACCGACAAAGGATGGCACCATGAGCACCAACAAACAGGTTAAAAGCATCACCCCCATCGAAGCGCAAAAGCTGCTGGAAGCGAACCCCAGTGCAGTATTGATCGATGTGCGCTCTGCCATGGAATTTTTGTTTGTGGGACACCCCAAAGGTGCCGTGCATGTGGCATGGATTGATGAGCCCGACTGGAAGGTGGACCCTGCTTTTTCTTCCCATGTCCGCCAGGTGATGCTCGGTGGGCTCAACTGCGACGATGGCGGCTGCACACCAGTGGTATTGATTTGCCGCAGCGGCAAACGCTCTCACGAAGCAGGGGAAGCCCTGCTCAAAGAAGGTTTCAATGATGTCTACAATGTGTTAGAGGGTTTTGAAGGCGAGCTGGATGAAGAGCACCACCGCTCCACCCTGGGTGGCTGGCGTTTTCATAACCTGCCCTGGGAACAATGCTAAATTCCAATCCAAAAACCAAAAACTGAACACTCGGCACTTCGTGCTAGAATGCTCGGCCATTTTTCCCCGTATACCGGTATCTCCATGACTGAATTCGAAAAACGCCTCAAAAACCAAATCCTTATTCTGGACGGTGCCATGGGCACCATGATCCAGCAACACAGTCTGGATGAGGCAGGCTATCGCGGCGAACGTTTTGCCGACTGGCACAGCGACCTCAAAGGCAACAACGACCTGCTATCGTTAACCCAGCCACAGATCATTCGTGATATTCACGAACAATATCTGGACGCCGGCGCCGACATTGTCGAAACCAATACCTTCAGCGCCAACGCCGTGTCCATGACCAATTATCATATGCAGGACATGGTCTACGAACTGAATCTGGAGTCCGCCAAACTGGCCCGCGCCGCCTGTGATTCACGCACAACGACCGACAAACCCCGCTTTGTGGCCGGAATACTCGGCCCCACTGACCGCACCGCCACCCTGTCACCGGATGTCAACCGCCCCGGTTTTCGCAACATCGATTTCGACACCCTGTGTGAAACCTATCTGGAGGCCACCAAAGGTCTGGTGGACGGTGGCTCCGATATCATCCTGGTGGAAACCATCTTCGATACACTCAACGCCAAAGCCGCGCTGTACGCCATCGAAGATTATTTTGAAACCAGCGGCAAACGCCTGCCGGTAATGATTTCCGGCACCATTACCGACGCCTCCGGACGCACCCTGTCCGGGCAGACTGCCGAGGCCTTCTGGAACTCGCTGCGCCATATCGATCCCATCAGTTTCGGGTTCAACTGTGCATTGGGCGCCGCAGAATTGCGCCAGTACGTGGAAGAAATTGCGGGCATTGCCAACTGTCACATCAACAGCCATCCCAACGCCGGCCTGCCCAATGAATTTGGTGAATACGATGAAACGCCGGAAGAAATGGCGACAGAGATCGAGGAATGGGCAAAAAGCGGTTTTGTAAACATCATCGGCGGCTGCTGTGGCACCACGCCACCACACATCAAGGCCATCGCCAATGCTGTGGAAAAATACGCACCGCGCACAGTACCGGAAGATGACCACACCTGCCGTCTGGCCGGGCTGGAGCCACTGAACATCACCGCCGATTCGTTATTTGTTAACGTCGGCGAGCGCACCAACGTCACCGGCTCCGCCAAATTCAAACGACTGATTCTTGAAGAACAATTTGACGAAGCACTGAGTGTGGCCCGCGAGCAGGTGGAAAACGGCGCACAGGTCATCGACATCAACATGGACGAGGCCATGCTCGATGGCGTCGCCGCCATGCGCGACTTTCTCAACCTCATTGCCTCAGAGCCGGACATTTCCAAAGTGCCGGTGATGATCGACTCGTCCAAGTGGAAAATCATCGAAGCCGGTCTCAAATGCAATCAGGGCAAAGGCATCGTCAACTCCATCTCACTGAAAGAAGGCGAAGAAAAATTTATCGCCCACGCGAAAAAAGTGCGTCAATACGGCGCGGCGATGATCGTCATGGCCTTTGACGAAGAAGGACAAGCCGACACCGAAGCACGCAAAATTGAAATCTGCACACGCTCATACAAAATTCTAACGGAAACTGTTGGCTTTCCGCCAGAAGACATCATTTTCGACCCTAATATTTTTGCCGTGGCCACCGGCATTGAAGAACACAACAACTACGGCGTGGACTTCATCAAAGCCACGCACAGAATCACCGAGACCCTGCCCTACGCCAAGGTGTCTGGCGGTGTATCCAACGTGTCATTCTCTTTCCGCGGCAACAACCCGGTGCGCGAAGCAATCCACTCGGTATTCCTGTATCACGCCATCAAGGCGGGTATGAACATGGGCATCGTCAACGCAGGCCAGCTCGCCGTATACGACGACTTGCCCGCCGAACTGAAAGAGCGAGTGGAAGATGTGGTGCTTAACCGCCGCAACGACGCCACCGACCGCTTGCTGGAAATCGCAGAGCAATACCGTGGCGACGGTACCACCGCCAAAAAAGAAAATCTCGAATGGCGGGAGCTGCCCGTCGCCAAACGTCTTGAACACGCATTAGTAAAAGGTATCGACACTTACGCGGAGGAAGACGCCGAAGAAGCGCGTTTGAATTTTGCTCGTCCCATTCATGTTATCGAAGGTCCACTGATGGACGGCATGAACGTGGTGGGCGACCTGTTCGGCGAAGGCAAAATGTTTTTGCCACAGGTGGTAAAAAGCGCGCGCGTGATGAAAAAGGCCGTAGCCCATCTCATTCCCTTTATCGAAGCCGAAAAAAAAGAAGGCCAAAAAGCCGCAGCCAAAGTGCTGATGGCCACCGTCAAAGGCGATGTGCATGACATCGGCAAAAACATCGTTGGCGTGGTTTTGCAATGCAACAATATTGAAGTCATTGACATCGGCGTAATGGTGCCCGCACAAAAAATTCTCGATGCCGCAAAAGAACATAAAGTGGATATCATCGGCCTGTCCGGTTTGATTACACCATCGCTGGAAGAAATGGCGCATATTGCCAACGAAATGCAACGCCTGGGCATGAACATCCCGTTAATGGTGGGCGGCGCCACAACATCCCGCGCTCACACCGCGGTAAAAATCGAGCCTAACTATAAAAATGGCCCCAGCGTATGGGTAAAAGACGCCTCGCGTGCCGTAGGTGTCGTGCAAAACCTGATTTCCCCTGAGCTGAAAAAAGACTTTGTTGCCAAGCTGCAAGCTGATTACGAACAAGTCCGCGAGAATCACGCCAACCGCCAGCGCGCCATCAAGTGGCTGACCCTGGAGCAAGCACGCGCCAACAAGACTCAAATAGACTGGAGCGGCTACACACCGCCCGCCCCCGAAAAAACCGGCGTACAGGTATTTGATGATTTCCCGCTGGAAGAACTGCGTGACTACATCGACTGGACACCTTTTTTCCATTCCTGGGAATTGAAAGGCAGCTACCCGAAAATTTTTGATGATCCCCAAAAGGGTGAAGAAGCCCGCAAACTGTTTGCAGACGCAGAAAGCATGCTGGATAAAATCATCAGCGAAAAATGGTTACAGGCGAAAGCCGTGGTGGGTATCTTCCCCGCCAACAGCGTGGGTGACGACATTGAAATTTACACCGATGAATCACGCAGCGAAATCCAGACCGTCTTTTATAATCTGCGTCAGCAACAGCAAAAAGCCAAAGGCAAACCCAACCGCTGCCTCGGTGATTTTATCGCACCCAAAGACAGCGGCAAAATCGATTACCTCGGCGGTTTTGCTGTCACTACCGGTATCGGTATCGACGAACATATCGCCGAATTTGAAAAAAATCACGATGACTACCATGCCATTATGATCAAGGCGCTGGCCGACCGTCTAGCCGAAGCTTTTGCTGAACGCATGCATGAAAAAATACGTCGTGAGATATGGGCTTACAATACCGAACAACTCAGCAAGGAACAGCTCATCAAAGAGCAATACAAAGGCATACGCCCTGCCGCCGGTTATCCTGCCTCCCCTGACCACACCGAAAAAGACAGTTTGTGGGCACTGCTTAACGTGCAAGAAAATACAGGTATCTGGCTCACTGAAGCCAAAGCCATGGTACCCACCGCCGCAGTCAGTGGCCTGTACTTTGCGCACCCGGAGTCCTGCTACTTTGCCGTGGGCAAAATCAACCAGGACCAGGTAAACGATTACGCCAAGCGTAAAAACATGGATTTGCAGGATGCTGAATATTGGTTGGCGCCGAACCTGGGTTACAACAAAAGCTGATTTTCAGATTGCAGACCTGTACCTGCCTCTGACCAAGGGCGATGGTATCCTGCCCATCGCCCTTCCGGCGGGTCTCAGTTAGACCTGAATCCGCACCTTCATCGAATCAGGATGCTCTGTACCGGCAAACGCTTGGCGTGCATTGGGGAAGTCGTCGCCGTCGGCACCCTAAGGGTGGTTTGAACCCGGGCGGTGGTGGTTCTGCCGCCCGGGTTGTCCGCCCCCTTTACATTCTTTCCAGAGTCTCAGTAGAGATAAACCGCGCCGGCGCCGGGGGCTGTAACGTCGGTCTGGTCGCCATTGAGGCCGGTGGCGGCGCTGGTTTCCTCGTAGGCCCCCACGGCCAGGGTGTCGCCGTTGTCAGACAGCGCCACGGTGATGCCGAACCTGGCATTGGCATCGGTGTTGGAGGCCTTGACATAGGCTCTTTGCCCCCAGGCGCCGTCGTCGTAGCGATAGAGATAGACCGCACCGGCACCATTGCCAGTGGCGCTGTTGTCCGAGGCATCGCCATTGATCCCGTTGGCAGAACTGTCTTCCCTGGAAGCCCCTACAGCCAGGGTATTGCCATCAGCGGACAGGGCCACAGCACCCCCAAAGACATCGCTGCTATCGGTATTCGATGCCTTGATATAGGCCTCCTGGCCCCAGCTTTGCCCATCGAAGCGGTAGAGATAGACTGCGCCGGCACTGCTGAAAGAATTGGCGTCCTCGTTACCGTTGACACCGGTAGCCCAGCTGTCTTCCCTATTGGCGCCCACGGCCAGGGTTTTGCCGTCGGCGGAGAGGGCCACGGCGGTACCGAACGCGTCAATCTTATCGGTGTTGGATGCCTTGACGTAGGCCTCCTGACTCCAGGTTTCACCATTGCGGCGATAGAGATAGACCGCGCCGGCACTGTCTGCGTCATCATTACTCATGGCCAGGTTGGCCCCCAGCCCCGGCGGCGAGACCCCCGTGGCGTTGCTGGCTTCCCCAGTGGCGCCCACGGCCAGAAGGTTGCCATCGGCGGAAAGGGCCAGTGATCCGCCGAACCAATCATTGGTATCGGGAAAGGCGGCCTCGAGATAGGCCTGCTGACTCCAGGGGCCGCTGCCCTCATTGGGCGCATTATTATCGCCTAGGTTCAGCCAGAGGCCGTCATCGCGCGTGAAGACATAAACGGCACCGCTATTGGTGTTTTTATAGCGTGCGCCCACGGCCAGGGTGGCGCCATCGGCGGACAGGGCCACAGACCCGCCAAACCTGTCTCCATTGGTGGCATCGGCGGCCTTGAGGTAGGCCTGCTGGCTCCAGCTGTCGCCGCTGCGAGTGTAGAGGTAAACCGCGCCGGCATTCAGGGCCGAGTTGTCACCAGCGTCGCTGCCGTCACCATCCTCATCAGTGGCGCCCACGGCCAGGGTATTGCCGTCGGCGGAGAGGGCCACAGCGCTGCCGAAACTATCCTCGGAGTCAGCATTGGAGGCCTTGAGGTAGGCCTGCTGGCTCCAGCTGTCGCCATCGAGGCTGTAAACATAAACCGCGCCAGCATTCGGGGTGGAATCGTCGGCCTCGTTGCTGCCGCCGCTATCTTCCTCGTTGGCCCCTACGACCAAAGTGCGGCCGTCGGCGGAGAGGGCCATGGCCCCACCGAACCCATCACCGGCATCGGTGTTGGAGGCCTTGACATAACCGATGGCGGCAGTAATGGCGAGCACGTCCACCGTCACTTCAGCGGAGTCGGTGCAGCCGGCGCCGTTGCAGGCCTGGAGCAGGTAGCGGGCGTTGATGCGCCCCGGCAGTGAGACCACGAGGTCGTGGCCGGTGCTGTCCGCCGCCAGGGTGGCGACGGGGGTGTAGCCGGAGACGCCATCGGGATTTTCCAGCAGGCGGTATTCGGTTTCACCCGCCACGTCGGGCCAGGTGAAGCGGAAGGTCTTGACCGGGCTGTAGTCCAGGCTCAGCTCGGGGGCCGCGGGCGGGGTTTGCGGTGCCTGCTGGGGGTTGCCGCCGCCTCCGCTGCAGGCGGCGAGACCCAGTGAAATCAGCATCAACCCTGCCTTGAGTCCGGCCGGAAGATTTATTGTGCTCATGGTGTGACCTCCTCTGCTATTGATGATTCTGGCTGGGCGAGGGCATGATGATGTGATGATGCATTCATTCAACCAACTCGACCAACGTCTTCGCTGACTGGGTCGTCCCCGAAAACAGAATGGTTCAAAAATTTTTTGCCGAAACGATATTTTTTGTTCGCTGCCAAAGCGCAAGCGGGATGAAAAGGCGCGGCCCTTTGGCGGGCCGCGCTCGGGGGTGGACTACTGAGGTGCCGCCTTTTCCGGGTTTTTGATGGCGAACGGGGCGATCTGCACGGGGCGCGAAGGCGGGGTACCCGCGCCGTTGTTGATGGAGAAGCGATCGGTAACACCGGGAAGACAACGGCGCTCGAAGTTCACCGGCTTGGATTTTTGGGTATAGGTCTTGCCGTTACTGCCTTTCCACTGGACCACCAGGCGGGTCTTGCCGGGGAGATACTTGTTGCCCTTGCCCTGCCAGGTTTGTGCCAGGGTGGAGGTGGCCGATCCGGCACCCTTGCCGCCCATGCTCCAGTTCTGCTTCTTGCTGGTGCCCTTGGAGGGGGTCAGGTACTCCAGCCACACCTTGCCGGAGATTCCATGGCGATGCTTGGCGTGGACGGTGGCGCTGAATTCCACCTTGCCGGGGCAGCGCATGGACTGCTTGGCTTTCTTGACCTTGAAGCTCTTGATGGAGACAGTCTTGCCATCGATGGGCACCGGATAGGTGACCGTGACGAGGAAATTACTGCCCTGGCTCGTGATCTTGGTGATTTTCCCGTTCGGTGCAATCTGCTTGAGTTTTGACTTCACCTGTGTGGCGACTGCTGTGCGTAGCGCGCTGCTGCTCAGTCTTTGGGCGATCTGCTGACGAACGGTGCTGCGGATTTTGTTGTAGATCGCATTGCCAATGTTTTTGCAAAGGTTGTTGGCAATGGAACACAACTTCGTCAAGACTTTCAGGTCAGCTTTGAAATCAACGGACTGGGCGCTCAGTGGACTGAACGAGATGCCCCCCTTGTAGGCGACGGGGGTCAGATGGACTTTGACCCAGGCGTTGTCGAGCTGCATGTCGCGGTCCAGTTTGTTTTTACATGGGCTCCAGTTTTTTCCGATCTTTTTGATGCACTTTCCCTTGATCTCCCGGCCCTGGCTTTCGAAATGGAGGGTAAGATCCAGAGCCGCGCCGTGCGCCCCTACCTGGATGGACTGGCTGTTCATGTCGCTTACGTAGTGGCGCAGGTAGCGGCTCAACTTGCCGACCTTAGTGCTTTGCTCGGGAATATCGAACTTATAGGTCTGGCCGCCAGGCAGGCGAACATAGCTCTCCTGGGAGAGCCAGCTCACCTCGTACTTGTTGGTGGATTTCTTCTTTTTGGGTTCCTTGCCCCCGTAGTTGTCGAGACGAATCTGCGTGCCCTGCAAAGCCGTGTTGAACGCCGCCGCCACCGTCGCCTTGGGGATGGTGATGGTCTTGGTTTCCGAGGTGGCAAATGCCGGGGTGGTGACGAGCGCGGAGGTCAGGGCCACGGCCATCAATGGTGCTGTATATTTCATGGTATTCTCCTTTTCCTGTTATTTGCGGGTTTTGCATCCGGCGCCCGGCCGGTTCGATACTATGTCGAGCGGTCTGGAAAAACGGTTCAAAAAAATTGAACCCTGACTGTCCGTTCAGACGACAGACGATCAGATACGGCCGTTTGGCCAACGTGAACAAGCGAATCAAGACAGGAGGATCGAAAGATGGTCTTTCTCTACAGATCGGGTCACAGGTTCTGCTGCGGATGGGGGGTGATCTTTTTGACGCTCTTCTTCCAGCGCATCGCCTGGAGCGCACCGGCGCTGCTGCCCACGGCAGAAGGATTCCGCACACCGGACGCCGCCCTGCGGATCGAAGCTGGCGCTCTGGCCGGGGCCGGGCCGGATCGCCGCGCCGTGGAGCTGGACGACATGGACGTGACGGCGCTGCTGGCAGTGGAAGGGAGTGAGTTGGTGTTGCACCCGGCCCAGCCCCTGGCCCCCGGCTGGCACCAGTTGCGCCTGGTGGAGTACACCGACGACGGGGAGATCATCGAGCGCGGTTTCTGGCGTTTCGAGGTACGCCGCTCCCCTCTGTGGCGCGAGCGCGGCGCTGAAATACAGGCGGGTCTCTCTCTCGCCCGGCGCCTGAGCAGGGAAATCACTCCCGGCGACCCCCAAAACAGCCTTGAAGGCACGGCACGTCTGAACGGCACGGCAGACAGCGGCACCTGGCGTCTGCGCGGCGAGGCGGACCTGGTCTATCAGCCCCGGGACGCTTTACGCTCCCAGGCCATGACGCCGCTGGACGCGACCGCCTTCAGCGCCACGGCGGCGCGAGGCCCCTGGCGTTTTGCCGCCGGTCAGCAAACACCGCTGCCCCCCAGCCTGATCGCGGAAGAGGGGCTGCTGCGCCGCGGTCTGAGCGCCGGATTCGAGCGCCCGGAACAGGGCACCCGGGTCACCGCCTTCGCCCTGCGCAGCCAGGAGGTGGTGGGACTCTCCGAAGGTATCGCCCCCGGCGACGCCGCCGACCGTCTTGCCGGATTGACCCTGACCAGCCGTCCCCTGACCAGCCGCCGTGATGACCTGCTGCTCAGCGCGACGTGGTTGCAGGGCCGCGACCCCGGGGCGGTGGGCGAAGGGGTGTGGGGCGATCCCGATCTGACCGCCAGCGGCCGCGCCCTCTCCCTGGCCGCTGACGGCTTTTTGTGGCAGCGCCGCCTGCGCCTGCGGGGCGAATGGGCCGGCAGCCGCTACGACTACGACGGTACGGGGCCGCTTTCCGCCGAAACAGCGCAGGCCCACACCCTCTGGGCCAGCTACACCCCGGCGCAGCCCCTGAGTCTGGGGGAGACCCGGGTGAACTGGGAGGCCGGGGTGGAATGGCGCCGCCTGGGCAGTTTCTTCCGCAGTCTGGCCAACCCTGCCGCCGGGGCTGACCGGGCGGGGTGGCGCGGTTTTGCCGCCGCCACCTGGGACGGTTTCGACCTGCGCCTCGATACCGGCCGGGAGCACGATAACGTGGACAGCCTGCCCGGTCTGCCGCGCATCGCCATCGACCGCTGGAGCGCCGTCCTGGCCTGGTCACCTCTCCAGTGGCAGCCACCAGCCTGGCTGGGCCTGCCGCGCCTGGGGCTCGATCTCCAGCGGAGCGGGCAGACGGTGACACGGGACGGCGGTGGCCTGGCGGCGGGCGCGCTGCGCCTCACCCGGGCGGTCACCTTCTCGGCCGGTTTCGATTACGAACGTGGCCGCTGGTCTGTCGCCCACACCCTGGCCCGGGACGAGGACCTTGCCCTGGGGGGCGACAGCGAGAGCCGCATCAGCGAACTGAGTCTGGGGCTTCAGCCCTGGGAGTCACTGAATATTGATCTCACTCTCCAGCAGGAACGTTACGACGACAACGGCGATGTGGCCACCACCAACGTGGCTGATCTGAACCTTTCACAACAACTTTCGCCCCGGCTCGCCCTCCAGCTGGGTCACACCCTGGAGCGCCAGACAAGCGTCGGGATGCAGAGCCGCACCACCGCCACCCAGGCCCAGCTCCAGTGGTGGCCGCGGGAGGGTGTCACGGTATCGCTGGAAGGCAGTGACAACCGCTATGCCGCTGATGTTGACCAACGTGACCGGCAGTTTTTTCTGCGCCTTGATCTGGCATGGCCTTAAAATTTGTTAGGAGATTCGTTATGTACCCGATCCGATTAGTGAGTTTTCTTGCCCTCTTTTTTGCCTCCTCCCTCCAGGCGGCCATCACCTCGGCCGGGGTAATGCCGGGCAATGTCGCCGTGCCGGTGGGCCAGGCCGCCTCGGTGAGCCTGCGCTGGACGGTGGTGCGCAGCGCCAACCTGACCAGCGGCCTCCCGGCCGGGGAAAACGTCGTCTCCGAGCGGGGTGAGTTTCGCGACGCCGCCGGTCAGTTGCTGGGCCGGGTGGAGCGGCGCTTGCAACAAACACGCATCGTTTCCAGCAGCGACACCTTCACCTTTCGCGAAACCGTGCGCGTTCCCGCCGCGCTGCTCTATCAGGCCCACAAGGCGGGGTTGACGCAAATCTATTATCAGCGCACCTTCGACGATGGCAGCGGTGCGCAAAGCGCCTCCACCGGGATGCGTCTCACCAGCGCGGCAGCGGCCGGGTTCAGCCTCTCCCGCCTGGCCTTGAGCTTTGAGGGGGGATGGCTCCACCGGGTGGTGGCATCGGGGGAGGTATTGCGTCCCCGGGCCGTGGTGAGCTTTTCCGGCAGCGGCCAGTTCCGCGCCACCTGGGAGGTGGCGGAACCGGCCACTACCCGGGGCGAGCCGGTTTTCCGGCCATTGATCAGCGTGCGGCGCTATCTCACCGCCGGTGGCGAAGCCTCCATCGAGGGGCCGGTGCTGCCCACGCGCAGCAAGGGCACCTACCTGCTACGGCTGCGCATCGACGCCCCCGACGTGGGTTTTGCGCCGCCGTTGTTGCGTTATGTGGTGGAGCCCGCCGCTGCCCGGGCGCTGCCAACCCTGGCGACCCAGTCGCCGCCACCGGGCGCCCGACTCACGGAAACGACCCGTTTCCAGTGGTCGCCGGTGGCTGGCGCGCGCGCCTACCAGGTGGAGATCCGCGACACCGAGTCGGTGACGGGGCCGCCGCTGACCGGCCTGGTGGCGACGGCGGAACAGAACCACGTTATTTTGCCCCCCCACACCCGGGAGCGCCTGAAACCCGGGCGTTATTACTGGCGTCTGCTGGCCATCGATCCGCAGGGGGGGATGCTGGCAGCCAGCCACCCGCGTGAGTTACGGGTTATCGCGCCATGAGCGGGGGAACGGCCGAAGCGCTGCTGGCGCGCATTGCCAGCGGTGACCACAAGGCGCTGGAGCGTTTCTACCGTGACCATCACGGCCGTATTCACGCCTTCATTATCCAGCGTGTGGGAGAACCGGCGCTGGCGGCGGAAGTGCTCAACGATGTGATGCTGGCCCTGTGGCGTCAGGCGGCGCAGTTTCAGGGGCGCTCCAGGGCATTGACCTGGGTGCTGGGCATCGCCCACTACAAGGCCATGGATGCCCTGCGGCGGCGTGGCCGCGATGCGGCGCTGACCGACCTGGAGGACGCACCGGAACCCACCGATGAAGCCGACGTGGGCGCGGCACTGGCGGCACTGGACGATGGTGAATTGCTGCGTTTCTGCCTCGGCAAGCTCTCAGAGGCCCACCGGGCGGTAGTCCAACTCACCTTCTTCGAGGATCTGGCCTACCCCGAGATTGCCGAGATTCTGGATTGCCCCGTGGGCACGGTGAAGACCCGTATGATGCACGCCAAACGGGGGCTGAAGCGCTGCCTGGAGCGGGCGGGAGCGGCGGCATGAACCGTTTGCGTGGTGGATGCGACGCAGTAACAGTGTGTATAACGAGAGGCTGCTGAGCCATGAATGAACCCATCAATCACGATCACCCTGACGCGCTGCTTCCCTGGTATGCCAACGGTACCCTGACGGACGAGGAGCGGATGCAGGTCGCGGCCCACCTGGAGCGTTGTGAACAGTGTCGTGAGGAGCTGCGCTTTCTCACCGGCCTGCGGCAGGCGGTCAAGCAGCAGGTGGCCGATGCTCCCGCTTCCCCGGAGCTGGGATTGAAGCGCCTGATGCGCGAAATCGACGCCGACGACGCCGAGACACCCACATCCCGCCCCGCCACCCGCCGCATGGCCTGGTGGCAACCCTCATTGGCGGCCGCAGCGGTGGTGATCGTCATCCAGGGGGTATTGCTGCTCAATCTCTGGCAGGGGGACGACGACGCGGGGATGCGCCTGGCGGGAGAGACCCGGCCAGCGGCGGTGGTGGTGCAGATCCAGTTCGATGCCGCTGCCCGTGAAGAGGAGATTCGCGCCCTGCTGCGTTCGCTGGATGCCCGCTTCGTCGATGGTCCCAGCGCGGTGGGCCTTTACCGTATCGAGCTTTCCGGCATCACCCCGGGGGACAACGGGGCGCTGGCCCGTGTCTTGAGCGCGTTGCGCGAACAACAGGCGATTGTGCGTCATGTGGCAGCCGAGTAACCGCCACCGCATTCTGGCACTGGCTCTTGTGCTGGCCACTGCTCCGCTTTCGGCGCAGGAACTGGCTGCGCCTGTGCGCCCGGCGGCAGCACTGCCCGACCTGCGCGCCCCTGCCCTGGAGCTGGATGCCCGCTGCCGGGTGCGTTTTACCCTGGTGAACGATGGCCCCGGCCGCCTGTCGGCAACGGCCTATCGGCGGGTATCGTTATGGCTCTCGGTGGGGAAAGATCGCCGCCGTCTTTCCCTCGCCGCGGTCGATCCGCAGCAGGCGCTGCGCGCCCCCGGCGGGCGGGTAGCGTATGACAGCGAGCTGACCCTGACCGGCGAGGAGCGGGTGACGCTGGCCATCGATGCCAAAGGACGTCTCAGGGAGGCCGACGAGGACAACAACCGCCGCACCGCGACATTGCGCTGTGTAACTGAAAACAACCGGGCAGGTGGCCCAGCGCCGGCAGCGCGGTCCGAGCCTGCGGACGAGGCGCTGCCGGACGCTGCCGACGAGCCGCCGCCGGTGCCTCTTCCCTTCGCCGGCGGCAGTGTTCTGGATGCCCCGCTGCCACCGCCCCCCGAGCGCTTGCCCCCCCTGCCGGAAGCCAACGACCCTGCCCTGGAACCCGGGGAGGTGATGGTGCTTTCCGACAACATGGCCGCCGCCCGCGCCCTGGCGGCCCAGGCGCGCGATAGCGGGATACGTATCCTGCGCCGCAAGCAGCTTTCTGCCCTGGGCTGGGTGGTGAGCGTCTTCCGGGTCCCCGCCGAGAGCAGTGTGGCCGAGACCATCGAGCAATTGCGCCAGCAGCTCCCGCCCGAGCGCCACGGCCAGGTGGAGGCCAACCACCGCTACCGCCTCCAGGGTGCGGCCGCCGATCCACGCCGCTATGGCCCGCGCCTGCTGGGCTGGCAGTCCACGCCCGCTTGCGGCAAGGGGTTGCGCCTGGGGCTGGTGGATACGGCCATCGACCACGGTCACCCTGATCTGTCCGGGGCCGACATCCGCCCCCGCCGTTTCGTCACCACTGGCGTGGCCACGGCACCCCCCGATCACGGCACGGCCATCGCCGCCCAGTTGCTGGCCGATCCCGCCGGTGATGGCGTGGCCGGTCTGCTGCCCGGCGCCCGGCTCTATGCCGCCGAGGCCTTTCGCTGGCGCGACGGTGCCGCCGAAACCACCAGCGAATGGTTGATTGCCGCCCTGGACTGGCTGGCGGGTGAGCAGGTGACCGTGGTCAATCTCAGTTTTGCCGGACCGCGCAACCTGCTGGTGGAGCAAGTGATCGAACGCCTGACCCGCCGGGGTGTCCGGGTGGCGGCCGCCGCCGGCAACGA
>DROS01000054.1 GCA_011321815.1 Gammaproteobacteria bacterium
GCGCAGGCAATGGTTGCTCCCTTGTCAAGCACTGCAACGCCGCAGCGGAACACCACAGGAGCGCCCGAAGGGTTGGCCTGTCAGCGTCCATGGCGGCGTTGCTCCTCTTGCAAAGGACGACGGCCATTCGCTGCGAGGAGCGCCTCGCCTAAAGCGCCTACTGTTGGTGCCGCGAAACACCACAGGAACGCTGAATCCCAATTTATTACCTTGAAAGAGTACTAGGTGCCGAAGCCTGTCTTGCCAAACCTCTTGACTACCAAAGGCTGTTTACGGCAATGGGCTTAAGTGTGAATATATACCCGTAGCGATTGAGATTCAGGTCTGATTGCACGCCCTGTTTCCGCCATGGCCACGTTGTTGTCCTCGCCATGAAGAAAATATGACGCACAGGTTAAAATGATTCTGTGGTATAGCGTGATATTTTTAATGTGTCGGACCAGTGATCCTTTGGCAGTCCCGCTTTCAGTTTCAAGTGCTGCAAAAATTGCGGTGCATCGGGTAGTGATTCCCATACGGCGGGTAAAAATGTGCTCCGGTATGGG
This sequence comes from Gammaproteobacteria bacterium, assembly GCA_011321815.1. Taxonomy (GTDB): domain Bacteria; phylum Pseudomonadota; class Gammaproteobacteria; order SZUA-152; family SZUA-152; genus SZUA-152. The sequence continues at coordinate 546 of DROS01000054.1, forward strand.
CCATCCTCCAGCACCAGTCCGTCGGTTCCTGGGCGTATCTGCTCCAATAAGTCTTTTTCTGATTCAAACTGCATGGGCGTGGCAGGGGTGAGCACGGAAAGGTGAAACTCCAGTTCTGGCAGTTCTGGCAGGGAGACGGGAGGAAAGCGCGGATCAGTGAAAGCCGCAGCATGGGCATTGTGTGCCACATCTTCCACCAGTGGCCGGCGTGCTTCCAGTGAGCCGATACAGCCGCGTAATTCGCCGTGCTTTTTCAGGGTGACAAAGCTGGCGCCGCGCTCGCGCAGCGGGCGAGGGTAGCGCGTCGTATCAACATTTAATGGGGTGCCGTATTGTAATTTGTATTCCACGGCATTTTTTGCCACTTGACGCAGCAGAATTTTCTCTTCTTCGCGGAAGCCATTGGTTGTGTCGGCATCAATGGAAGACATAAGCACCATACCCCACCACTTTGTCGCGTGGGCCAGCGGTATCCCCGGAATTGCGCAGGTCGATGGTGCGGGCGCGCAGGCCACGTTCGCGCGCCAGATATAACAGGCCGGAGATGGGTACACAGCCACAAGCATTTTCGGCGTGTACGAATTCAGCCCGCAAATGTTCAATGGCGGCTGAGGTGTCACGGTCCAGGCGTTGGGCCGTGGCGTAGTCATGATAATGACTAAGATCTGAACTGATGACGATGAGTGTTTCTGAGTCACCCCACAGATGCGCCAGCACCTCAGCCACTTCGGCGGGGCGGGCGTCACCCACCACCAGCGGCACCAGCTGGTAGTCTTTGATTGTTTCCTGCAAGAAAGGCAGCTGCACTTCCAGGCTGTGTTCTTCGGCATGCGCCGCATTGAGCAATTGTACCTGTGGCAGGTCATTGAGGCTGGCGATGGCATTTTGATCCAACGGGATTCGCCCCAGTGGGGTGACAAAGGCTTCGGCACTGCTGGTGGCCAGACCATGAAACGGCACCCGATGCGAGGGCCCGAGCAGCACCACGCGCCGGATGCGCTCCTGCGCCGGTAACAACTGCGCATAGGCACTGGCGGCCACCGGCCCCGAATATACATAGCCAGCGTGGGGTACGATGATCGCTTTGGGAACCGGCTCGCTATCAGGCACATTGCTGGCGCGGAGATAGGCTTGCACATCCGTATGCAATTGCGCAGGATCAGCGGGGTAAAATAATCCCGCCACAGCGGGTGGCCGCATCGTTGTTTCGTTTGTCACCATGTTTTCAACCCCCATTGGCTATACTGAGAGTATAAGACGTTGTAGCAGGAGGAGAGTTCAAAATGACGACGGTGCAACACCCGGCAGCAGTGGTATCGGCCCGTTACTGGCACCGACTGGATGATGGCCGCCTGCAATGCGACCTTTGTCCACGTTTTTGCAAACTGCATGAAAACCAGCAGGGCCTGTGTTTTGTACGCGCCCGGCAGGGCGATGAAATGGTGCTTACCACTTATGGTCGTTCCAGCGGATTCTGCATTGATCCCATCGAAAAAAAGCCGCTCAATCACTTTTTGCCAGGTACACCAGTGCTGTCTTTTGGCACCGCCGGTTGCAATCTGGCCTGCAAATATTGTCAGAACTGGGACATGAGCAAATCCCGCGAGATGGATACCCTGGCCGACAGTGCTGCGCCGGAAGCATTGGCCCGTGCTGCCAAGGTACTGGATTGTCGCAGTGTGGCTTATACCTACAATGACCCGGTTATCTTTCTTGAATATGCCGTGGATGTGGCAAAAGAATGCCGTAAGCTGGGCATCAAAAATGTGGCTGTCACGGCGGGTTATATTTGCGAAGAGCCACGCATGGAATTTTTCGAAAACATGGATGCCGCCAATGTGGATCTCAAGGCCTTCACGGAAGATTTTTACCACAAGGTCACTGGCAGCCACCTGCAACCAGTGCTGGATACACTGAAATATATCAAACATGAAACCAGTGTGTGGCTGGAAACCACCACATTATTAATCCCCGGCTACAATGATTCTGCACAGGAAATTGACGAAATGACGCAATGGGTGGTATCAGAGCTGGGGCCGGATGTGCCCATGCATTTCACTGCTTTTCATCCCGACTGGAAAATGCAGGATGTCCCTTCCACACCTTTTGAAAAGCTGGTGCAGGCCCGCGAGATCGCACTCAAAAACGGTGTACGCTACGCTTACACGGGTAACGTACATGACGCCAAAGGCGAGAGCACTTATTGTCACCAATGTGGCGCGGAGCTGATTGGGCGTGACTGGTATGTGTTATCGGAGTGGAATCTCACCGGCGATGGTCACTGCAAATCCTGTGGTGCAGTGTGTGCGGGTGTTTTTGACGGCCCGCCTGGAAATTGGGGGGCAAAACGGCAGCCGGTGCGATTGAGTGATTTTGCGGGCGCTGCGCAATAAACCCGTGGCGTTTGGGGTTTTGGTTTGAGCGTGCGTTATATTTTCGGCATGGCAATGTGACAAATGAGGGAAAGACCTGTCCTCCCTGCGACTGTTTTCCGGTCTCCTGGGTTGTTGCGTCAGTCACAGGTCCGCTCTGCGGCAATGCTTTGAATACCAACAGGCCCTAATGTCGCCACAAATAGGTGTCACTTGGCAGCCCCATACGAATGGCTTTTTTTCTTAATGATTGAGCCTCTTCCATGTTCAGGTTTGAGCCGATAACAACCGCGTAATGCTTTGATCCATTTACCGGTTGATAAACCTTGGCCAGATAGTTTTTGCGTTTAAGCTGGTTTGCCTGACGTTTTGCTTTTTGAGCACTTGTGTGCGAACCGGCAATAACAAACCAGTCATCGCCATTACTGGTTATTTTTCGCCCAATTAATCCGCGCAGAAATCGCTCAACATTGCTGACTTTGGGTTCCTGAAAGGCATTGATATTGATATATTTTTTGTTACGTTTTGCGGGTTCGGACGCGTGGGCGCTGGAAATCAGGTCAAACGGCCAGCTGCTGTTTTGACTGGTTTCAACGGCTCTTATTTCCTTGTATGCCGGTGCGCCTGCACCGATAACGCCATAGCCATTGATTGCCGTGGTCAGCAGGGCTGGTGCAGCAATACCGAGTTGAAAAACCTTGAATGGTTCACTTTCGTCCTGATGTAAGTAGCCGACAAGGCCGCCAATAAATATGAGCACAGAGCAACGTACGGCAAGTCCAATTGCATCCATCATTTGCAAATCATTGATCAGTGAATTCAGGTCTACGACCAACAAACTGATAATGATTGGCGCAATACCACCAATGCCACCGATGATTAAACGTGTACGGGTATCTAGCGTGTTTGAATTTTTTCTTGCCATATTATTCATCCTTAATTAATACCGTAAGTGCCCCGGTTTTTTCTAGGAGTCTGTCGGACTTAGGGAATCGTAGCGAGACGATGGGAAATCGAGTCCATTTTTTCGATCATTTGAGGCGAATAGTGAACCTATTTAACGAAAATGATCGGGAAAATGGGCCGATTTCTCATTGTCGCAGTAGATTCTTCCTAAGTCCGACAGACTCCTGGGAACCATTCTATCAGAGTCTGTCTTTCGGTAATAAATTTAGCGAGGCCATTGCTTTGAGGGCCGGAGGGGATCGCCTCCCTGCCGGTCAGGGGAACCGGACCGGTCCTGAGTTTTTCAGGGCTATTGTGAAACAGCCCAAATAGGCTGTCGCGGCAGAGGAAATATCTCAATTTTGGGTCAATATTTATTCAGATACTTGTGCAGATCATGCCTGATGACAAATAAGCAAGGTATTAAAAATAATACATAAATCGTCGAGCTGATCATGCCGCCAACACTGGGGGCGGCGATGGGGCGGGTGATATCCATGCCCGATCCGGTGGCAAGTATGACGGGTATAAGCCCGAACACGGTGGTGGCAACCGTCATCAGTTTGGGACGCAGGCGCGCCACTGAGCCTTCAATAACCGCCGCTGCATAGGTTTGATCATGAGGCTTGCGCAACAGCGACTCACGAATAAATTCAACCATGATGATGCCGGTCTGGATGGCTATGGCCAATACAGCAATATAACCAATCACGACGGCCGTTGTCATGGGATGACCCTGTAACCATTGCAGAATAACACCACCGATCAATGCAAACGGGGTGGATAACAAAATCATAAAACTGAGTGAAAGTGACTTGAATGCCAGCATCAACAGGGCAAACATAATAAGCAGGGTGAGTGGGACTATCCATAACAAACGGGCTTGCGCTTCATCGGCATAACGATGAGTGCCTGTCCATTCCAAAGAATAGCCTGTGGGCAATGTCAGTTGTTGAGCCAGGTATTTTTTGGCGGAATGCACATAGTCGGTGGCGGTTATCTCCCCCGGATTGATATAAATGTAGGCAGCCAGCTGACCATTATCATTGCGGATCATTTCAGGCATTTTTTTTACGTTAACATCCGCAATCGTATTCAAGGGGATGCTTTCGCCGTTGGAGGTAATAACAGGGGCGTGACGAATTTTTTCCAGGGTATCAATATACTCCGGGGAATATTGCATGCTTAACGGTACTTTTGTTTTATCCACCTGGGTTATGTTGAGAATATTTTCTCCGCCTATGCCATAGCGGGCTGTTAATATGGCTTCATCGACACGGACATTTTTTTCTGCCATTTGCTGTAAATTATTTTCTATGTCAACGAAATAACCTTGGGAAATGCGCTCTGCGATCACGGAAGCCGTACCGGGGAAATCACCCAGCAAGCGTTCAATATGTTTGGCTATCTTTTCTATTTCAACAATATTATTTCCTCTGACTTTTATGCCCACCGGAGTTTGAATGCCCGTGTCCTGCATAATGACCCGCCCGGCAATGGGTTGTGTCCAGCTGTTAACGTAACCCATAATCTGTAGTGATTGCTCCATTTCTGCAATCAGCTTTTTCTTTGTCATGCCATCCCGCCACTCGGCTTCGGGTTTGAGTAGAATAGTGGTTTCAATCATGGTGACAGGAGCGGGATCGGTGGACGTATCTGCCCGGCCCAGTTTGCCAAATACCCGTTTAACCTCCGGGAAGGCTTTTATCTTTTTATCCATTTGCTGCAAAATCCAGCCTGCTTCACGCAGGGGCAAACCGGGCAGGGTCGTGGGCATATATAAAAGGGAGCCTTCTTCCATTTCCGGCATATAGTCTTTCTGGAAATTGTTCATTAACAGCAGTGACAATATGAACATGCCGATACCGGCACTTAAAAACACATAACGATGGCGGATGGTTGTTGCCAGCATACGTGAATACATACGAACCAGATATGACTCTTTTTCCACAATTGTGTATTGTGACTTCCCGTTAAAAATCCAGACAATGATAATGGGGAGCAGCAACAGGGTTAATAACGTGGAAAACCCCATGGCAAAGGTTTTACTGAAAACCAGTGGATCAAACAATCTGGCTTCTCGCACATCAAGGAAAAACACCGGTAAAAAAGAGACCAATATAATCAACAGAGAGAATAACAGTGGCCGCATCATGCGGGCAGTGGCGCGAATAATGGTTTCGAGCCGGGAGAAATAATCCTGTTTTTTTTGTTTGGCCAGTTCAGCTTTACAATTTTCCACAATGACAATGGTCGCGTCAGCCATTTCACCAATGGCAATGGCCAGGCCTGCAAGGGATAATAAATTGATGGTCTGGCCAAAAAAGGATAAAGAGAGCAGGGTGTATAAACAGCCCAGAGTCATCACCAGCACCGGTGCTACCGCAGCACGTCCATTACGCAACGCCCAGAAAATAACCAGCATGACGACCAGTAGCTCATAGACAAGCGCGCTGGAAAAGTTTTTCAAGGTGGCGCGGATCAATGATGAACGATTATACGTAGTGACAATTTCCGTACCGTCCGGGAGTGTGTTCTTCAGTTGTAACAAAGCCTGTTCAAGATCATGGCTCACATTCAACACATTCTGCTCCTGACGCATGATCACAATGCCTCCGACGACTTCACCTTTGCCATCCAGCTCGGCAATACTTCGGCGAAGGTCATAGTTCACCTGAAAGTAACCAATATCTTTCAGGCGCACAGGCCGGCCGTTTTCATTCCGGGCAATGATCAGGTATTCCAGCTGATCCAGATTGTCTGTATTGATGGTGGCACGCAAGTGATAGTCACGATTGGTCAGCTCAAGAGTGCGTCCGCCCACCTGCTGAAATGCAGACTTTATTGTATGGATAACCTGTTCCAGCGTGACACCGTTTTGCTTGAGCAGCGGAGGGAATATTTTGAGTTCCACCTGCCTTTCCAGGCCACCCACAGAGGCAACTTCTGCAATGCCCGGCACCGCTTGTAAAATGGGTTTTATTACATATTCATTCAGCTGCCTGAGTTCCCGCAGGTCACGGGTTTTTGTGTGATCCAGCAGGGCATATTGATAAATCCAGCCCATGCTGCTGGCATTGGGGCCCAGTGTTATTCTGGCGTCAACAGGCAGCTGGGGGCGGATACTGTTGAGTTTGTCTGTTACCCACCGTTTTATTGTTTCCCGTTGTTTCCGGTCTTGAAAAACAACATAAATAAACGCATAACCCAGTTGGGAAGTGGCGCGAACACTGTGTATGTTTTTGGCGCCCAATAAGGTTTGAATGACAGGGTTGGTGATTTTGGTTTCGATTTGCGCCGGGCTGCGATCCCATTTGGCATAAATAACAATCTGTGAATCTGATATATCCGGCAATGCATCCAGAGGGGCGTTTTGAATAGCGTAGAGACTGTAAAGCGTACTGGTAGCGATGAATAACAATACCAGCAGACGATATTGAATGACGCCTCTAATGATGGTGGTGAGCATGGGGTGATTCACTGGTATCAGATGATGGTTTTACGGATTTTAATTTGTATTCCGCATCAATAAAAAAGCTGCCGAAAGTTGCGACTCTGTCCCCCATGTTCAGACCATTCAGCACCTGGGTGTACAGCTCCCCCTTCAGGCCGGTATGTACAGGTTGTGGAATGAAGTGACCTTGCTGATGTTGTACATAAACAATTTGCTGGTCACCTTCTTCAAGAATGGCCTCTTTTGGAATGGCCATAAACCGGCCTCGCGGCACAATGACCTCGAAGACATAGGCACGATTTTTCTGAGCGGGTTTTATGGGTAAGCGAGCAGAGAACGTCAGGCAGTTTTCCTGCCAGAGCAGCTGGTTTATTCTGGCGCTGTAGATGGATGATTTGGAATCAGGAGGAAAGGCATGCACCCTCTGTCCCTTTTGGATCAGCATTGCATCCGGGGAACATAATTCAGCGGACAGGGTTTGGCCCATATCATCAATCAGCGCGGCCAGGCGAACCCAGGTCTGTAAATTTTGTGGCTCTGTTGTCACCAATGTCAGTGTTAAATCCATGGCCTGAGACGGGCTCACCTGAGTGCCTTGCTCATGTTTCGGGCGTGTGTGATCACGGATGCCCTCGGCTTTGCTCATGCCTGCGAACAACACCAGGAGCAGGAGTCCTCTAATGAGGTATTGTTCAGTGTGTGTCATGGGATGTGGAAATCAGGTCTATCGCGTTTGTAACGCAGAGGCCGCAAAGACGCAAAGAAAAAAACATCAACACTTTGCGTCCTCTGCGCCTTTGCGCCTCTGCGTTTACAACTCCCGGCCTGTTTCGACCCAGAGACATAATCCGGTACCGAACTTTTTTAGTGACAGTAATTATCCTTGCTATCAAGAATATGGGTTCCCCAGGGATAAAGCCCCACATTGGCAACCCGGGTAACGGCTTCAGTTTTCCCGTCGATCACGTAAACTGAGTGATCAGTTGAGCTGGCGAGATAGATTTTTTCACCCGCCGTGTCTGTGGTTGCCGTTTCTATTTGCAGGTTTTTACCGATTTTAATACGCCCCGCAGAGGTCAGGCTTGTCATATCATACACATATAAAAAACCACTGGTTGAACTGATCACAAAGGCCTTCCCGGCAGCAAAATTAATGCCCATCATGTCCGGTCCTGATTCGAGAGTGGCCGCGACTTCATTTTTTTTCAGGTCGATAATTGAAATTGTTGCGTCGCCATTGTTAGCCACTACTGCATAATTACCATCATGACTCATATAGGCACGCCAGGGATCAACACCCACCCTGATTTGTTTGATCACCTTGTCTTCCCGTGAGTCAATGACGCTGACAATACCCAGGTCACCATCAGCCGCATAAAGATAACGCCCATCATTGCTGATGCTGACATTTGAGATACCTTTGATCTCACCCAGATATCTTTCCGGGTCCAGTGATGCTATCTGTGGTACTTCACCCACATGAATTTTTTTCAAGAGTTCATGGCGGGTGACATCGATAACACCTACCCAATGCGCGCCGTAATTGCCCACGTAAGCCTTGCTGCCATCAGCAGTAAATGTGATGTTAAGTGGTTCGGCGAATCCTGGAATACGTTTGATTTCAGTCATGGAAACCATATCGATAACCGATACCGAATCGTCATCAGGATTACCTTGGTAGTAATATCGGCCATCCGGTGAAAAGGCCAGATGTTCTGGTGCAAAACCTACTGGAATTTCTTTTACCAGTGTTAATGTCGCCACATCAATAATGTAGGCTTTACTTGATCGTGTACCGCCGGTAACCACCCAGCGGCCATCCTTTGACATCATCGCCATATGCGGATTGACATTTTTTCCGAGAAAGACACGACCAATAATCTTGTTGGTTTTGATATCCATAAAGGCAATGTCATTTGAGTCACGGTTTACAATCACGACAACCGAAGCAGGGTCCGTGATTTTGATTTCCTTGTCCGCCAGGCTGATGCCGGGCAGCAACAAGAAAGTGAAAACAATAACCATAAACAGGTTGATTGTTGTGAGTGGATATTTCGCATTATTCATTTTCATTCCTTAATTTAAAAACTGGCTTGTAAGCGCATGCCGGGAATCACATAAGCATCCGTGGAGGAATTTACCCGCCGCTCTTGCAGATAAGTCAGGTTAAAGGTGAGACGCAGTTTTTCTGTCATTGCCAGATTGTAATAACCCTCCAGCAGTTTTTCTTTTTCCACAGTAGCCGGGTTGGCATAGGCATAACCGATGCCAAACGTATCTTCCGGGTTGAAACCCAGTCCGCTCGCAAATTGCAGGCCGGTGCTGTAGTACTTGTCTCTGTTGCTTGAAGTCACATTTTCCGCAGAACCATAGCGCGCAAACAGAGTAATGCCTGCGGTCAGTTTCTGGTCGATGCTGATACCGAAAGCACTGGCTGCATTTCCTGTATTGTCTTCCCGATACCAGACACGGTAATTACCTTCACCCATGCGAAAAGGGTTTAACTGATAACCTGCTTCTGCCAGAAAAAATAAAGAATCAGAGAGATTGCTGGCGGTGCTGGTACTTTGTTGATAACCCATCCTGAAATTAAAGGATTTTTTGGGATCATAAACAACGGCCATGCCTGCACCGTTTTCACTAAGCCCCAACGCAGGATTATTAACCAGGGCATCACTCAGAAACTGGCTGGTTTCATCATTTGCCGCGGCATTGGCATCAAAATAATTCGTCAAATCCACGCGACCGATAACCAGTGATACCTTTTGATCCCATAGCTCGGTCATTAACCAGGCTTCCCGCAGGCTAAGATCATTTTGTTGAACAAGACGGGCGGCGTAGCCATTGGCCAGCGTAAGCCCATCAATTTCATTGTCAGGTGGTGTACCGCTTAAGCCCACGATATCAGCAAAAAACATCGTGTATTGCGCCAGACCTGCGGTGAAGTACAGATCAGTTGATGCCAGCTGATAAAAATTTCCATCGGCTGTTTTGTCATTGCCACGGGTTTGTTGCGCGTTTTGTATGATGATGGCGGCATCAACACCGAGCTGCACATTTCGATTGGCTGCATCCTCCATGGCCTCGCTGATTTTTTCATTAATAGTCTGACGGCGATAAACCCGCTCACGCTGATAGGTTATGCGGCGTTTACTGCCGGGTACCTGTGTATCATGTTCCGTACCCTCGGCATCGACAAACACCTCGATTTGTTTGACCCGTGTTTCCGGGTCAGACAGTACGGTGGTTGTTTCAAGTTCCATGACCCGCTGCTCAAGTCCATCAATGCGCTTGAGTAATTGTTCCCGGTTATCGTCAGCCTGTGCGCTGACAGAAATGGAGAGCAACAGCGAAGACGCCAACAGAGTGCGGGACGTTGGTGCATTAAATCGTCGCCCGTACCTGTTCCGGCCGGGTATTTTTGTTGGTAGATAAAGCAAAATTTTTCTCCCAAAGGTTGAATCATTTAAATGTTTATGGATTCAACTGCGAGAAAATAGAGAGGGAGATAAAAAAGGCGGCACGAGGCGAAGCTCACTAACCGACCTGCTTTCAATAGCCCCACGCTATCTCACAGCATTCTGTTTTCAGGCCGGTATCCGGACTTATGATGTGAACTCATTGAGTTCTGTTGTATCGCCTTCCCGTGTTAACAACACAGTGGCTGGAATAACCCTGATACAACTTGGCATCAATCACCGTTACGTGGGTAGTATTGGAATAACGCACATGCGTGCACCAATTTCCCGTTTAACAATGTATGCACCTGAAAACTGAGGCGGACTTTATGGCAGGCAGTGAACAGATGTCAAGTTCATTGGGGATGGGGTAGCAGGGCGGGAGTTTCAATAATGCAAAATCCAACGCAAAGACGCAGAGAACGCAAAGTTTTTTCTCGTTCCCACGCTCCCGCGTGGGAACGCATATGATGGTGGATAATTCAGGGTTACGGTATGGATTCCCACGGAGGACCGTGGGAACCAGGAAACTACCTTCCACGCACGTTGTTAAGATATGTTCATTTCTTGACAGCTCACAGGTCAAACAAGTACAGTCCCGCTACTTATCTTCAGGTGTCCCAAAGGCTTTCGCCCGAGGGATGAAACGGGAAGCCGGTGCGTTCCTGCCCTTGGTTGGCAGCGAGTAATTCCGGCACTGCCCCCGCAACGGTAAACGAGTTAAGGGGTCTGCATCATGCCACTGTGTCACTTATATTGAAGACACGGGAAGGCGCAGACACCGGAGTAACCCCCTCGTGAGTCCGGAGACCGGCCTGAAGATGTTGCTTACGTTGTTATTTAAGTTAAATTTTTTGCTTGTTGTAGGTTGGTGGTGAGCTTGCGAACCCCAACGGGGCCGATGATGTTGGGGTTCGCGGACTCACCGCCAACCTACGGCGTATTGCTGTTAACTTAATGACATTTTTACATTGCGGCGGGCGATGTTACGGCTGACAGAACCTTGTTCAGTGCGTGTCAGATTTTTTGTTCCCCCCCGCAGGTATCTCACTTTTGTGATCGATGACGATCACTGATTTGCGCGCGGGTGGGCGTGCAGGAAAATGACCATGACAAATGAAACCGTACCTCCAGGCGCTGTCTCAACAGACACAGTGCCCACAGAAAAAGCACCCGCAGACAAGGCAGAGCGCCATCGCAGCCGCATGCAGCGCAAAAAGACGGTGGTGGATGATGCCATTGCCCGCGCTGATCGTGACCAGGGTGTGTTGTTGGTGCTTACGGGTAACGGCAAGGGAAAATCCAGTTCGGCTTTTGGCATGCTGGCCCGCGCTCTGGGACACAACATGAAAGTGGGGGTCGCGCAGTTTATCAAAAGCCGGGGCGATACCGGCGAAGAAGCCTTTTTCCAGCGCCAGCCCGGTGTCGTGTGGCATGTGCTGGGTGAGGGTTTTACCTGGGATACGCAGAATCTGGAGCGGGATATCGAAACGGCTCAGCGTGGTTGGGACGTGGTGCGCGGGATGCTGAATGACCCTTCTTTTGATTTGGTTGTGCTCGATGAGCTGACTTACCCGCTGAAATTCGGCTGGCTGCAATTGGATGCCGTGCTGGCGGATCTCCGGCAGCGCCCGGCCATGCAGCATGTGGTGATTACCGGGCGGGGTGCGCCCGATGCCCTGTGTGAAGCGGCGGATACTGTGAGCGAGCTGCATGATGCTAAACACGCCTTTCGTGATGGCATACGCGCCCAGCCGGGGATTGATCTGTGACACGCAGCTGCCCCGCATTGTTTGTTTCTGCCCCGGCCTCCAATCAAGGTAAAACCACGGTCACCGCAGCGCTGGCGCGTTTTCATACCGAACGTGGTCGTCGTGTGCGTGTCTTTAAAACCGGCCCGGATTTTCTCGACCCGATGATTCTGGCGCGGGCCTCCGGTAACCCGGTTTATCAGCTCGATTTGTGGATGGGCGACGAGCAACACTGCCGCGAATTGTTGTACGAAGCGGCGGGCGATGCTGACCTGATTTTAATCGAAGGAGTGATGGGGCTGTTCGATGGCGAGCGTTCCAGTGCGGACCTTGCCCGCTTGTTTGGCATCCCGGTATTGGCAGTAATCGATGGCAGCGCTATGGCGCAGACTTTTGGTGCGCTGGCCTATGGGCTGGCCAATTATCAGCCGGACCTGTCTTTTGCTGGTGTGTTGGCGAATCGTGTGGCCAGTGAGCGTCACTATGAAATGCTGATGGAAAGCCTGCCCGAAGGGCAAACCGCCTTCGGCTGGCTGCGACGTGACGAGGATATCGCCCTGCCGGATCGCCACCTCGGTCTGGTGCAGGCGGATGAAATTGCCGGTCTTGATGCACGCATTGGCCGGGCAGCTGCGGCCTTGCAAGGTGTCCCGGATCAATTGCCATCTGCTGTCGTTTTTCATAGTGCAACGAGTGATGAACCCGCAGAGCAGTCACCGCTGGCAGGCGTGCGCATTGCCATTGCCCGTGATGCCGCTTTCGCATTTCTGTATCGCGCCAACCTTGATTTGTTGCACAAGCTGGGAGCTGAACTCTGTTTCTTTTCACCACTGAGCGATACCTGTCTGCCTGATGCCGAGGCGCTTTATCTGCCAGGGGGTTACCCGGAACTACACCTGCAACAACTGACGGCCAATGCGTCCATGAAGACAGCAATTCAGACCCATCATCAACTCGGTAAACCCATTGTGGCCGAGTGTGGCGGCATGCTTTATCTGATGGATTCACTGACGGATGTACAAGGAAAAACCGCCAAAATGGCAGGCCTGTTACAGGGCCATGCGAGCATGCAATCGCGCCTGTCGAACCTGGGGTTGCATGGCATTACCCTGCCCGAAGGGAATATGCGGGGTCACACCTACCACTACTCTAAGTTAGACAGTCCGCTGGAGCCGGTTGCTGTGAGTGAAGGTGCGCGCAAAGGGCGACGTGGTGAGCCGGTCTACCGGCAGGGTCGGCTGAATGCATCATATTTGCATTTGTATTTTCCATCGAACCCGGAAGCGACGGCGCAGCTGTTTGCGGCTTAAGCATAGCTTTATTGAGTAGTAATAAAATATCCATTTTATATTGAGCGTAACGTTTAACAACAATAGAGGATAAAATCATGCACGATCATTCAAGCAATACAGCATCAACAAGTATGGCCACAGACATTGCCCAGCCTGCCACTGGTGTCAGCCAATACACCGCCGCCGTCCTGGCTGCGGCGGTGGGTATTATGCTGTTATTCATTGCCGGTTTTGCCGAAACCGGCGTGCTGCATAATGCCGCCCACGATTCCCGTCATTCAGTGGTTTTTCCCTGCCACTAAAGGCGTTATCCATAATGACTGTTTCACTTAAAAACCTGTTTACCGTAGCCGCCCTGAGCAGTCTGTTAGCCGGGGTGTTGTTGACGCTGATTCAGCAATTCCAGGTAATTCCGGCCATTATTGAAGCCGAAAGCTATGAACAGTCTTCGGCCATTGAACAGGGCGCGTCAGAAAACGGGCATGCACATGCGCACGGAGAAAGTGACCATACACATGATGACTCGGCATGGGCGCCAGAGGAGGGTTTGCAGCGCACACTCTTTACCGCTGGAGCCAATATAGTGATTGCGCTGGGTTTTGCCTTGCTTATAGGAGCGGCAACTGCTCTGAAAGGCGTCACACTCAACTGGCGAACCGGCCTGCTATGGGGGCTGGCGGGGTACGCAGTATTTTTTGTTGCCCCCTCACTGGGTTTACATCCAGAGCTGCCGGGCACCGAAGCCGCCGATCTTCAGTTACGTCAATACTGGTGGCTGGCGACCATTGCCTGTAGTGCGGTGGGACTGGCCTTGCTGGTATTCAGTCCGCGTGTGGCGCTGAAAGTATTAGGTGTATTGTTAATCCTGGCGCCACATATCGTCGGCGCACCTCTGCCGGACGTACACAGCGCCCTGGCACCGGCGGATTTGATACAGCGTTTTATTATCGCCACGATTATTTCCAACGCCGTATTCTGGCTGGCTTTGGGTGGTTTCTACGGTTTTTTCCAACAGAAACTGGCGCAATAATATGTCAGGCAAAGTGTGGTTTGTGGGCGCAGGTCCGGGCGACCCGGAACTGATAACCGTCAAAGGCCGTGATTTGATCGCACAGGCCGACGCCATTCTGTTTGCCGGCTCGCTGGTATCACAAGCCGCCATGCGCTGGGCCAAACCGGGCTGCGCCGTTGAAGACTCCAAAGGCATGGATCTGGAACAGATTGTCGCCTGGTTAATTGAAAAAGCGCAAAAAGGAGAGGCCGTGGTCCGCCTGCAAACCGGCGACCCCGGACTGTATGGCGCATTGATTGAAATGGTGCAACCGCTGGACGCGCAGGGCATCGACGTCGGTGTCGTACCCGGCGTCTCATCAGCCATGGCCTCTGCCGCCGCTGGCGTTGAAAGTTTAACCCTGCCTGAAGTCACACAAACCGTGATTTTGACGCGCGTCGAAGGCCGCACCCCTATGCCCGAAGGTGAATCACTGCCCGAACTGGCAAAGCATCATTGCACACTTTGCCTGTTTCTTTCCATTACCCTGTTGAAAAAAGTGCAGGCGGATTTACTGGAAGCCGGTTGGTCACCGGATGCACCGGTGCTGGTAGTACACAAAGCCAGTTGGCCCGATAAAGAAAAAATCATTCGTGGCACGCTGACTGATATCCGTGAAAAATGCCGCGCCGAAAAAATCAATAGCCAAGCCATGATCATTGTCAGTCCCACCATTGGTGCGCGTGACTGGAGCGAACTGAAAAAATCAAAACTTTATGATAAAAATTTCAGTCATCGTTTTCGTAAGGCGACGCACAAAACTGTTCATGAGTCTTAAGAGAGATAGCCCAAGCGTTATTAAGTTAACAAATGGTGGTATGACGTAGGTTGGGGTTCGCAAGCTCACCGCCAACCTACAACAAACAGGAAATTTAGCTTGATTTATAACATTTTATTATCGCTAAAGAATTGAGAAAAATTATTGTTGAGGCTGATCTGGCGTTTTCCAAGCACAAATGAACATGAAATCAAATATGAAAACCAAAATTTTATTAGTGGGTCACGGCTCACGCAATCAGGATGGCAATCACGAAATTGACACCTTTGCTAACCTCTGGCGGAAAAAAAATCCGCAATGGCATATCGAAACCTGCTTTATTGAGTTTGCCGATGTGCTGCTGGATCGTGGCCTGGACAATGCAGCACAGGGAGCAGGGCGGGTAATTGTTGTGCCGTTGATTTTAAATGCCGCTGGTCATGTGAAAATGGAGATTCCGCATTTCATTGCAGATGCGCGTCAACGTCACCCGCAGGTGGAATTTATTTATGCCCGTCATCTTGGTGCGGTTGAACCTATCCTTAATATCCTTAAACGCAATCTGCGTAAAGTGATGATGGCCATGGATGCGCCAGACCCGAAAAGCACTGGCGTTATTCTTTTGGGACGTGGCTCATCAGACCGTATTGCCAATGGCGAAATTGCCAAAATGGCCCGTTGGTTGTTTGAAGAAAGCGACCATGAATTGGTGGATATTGCTTTTACCGGCATCACTTATCCCCGCCTGGAAATGGCGGTGCAGCGTCATGTGCAACAGGGCATGACGCAAATAGCGATTCTGCCATATTACCTGTTTACTGGCACGTTGATTGAGCGCATCAAGCGTCAGGTCGTACGATTGAAAGTCCAGTACCCGCACATTGAATTCGTCCATGGCCAGTATTTTGGTTTTGAAGAGGAAATCTACGCACTGCTTAATGAACGTGTACTTGAAGCCAGCGGTGAGTTAAATGATAACGAACGCCGCATGATGGAATGCGATGGTTGTCTGTATCGACAGGAAGCCGAGGCGGATCACCATCATCACCATGAACATAGTCATGAGCATAGCCATAACCAGGAAAAGGCAGACGCATGAGTAATATAATTACCGAACAGCTTACCCAGGCCGGGCAAAAAATCGAACACGATTCGTTTGCCATTGTGGATAACGAAGCCGGGCCACATGACGCTTATAGCGAAGATGAATGGCAGATCGTACGCCGCATGATTCATGCAACGGCAGATTTTGAGTTTAATGGTCTGAGTTGTTTTCACCCGACGGCGACTGAAGCCGGTATTCAGGCACTGGTTTCCGGTGCGCCGATTGTGGCGGATGTAGAAATGATTTGTGTGGGGCTTTCCAAACCGCGACTGGCGCATTTTGGCGTGAATACCCATCACTTTATTGCGGATGAAGATGTTATTGCCCAGGCTAAAAAAGAAAACACCACCCGCGCAGTACAGGCGATGCGCAAGGCGCACAAACAGGGTTTGCTTGATGGCGGTATCATTGCGGTGGGTAATGCACCGACGGCCTTACTGGAAGTATTGGCGCTGATTAAACAGGGTGTGGCACGACCGGCATTGATTGTCGGCATGCCAGTAGGCTTTGTGTCCGCCGCAGAATCCAAAGATGCCTTGAGTGAATTGAAAGAAGTCCCGTGGTTGATTACCCGAGGGCGCAAAGGGGGATCAACATTGGTCGTGTCAGCTTTGCATGCTTTGCTGGCACTGGCCGAGGTACAGCAAAAAAATGCCTGAGGTATTTATACGTTGGGATATTTTCTGGTTCCCACGGTCCTCCGTGGGAATCCATACCTTTGTTCAATCTTCAGCCGCTGTATGTACGAGGAAACGCGGAATTCGGTATGCGCTACAGCATGAGGAAACAGGGTGTTTATTACACAGAGATCGCAGAGACACGGAGGCGCAGAGAAAAAAACTCTGCGCCTCTGTGTCTCTGCGATCCCTGCGTTGACAAACACCAGGTTTGGGTAAATACACAATAACGTAATGACAATGTCTGTCTTATTTATCAGCGATATGCATTCCCACGCTGGAGCGTGGGAACGAGTAAACGAGTAAGGCATAAATAGTTATAACGCCGATACAAACATGCAAAAGCAGAAAAAAAAGAAGGGCACTCGCAAGGGGTTTACCACAGGGGCGTGTTCCGCCGCTGCGGCCCGTGCTGCGTGTCTGGGATTGCTGACCAATGAAGTGCCGGACGATGTGGAGTGTCAGTTACCCAATGGTCAGCAGGTGCGCTTTGCGGTGACCGAAGGTTATTGTGAGAACGGTCTGGCCCATGCGGTGGTGATCAAGGATGCCGGTGATGACCCCGATGTCACTCATAAAGCACCATTGACCGCTGATGTGCGTTTGCTGCCGGGATACCCGGATCAGGTATTGATCAAAGGTGGCCCCGGTGTGGGTGTGGTGACCATGGCGGGGTTGGGTCTGGCGGTGAACGGCCCGGCGATCAATCCTGTGCCGCAAAAAAATATTGAAGAAAACGTGCGTCTGGTGGCGTCATCATTGCTGGAAACGCAGGGGTTGGAAATTACCATCTCCGTGCCGGGCGGTGAGGATATGGCGAAGCGTACTTTGAACGCACGATTGGGTATCATCGGCGGGATTTCCATTCTGGGTACCACGGGTATTGTGCATCCGTATTCCACCGCAGCGTTTCGTGACAGTGTGATTCAAGGGATTCAGGTGGCGTCCAATCAGGGGCAGGATACCGTGGTGTTAACCACCGGCGGGCGTACAGAAAAATTTGTGATCCGTGAACTGTCAGCACTGGCGCCTGCCTGTTTTGTGCAGATGGGTGATTTCCTCAAGTACGCGCTGGATACGGCGGTGAAAGAAGATATCAAGCATGTGATTATCGGTGGCATGGTTGGAAAACTGACCAAAATGGCCCAGGGCGAGACGATTACTCACGCCAATCGCAATGCGGTGAATACCGGTTTGTTGGCAGAGCTGGCAGCGGGCATCGGCGTGCCTGAAGATGTTTGTGATGATATTCGTGCGGCGGAAACAGCGCGGTATGCCGGTGAACGCATTGAAGCCTTGGGCAAGGGCACCGAGTTTTATCAGGCGCTGGGTAATAAAGTGATCAGTACCGTTATGGCCCGTTATCAACATGCGCCGTTTGATCTTAAAGTGTTGATCTGTGACTTCGATGGCAACAAGCTGGCGGAAACCGAATAATGACATCCCGTCAATCTCTTGCCTATATTATCGGTGTGCTGGATAACGGCACCGAAGGCATCACCCCGGTTGCGCTGGCGCATATCTCAGCAGCCGATGTGGTGATCGGTGCCCGCCGTACTCTGGCGCTGTTTGCTGAAACCTTTGCGGCCAACGTAACACAGCATGATATTGCGCAAGGTCTGTCAAAAGTACCGGCATGGATTACAGAAGCGCAGGCGGATGGTCTCAACGTGGTGGTGCTGGCCACGGGTGATCCCCTGTGTCATGGCATTGGCCGTTACCTCATCAGCAAACTGGGTCACGAGCAGTGTGAAGTGATTCCCAATGTCTCCACCCTGCAACTGGCTTTTGCACGTCTGGGACTGGCCTGGCAGGATGCGGTGATTGCATCCGCCCACAGTAAAGATGCGGGAGAATGGTCAAATGAAGCCGGACCTGAACACGGTCTGTATCCGCTGTTGCAGACTGTGCAAAACCATTCCCTTGTGGCTCTGTTTACCAGTCCTGAAAACAGCCCGGATCGTATTGCACGCATGTTACTCAATGCCGGTCTGGGAGAACAGTTTACCCTGTCGGTGGTGGAAGCCCTGTTAACCGATGCTGAAAATGTGATACGTGAACTGTCGTTGAGCGATGCAGCGGCCACCCGTTTTGCCAATCCCAATGTAGTGATATTGCAACGCATAACAAAAAATAGCTCTCCCATGTTTGGCTTGGCCGATGCGTGTTATGCACAACGAAAGCCTGACAAAGGACTGATCACCAAACGTGAAATACGGGCCGTGTCATTGGCGCGTCTGCAACTGCATGAAAACAGCATTGTATGGGATATCGGCGCCGGGTCCGGCTCGGTGGGGCTGGAAGCGGCACGCCTGTGTCGCTCGGGCTATGTTTATGCCATTGAAAAAAATCCGGCGGATTTTGCCATTGCCCGGAAAAATGGCGCAAACATGGCCATCACCAATTACCGCGTGCAACAGGGAAAAGCACCCGAATTACTCGATGCCTGGCCTGATCCTGATGCAGTGTTTTTGGGTGGCACGGGTGGCGAATTGGCAGAGCTGATCCAACGCTGTTTATCACGCCTGAGCGCCGGAGGATGGCTGGTGATGAACGTTGTCACGCTGGAAAATCTCGCACAGGCAACACAAACCCTTAAAGCGCAAAATGCTCAATGGGATGTAACCCAATTGCAAGCCAGCCGCAGTCAGCCGATTTTGCACATGCACAGAATGGCTGCTGAAAATCCGGTATGGATTGTTTGTGCGCAGGCAAAAACCGACAGAGATGAAAATAATGAATAACGGTATTTTGTATGGGGTGTCGCTGGGCCCTGGAAACCCGGATTTAATGACACGCCGCGCCTGGGCATTATTACAGACCGGCAAAGTCTGGAGTTATCCCGTTCGTAACCCAAAAAGCGACAGTTATGCGCTGGATATTGTCTTACGCGCCGGGCTTGCATTACCGGCGGAGCATATGCCGTTGATTTTTCCCATGACGCATGACGCAGAAAAGCTCGCCAAATACTGGCTGCGCGCCGCAGAGACTGTACTGGAAAAATTACAGGCCGGAGAGGATGTTTTATTTCTGGTGGAAGGTGATGCCTCAACCTATTCAACCTTTGGCCACCTGGCAAAAACGGTTACCGCACTGGATGAAACGATAACGATTGAAACCATCGCCGGTGTGTCTTCATTTAATGCCGCCGCTGCCCGTGTGCAGATGCCACTGGCCGATGTGGATGACACCGTTGCAATTATTCCGGCGGGTTACGGCCTGGACGTGATTGCCACCATGCTCGATGAGTTTGATACGTTGATCCTGCTCAAAGTCAAACCTTTGTTGGATGACATTATTGATTTACTGACAGCGCGTGAATTGCTGCCACACAGCCGTTTTATTGAAAAAGCCGGTACGCCGGAAGAGCGGGTGATGACCAATATCAGCGGTTTGTATGGCGAAAAAGTTAACTACCTGTCTTTGCTGCTGGTTAAAAATCCTCATCGGCAACGTGGTGAAATGATTCGTGGTTGTCGTAAAAAAACGGTATTGCAAAATGTTTTGTAATACTTCTGGTTCCCACGGTTCTCCGTGGGAATTTTCTGGTTCCCACGGTCCTCCGTGGGAATCCATACCGTTGTTTAGTTTTCAGTCGCTGTATGCATTCCCACGCGGGAACGTGGGAACGAGGATTTTTCCTTGATTTTAAATAGAGTATCTACACAGAAAAATTAAAGTGAAAAGGTTTAACAATGCATAATAAAACACCTCGCGTGGCACTCATTGCTATCACCAAACACGGTGCCAATCAAGTGGCAACGATGGCTGCACGCATGCCGGAAGCCGATATTGTGGTGGCAGAAAAATTTGCACCGTTAATGGTGAATGCCCCTAATAAGGTCAATGCCTACACCGGCCCGTTACGCGAACAAATAGCCGGTTTTTTTACCCGTTATGATCAAATTGTCTTTTTTGTATCTTTGGGTGCGGTGGTGCGATTGATTGCCCCGCACCTCAAATCCAAAGACGAAGATCCGGGGGTGCTGGTGGTTGATGATGCCGCCCGGTTTGTGATTCCGGTATTGTCCGGTCACGTGGGTGGAGCCAATGCCTATGCTGAACAGTTATCAAATATGCTGGATGCCACTGCCGTGCTGACCACGGCCTCTGATGTGGGCAAAACCATTCCGGTGGATATCCTCGGACGTGAACTGGGCTGGAAGGTGGAAGCGCCTAAATTGAATATTACCCGTGTCTCCGCCCATGTAGTGAATGAAGAGCCCATTGCCCTGGTGCAGGAATGTGGTTCAAAAAGCTGGTGGACCCGTCCAACGCCGCTGCCAAAAAATATTCATCTGTTTGATAAATTTGAAGATGTTGATCTGGATAAATTTCCGGGACTGTTATGGGTTACCCAACGGGAAATAGATGATAAAACCTGGGCCAGTCTGGATGAACGTTTGGTGGTTTACCGTCCGCCGCAGGGCCAACTGGCTTGAAGAAACATCTGATATTGGGTATGGGCTGTGATCGTGGTGTTTCGCTGGAAACACTGAACACAGCGCTTGACCAGGCGCTGGAGAAAATCAACCAAACTCGTGATGCAGTAATGGCCCTGGCCAGCATTGATAAAAAAAATGACGAGCTTGCCTTGTTGGCGTTGGCAGAACAACAGTCCTGGCCATTGCATTTTTTCAGTGCTGCGCAATTGGCGCAGGTGGAAGTACCTAACCCCTCAGCGGTGGTGATGAAGTATATGGGAACGCCAGCGGTAGCCGAGGCCGCCGCCATACTGGCGGCACAAGCCAGCATGCAGGATTTGCTGGTAGAGAAGCATAAATATTTAGGTGCCGATGGCAAAAATGCCACGGTATCCATTGTAAAAAGTGCGTTTTAATATTTTTACGGTCCTTTGTGAGAACTGAAAAAATCCAAGTGTTGTAAACACAAAGTTCGCAGAGGCGCAAAGAACGCAAAGAAAAACAATGCAGCCTTTGCGCTCTTTGCGCCTCTGCGAACTTTGCGATAAACACTCAGTAATAAATTTGAATGAGCGCTTCATGAAATATAGAAATAACCATTAATGCCAACTATAAAATATTTGCAAAATCAAACTAAGCGGTTACAACAGAGGTTACACAATGAGCAAAGGTAAAATCCTGCTGGTAGGTTTTGGCCCTGGCGCGAAAGAACACATGAGTGGCCGTGCCGTAGAGGCCATTAATGAAGCCGACGTAGTCATCGGTTACACCACCTATATCAAGTTGGTCCAGGATCAGCTTGAAGGTAAAGAGGTGATCAAAAAAGGCATGACTGAGGAAATAGACCGTTGCATCGAAGCTTACGAGCAGGCACAGCAAGGCAAGGTGGTAGCGTTGATTTCCTCGGGTGATATCGGTGTATACGGTATGGCAGGACCAACCTATGAAGTATTACTGAAATCCGGCTGGACGCCTGACAGTGATGTTGACGTGGAAGTGGTGCCGGGCAGTACCGCCTTGTCGGCCTGTGCCTCTTTGGTGGGTGCGCCACTGACACATGATTTTTGTTCAATCTCCCTGTCGGATTTACTCACACCATGGCCAGTGATTTCGCGGCGTCTGGAAGCAGCGGCGCGCAGTGATTTTGTGCTTGCCTTGTACAACCCCAAAAGTGGTCGCCGCACCGGGCAGATTGTGGAAGCGCAGCGTATTTTGTTGCAACACCGTAAACCCGAAACACCGGTCGCCATCGTCAAGTCCGCTTATCGTGAAGCGCAAAATATACAGATTGTACGCCTGGATGAAATGAAAGATTGCAAAATCGGTATGTTGACCACGGTGCTGGTGGGTAACAGCAGCACCTTTCTTGAGCAAGGTTTGATGATTACTCCGCGTGGTTATGCCAATAAATACAGCAGTATCACGGGTGAAATCAAAGAGGGTGAAAAACGGGGCCGCTCGTTGAGCATGGGCCTGGATGGCTGGCAAGAATGTGTACGTGAATATTTGCGTGATGGTTTACAACAGGGTCGTACACCATCGTTACGTGAAGTAACGAATTATTTTGATATGCCACAGGGACAGATTCTCAGCGCCATTGCCGCAGGGAATAAAGAGGATTCTGCCGGTGAGTTTTCAGCTGTCGCGGTGAATGATGATCTGTTGAAACTGGTACAGGAAGATGCCAGTGAATGGGGCAGGGTGAGGGTTGTGGTGCGCAGTGAAGGCGATGCGGTGACCGAGCTTATGTTGAATGCCGGTGATTTTAAATCCCGTGGTGAATGGTTGAATATCGAAAATGTGCATTTTCATCTGCATATCCACTGGCGCAATGTGACGGCGGCATGGATGCTGAAACGCAGTAATTCATTGTGCAGTGTGCATTTTGTCGATGCCACTGGTGATACGGTGTTTAATCTTTCGCTGATCCGGTCAGAAGGTGAATTTGATGCAGCTGCTTTAAAGCATTACCAACAGGTCTGGCAGCGGCAAATTAATCATTCACAACCTTCTTGAGTAAGGTGAGTATTAACCAGAAATTACACTGCATTATTTTCAACTTTTCGTAAAATGACAAAGAAATTGTATATTATGAAACTTACACATTTAGATGCAGAGCGCCGATATAACGTACTAAGAGAGCAGGCAGTTCGTTTCGCACAAAATGATTTGGATACACGAAATACGGATAACCTCAAGCTTACCACAATTACATCAGCCGCTCTTCAAGAAACTAGAAAGTGGGATTTATCCTCTAGGCGTAAAGGTGATTACTTGTTTAGAGAGGTGATCTAATGAAAAAAGATATTAGCAGCCTTAGTAAGAAAAGACGTGAGAAGCGTCAGAAAACAGGATGGTCGGAAGCTGAAATTAAAGCCGCACTTGTCCGAGAGCGAGAATTATATAAAAAACAGCAATTGAGCGAAAAAGAACCTGATGATCTTGTGTCGGGTGATATGACCAAAATACACGAGGAGTTAGATGAAGATGATGAAAAAAAATGAAGAAAGTTTTCTGATGGATCATGAAAAACAATTTACACCATTAGAAAAAGAAGTTTCTCCTGAGGATGCTTTTATCAAGGGTTCTATTTTTACACTGCAAGAACGCGGATTGAGGAAAAAGCCAAACATTCAAACCGGTAAAAATCCATCATCATCATAATCATAGTCGGCATAAAAAAACATGTCAGCCATAGTTTTACTTCTAGTCTCTCCGTGAGAACTAGAAATCAAGCCAGGTGTTGTAAACGCAAAGTTCGCAGAGACGCAAAGAACGCAAAGACTATATTGTTTTTCTTTGCGCTCTTTGCGTCTTCGCGCACTTTGCGTTAAATACTCAATAATAAATTTTAATAATCGCTTCATGAAAGACA
>DROS01000055.1 GCA_011321815.1 Gammaproteobacteria bacterium
TCGCAGCGAATGGCCGTCGTCCTTTGCAAGAGGAGCAACGCCGCCATGGACGCTGACAGGCCAACCCTTCGGGCGCTCCTGTGGTGTTCCGCTGCGGCGTTGCAGTGCTTGACAAGGGAGCAACCATTGCCTGCGCACTGCGCCTCGCCTAAAGCGCCTACTGTTGGTGCCCTGAACGCTGACAGACCAACTGAATCCCAATTTATTACCTTGAAAGAGTACTAGCATCAAACTGCGCTGGACCTGTTCAGAACTCAGGTGATCAACCATCGTCACCAGGCGTACATGCCGGGTCGCATGGTCACTCTTGATGCGGCGGCACATTTCGACACCTTCCTGATTGGGTAACAGTAAATCCATCAGTACAATGTCGGGGTTATCACGCTGCAAACTTCGGCCGGCCTCAAAAGCAGTATGTACAGCCGTGGCTTCGACGGTCTCCGACAAAGTGTCAAACAAATCCACCAGGAAGCCGGTCAACCGGGGGTCATCGTCAATAATCAGAATACGTTGCTTTCCTTTATCGGGCTGACTGATATCCAGGTCCCGCATTTGCGCGAAAAAACGCAGATCTTCGCGGGAAAACACAGTGTCCAGTCCATCCTGCAAATGTACATGCAACCGGCCCTGCTGCACCCATTCAAAAACACGGAACGGCGAAGTCATCAATAATTCCGCGACGTCATCCGCAGAGAGCTGTGTTTTTTCTGCCATGAGATAAAACCATGTCGAGGGGTACGACGGTGATACCACTTAAAAAACCGTCCCCCTACATAACGTGTCACAACAGTGATTCTTTAGTGGATATTGGCAATTTTTTAACGCCCCGGGTTCTGCAAACAATATGCCCGCAGCATCAACACGTTATTCCAGAATTTAATTCAACATTAGATCACGGAGTATTTAACGCAAAGACCCCATAACCACCGGTCAGCGCCGGATTTCAAACCGTTCGCCCCTGGTCTTGCGTAAATCCACTCGAACACGCTGTTTGCTCCAGCCATGCAACCTGTCGTGAGCCTCGACAAAAACAATGTGTGTATCCGCCGGAATACGTAACTCACTCAAACTGCGTGTAACCGGTTGTTCCTTTTCATGTGGATGATACAAAGTGCGCGTACCCAACACTTTGCCTTTTTCATTCACGACCCGCCATGCGTCTGCATAATGTGACCAGCCGGTATCGGCGTGACGTAGCGTAGTGTTGACGTTCCAGCTGTCACCCCGCTGCTCAAAGCGTACTTTCATGATGGCAACCTCACCCGCCAATGCGGCGCTGCCAAAAACACCGCACAGTAAAAGCCACACGGCAATAACGGTACCTGTGCCTGCAAACCATTTTTTCATGTTCATACTCCTGATAATCACAATACCCACGCTCCACCTTGCAATACTGCCCAGGCCAACACCCCCGCCAATACATCGTCCAGCATAATACCCAGGCCACCGTGTACACGCCGGTCAACCCAGCCAATGGGCCAGGGTTTTATAATGTCAAAAAAACGAAACAGGACAAAACCTGCAACCATCCACTGCCAACCTGAAGGCGCGGCAATCATGGTAATGAGATAGCCGACGATTTCATCCCATACGATACCTGCATGATCATGCACACCAAGATCCCGGCTGGTGACATGGCACAACCAGATACCCACCAGCAGCATCACCACTACTACGGTCAGATATGCCCATAGATTTAGCGGCTGCATCAACAGATAAACCGGCAACGCTGCCAAAGTACCAAAGGTTCCCGGCGCAAACGGCATGGCACCGCTGCCAAAACCAAAGGCCAGAAAATGAATCGGATTGCGCCAGACACTGCTCGGTGCGCTGTTTTTGCTCATTGCTGCTTGTCCCGGCTCATGGTTATTTCCCCATGGTGATGAAGTGATCAAAACCCGCGTTGTTTAAAGTGAGCTGCCGGTCATTGGCATCCCACCAGCGTAATCCGGGGCTTGACGATATTTCACCAATGCGCGTGCAATCACAATCCAATGCAGCCAATGTGGCAGCTTCCTGCTCTGCCGGCAGGGTAAAACATAACTCGTAGTCGTCACCCGCACTCACTGCCGCCTGCCAATCGTCTGCCGGGGCAAGCGAGCAATAGGCCGCTGACAATGGCAACTGCTTAACCCGGATATCGGCGCCCACACCGCTGGCTGTCAACACATGTCCAAGATCCGCCGCCAATCCATCAGACACATCAATGGCACTGCTGGCACGCCCACGCAAAGTGAGGCCAGCAGCAATACGCGGCACAGGGAATTCCAATCGGTGAATGAGATTCATTGTGGCATCATTATTCGCGCCAGACGGCGGTTGCTGATACAGGTGCAGGCCCAGTCCGGCATCCCCCACGGTGCCGGTTAAAAAAACGCCATCACCCGGTTTTGCGCCACTGCGCAATACTGCCTGCCCCAGCGGCACAAACCCCGTCACTTGCACGGTAATGCTCAATGGCCCGCGAGTGGTATCGCCACCCACCAATTGCACACCGTGTTCGCTGGCCAAATCAAAAAAACCCTGTGCAAAACCGGTCAGCCACGTCTCATCCGGCTCCGGCAGACTCAGTGCCAACGTAACCCAGGCCGGTTCAGCGCCCATGGCAGCCAGGTCGCTGAGATTGACAGCCAGTGATTTATAACCCACCGCCCGTGCAGCAGTGTCTAACGGGAAATGTACACCCGCGATCAGTGTATCCACCGACACGGCCAGCACACAGCCCGATGGCGGTGCAAGCAACGCAGCATCGTCGCCAATGCCCACTGGCACATCGGCACGTTGAATGGCTTGTTCGGTAAAAAAATGCCGGATCAGATCAAATTCGGAGCAGGTCATGGAAAGACATTACAGACACGCAAGAAGTGAGGCTAGCTGCTTGCTGGTTTGTCCCTGGATTTGTATTTTTTAGCGGCATTGGTTTCCGCAGTGCGTAATTTTTTCGCCACACCGTCCAAAATACCATTAATGTATTTGTGGCTTTGGTCCGCGCCAAAGGTCTTGGCCAGTTTGACGGACTCATTAATCACCACGCGATACGGCACATCCAGCCGATACGCCAGCTCATAACACCCCAAACGTAAAATCGCGCGTTCAACACCATCAACGTCATCAATGGTACGATCCAACAAAGGCAGCAAATACCCATCCAGCTCATCAAGATGAGCTGGCACCTTGTGTAACAGCTCACGAAAATAGTCACCATCAACTTTTTTCATGTCGTGATCGACACAATATTCCGTCTCGATATCCGTAAGGCTTTGCCCTGCCATCTGCCAGGTATAAAGTGCCTGTGTTGCAAGGCGTCGTGCTTTGTGTCGGGTTTGGCTCATTGGTACTCTACCCCAGTGCCTTTAATAAATTAACCATTTCGATAGCCGACATGGCCGCTTCCACACCTTTGTTACCCGCCTTGGTGCCAGCCCGCTCAATGGCTTGCTCGATGGTGTCTACCGTCAATACGCCAAAAGCCACGGGTACATCATATTGCGCGGAAACTGCCGCCAGCCCTTTGGTGCATTCACCGGCCACGTATTCAAAGTGTGGCGTGCCGCCCCGAATCACCGCACCCAATGCAATGATCGCATCATATTCTTTTTTTGCGGCCATGCGTGCGGCCACCAACGGCATTTCAAAAGCACCGGGAACCTTCACCAATTGCACGTCATTATCGTTGGCGCCGTGGCGTTTCAGTGCATCAATGGCACCGTCCACCAGACTGTCAACCACAAAACTGTTAAACCGCCCGGCGACAATGCCAAAGCGTGCGCCGTGTACGGTGAAGTTACCTTCGATTGTTTTTATATGATTCATAATATTTTCCGTTCCTGCAAAAAATTGTGTGGATGCTCCACTGGCTAAAAACGGGATTGGAGTGCGAGCCTGTGAAACAACCTCCGTGCATTACACCCCTCATCCCGACCTTCTCCCCTCAAATATGAATTAAGGACTAAAAATACTCTGCTTTTAAAAAATCACCGGGTATTTATATTTATACCCGTAGCGTTTGGGATTTAGGCCTGATTGCACGCCCTATTTACCCCATGGCTGCGTTGAAACCCCTTGCAATAGAACGACTATTCCGCGTCATTTCGCCTTGCCATGGAGAAAGTATGACGCACACTTAGGCCTAAATCCCAAACGCTACGGGTATAACGCAGAGAACGCAAAGTTTTTAGTGTTTTTCTCTACGTCCTTTGCGTCTCTGCGACCTCTGCGTTTATAACACGCCACCTTGTCAATGCCACTACGACATAACCGCCCACTGTACTGAAACGCTTTCCCGCATCCTCAACCTGATTATACTCAAGACTCTTTTTTTCTAATTACCCGGCCATGGCAAAATCTGGAAACCATTGTACTGGAAAAACCCCCCGTTGGTAGCAAGAAGTCTTTGGACGTACAGCCCATAACAAACAAGGCACCAAACATCAATACATTGTTTTTAAAACTCATTGGCAATCCATTATTAATCGGATACCGGATATTCTCTGATGAGGGCTAGCGGACTGTTTTCATCAGTTTTTGTGAGCCAGAAAAGTCGATAAGAAACATAACTCCCACCGACCACATGCGCTTTTGCATAAAGTAATATGTCTTCGATATTATCGTGATTAAAATCACCCCGCGCGATAAGCGATACATTTTGATAAGCACCCGACAAATCATATTTCGCCTGATACTCGTCCTTCTTTGAAACAAATTTCACCGTCTCCACATCAGCCCA
>DROS01000056.1 GCA_011321815.1 Gammaproteobacteria bacterium
ATTGATCCGGCTCCAGTCGATATCAGCTTTTTCCGCCTGCCCGGAAAAGACTTCAATGGCGCCGTCTGTGCTGAGCAGCCAGACGGAGACGGTGCCGCCGGGGGCGACGCCTACCATGATCTTGTGATAGGTGATCTGCTCTTCTTCGTTGGGGCTGTAAAAACCCTTTTGGAAGAGGCTGAGGATTCTGTCGTAAGGCAGGTCAAATTGCCCGTGGTAAAACTGGTTTTCCGTGTAGGAGAAGAAGGTGATCTCCAGCCGCTCGGGCAGTGGTTTCAGGTCCGGTCCGACCACGTGGGTCGAGATTGAGATACCCCAGCCGTGGTGGATGGTTTTTCTATTTGGTACATAAAGGGAGCCGTTGCCGGGATAAAACAGGGTTCCTTGCACGATTTGCATGGGGTAGTTTTTGGGGGCGCTTTCAGTCGCCAGCCAGTCGAATTTTGTTGTCATGGGGGATGCTCCACAGGCGGTGAGTAATGAGAGAAAAAAGGGGCCAGCCAGCCGTGTTAAGTATTTAGCCTGCATAATGCATACGCTTGCGCTGGCCGTTGTCATTAAACCGCGGTTTCATGCCGGGGCTGTAATTTGCCGAGAAGTGATAATAGTCATGGCGTAATTGGCGCAATATGCCGTCGTTTTGCTGCCAGTCTGTTTCGGTTGAGGTTGTGCCGATGCTGCTTATATAGGCCTCGATGCGCTCCTGGATGGCGCTGAGGGCATCCGGAATGTCTTCATCACTTTCAAGTTCGCTATCGATATCAATGTCACTCTCCCGCGCAAAGCGCGCCATGATGTGCAGGGGAATGCGACTGTAATGATGGCGGATGCCACTGCGCGTGACCCGCAAGTGAACGGATGCGAGGCCAATTTTTGGCGGGATATGTTGCAGGGTGATTTCATCTGGCCGGTACCAGCCGGCGGCGATGAGCCGGTGGCGTTCGGCAGCGGCATTTTCTGCACGGAGAGTTTTGTAAATCACCATTGCTTCACTGGCCTCGTCACGATAACCGCCGCCAATATCCGAATGCACGCCGGGCAAATAGATTTCGCGGCCTTTGCTGCCTGCACTTTTGATATTGGTGAGGGCGAAATTTTCGCGGTGCTCGTCGGCGGCGACCAGGTGAATCACCTTTTTTGCTTTTCTGATGCTATCCAGTTTCAGGCTCTTGGTATTGGGCAGGCCCAATAGCAGCGGGATGGCTCCATGGGAGGCGACGGTGTCAAACAGCCCGGCAAAGTGAATCTCTATTGTTTTGATGGGGCGTTTTTTGCTTTCCATGCCGTCGCGAATGGAGTCATCTTCTTTCAGCGCCGCAAAGATATAGTTACGCGCCCCGGCGGCCCCCCGGCTGAAACCAAACACATCCAGGGTGAGTTTGTCGATAATGCTGTTGGTTTCGACGTGCCCGGTCATCGTCTCGATTGATTTAACAATGCCCCGCAGCACTTTGGCTTCTATGCCTGTGGCGCCTGTGCCTAAACCATAACCCCGCCTTGCATCACTCTTTTCATCTTCGGTACCGGGCCCTTCGATATAAATGGAGAGCTTTTTGTCGTAGTCCTTGTCTTCACTGGTTTCCATGTAGCGCTCGATTTTTTCGACATTGGTATGGTCGTTTTCGTAACTGTTGTCCATTTTTTTGACTTTGTTTGCCTGATACACCGCCGTGTTTTGCTCGCGGTGGTCGGTGTTGACGCGGTTGTTCAGGGTACCGTCAAAAAACACGCTGAGGCGAATCTTGACGTGCTTTTTTTGTTCTTCCCGATGATCCCGGGGTTCCGGGGTTGCAGGTGCGGAGGTTTCGCCGAGTTCCATTACTTTTTCTCGTTAGGTGGTGGTTGTGGTTTTAATCTCTTTGGGTTTAATTTCCCGCTGTGCGCAGCGACGGCCGTCAGAGCCTGCCCCGCGAAGCGCTTTGGGTATTCCGGCCTGTTTTTGGCCGGGGTGACGTTGTTAATATTAACATCTTGTCAGTTCGCCTTAAGCGCCTGTTGTTGGAGTTTGTTGGTCATGCCTGTATAGAAAATTTGGTGTCTGAGTGCAGAGCGGGCATTGTCCATCCTGCAAAAACAGTTATATCGGTGGCAATATTTAACCGCAAGCCGGATTTCGTTAGCAGGCATGTTAATGATTAATTTAGATTTAACCCGGGGTTGTGGCCGGGTAGGCGATTTTTTCCAACCGCACGGCGGCGCGTGTGGGGCCGTCGGAGGAGCTGTAGACCAGGTGCGTGGCAGGGCCCTGTTGTTTGGTCAACAGGTGCTGTGCGGCCAAGCCAATGAGTATGGGGCCGGTGGCAGTGCCCAGGTCGCCGTAGCAGTCGGCGGGGTGCTCAATGCTGATGGGCTCCAGAAAATGGGCCCGGTTGCGCAGCAGGGCGACACCGCATTCTTTGGCCCAATAGTGCTCGCCGTTCAGGCTGGCGTAGATGCGCTGAATACCGGCAGCGCTGTGGCCTTTGAGTGCCTGCTTAAAGGCCAGGTCCAATCCGTCGCCTCGATAAGGCTGGTCGCTGTCGTCGAGCAGGTGGCCGGGTTCTTCGCTGATGCCGGGCGGATGCAGGGCGACGATGTGGTTATGCGCGTTGGACGCATAATGCGGGTGGCGGGTGAGCAGCAGAAATCCGGCTCCTTCTCCGGGGACAAAACCGTCCATGACACCGGGGGCCAGCAGGCGTTGGGCGGCGTCCAGCGTATCCAGGCGTGGATGGTTCAGGTAGCACTCACTGCCACCCACCAGCACATAGTCATACTCAAGCTCATGGAGGTAACGAAATGCCCAGTCCAGCCCCTGGATGCCGCCTGCCCGGCCAGTGTGTGTGCGGGTGACACATTCGGCACTGATGGGCAATCCACCATACTCGATCAGGTTTTTAATCAGTAACGAGTGGTCGATATCATCGACGCTGGCGTGTGGTTCAGGCATCACCAGCACTAATGGAATGAGCCGGGGGAGCGTCTGGCAGGCTGCCGGAACGGTCAGTGCTTCCTTGATGGCGAGCAGTGACATTTTGATTGTGCGGTCAGCATGGTCGCTGTAGTCATCGCCACCATCAATGCCTTCCGGGAACAATGAAAATACGTTATCAGGGACGTTGGCCATGGTTATGGCCTGGCCCGTGTGGTTGCTGTACCCGGAGGCGCTGTATCCGCTGTACTCCGCATTTATGGCAGCAGCTGTGCAGAGGGTATCGGCACCGATAGCGGTGATCATGCCGGTACCGGCGATGTAGGTCCTGGGGGTATTGTCACACATGCGCATGGCCCCACTGCTTGCCGGGTGGGCGGGCCTTTGTTTGCTCTGTGAGGCCGGGTTTCTGCACGCTCATTTTCCCCTCTGGAGAGAAACCGGGGCCAAAATTCTTGCGCAGGTATTGGGCAGTGGCATGCCGTGCTCGTGCAGTGCCAGTTCCATGGCAGCGGCACGGCGCTGGCGTTGTGTGCCTTTTGCCAGGGTTTCTTTAAGCGTGTCTGCGGCAATCGGCTGGCCCATAAAATAGCGATGGCCAACAATGTAATGTGGTCCATGGCTGCGCCAGAGAGCGGCGATTTTTTCGGCATGGGGGTAGGGCAGGTGTTCATCTTCGTCCAGCTCGATATTGTCATCCTCATGCGCTTCGTCTGGCATGCCGGGGCCGCCATCAGGCAGGTCGATGTACAGCTGGTTGGCTTTAAGGTCAATACCGGTGATATACGAGAACGCCTCTCCCGCCAGTCTGGCGAATGCAGGGGTTTCCATTTTGCTGATCAGCCAGTTGATCGCATGGGGATCGCCGAGCACACCGGCGGCGGTGATCACCGCTCTCATCTGACTGTCATCTTCCAGCAGTCTGGCGATCCATTCCAGAGCTGTTTTGACAGGGAGTACGCGAAAGGCCAGTTGAATGGCGCGGCTTTGACAGGGGCCCGCGTTAAACACAAACGGTTGGAGTTCATGTACGCTGGCGCGATGGCCCAGAAGCACCGTTGACCAGTTTGCCCAGAAACGGATCTCGTGATTGTCAGCTGCCATGGCGGCTCTGACGGCAGGCATGCAGTCCTGGCGACGCAATTCTCCCACCAGGCGCAAGGCTCGGGCATATCCTTTTTCATGTTGCTGGAAATCGGCACGTTGCAGAATATTACCCAGCATCGCACCGGGGTCCTGGCGACGGACGCTACAGGTTGCCACCCCTAAATATTTATGGCTCATCTCTTTGCCATTGAGAAATCGTTCTGCCCAGGGGGTTGCCATTTCAGAAGGCAGCCATCCCATGGCAGAAATTAAGCCGGGTATGGTGCGCTCGTTTTCCAGGCCAACTTCAACCGCTTTTTGAATCTTGCGGGGTTCATGGCTGCGCATGGCAATGACCATGGCGCTGAATACCTCGCCGGGCTCTTGAAATTCGAGAGCGTCTTCACAGGCTTGCCAGCCAAGATCAACAGAGGTCATCAAACCATCAAGCCGGGCTTCAATACGCTGTTCCAGTTCAAAAATATCGCTGGCGTTATAGTGGGGTTGTCCAATGGCCTGTGAGCGCAGTATCCATAAAAAAGAGGCATCAGCGGCATAGTGCGCATAGGTATGCGGATATGCGTTTTTCGTATTCAGGTGGTTTGGAATGCTCAGGTCTGCCATGCGGGGTTCAGCTAGTGTAGTGCCTCATATAAAACGTGGATATAGAAAGCGCCTCAAAGCACGAGTGCAAGGCGCAGACCGCAGGGAATGTCGGCTACCTTTCCAAAGATCTGCACCAACAGTAGGCGCTTTAGGCGACGCCGCAATCGTGCTTTGAGGGGCTTCCCAGAGGGCGAGC
This sequence comes from Gammaproteobacteria bacterium, assembly GCA_011321815.1. Classification (GTDB taxonomy): domain Bacteria; phylum Pseudomonadota; class Gammaproteobacteria; order SZUA-152; family SZUA-152; genus SZUA-152. Next base: position 4,800 of record DROS01000056.1, read on the forward strand.
CGGGGACTTTTACCGGCACTTCAAACTTGGCTTGTCTATGTCTGCGTTTTATATGGGACACGACACTAGCCTACTGTATTTTTTTTGTTATGCCACAGAGGGTCGCCCAGGCGGCAGACGTTTTTTCCTTCAAATTTCACATCAAACGAGTACATCATAAATTCGCATACATCTGTAATCGTACCGCTGATAATCCCTTTTTTTGTACCTGGTTCATCACCGGTGCTTTTCGCATACTTTGCCCCTTTGACCATGGGCATTTTACCATCGGTGGTTACCGTTTTGGGGCCGTTGCTTGTGTCCAGTGACTGGCCAATGTTGGGATAAGGTATGGGCACAACCGGCGTGCCCACTTGCGTGAGACACACGTCAGGAAAGACGATACTCTTCCCCCCGCTGCCTTGATGCGAAATTCCGCGCCCATTTGAATGTGTTGTTTGTCCCATGCATGGCTCCCCCTAACGGTAAATGATAATATAGAGCCAATCGTGTTGTATAGCTGAAAGAAGTTTTTCAATTTCTTCAGGCTTAGGGAGGGGTTAACGATCACCGCGCCTGGCCAGCACGAAAAATGCCGCAGAATTGCGCTCATGAAGGCCATTGTTAATACCCCCTTAGGAGGAATAGCTTTATTTTTTTAATTTTTCGTGGGTCATTGCGTATGTTACGGCCTGTTTTTTGGCGCCGCTTTGTAAGGCGGCGCCGACCCCTTTCTGTACGGCACCTCCCTTAAACTGATTTGAGTTTGCTGGGGCAGCTGTACATGATTTAATGTAAAAATCCCGTCAGTTGCAGCACGGTTAAAAGATGCAGGAAGAAAACAGCAGGCGCATCCGGCAGTTAATCGACATTCAATCAGAAATACGGGCTAATTCATGAATAATGATTTCCGTTGCCTGTTCAATGCCATTGGGGTGAGGTGGTGTTGGCGCTTTGTTTTCGCACAGTGTTTCGAGAATATTCACAATATTACCCGTTGCAAAATCATCCGGCTGTATTTCGGTACAGCGCCCATGTTGTTTGAGCCAGTCAACCAAGCAGTCAATTTCCGGCCAGTTTTTTCGTTGCAGATACAATACCGGTATGCCCAAACAAGCGGCCTCCACAAAGCTGCCGTATCCAGGCTTGGCGATAAGTGCATCGCACGAGGCTAACACGTCAGCAAAAGGCATATTGAGGCATTCCAGGTCAATGGTATCCGGGTGCCGGGAATGCCAGGATGCAGGCACGATAAAACGCAATCCAGGTTGTCGGGGCCAGCTGTTAACGGGTAACTGCAAATCCATCCCCCCCAGTGAGAGCATGACAAGCCGTTGATCTGGAGGCAGACCGATCTGACGGGTGATTTCAGCTTTCCGGTTTTTCCCCAGCTGAGCAACCGGGCCAATGAGCTTTGTATTGTGCAAATCCGGCATCGACATGGCAGGTGTGAGCCGTAAAAACAGGTCCGCGCTTTGGTACGCCGTTAAAATCTGCTGAAAAATGTTATCGGCTTCCGCTCTGACACCGAGGAAATAATGTTGATAAATATCGGCCCAGTTCAGGGAGCACATGGCGATGGACGGTATATTGGCGCGTTTTGCGCCTGCCAATGCGAGATAGGGGACATTGGCCAGTACCAGATTTGCGCCAAGTGCGGATAATTGCGAGGCCTCCGCAGAAACCTTGTCCTCCCAGTGTGTGTGAAAATCACGATAGGCCTCGGCACTTTCATTTTCTGACACCTGCAATGCACTTGCCTGTATCATTCCAATGTCCGTATTGGTTTGCTGTATGTCGATATTCTGGCCGAACCGTTCGAGCAGTTTGGCTCTGGGTGCATTACTGCGAATGGTCACGCGGAGATCCGGTAGCTGCTTTTGCAGGGCCACAATAATTGGCGCCGTTTGGCCGATGTGGCCAAAGCCGTGTGAAGACAATGCGACAACAAGATGAAGATCCATGATTTTAGTGTATGACGGTCTGGAAATGAAAATGGTCTGTTGATCATGTTCCGCCAGGGGTTTCAGGTCAATGTGTTTGCGAACCGGAGGTCATCATGAAAGAAAAATTGCGTGTGTTTGAACAGCACCTTTCGGCGTCCAGTTTCCGCTCGAAAATAATGTTTTCTGTTCTGGTTTTTTTCGTCATTTATCTGGGTGCTGCTGGCATCACCCATGCCAGTGGAATGGTCGCCACCATTGCAAAAGTAAAAAAAAGCGTTGTGGGGGTCGGTACAATGATGCCGACACGCAGTCCACGGGCAAGCCTGTTTGGCACGGGGTTCGTTGTGGCAGACGGGAACCACGTTTTGACCAATGCCCACGTGGTATCCCGGGAGCTTGATTTTCAAGGTAATGAATCGCTGGTGGTTTTCATCGGGCGCGGAGTCAACCCGGAAACGCGCTCCGCAAACATTGTGCAGCTTGACAAAGAGCATGACCTGGCACTGCTCAAAATCCCCGGCCCGCCATTGAAAGCGCTCTCGCTGGGTGACTCGGATACCGTGCAGGAAGGCGAGCAAATCGCATTTACAGGCTACCCCATTGGTGCAGTGCTGGGCCTGTATCCGGTGACACATCGCGGCATTATTTCCGCCATTACGCCCATTGTGATACCGATGGACAACGGAGGACAGCTCACGCCGGAGCTGATAAAGCGCCTGCGCGCAAGGTATGATGTGTTTCAGCTGGACGCGACCGCCTATCCGGGTAACAGTGGCAGTCCACTGTACGACCCCGATACAGGGGAGGTTCTTGGGATTTTGAATATGGTCTTTGTAAAGGAATCCAGGGAGACCGTTCTCCAGAAACCAAGCGGGATCGCCTACGCCATCCCCAGCCGCTATGCGGTTGATCTTATTAACAAACTCAATAATTAGCCGAGTGTGTGACAGCCGGTATTTTTATGCCGGTTGCCAGCGGTTGGATGCTGAGCGCCTGCCTGATTCAGGTTAAAACCTGTAAGGCATTGATATTATTTTGAATATTTATCATGAGGTCGGGTTTGTGTACAATGTGGCGCAACAACAGACCGATGGAATCAAAGTAACACCAAAATATTATGTTTGATCATGTGAAAACCGTATTGGGTGAAGCCCTGCAAATTGAAGACCGCACCTCGGAAATGACCGGGGGCACGCTGTTGCTGGGTAACCTGCCTGAGCTGGATTCCATGGCAGTGGTCACTGTACTGACTGCGCTGGAAGACAATTTTGGTTTTGTGATTGATGACGATGATCTGGTGTCCGACGCCTTTTTAACCCTTGGCAGTTTGGTAAGCTTTGTCGAAGACAAAACCCGTCGCTGCGCCTGAATCTAAAAGTTTTTCTCCCCTGCCGTACCACGTGTGTCAGCATTACCTGCGGTAGTGCGGCTAAACCTTAACGGTTTAATTTTCTTCTGGCTTGTTGTGGTGTCAGCTTGGCCACTTGGCTCAGTGCTTCCTGGGTGCGTTGGCGGAGTTTGAGTTTGCCGCTGCCATTTTCCCAGTTGCTCACTGTTGGTGGGCTTACACCTGCCAATGCTGCAAATTGGGCGCTGTTCATGCCAAATTGTTTGCGCAGGCGGCGGATGGCTGCGGCTGTTGGTGTAAACGGTCGTTTTTTCTTAACGGCGGTTTTCTTTTTGAGCGATTTTTTCTTTGTGGCTACCTTTTTCTTTATGGCCACTTTCTTCTTCTTTGTTGCTGTTTTTTTCTTTGTTGTCATCTTTTTCTTTCTAACCGTTTTTTTCTTCGTGGTTTGTTTTTTACGACGCGGTGTAACGGGTTCTTCCATTTCGATATCAAACAGACTGGAAAGGTCCGTTGTTGCCAGTCGCCGTTTTCCTTTGCCGGGTGTGGCTGATTTAATATCCAGTTCTGCGCTAATCAAAGCTTTCTGATCAACATCACGCAGCAGAAAAAGCAGTTCAGGTTGTTGGTCCAGTCTGGCGCCAACACCATAAAGAACGGCGGCAATGTGTTTGCACATGTCGGCCCAGTCTGGGCAGTCGCAGTTGAGTTTTATTTCGTGGGGTTGGGGGAACAGGCCGTTCTCCGGGTCGGTGACGATTTTCATGACGTTATCAGAGAAGCGTCCCTGCAACAGTTCCAGAATGGAGCCGATCTGCCCGGCACACTGGTCTCGCACTTTTTTCCATTTTTTGGCGGGCAGGGGGGTGATGTCGATGTTGATGTTGTAGAGTTCTGAGCCACTGACGATGGCTTCGATGCTGCCTTCTGAGATGGCGAGGTGACATACCGAGCCGTTGCGTACATAGGTTCGGCCGCGCGGCAGGCGGTTTTCATAATCACTGAATTTTTCCAGATGGCCGCACCACGCTTCGCCCCAGAATGTGCGTGCGATTTTGCGTCCTTCCGTTTTTATGGGTTCGGCTTTCAGGCCTTTTTTGCTCAGTTTTTGCAGGGCTTTGTTTGCTTTGGCGCGCCGTTGTGCCACAGGGACATATTTGGGCCATCTGCCATAATGATCATAAGCCATCTGTTTTTCCTTTTTTCACTGTTCAGTCTGATTTTTTTACATACAAATCAAAAACTGATTTTGCACGCATTTGATTTTGGGCGTGAATGGTTATTCCAGTATTTCATTCAAATTTATTATTGAGTATTTAACGCAAAGTTCGCGAAGACGCAAAGAATGCAAAGAAAAACAGTGCGAACTTTGCGTTCTTTGCGCCTCTGCGCCCTTTGCGTTTACAACACCTGGCTTGATAGATGTCATACATTTCTAAAAGCCAGACTGAGCAGTTATCCTCTTTTTTCATTAGATCAAACCTGACTTTTCTCAATATCCAGTGAAACCAGATCAATCAATGCTTCGTTGTTCATTTCAGTCAGCAGTGTCTCGGCACCGCCTTCCAGAATATCGGTGGCGAGGGCCGTTTTTTCATTAATCAGTTCATCGATCTTTTCTTCTATGGTTCCCTGGCAGACGAATTTGTGGACCAGCACATTTTTCTTCTGGCCAATACGAAAGGCACGATCTGTGGCCTGATTCTCTACGGCGGGGTTCCACCAGCGGTCAAAGTGGATGACGTGCGATGCCTGTGTCAGGTTAAGGCCGGTTCCACCTGCTTTGAGCGAGAGCACAAAAAACGGTGGTCCGGCTTCGTCTTGAAAACGTTCAACCCGTTTTTGCCGTTGTTTGACCGGGGTGCCGCCGTGCAGAATCAGGCCCGGCTGGCCAAATTGCTGCGCCAGAAAATCGGCCAGTGGTGCGGTCATTTCACGGAACTGGGTAAACACCAGTAGCTTTTCCTGACGTGAGGCGATTTCTTCACAAAGCTCAGCCAGACGCTGAAATTTTCCACTTTGTTTGGGATTATATTCGCCATCGCCTAGCAGTTGCGACGGGTGGTTACAGATTTGTTTAAAGCGCATCAGGCTGGAGAGAATCAGGCCGCGTCGTTTCATACCTTCCAGGTTTTCGATGGCGCTTGCCAGCTCGGTGACGGCGCGCTGGTAGTGTGCGGCCTGAATTTTGCTCAGGCCGCAGTAGGCGGAAAGTTCAGTTTTTTCCGGCAGGTCACTGATAATGGAGCGGTCTGTTTTCATCCGGCGCAAAATGTAGGGGCTGACCAGATTGCGCAGTGGCGCATACTGGTCGTGTTCGCGGTTGGCGAGTGATTTCACGAACCCCGTGAAGCGTTTGGCCGAGCCCAGCAGGCCGGGGTTGAGAAAATCGAACAGCGACCAGAGGTCGGAAAGGCGGTTTTCTATGGGCGTTCCTGTTAGTGCGATGCGCGACTCGGCCTTGATTTTTTTGACGGCTTTGGTCTGGCGGGAGGCCGGGTTTTTGATGGCCTGGGCCTCATCCAGCACCAGTAATTGCCAGTTTTTTTGTTGCAGCCATTCCTGACGCATCAGTGTGCCATAGGTGGTCAGCACGAGGTCGATATTGTCCAGGGCGGCGGGATCATCAGCCATGGCCGCCAGTGCTTTTTTATTGAATGTTTTGTTGAATTGGGAGCTGTGCAAAAACAGGCAGCGCAGCGAAGGGGCAAAACGCGCCAGCTCGGTTTGCCAGTTGGCCAGCAGGGAGGCGGGCAGTACCAACAGGGCGGGGCGCTCACGGAGGCGTTTTTTCTCGACCAGCAGCAGGGCGATAATCTGCATGGTTTTCCCCAGCCCCATGTCATCAGCGAGACAGGCTCCCAAACCCAGTCGGGAGAGCAGGCGCAGCCAGTTGACGCCTTCCTGTTGATAGGGGCGGAGTGACGCCTTGAGTGCCTTGCCTGGATTGGCGGCTTTCATCTGCGCGGGTGAACGCAAATCTTCCAGTTGTGAAGAGAGCCATTTACCGGGCTGAACAAAAGACCATTCACGGCTTTCTTCTATTTCATCGTGGCCCAGGTCGGCGGGTGCGCCTGCCAGCAGGCGCATGCCTTCCGCAAAGGTGAGGCCGCTCATGCCGGCTTCTGCTTCCACTTTTTTCCAGTGAGCCAGCGCTTCGTTCAGTTTTTCCTGATCCACCTCAACCCACTGGCCCCTGATAAATGTCAGGCCATTTTCTGCGGCCAGCAGTTTTTTCAGTTCGGCCTTGCTGAGTGATGCATCGCCCAAGGCGATCTGAAGTTTGAAATCCAGCAGCGAATCCGCGTTGAAGTTTTTCTTTTTACTGTCACCAATGGTGATGCCGATACGGGGCCGACTGCGTTTTTTCCACCAGTCCGGCAGGCGTACCACCACACCGCATTGCTCGTACAGCGCCGCATCCTTGAGAAATTGATACGCCTCGGCGGGTGTCCAGGCCAGAGGATGATAAAGATCGCCTGTATCAACCAGCTCTTTGATCACAGGGCTGGATTCAGCGGCGAGCTGCACGGGTGACAACAGACGGATCAGTGCCTTTTTATTTTTGGCTCCCGCGTATTCCTGCAAGGCGCGGCTGAGTGGCTGGTGGCGAACGCGACCCTGTGCCGACAGCTCCGGCGCATACGTTGCCATGAAGGCGAAGGGATAATCCGGGTCATTTTTGTTTTCCGCCAGATGAAAGCAGACGCGCCCCACCTGATGCCAGTGTGGTGCATTCTTGTCAAGAAAAGCGCCAAGTCCACCGAATATCTGAATCTGCTCACAGACCCAGTTGTCCAGCGTGCTGCGAAGATTCTGTAGCACCTCAGCGGAGAGATACTCGGCTCCACGCATGGGTGGGGCACTGAGCAGGAGAGGACCGGTTTCGCCGTCGGTGAAGGGCTCGATAGGATCAGGACGGCGTGCTTTTGCCGGGGCTTGCAGGCAGCGTTCACTCAGGTACTGGCTGGCAAAACTGCGCCAGTATTGTAATGACGGGGAGAGGCCCGCACTGTTTTTTATGGCCGTGAGTGAAAACAGCCCCTCACCTGTACTGCGCGAAAATGCCCGCTCGATGGTGGTGATGTGTTCGCTATTATCTGTTACGTCAGTTGTTGATGAAAAACCGTGCAGATGCCCGGAGGGTAATAATCCTACATCGAAATTGTTCACATCCGGTTCTCAGTTTGTGATTCCCGCATTTTTTTGAAACGCGCTCATAATTGTTGGTAAGCGGAATTTACCAGTTTTTGAGTATTAAATGGCTTATTTTTTACGCATGAAAACCCGTTTTGTCGAATTAATTTACACACATAAAAACACAAAATCTTAACTGGTTGAAAAATCTACAAAGTTTATCTGGGCATGAATGCTGCATTATTTACAGTGCTATTTCTCTTAATGAATGTAAATTCAAGGGAGGGCATCATGAGTATTTCTACGTGTTACGTTCATATCAGAAACAAATATACTGCGGTGTTGGTGGGGGTTTTGGGGCTTCTGGCCGTGAGTGTGGCAGGGGCATTTCCATTATTTCCCCCCAGCCCTGAAAGCGGTGCGTCTGTGGCCTGGTTTGGTGGTAGTAGTGATGATGTTTCTTATAACGCAAATACCGACATTTTTTCGACGAGACTGTCCAGCAGTTTCATTTCACCATTTGGTGGAGGGTCATACGCCATTTCGGGCGATCTTTTTTTAAATGCATCAGTAAATGCGGCAGGTGATGTGTATGGTGGATCTCTATTTTGGGAAGGCGGCAGTGCCGATCTGGGTATTCCTGATGCGACGGCCTTGATGAGCGGAACGGTGCGGAAGATCGAGTATGGCCAGCCTGCACCTGGCTTTCTTTACGAATTCCAGGTAATCGTGGATGTCGACTCGTCACTGGCAAGTCTGGGCTTTGGTGATACGGTTGGTCTCAATCTTTGGAATATACCGGATGTCCCGAGGCGTTCGAATAGTCCTGCTGTAACCAATCTTTTTACCCAGAGCTTCACAGCCAACCAAATTACCAGCAACAATTTATACACGATTTCCATTCCTGAACCCGCCAGTCTTGCATTGCTGGGTATTGGTCTTGTGGGGTTAGGTTTTGCGTGCAGGAAGCAGATGGCTTAGTGCATCAGCCATATTGCCGGGTTCAGTTGGTCTGTCAGTGCGCATGGCGAAACACCACTGTAACGCTGAACCCGCCAATATTAATGGGTTGATGTACTCGCGTCCGGTCACGAAGTTGTGCTTGACGCTGACAAAATTACCTCTGTCATTTTGATATTTACGGAATGACAGGGGGGTATTCCAGGTTGTTTTCAAAATGCGGTATCAAACCCCAACAGGAAATAGCCTTCTTTGGTGTCGTGGCCGATACCGTCGTTGGGATTGCTGTCTTTGCTTTGTAAATCCACGTTGATTTCAATGATGCCTTTGATGTTACGCATGAAATAATACGATGTGGTTACAGTAAAGGTGTTGAGATCAATACCTTCGTAGACGGTGCCGCTGTTGGCCAGGTCATTGGCATCGGCATAGCTGTATAGCAGGGAGTAAGCCCAGCGGTCATCGTGAATATAATCCACGCCAGCGAAACCGCCGTTCCATTCTGCGGTTTGTCCTTGCACCAGAAAATCATCCCAGCGGTTTTGCAGCAGTTGTACGAACCAGAAAACCCGGTCGTTATGGTTGCCGGAAACATCCACTCCCAGGACTTGTTTGCCGGTGTTGCGTGTGCCTGTCGCATCCTGTTGCTTACCATCAAGGCCAAACAGGCCCATGCGTACCGGGCCCAGCTCGCCGCCGATGCGGCCAAATACACTTTTTGCACTGTCATTGTCGAAGGCGCGGTCTGGGCGGCCGAAGCCGGGGCTGTTGATTTTGGCATTGGCTTCGATGCCATTGCCATTGACAATACCCAGTGCCAGCGACACGGGGCCGACATCGGCATCAAAGGTGACGCCGCGTTCGTAGGTGATGCCGGCCATGCGATAGGGAATGTAATCCTGTACCGTGAGCCGGACTTCACGCGGGAACATCAGGTCAGAAACCTGAAACTGACCCAGTATCATGCCCACGCCGCTGCCGAACACGTCGTCATGGGTAATCCAGGCATCTTCCACGATGGTTTCGCCGTTACCGCCTTTTTCGGCGAAGATGGCATAAAAGTAGTAGCTGATGTGTTCTGATAGCGGTGAGCCCGCCAGCAGCTTGATAAGATAGGGCGCCTGAAAATCTGAGTCGGGGTTGGCCGTGGTAACACCACTGTTGTCTTGCGCCTCGGATTCGCGGGTTTGCACGTAAGCCTGGGCGCGAAACGCCAGTTGCGGGAATTTGGGCAGCATCAATTGTTCGTCGCCAGTGTCCACGCCGATCTGTTCGCGCCAGTTAGGCAGGCGGATATTGTCCGCCAGAAACTGTTCACCAAAGCTGTTGAGGCGGGGAAAGGCCGCGTGGCAAGTGATGCAGCTCATGCCATATTGGCGGGCAAAGGCCGGGTTGGCCTGGGCAGTTTGTGCTGTGAGTATGCCGAATATCAGTAAGGTCAGATTCTGAGCAGTTTGTTTGAAGAAAATGTGGTAATTGACGCGCATGAGCATCTCCCTGGTAAGTGGCGGCTCCCGGAGCGTAGTTGATAAATCTTAATTTGAACTGAATTTTTGTTCTTCACCGCACGAGTTAGGAGTCTGTCGGACTTAGGATGAATCTACTGCGAAAAAACCATTTCGGCCCATTTTCTCGATCCTTTTCGTTGAATATGTCCAATATTCGCCTCAAACGATCGAGAAAATGGACTCAAAATGGTTTTCTCTCGCGGCGATTCCCTAAGTCCGACAGACTCCTAGGGTTTCCATCCGCATTTCGCGTATAATCAGCGGTTTGCAACCCTGGGGTCTATCCGGCTCCTATTTGAGAATTATTGGAGTAAACCAAGCATGTCCATTGAAAGAACCTTTTCCATTGTTAAGCCTGACGCCGTTGCCAAAAACCACATTGGTGACATTTACGCGCGCTTTGAAAAAGCCGGTCTGAAAATTATTGCCTCGAAAATGCTGCACCTGAGCCGTGAACAGGCCGAGGGGTTTTACGCCGTGCACAAAGAACGTCCGTTTTTTAACGATCTGGTGTCGTTCATGATTTCCGGCCCGGTGATGGTGCAGGTATTGGAAGGTGAAGGCGCCATTCTGAAAAACCGTGAGGTGATGGGTGCAACCAATCCCAAAGAAGCGGACGCGGGTACTATTCGCGCCGATTTTGCCAGTTCCATTGACGAAAATGCGGTGCATGGTTCCGATGCACCGGAAACAGCTGCTGAAGAAATTGCCTTTTTCTTTTCGGACGATGAGATTTGCCCTCGCACACGCTGAGTGTGTTGAGTGAATATTGCTTGAGATGTAACGAGTCCATCTAATGCCTGCAAAAGCCAATTTGCTGAATTTCACACGCGCCGATATGGAGGTTTTCTTCACCGAAATGGGGGAGAAGCCCTTCCGCGCCCGGCAGGTGATCCAGTGGTTGCATCAATACGGTGTTGATCGTTTTGATGCGATGACCAATCTGAGCAAGGCTTTGCGCAGCCGGCTTGAGGAGGTTGCAGAAATCCGCACGCCTGAAGTGCTGGTTGATCAGACCTCTGCGGATGGCACACACAAATGGTTATTGAAACTGGATAATGGCAATTCTGTTGAGACGGTTTTTATCCCGGAAAAAAACCGCGGCACATTGTGTATTTCCTCCCAGGTGGGTTGCGCGCTGGAATGCTCTTTTTGTTCCACAGGGCAGCAGGGCTTTAACCGTAACCTGAGCGTGGCCGAAATCATTGGTCAGGTATGGGTGGCCAACAAGGCGCTGGGCTGGAATCCGCTGGCCAATGGTAAAAATGAGCGCATTATTTCCAATGTGGTTTTCATGGGCATGGGGGAGCCATTGCTGAATTTTGACAATACTGTGAAGGCCATTGATTTGCTGGTGGATGATTTTGCCTATGGTTTGTCAAAGCGACGGGTGACGGTGAGCACTTCCGGTGTGGTGCCCGCATTGGCGCGCTTGAAGGAAGTGAGTGACGTGGCGCTGGCCTTGTCCCTGCACGCGCCCACCGATGAGCTGCGTGATGTGCTGGTGCCGCTGAATAAAAAATACCCTCTGCGTGAAGTGCTGGATGCCTGCACGCACTACATCAGCGGTGATACCCGGCGCAAGGTGACGATTGAATACGTTATGCTGGATGGCGTGAATGACAGTGTCGCTCATGCACGCGAGTTGGCGAAGGTACTCAACGGTGTGCCGTCCAAGATTAATCTGATTCCCTTTAACCCATTTCCGAATACGCAGTATCGACGTTCAAGTGATGCGGCGATTGTGCGCTTCCGTGAAGTATTGATCAAAAATGGTTTGATCACATTGACCCGGCGTACCCGGGGTGATGACATTGACGCCGCTTGTGGTCAATTGGTGGGACAGGTGCTGGACAGAAGCCAACGTAACAAACGGGCGGCAGGGTGAAAACCGATATGAAATTGTTGCGTTTACTGACCTTGCGCACGATCTTCATAATCATGGTGAGTTTTATGCTGTTTGCCTGTGCAACCGTGCAGGAACAGGAGCAGGAAGACAAAGCCAGATTTCGTATTGCAGATACCAATCTTCGCCTGGGGCTGGGTTATTTACAGCAGGGACGTGATGAGGCGGCCTTGCAGAAACTGAAAAAGGCTGTTGATGTCATGCCGGAATACGCCGAGGCGCATAGCAGTATTGCGCTGGCGTATATACGCATGGACAAGCCGGAAGAGGCGGAGGAGCATTATCAGCAAGCCGTGGAATTGAAGCCGGATGATGGATCAATTCAGAATAACTATGCCGTGTTTTTATGCGGGCAAGGTAAGTACGCTGAAGCGGAACAACATTTTTTAACGGCAGTTAACAGTCGAAGATATCGCACACCCGCAGAGGCGCTGGAAAACCTGGGCGTATGCATGTTGCAGGTACCTGATCTGGAAAAGGCGGAGACCTATTTGCGCAAGGCGTTGCAGATAAATCCACGGTTACCGGGCGGCTTGCTGCACATGGCGCGGGTCAGCGTTGAGAAAAAACGTATGATGTCGGCCAGGGCCTATTTGCAGCGCTATCAGGAAGTGGCTACGTTGGGCCCGGGGGGGCTCTGGCTGGGTATTCAGGTTGAGAAAGCATTGGGGGATATGGCGGCGGTGCGCGAATATAAAACGCTGTTGCGCCAGAATTATGTGGATTCCAATGAAATGCGCCTGTTATTGGAGGCGGAGGCCCGGGAAAGAAAGGGTGCCAGCGGGCAATGAATATATGAGTCGCGAGAGTTAATAACGTGGGTAAACGCAACAAAAAGCGGCGGAACCAGGAAAAGAAGGATGCTCCTCCCCAGCAATCGGGCAACAGGTTGTATTTGGCGCGTGAATCCCGTGGTTTGTCCATTGAAGATGTGGCGGCCCGATTGAAGCTGGACGTAGGCAAAATCAGTGCGCTGGAGCAGGGGAATATTGCAGATTTTGCCGCACCGGTGTTTGCGGCAGGTTATTTACGTGCATATGCGCGTTTGCTGGAATTATCCGAAGCAGAAGTATTTGCGGATTTTGATGAATTGGTGTCGACGCAGGCGCAGGTGGTTGATCCCGTACCGGCAGTGAATAACGAAACGTACGGCAGGATGGGCAGTGAAAAATCCAGCCAGTTTTCCCTGCGCGAAAAACCGTCGGGAAATCGTTTGAAAATGGCCGGGTTTGTGAGCGCGATTGTGCTGGGCCTGATTTATTTTTTATGGCCAGCCAATGAAGGTGAGCATGTCGATGTGAGTCCGGGCGCAAACGTCAGTCCGGCCGGGCAAACCGTGGAGAAGACGCTGTCTGTGCCCGGTGTTGTGACAGAAGAGGTGACGAATGATACACCGGCGGTCGATATTCAACCCCCCGCTGCGCAGCAGGAGCAGCCGGCAGAAACAGAATCGCGCGCAGAGGTAACGCCGGCATTATCTGTTGAGCCAGTGGCTGTGCCTGATGCTGAGGTTAAGGCGCCGGACACGGGTTTGAACTCAGAGTTGGTGTTGATTTTTCACAGTGATTCCTGGGCCGAGGTGCAGGACGCCCGGGGCCAGCGCCTTGTTTATCGTTTGGGTAAAGCAGGTACCCGGCGTGTTGTTACGGGCGTCGCCCCCTTTATGGTGCAACTGGGTTACGTACAGGGTGTGGACATTTTGTATAACGGCACGGCATACGATTTGTCAAAGTATGCCAACCGGCGGTCTGTGCGTTTGCGTATTGGTGGTGAATAAATTGTTCGCTGTTATAAGAACTGAGTAATTATAGTAATTCAGCCGAGCTTTTAGAGGTGTGTAACACTATCAGGCCATGTGTTGTGAACTTTGCGTTAAACACTCAGTAATAAATTTCTGAATTAAACGCAGGAACAAGCATTACGCCTAAAACCGGATGTCTGCAAAATCAACGCGTGATTCGTATTTAAAAAATCAGGCTGAACAGTTACTCATTATATTGAATAAAAAACATGATTGAAAAACCGGACTACCAACAAATAACCCGTCGTCAGTCACGCCAGATTCGTGTGGGTGATGTGCTGGTGGGAGGCGATGCACCTATTACTGTGCAGAGCATGACCAATACCGAAACCACCGATGTTGAGGCAACAGTCGCGCAAATTCAGTCTCTGGAAGCAGCGGGTGTCGATATTGTACGCGTCTCCGTTCCGTCCATGGCGGCTGCGGAAGCCTTTGGTGAAATCCGGCGGCGCGTCAATGTACCGCTGATCAGCGATATCCATTTTGATTACAAGATTGCCTTGCGTGTGGCTGAGCTGGGTGTGGATTGTCTGCGCATTAATCCGGGCAATATTGGCCGCGAAGATCGTGTACAGGCGGTGGTTTCTGCGGCACGGGATAATGATATTCCCATTCGTATCGGCGTGAATGCCGGCTCACTGGAAAAGGACTTGCAGAAAAAATATGGTGAGCCAACACCCGAGGCACTGGTGGAGTCGGCAATGCGCCATATTGACATGCTCGACAAACTGGATTTTCAGGAATTCAAGGTCAGCCTCAAGGCATCGGATGTATTTATGACGGTGGCGGCTTACCGTTTATTGGCGGATCAGATTGAACAGCCTCTGCACCTGGGAATTACCGAGGCCGGTGGGGCGCGTTCGGGGGCGGTTAAATCCGCCATCGGTCTGGGCATGTTATTGGCGCAGGGGATTGGAGACACGATACGTGTATCGCTGGCGGCTGATCCGGTGCAGGAGGTCAAAGTCGGTTTTGATATTCTCAAAAGTCTGCACGTGCGCAGCAAGGGCGTTAACCTGATTGCCTGTCCTTCCTGTTCGCGCCAGCAGTTTGATGTGGTTTCCACCGTTAATGCCCTGGAAGAACGGCTGGAAGACATTCTGGAACCCATGGACGTGGCAGTCATTGGCTGTGTCGTGAATGGACCGGGCGAGGCGCGTGAGGCGGATATCGGCCTTGCCGGTGGTGAGCCGAATCTGCTTTATGTTGACGGCAGGCCGGATCATAAAGTGAGTAATGGCGAGCTGCTTGATGAGCTGGAACGTGCGGTGCGTGCAGAAGTCAAACGGCGTCTGGAAAACCCTGATGCGTTTGAAAATATTAACATTCAGCAGCAGGCTGCGCCGTCATTGGCGGCAAGATTAAAATAATTATGGCGCAATCAATTATCCAGGCCATTCGTGGCATGAATGACATACTGCCGGAAGACACGATTTACTGGCAAAAGCTGGAGTCCATTATTCGTGACCTGTTGGGTCGTTACGGTTATCAGGAAATCCGTTTTCCCATTGTGGAAAAAACGGAACTGTTCAAACGGTCTATCGGCGAAGTCACCGACATTGTCGAAAAGGAAATGTACACCTTCGCGGACCGTAATGGTGACAATCTGACCTTGCGCCCGGAAGGCACTGCGCCCTGCGTACGTGCGGCCATTCAGAATGGTTTGTTACACAATCAGGTGCAGCGTTTGTGGTACATGGGGCCCATGTTTCGGCATGAGCGACCACAGAAGGGACGTTACCGGCAGTTCCATCAGGTGGGTGTCGAAACCTTTGGCATGGCCAGCCCGGACCTGGATGCCGAACTGATTTTAATGACGGCGCGTTTATGGCAGCAGCTGGGTCTGGATAACGTGGAATTACAACTGAATTCGTTGGGCACACGGGAATCGCGCGCGGTGTATCGTCAGGAGCTGGTCAGTTATTTTGAACAGCATAAAGACCAGCTCGACGAAGACAGTTTACGACGCCTGGAAAGTAACCCACTGCGTATTCTGGACACAAAAAACCCGGCACTGCGGGAAGTGGTGGCCGATGCACCCAAACTGATGGCGCACCTCGACGACGAGTCACGTGAACATTTTGAGGCTCTGTGTGGTCTGTTGGATGGTGCAGGCGTTGCTTACCGTGTTAATCCCTGCCTGGTGCGGGGGCTGGATTATTACAGTCGCACGGTATTTGAGTGGGTGACGGATCAACTGGGTGCCCAGGGCACAATCTGTGCGGGCGGCCGGTTTGACGGCCTGGTGGAACAGCTGGGTGGCAAGGCAACGCCGTCCGCCGGTTTTGCCATCGGTTTGGAACGTTTGCTGGTGCTGGCGCGTCAGAACCTTCAACCGGAAAACCGGCCACATATCTATTTGGTACTGGTGGGTGAGGCGGCCCAAAAAAAAGGTGTGTTACTGGCCGAGCAGTTGCGTGGGGGCATGCCGGCGCTGCGCATCATGACAAACTGCGGTGGCGGCAGTTTTAAAAGCCAGTTTAAAAAGGCCGACAAGTGTGGCGCAGAGCTTGCGCTGGTGTTGGGCGAAGATGAAGTGGCGCAAGAAACGGTGAATATCAAATTTTTGCGTGGTGAGCATTCCCGAAACCAGGAAACCCTGGCACAGAACGATTTGTCGGCATGGCTGGCAGGAAAGCTTGATGTGTAACTGATGGCAATAAATTTTTGGCGGAAAATCGCCGAATGATAATGTACGGAGAGTACTGTGGATATATACACAACAGAAGAACAGCAGGTTGCAGCCATTAAGAAATGGTGGCATGACAATAAATGGTCGGTGATCGGTGGTGTGGTTATTGGTGTGGGCGCGTTATGGGGTGGTCGTGCCTGGCTGGATAATCAACAAGGCTATTCGGAAGCGGCATCCACGGTTTATCAACTGATGCTGGAAGATGTGTCGCAAGGCAAAAATGATGAGGCATCGGTGCAGGGCGCCCAGTTGTTAGGTCAGTTTTCAGATACCGCCTATTCTTCATTGGCTGCGTTGATGATGGCCAAGATCAAACAGGAAGCGGGTGACATGGCCGCTGCCAGCGCACACTTGCGTTGGGCGCTGGACAATACCAAAAGTGATGCCGTACGCCATGAGGCGCGCCTGCGTTTAGCCAAGCTTATGATGGCAGAGGGAAAATATGATGACGCCCTGAGTTTTCTTAACGGAGTTGATGCCGGGGTTTACGAGTCAACCTATGAACAATTGCGAGGCGACATTTATATTGCCATGGGTCAGCCGGAATCTGCACGCACGGCCTTTATGCGCGCACTGGCCAGCGCAGCGCCGGGAGAACGTGGACGTGAGTTGCTGCAAATGAAGCTGGACAATCTTGGGCAGCCGGTCTCGGGTGACATGTCGTAATGATGTCGTTGCGCATGAAAAAAATATGCCTGGCGCCGGTAGTGGCAGTGTCCAGCCTGTTACTGGTTGCCTGTGGCTCATCACCAAAGGATTACTCAGACGCAACACCGTTGCGGGCAATCAATACAAGTGTGTCAGTCAAGGCGCTTTGGGCAAAGCCCACCGGTGATGTGCCGGAGTACGCGCATGCGCAGTTACCCGTTGTGATTGACACGGATGCCAAAGACAAAACGATTTATGTTGCCAGCCGCAGAGGTGAGGTGGCAGCGCATGCCGCAAAAACTGGCGATGTGCTGTGGGCAATCAGCATGGGCGAAGCGCTGACCGGGGGGCCCGGTATTGGTGAGGGCTTGCTGTTTGTGGCCACACGCGAAGCGGAACTGGTGGCCCTGGATAAAAATAATGGCGCTGAACGTTGGCGCCAGCGGATCAGCAGTGAAATGCTGGCTGCTC
Organism: Gammaproteobacteria bacterium; assembly: GCA_011321815.1. Taxonomy (GTDB): domain Bacteria; phylum Pseudomonadota; class Gammaproteobacteria; order SZUA-152; family SZUA-152; genus SZUA-152. Next base: position 22,196 of record DROS01000056.1, read on the forward strand.
CCGTTGTGGCAGGGGACTTGCTGGTTGTCCAGACTATCGACGGCAGGATCAGTGTATACAAAACCGCTACCGGTAAAAAACTGTGGTCCTATGGGCGCAGCATTCCGAAGCTGACCCTGCGTGGCACCAGTCAGCCTCTGGTCGTGAATGAGATTGTGTTGGCCGGGTTTTCTGATGGGCGTTTGCTGAGCCTCAATCTGGCCACGGGAGAATTGTTATGGGAGACCACCATCGCCGTACCGCATGGACGTACCGACCTGGAACGTCTGGTCGACATTGATGGTTTGTTTCGCGCCGCTGATGGTGTGGTGTATGTGAGCAGCTACCAGGGGCGGGTGGTGGCAGTTTCCATTGCAGATGGCAACGTGCTGTGGGCGCGGGACATGTCATCATATACCGGCCTGACGGTGAATGACGGGCAGATTTTCATTACCGATGCGACCAGCAGAGTATGGGCGCTGGATGGGCGCACAGGTGCAACCCTGTGGCGGCAGGACAGCCTGATTGGGCGGGAATTGAGCGCACCGGTGGTACAGGGAGATACAGTGGTGGTGGCCGACTATGATGGCTTTGTGCACTGGCTGTCACGGGATGATGGTGGTTTTGTAGCCCGCAAAAATCTCGATAAAGTATGGTCAACCATGCGCTATGTCTGGGACAGCGACGAGCCTGCCGAGGAAGTCTACCGCTCGGTCAGTGTTCCTCCTTTGGTGGATGCCGGTATATTGTACATACGTGATAATGTCGGTGCGCTGGTTGCCTTTATAGAAAAAAAATAAAGAACCTGAATATGGCAACTTTACGGAGCATCTTTTTTTAGCCTTTTTTCTTAACCTTTATAGTGTCGGTTCATTTAATCGTTATATCAACCTGACCTGGTCAGGGTGCGCTTGGTGAAACTGCTGAGGTGCTCTCGCAGTGTCAATCTGATCCGGATATGAATGGCCAAATTCGTTCTCTTTGCTGCGCGAAAAACAGGCTTGAGAAGCAGGCAGGCTAAGTCTTGTTTGGGGTAAGTCCGACAGGCCACAGAAAATGGCGTCCCCGGCAGGAATCGAACCTGCAACCTACGCCTTAGGAGGGCGTCGCGCTATCCAGTTGTGCCACGGGGACTATACGGGAAGTATTTTATTTTAATTTCTGGGCTAAGTCTTCCGCCTTGAGGCGCGTATACCGTTTCAGTATTCTCAAATCTTTATGCCAGGTAATACTTGAAACCTCACTAATGTTAAGGCTTTTTTCAAAAAATCGACTGGACTGATCGACTGGACTGCTGGACTGGTCGCTTCGTGGCGAAGATTATCTTAGCATACAAGCAAGCCGCGTAGACATTGAAAAAGAGTAGCGATTATTACAGCAATAGTTTTTCTTGCCGTTACTCCTTTTTTCTTAACAACCGAAAATTATAAGCACTTTTAATTGCTATAGGGGGGTACCGAGTAAATTTTCTATCGGAAGGGAGGTGAGTCAATATCAATATGTAATAAACATCCCCTGGAACAATCCCTTCCGCTACAAGTAAAAAAGAGGCAAGTCGCTTTAAATAGTAACAAGAGAAATTAACATGCGACCTGCCCCTTTTGGTTTCAGGCAGCGGCGGGGGCTGCTACCCTGTGACCCAGGTCAATTTTTACCGCATGGGTGTGGATAACAGGGGTAAAAAATTCACGCACAAGGTTTTCACCCAATATCCCCATAATAAGCGGAATGATGCTTGAAAGTGCCAGCCAGTTAATGAGGGGAGAAGCATCTTTAAAAAACATGAATGAAGCAAGTGCAGCCAAACTCGTGAGCACAAGAAGTGACCGTGTGGCCAGCGTAAATGTATAGTGTGTTTTCATATTTATCATCCTGAATATTTGGTTATATATTGCCTGATAACAAGCCGTAGCCAAGCTATCGACACCAGGACACAGCAATTGGCGTGCCAGATATTTTATTTCTATATTATTCAATAGGTTATTCAATAATGACCGTACCTTCTTTTGGCGGCGGTCAAAACAAGTGTCTCCCTGAAGAGACGGTGAGCCTGAACAAAAAGAAGAAAACCGTGCAATTTAGCCGATTAGGCTCGTCGTAAAACAGCGACATCCCGCAATAATCTGTAAATTTGAAGGAGGCAACAGAGGGGGCGGCCTTGTCTGTAGCCGGTCGCCGGTACTACACTGTTTCTCCGTCTCGGCTCGCTTCCCGATACCTTGCCTGTTTTCGCCATGTTCGTGTTCCTCTCGGCTCATTGATCGCACCGACAACTGTTCGATCAATGCCAGGTTGTTTTCTGGTCCGACAAACCTCGGGCAAAAATAACGGGGCAGCCATCAAAGATTACACAAAAGCTATCGTGCTTGATCCACTATCAATTGGAAAAACCGGATGACGCATTGCGGGATCTTGACGATGCCTTGAGTTACGGCAGCCAGAATAAAAAAACTCATGTTTATCTGGGCTATGTGTATTACCATCAAAAAAAAGAGTTATGTCATGGCGACCAGGCATCTTGGGGAAGCAATTGCTCTGGGAGATAGTCACTCGTCTACTCACTATTTATTAACCGCTGCTCTTTGGCATGAGCAGGATTGTGACTTTGTGAAAACAGCGGATGACTATGTGCGGTTGTGTGCAAATAATCGAAAATGCAAAAGTGAAAATGTGGAATGGGCCGTAAATAGAGTGTGGATCATGCCATCGCAAAAGGTATCTGTCCGCAGAAGCCAAAAATTAAAAAACCATTTAGTGAAAAACAACTGGAGAGACACGCCTGATAATCGTGGCTTTGTAAAGGAAAGATAATATGCGTTTTCTTAAATTACTGTTAATTCTGCCTGTTCTTGGATATGGCGGTATCAAGGCCTATATCTGGTATGACATCAAGAACAACGTTGATGATGCCATTGTCTCGGTAGCCCCCTTTGTTGATATCACCTATGAGTCAATATTCAGCTCGCTGCTCGATGGTGTTGTCGGTATAACAGGTGTTGTTATTCGACCGAAGATGACTTCAGATGAATTCACCATTAAGGAGATGAATTTTTCTGCCCCCAATATTCTTGATATTTTTCTGCTGGAGAGCCGTTTTAAAGACAGAGAGTTTCCGGAATATATTGGCTTTGAAATGAAAAGCGTGAACATTGATGTTAACAGTGAAATATTTGTGATGCTGGATGATATGCGGGCACAAGCGGCAGAGTCACAAACACCTGAAGATCCGCTTTTAATTGAGCGATTGGATGCGCTGGGTTGCGGGGATATTGAAAAATTTGGCATCAATGAATTTTCTGCGATGGGCTACAATCCATTGAATCTTGATATTGCCCTGAATATGGCATTTGAGCAGGATTCGAAGCAGGTGAACGTTGGGATGAGTATTAAGGATCGTGACCTCTACAGCACCAACTTTACTGTACAAACCGGATTTGATCCGAATCAAATGAAGTCGGCAGGTTTACAGCCATTCGAACCTGAAATCTCAAGAATAAAAATCGAGCATAACGATGCGGGCTATTACAAACTCAGGAATAAATACTGTGCGGAGCAAAACGGGGGCAGTATTGAACAGTATGTGAATGCAAATGTTGCTCAATTGGCAGCAGAGCTTGGCGCGGTTTTCCCGAAAAAAGTCGTGGATGCCTATCGCCGGTTTATGACAAGCGGCGGACGTTTTACTGTCAGCCTGAATCCTGCCGAGGCAACCATGCTGAGTGGTCTGGAGTTTTATAAAACGGCTGATGTTCTGGATATTCTCGGCATGGAAATTGTTATTAACGGAGCCAATATCGATCTCGGCCAAATTGACTGGGATGCCGGGGCTGGAAAAACAACAGCAAGAAAAAATGACACGTTGGACATTATTAGAGGACATCTGTCAAACCCGACTGTCGCCAGAGTTAGTCCGCCTGCAAAACCGGGTTCTGAAAAACAGAATTCTGCAAAAACAAGGAAATACCGGAAGGTGCAGAAATCACAACTTCCCCGATATATTGGCAAAAATATTCAGGTGGAAACGTCAATTGGAAAACGTCGTCAGGGCCAACTGGAAAGCGTGGATGAGGAGCGCATTCATATTTTGATGAAATTTGGCAATGGCGAGTTTTCTTTCCCGGTCAAGCTGGATGATATTTTGCAGGCCAGGGTGTATCTATAGAGCAGGTATTGGTAGCATGGGCATGTAAATTCTTCGGATAAACATGAAAATGCCAAAATATTTTTTACCAGCCCTTGTAATAATTATTTTGTTGCAGGGATGCTCAGTGGTCTATTACGGTCATACCAAAGCGGAATGGGACAAGCTCACAGATGTTGAGAAAGCCACGGTTAAAGAAGAGTATCAAACTGTCATTAATGTAAAAAATGAACAGGTGCACACCGACAAGATAGAAGCAAGAACACAATCAGTTATCGATTATGGTGTTCAGGGCGGTACATTTCGCTCACGCACGTATCGTTAATATCTGCGTGGCGCCTGGCTGCTCCTCTACTTGTGTGAGCGGCCCTTATAACACGGGAATGATGCGTGTATTGAGGTCTTTCTGCATTTTTGCGCAGCGTCCAAACTTGTCTTTTCGTCGCTGGGTCGCTGTTACGTAACCACGGCATTCCGCTAGCGGTGTGCGTACAAATACGCAGGCAGAAGCCGCCTGCTTGATTACCCCGTCGAGAAAGCCAACACTTCGCCAGCAGTCGCTGGTTTCTTTGCAATCGCTGGTGGTGCAGGTGTTGTCGATATTGTCAGCCAGGGAGTGAAAGCAGCTGGCGGGATCATCAAGGCTTGCCGTGAAGGAACAGATTTTTGGGGGCTGTGTGGTTTCGCTGTGTTTGGCTTTTTCCGCGAAACGTGCTGCCAGGTTTTGCCATTGGTCAAATTGTCTGGCTTGGTTTGCGCATTGTGTTGCTTTGTCCTTTGGGTGTTGTTTGGCACATTTGCTCAAGGTGACGCAGGCCTGATTGACGGCAGTGAACAGTGCCTGGTGTGTTTCGCTCCATTTTTTGTGTTCGTCGAGGTTGCGAAAGCCGACACCGTAAGTGTTTGCGGTGGTGGCGCTCAAGCCTTTGGCAATGCTAGCGCGCGCCTGCTTCTCATATTTGCTGTAGGGTGAATTTTTGCAGGAGACATCAATAGCGACCGGTTCGGTTTTGGCGAGAGGTGCGGGTTCCTGCGTAGCGGGCTCGGGTTCGGCTTGCTCAGCCTCCGCTGCCGGGGATTCAGTGTCTGCTGGCTTGGTGGCGGCGACAGTGTTATCACTCTCGGGGGTGTCAACGGTTTTTGCCACCGTCTGTGGGGTGTTGTCGGCGTTGTTTGCCGCCGTGTTGTCTGTTATTTCATTCGGGGAGGGGGTCGTGGCACAGGCGCTCAAGCCCAACAGGGTAAGCAGCAGCATGAGCCGGTAAAAATTATGCGGGTATCTGGATATCGAATTATATTGGCGCATCGTTAACCTCGCTAAATGGTGTCAGTTGTGCCTCAGTGTATACAGCTTGGCGCAATTGGAAAAGCCTCTGCCTTCAGGCTCATTTCGTATCTGGATAAAGCTTCGAGTACCTCTGTCAATTGTTGCGTGTTAACATCGGCTCCCGTGGGCAGTGCCTGCATTGTATGATTTATAATCACATTCATTATTCAATCACTACATTGGTACCCCATGTTTAAACCGTTGGAACTCTACATCGGCCTGCGCTATTTGCGCGCCAAACGCCGCAACCAGTTCATTTCCTTTATCTCTTTGACCTCCATGATGGGTATTGTGTTGGGAGTAATGGCGTTGATTACCGTGCTGTCGGTAATGAATGGTTTTGAAAAAGAATTGCGCGAACGTATTTTAGGTATGGCCTCGCACATCACCATTTCCCGCGTGGATGGCGCACCGCTGACGGACTGGGCGGTGCTGGGAAAGGCTATCGAAAAACATGACCCCCGTGTTGTGGGGCTTGCACCCTATGTGCGCAAAGAGGTGATGCTCAGTTTTGGCTCGCAGGTGCAGGGCAGTTTATTGCGTGGAGTATTACCCGATCGTGATCCGGCGGTATCGGATGTGTGGCAGAAGATGATTTACGGCAAATTGGGTGATTTGCATGCCGGGGAATTTGGTATTGTGCTGGGAGTGGGGCTGGCGCGTAAATTGAACGCCGCTCTGGGTGACAAGGTTACGGTGGTGACACCGCAGGCCAGCAATACCCCGGCAGGTATTCTGCCACGCCTGAAGCGTTTTACCGTGAAAGGCATTTTTGAAGTGGGCATGCACGAGTATGACAGTGCGCTGGCGCTGGTGCATCTCGATGACGCCGCTCGCCTGTTTCGCATGGGGGACGGTGTGACGGGGTTACGCCTGAAACTGACGGACATGTTTCAGGCCGTGCCCGTGCGTAATGAGCTGGTGGATGCGTTGCCGGGTGGTTACTGGATTTCCGACTGGACCATGCGTCATGCGAACCTGTTTCGCGCAGTAAAAATCGAGAAAACGATGATGTTTATTATTCTGATGCTGATTGTAGCGGTGGCGGCGTTCAATATTGTTTCCACGCTGGTCATGGTGGTGACGGATAAGCAGGCCGATATCGCTATTCTGCGCACTTTGGGTAGTACGCCGGGCTCGATTATGATGATTTTCATCATACAGGGCGTGATAATTGGTGTCATCGGCGTGTTGCTGGGCGCCGTGCTTGGCGTCACGTTGTCGCTTAATCTTGATGTTGTGGTGAGTTGGCTGGAAGGGGTGCTGGGTATTCAGTTCATGCCAGGAGATGTGTATTACATCAACACCTTTCCCTCGGAGTTGCATTGGGAAGATGTGTTCAGGATTTCCGCCATTTCTTTTGCGTTGAGTGTGTGGGCAACCTTGTACCCGGCCTGGCGGGCCTCGCGCACCCAACCGGCGGAGGCGTTGCGTTATGAGTGATCAACATAACGTATTGCAGTGCCAGGAGCTGAACAAAACCTTTGATGAAGGTGGGCTGGCTGTGGAAGTGCTGCGCAATATTCAGTTGGATATTCAGCGTGGCGAACGAGTGGCTATTGTGGGCGCATCAGGCTCGGGTAAAAGCACCTTGCTGCACCTGCTGGGCGGGCTGGACAAGCCCACGCGTGGTGAAATCAGCGTGGGCGGCCAGCGTCTGGGCGCACTTAACGAGGCGGAACGGGGCCGGTTGCGCAATAAAATGTTGGGGTTTGTCTATCAGTTCCATCATTTGCTGCCAGAGTTCACCGCGCTGGAAAATGTTGCCATGCCGTTATTGATTCGTGGTTTATCAACTGCGGAGGCTAAAGAGCAGGCGGCTGATCTTCTGGGTAAGGTGGGGTTGGCGGCGCGACTGCGGCACAAACCGGCGGAGCTTTCGGGTGGCGAGCGTCAACGTACCGCCATCGCCCGTGCGTTGATCACCAGACCGCTGTGTGTGCTGGCTGATGAGCCTACGGGTAATCTGGACCAGCACACCGCAGCGCAGGTTTACGATTTAATGGTGGAACTCAACGATGAACTGGGCACCAGCCTGGTACTGGTGACACATGACCTGCAACTGGCGCAACGCATGTCGCGGGTGTTGCGTTTAACCAATGGTGAGTTTGAACAGGATTGAATCTCTTTGGGTTTGATTCCCCGCTGCCCGCAGCGACTGCCGTCAGAGCCCGCCCCGCGAAGCGCTTAGGGAATTCACTTTTATTCATATAGCAACATGTATATGCTTACAATTCCAGTAACAAGTAGAAATAATGAAAGATTAATGACAAAAGCTACAATAAAGTATTTTGAGGCTTTGCAATACCATACGGGTGCCATTTTATAGGCATTTTCCAGCCCTCTCTTTTTACCACTGGCAGGAAACCCCAAAACCCGATTGAACATTCCCGTCCTCATATATCCAAAAGGGAACCCGGTAAACATAGCGATTTCTGTTGCGCTAAAATAAGGTTCCTTGAAATAGGTTTTTAATACCTTACGTGGCATTAAAATATGCAAAATAAAAATGCATAAAAGACTGACCAGAATGCCAAAGAACAGAGCAAAAAAAATCACTCCTATTATTTTAATTGGTGAGTCCAGCATTATTGATAGATTCTATCGACTCCCATGCTATATCTATTTTTCTGACAGCACATCCTGCTATCCTTATTTTGGCTCCTGAGTTGTTGGGGGACTTCATTTTTATTCATATAACAGCATGTATACACTCAAAATTACCGTAATTAATATAAATAATGAAAAGCCAACAACAAAAAAAACAGTGATGTATTTCGATAGTGTGCAATACCACACGGGTGCCAGTTTATACGCATTTTCCATTCCCCTTTTTTTTCCACTGGCAGGAAAACCGAGAACCCCCATGAACATTGACGTTCTTATATAACCAAAAGGAAAACCAGTAAGCATGGCGATTTCCCCAAGTTTAAAATAGGGTTCTTTGAAGTAAGTTTTCAGTACATTCCGGGGCATCAAAAAATGCATAATAATGGTCAATAAAAGAATTAATGTTAGGCCAGCCAGCAGAACAATAAAAATGGCAAGTATTATATCAAGCGTTAAATTCATGACTATTGGCAGATTCTATCAATGCCAGCACCAGAGACAAAGTCGACTTCCATGCCATATCTATCATAGGCCAAGCGCGCACCTTTCCCACTGGCATAGCTTGCTACGACACTGCTTGTCGCCAAGACAATAGCTGCTCCCCAGCCAATCGGGTTGAAAATCAAAAATATACCAACCCCAATGCCTGTAAGACCCCCGATTACTGTACTTGTAATGGTCTCAACAAATATTTCATTTTTCTCCTGAGTGTCGGCGGTACTGGCGATTTGCATGCAAGCGGCGGTCAGTCCCACGCCGACCAGGGCAATACCTGCCCCTTTGCTGGCAGCCGCCAGACTTTTTAGCCTGTTGGCATGTTTGGCGATGTTGGTCGTCGCAGGAATGCCGCCCGCTCGCGCAATGCGAATACTTTCATGAGTGGTATGCTTGCCGAAGAGTACGTCTTCAAACGGCCCTATATTCTTTTTGAGTTGGTCCAGTGCTTTTTTGCGCTGGTAATCATATTGTGCTTTTGTGATGTTTCCTGATTTGTACTTGGCGTATTGGTCACTGACTTCATTGATCAGGCCAACATTGCCGGGGCTGAGCAGGTTTCCTGTTGAGCCTGCAATAATACCTCCGGGAATGGTCAAAAAATTGGCATTCTGTTCCAGCCAGGCAAGCATCCAAAATCTTTCCATGTCATTGGGGTGCACGGATTTCGTGATAAAGGTGGGGGGTATTATCGGGTTCGATTTTACGGGCTGGGGTGCGGGTGGCAGTACACCCAGGCGCAACATGTCACCTGCCCTGATGTGGTCCGGGTTTTTTATCTGAGGGTTCAGCGTCAGAAGATATTCGACCGTTTCTTTGTAGCGGGTATCGTTCAGAACATGACCAAACATGCGGTGTATAATGCCGGAAAATGTGTCACCATTTTTTATTTTGTATTCGTAATATGTGTTGTTGGATATCATGATATTCGTTGTCTCGTTCTATGGTTGGCAGCTTTTTGCCAGGCTGTAACCGGGTGTTACTGTGTTTTTATGGCTTGTGTGGTTTGTTCTGGCTCAAAAGTGTATCAAAATATTGTGTGGTTCTGGCCCGTCAGTGCAGGAAATTGGCAGTGCTTTTGACGCAGTAATCAGGCAAATCCAAGGGTAAACTGAGCAGTTACCCTGATTTAACAGCATCGCCCGGTATTATTTTTTTGTTTTTTTATTTGCGCGGCCCTGTCGGCGTCTGAGCCAGTTCCGGCCGACGTATAAACGCCAAAACAGGCGGATCGACAGATTGCCCAGCAGGGCAAAGCTGACACCACTGACAAAGCAGCCCAATAAAAGCGGCTGCCAAATCACTCCCAATTCTCCCATCAGCCAATGGGTGGATAACTCAAACTGGATATCCCGCGCGGGTGTTTGCAATATCCAGGTGCCTACCTTGTAGGCAAAATAATAAATGGGGGGAATGGTCAGCGGGTTGGTGATCCACACCAGCGCTACAGAAATGGGCAGGTTTACCCGCAGCATAATTGCGCCAATGGCGGCAAGCACCATCTGTAGGGGCACGGGCACAAAGGCCATAAACAGACCGACACTGAATGCTCCGGAAACCGAGCGCCGGTTCAGGTGAAAGATATTGGGGTCGTGCAGCAGGGTGCCAAGAAATTGCAAATGCTTGTGGTTGCGAATCGTTTGCTGATCCGGCATGAAGCGTTTGATAATGCGTTTTGGCATAGGGGTTATTTATTTTTATTGGGCGTTATTGAGCAGCACGGTGGGGCATTATCCACAATTTTAGACGTTACGGGAAAGGGGGGTGTCTCCGTGGCAATAAAAAAGGTTGTCAAAGCGGGCTCTGTTTGTCTGGGGCGCCTGCTGTGAGTGATTGGCGCTGTTGCCGCGCGCAACCGTGATGAAGCTGAAATATCAACAGAACCCAAAGCACAGGGATGTTAAAAATGCGCAGGACAGCGCTGGGGTTTTTAATCGGTACCGCAGGTTTACAGCAATTTGCCGTGTTACCGGGCAAGGGTTTTTTGCTGGCTTTGATGGCGGCATTGCTGGCCATAGTGGTGATGGCCTGGTTTTTCCGGGAGCGCCCCTGGTCGGTTGCTCTTGGTTTGCTGAGCAGCATTGGTATCGGTTTTTTCGTGGCCAGTGTTACCGCTCATCAATTACTGGCCGGGGGGCTGCCTGAAGAGCTGGAGGGGCAGGATGTGGTCGTGAAGGGGTATATTGCTTCGCTGCCGGAGCGGCGAGGCCGACGCCTGCAATTCCAGTTTGTCCCGGAGAGTTTGCAGTGGCAGGGTGCTGTTCAGCGTGTGCCGGGAAAATTGTTACTGAGCTGGTATCCCCACAAGGATTATAAACTACCGTCTGTCCATATGGGCGAACGCTGGCGGTTGCTGGTGCGCCTGAAACGTCCGCACGGTTTTTCCAATCCCGGCGGGTTTGATTACGAGGCAGGGCTGTTCCAGCGGGGAATTCGCGCCAAGGGTTATGTGCGCTATTTTGCAAAAAACGCTATAAAAAATGCCGCAGAGACTCCGGTGAATCAACGTCTGGCTCCGGCGGGTGGTGCTTACCGGGTGGGGCAATTGCGGGAAACGCTGCGTTCCCGGATTCTTGCAAGTATTGGCGATCATCCGTTACGTGGCATCGTGCTGGCACTGGCCATTGGCGACCGCCAGCAGATCACCCCGCCGCAATGGGAAGTGCTGACCCGCACTGGCACCAGTCATCTGGTGGCCATTTCGGGGCTGCATGTGGGGCTGGTGGCGGGCTTTGCCTTTTTTCTGATGCGAGGTTTGTGGCGTTTATCGGCCTGGGCGGTAACTCACTGGCCTGCTGCCAAGGCCGGAGCTGTGGCAGGTTTGCTGGCTGCTGCGGTGTACGCCATGCTGGCCGGTTTTTCCGTGCCCACGCAGCGGGCGCTGGTGATGGTGGCGGTGGTGATGGTGGCGATTATTGTGCAGCGTCATACGCGCCCTTCAAATTTGCTGGCACTGGCCCTGTTGCTGGTATTGGTGATTGATCCGTTGGCCGTTATGTCTGCCGGTTTCTGGTTATCGTTTGGCGCCGTGGCGGTGATTGTGTACGGCATGTCTGATCGACTGGCGATGAATTCGCACTGGTGGCGCTGGGGGCGGGTGCAGTGGCTGGTGGCTGTGGGGCTGTTGCCCGCATTGTTGCTGTTGTTTCAGCAGGCCTCCGTGGTTGCGCCGCTGGCTAACCTGCTGGCGGTGCCGTGGGTCAGTTTGGTCACCGTGCCGCTGACACTGTTGGGCAGCGTCAGCCTGGGGTTTTCTGCCGCCGTGGGTGGATGGTTGTTGGGCCTGTCAACATTGAGTCTGGATATGCTGTGGTGGTGGCTGGATGGGCTCGCACAATGGAAGCTGGCGATTTGGCGGCAGATGGCCCCGCCGTTGTGGACCTTGCCGACGGCAATGGCCGGTATTCTCTGGTTGTTGGCGCCGTGTGGCGTCCCGGCACGGTGGGTGGGGCTGGTGGGGCTCCTGCCGTTGTTGTTTGTGTCTCCGCCAGTTATTCCGCAAGGACAGGCCCGTTTCACTTTGCTGGATGTGGGGCAGGGGCTGGCGGCGGTGGTACAGACACAGAATCATGCACTGGTGTTTGATGCAGGGCCGCGATTTTCCAGTGGTTTTAACACCGGGGAGGCAGTGGTTGCTCCGTATCTGCGTGCCCAGGGGCGGCGGTATATCGACATGCTGGTGGTGAGCCACGGTGATAATGATCACATGGGTGGCGTGGCGGGCCTGCGAGGAATTATGCCGGTACGGCAGGCGCTTAGCAGTGTGTCGCAGCGCATTGACGGGGCCGGACCGTGCCAGGCCGGGCAGCGTTGGCAATGGGATGGTGTGACGTTTGTGATGTTGAATCCGGGGGAACATGTTTATATGGGGGGGCGCAAGGACAATAACCGCTCCTGTGTGTTACGGGTGCAGGCAGGTGAGCACAGCGTGTTGCTTACCGGGGATATTGAGCGGGCAGCGGAGCATGAGTTGGTGCAAAGATTTGGTAACGGGCTGGCCAGCGACGTGCTGGTGGCTCCGCATCATGGCAGCCGCACGTCGTCCTCCCCGGCGTTTTTGACAGCGGTATCGCCGACGGTGGCCTTATTTCCTGTGGGTTACCGTAATCGTTACGGTTTTCCCAAGGCGCAAATCGTACAACGTTATGTGGATCGGCAGGTGCGTCTGTTTGATACCGCCCGGCACGGGGCCATCGAACTGCAATTAGGCAGCAAAGGCGGGCTGGACGCTGTGGTTAGCCATCGTCAGCAGGCGGCGCGCTATTGGCATGTAAAATATAAAGCCGGGGCGCAAAGCCCTGCATCTTCCGGCAAAACCTTACAGCAAAACCTTCCGACAAAATAAGGTCTCTGCTACAGTAGCGCCCTGTTTGCAAAGCTGGTTGACGGGTATTTTGCGCTTTGCCATTGAAAAGACAGCAATTGACATCAGAGGACAGATATTCGTGTTTGAAATCGTAGAATCCGGCGGCTGGTTAATGGTCCCCATTATTTTGTGTTCTATCGTGGCCCTGGCCATTATCGGTGAGCGGTTATGGTCGCTACAGCGCAAGCGTATTATTCCCAAGCATCTGGTGGCGCAGATCTGGCACCTGCAATCCAAGGGGAAACTGTCCGGTGAGCAAATCAGCACAGTGCGCAACAGCTCGCCGCTGGGGCGGGTGCTGGCTTCGGGGCTGAGCAATGTGAACAGCAGTCGTGAGGTGATGAAAGAAAGCATCGAAGAAACCGGCCGCCATGTGGTGCATGAGCTTGAGCGCTACATGAACAGCCTGGGCACCATCGCGGCGATTACGCCATTGCTGGGGCTGTTGGGAACGGTCATCGGCATGATCAAGGTGTTCAGCGTGATCACTTCCCAGGGTGTGGGTAATCCTGCGGTGCTGGCAGGTGGCATTTCCGAGGCGCTGATTACCACGGCCGCTGGCCTGTCGGTGGCGATTCCCAGTTTGATGGCGCACCGTTATTTCCGTGGACTCATCGACAGCCTGGTGGTGTACATGGAACAGGAAGCCATCAAAATGGTGGAAGTGATTCACGGTGATCGTGAGTCCGATGTGGCAACCTCTACTTCAACACCGCCGACAACCTGAGCCACAGGTCAGCAACTGTGAATATTTCACCCAAGCAGAAAGAAACGCTGGACGTTAATATCACGCCACTCATCGACGTGGTGTTTTTACTGTTGATCTTTTTTATGGTGTCCACCACCTTTGAGCGCGAATCCGAAATTGAAATCATGCTGCCGCAGGCCACGACGGACAAAAAAGTGACAGATGATTTTGTTATGCAGGTGACCGTGGATGCCGAAGGCACGTATTACGTCAATGACAAACGGGTGATCAATACCAAACTGACTACCCTGATGAAAGCCATGCAGGAAGTGGCGGGAGATCGTAAAGACCCACCGATTATTCTCAGTGCCGATGCAAAGACACCGCACCAGTCGGTGATTACTGTCATGGATGCCGCCAGCCGGCTCGGGTTTGTACACCTGAACTTCGCCACCACGCGCACCACCGAAGAACAGTGATTTTTTCGGTCATTGCGCCTGAAACCCGAGACTGAGTTTATGTCTCCCACCCAGGTTTATAAACGTCTGTTGGGTTATGCCTGGCAGTATTCCTCTGTTTTTATTCTGGCGGTCATCGGTATGGCTGTGGTTGCAGGCACTGAAGCAGGGCTGGCCTGGATCATAAAACCCATGCTGGATGGCAGTTTCGTGGAAAAAGACCCCGAAGTCATTCGCTGGCTGCCTTTTGCCTTCATGGGTATTTTTATTGTGCGGGGGCTGGCGGGCTTTGTCGCCACTTACGGCATGGAGCATGTGGGCCGCAATATTATCCGCGACATGCGCAAGCAAATGTTTGCCCGTTTGATGCGCCTGCCCACGGCGTTTTATGACCGCAATTCATCCGGTCAATTAACCTCAAAGCTGATTTATGACGTGGAGCGCGTCGCCCAGGCGGCCACCAAGGCGGTCACCATCGTCGTGCGTGATACGTTTACGATTATCGGCTTGCTGATTTTGATGTTTTATACCAGTTGGAAGCTGGCGATTATCTTTCTGGTGCTGGGGCCGACGATCACGGTTTTGGTGGTTGCCGTCAGCAAACGCTTTCGTCGTATCAGTCAGCGTATTCAGACCTCCATGGGTAACGTGACACAGTTGTCACAACAGGTCACCGAAGGCCATCGTGTGGTAAAAATATTTGGTGGAGAGGCATGTGAAGACAAACAGTTTGCCAAAGCCAATGAATTCAATCGCCGGCAAAACATGAAACTGGCGGCCACACGCGCCATCAGTGTGCCGGTTTCGCAATTTCTGGGGGCCAGCGGTGTCGCTGTGATCCTGTACGTTGCCACTTCAGAAAAAATGTTAGAAGCACTAACGGTGGGTACATTCATGTCTTTTTTGGCCGCCAGTATGTTGTTGCTGGCGCCCATGAAACGCCTGACCATGGTGCAATCTACCGTGCAACAGGGTATCGCCGCTGCGCAAAGTGTCTTTTTACTGTTAGATGAGGAGGCAGAAAAAGATACCGGCACAAAAACACTGGCCCCGGTAAAGGGTGACATTGAGTTTCGTGATGTGACCTTTGGTTATGATCCGGCCAAGGGTGACGTACTGAAATCCATCAATTTTTCCGCCGCCGCAGGGGAAACTGTCGCCATGGTAGGGCGCTCGGGCAGCGGCAAGTCAACGCTGGTGAGCCTGCTGCCACGTTTTTATGACATCAGCCAGGGTGAGATTCTGCTGGACGGCGTGCCGATACAGGAACTGAAACTGGATGACTTGCGCAATCACATTTCCCTGGTGAGCCAGGATATCACCCTGTTTGACGACACGGTGTTTAACAACATTGCCTATGGCGCATTGGCCAGCCACTCCGAAGAAGAAATCATCGCTGCGGCCAAAGCAGCACATGCTTATGAATTTATTATTGAATTGCCCGAGGGTTTTCAGACCCAGGTGGGAGACAAAGGCGTGTTGTTATCCGGTGGTCAGCGTCAACGCCTTGCCATTGCGCGCGCCCTGCTGAAAGATGCACCTATACTGATTCTGGACGAAGCAACGTCGGCACTGGATACCGAATCCGAACGTTATATTCAGGATGCCCTGGGCATTCTGATGAAAAACAGAACAACGCTGGTGATTGCGCATCGTTTATCGACCATTGAAAATGCTGATAAGATTCTGGTGATGCGTGATGGGCGGATTGTTGAGTCCGGTACTCACGCAGAACTGTTGGCTGTGGGTAAGGATTACGCATCGCTTTATCAAATGCAGTTTGATGAAACCTGAATCCGTACCTTCAGGGCGGATGCCAAGAAGTTAAGGTTCAAGCAGAAATTGTTTATTTCAGCGAGCGAGGCATTGTGAAAAGGCTGGATTATTACTGGTACAACAAAGGTTTTATTCCTTTATTGTTGTTGCCTGTGTCCTGGTTATTTTGCTTTGTTGCAATAACCCGGCGGCTGTTATATCGCGCGGGTCTGTTGAAAGTATACCACCTGCCTGTTCCGGTGATTATCGTTGGCAATATCTCGGTCGGCGGTACAGGCAAAACACCGCTGGTGACCTGGCTGGTGGATATGTTGCGCCGTAATGGTTATACCCCGGGTATTGTGAGCAGAGGTTATGGTGGACAGGCGACGCATTGGCCGCAGCAGGTGCGTGCCGACAGTGATCCGCGCGTGGTGGGTGATGAAGCGGTATTGCTGTCGCGACGCTGTGCCTGCCCCATGGCGGTGAGCCCCAATCGTGTCGAAGCAGCCGAAGCGCTGTTGTCATATACTGATTGCGACATCATCGTGGCGGATGATGGCTTGCAGCATTACGCGCTGGGGCGTGATGTGGAAATTGCTGTGGTGGACGGTGTGCGCCGGTTTGGCAATCAACATTGCCTGCCCGCCGGACCGCTTCGTGAACCGTTGCGCAGATTGCGCTCGGTGGATGCCGTGGTAACCAACGGCATGCCGGGGGCGCGTGAATATCGCATGGATCTGGTTCCAGGCACGGTGCGCCATTTGAAATTTTCAACACGGCGGGTAACACTGAACAGCTTTGCGGGACAAACCGTGCATGCCATTGCAGGCATCGGCAATCCGGCGCGGTTTTTTCGTCAGCTGGAAGGGCAGGGTATAACGGTAATTGAACATGCGTTTCCTGATCATCATCCTTTTGCACAAGAAGATATTGTTTTTGATGATGATCTGCCGGTGTTGATGACGGAAAAAGATGCGGTGAAGTGTCTGGCGTTTGCAACGGAATACCACTGGTGTGTGCCGGTTGACGCAACATTGGATGAACGTATTATTCCGTTAATCCTGCGTTTGATAAAACGCTGAGTTTGCATCAAACATATTTTGAGAATCAATTTTTTTCTTGTTCCCACGGGGGACCGTGAGAACCAGAATGCGTGCTGGGCTGATTATTATTAAACCTATTAGGTGGATGACGTGGATAAAAAACTACTCGATATTTTGGTATGTCCCATTTGCAAAGGGCCATTGGTTTATCTGAAGGATGCAAAAGAGCTGGTGTGCAAGGCGGACCGGTTGGCGTATCCCATTCGTGATGATATTCCGGTGATGCTGGAAGAAGAAGCGCGAGCGTTGGCCGCTGATGAGGAAATTGCGTGAAATTCAGCGTCATTATTCCTGCGCGTTATGCGGCAACCCGCCTGCCAGGAAAGCCGTTGCTTGATATTGCAGGCAAGCCGATGATTCAGCATGTCTACGAACGGGCAATGGAAAGTGGCGCCACGCGGGTGATTATCGCCACAGACAACCCGCAAATTGAAACCGCCGCACAGCAATTTGGCGCTGAAACCTGCCTGACCTCGGAGGCGCATCAATCCGGTACGGACCGTATTGCGGAAGTGGCCGAAAAGTTAAGGTTTGCTGATAAGCATATTGTGGTGAATCTGCAAGGTGATGAACCGCTGATGCCCTCGGCAGTGATTCATCAGGTGGCGGAAAATCTTGCTGCGTGTAGCGCCGCGAGCATGGCCACCGTCTGCACCCGGATTACCACTACGGCTGAGTTGTTTGACCCGCATATGGTGAAGGTGGTGAAAGACCGGCAAGGCATGGCGCTTTATTTCAGTCGCGCCAGTATTCCCTGGGACCGGGAGGCCTTTGCCAATACGGCGGAAGTGTTACCCGATAACGGGGAGCATTTTCGGCACATTGGCCTCTACGCCTACCGCGCGGGTTTTTTGCGTGAATACAGCCGATGGTCACCGTGCCTACTGGAGCAAACGGAATCTCTTGAGCAGCTGCGTGTACTCTGGCACGGGCATCGTATTCATGTTGCCGAAGCGATTGAAATACCACTGGCCGGGGTGGATACCAAGCGCGATCTTGATGTGGTGCGGGCTGTTCTGGCTGCACCTGTAGCCGGCTCTTGAGCATGGTTTATTTTCTGCTGTGAGGCGCTTTGGTTATCTGTTGCGGGGTGGTTTGTTTTTCACAAAAAACGCAGGAACAGAATCACTGTTCCTGCGTTTTTGTTTAACCGGAGCGGGCGTATAAACCTGGGTACCGGCCGGTTCTTTGCTGTGTCAGTTGGTCACAGGCATGGTATCGGTGTTTTGACCTATTGTGATGATATCACCGCGACTGTTGTTTCCGTAATACCACCATGGGTAGGGTTGTGGTGGAAAAACAATACTTCCCAGTGTTGTGGACAGGTCGTCGGTGGACGCGGCCTTTAATCCTATGTCGGAGACTGTGTAAAGATAAACGTTTTCAGTATCCGTCATCACCACCGAGCGCCGTGGCGCTGCCCACTGGACGTACCATCCATTGTCGCAATCCTCTGTATAAGGATAGATCAGTGGCGAGTCCTCCTGGCGACAATAATAATCAAAAGCCAGGTCTGCATGGTCCACTCTGCCCAACTCTTTGAAGCCGGATGCGAGCGTGACTTCGTAGGCGGCAATGCCGCTGAAATATTCTTTGGAATCGTTGGGCGAAATTTGCAGGGGAATGGCCAGCAGGTTTGCTGGTTTGTAAAAAGTGAAGGCTTTGTGGTCGTATTCGGCAGCACTCCATGACCAGCTTTGCGGTACCTCCGGTGTGAATTTATGGACCACCGTTGGTTTGCTCATGTCGCTGACGTCCACTAATTGCAGTTGCATGCCATTGCCGACACCGAGGCCACCTTCGCCGCCTGCACGGCCAATAGTAATAAGGTGGTCTTTATCATATGGGTGCATGTAGCTGCTGAAACCGGGAATGGTGAGTTCGCCCACCAATGCAGGGGAGGTGGGGTCACTCAGGTCAAAGGTAAACAGGGGGTCAACGTTCCGAAATGTGACGACAAAACCACGTTCGCCCATAAAACGCGCACTTCTGATATTTTCATTGGGTGCAAAGTTGCGTACTTCCCCTACGATGTTGAGTCGGCCTGCGCCATCGTCGTCCAATACGGACAAGTGATTCGTTTGCCGGCGCTGCCAGTCCGGTGTGTCACTGTCGTTATCGTCAATGCGTAAGAAGTCATCCTGGGTGGTGGTAACCCGTAACATGTTTTTGCCGCTATATTCATACTCACTCAAGCTGAACTGGTTGTTAATGTATCCATCCACACGGCCTGTGGCCACATAGTTGGGCGCCTCTCTTGAAATGGCAAATTTATAAATTGCTGATTGAGAGGTTGGCCGTTCATTATTGGGCAGTATCCACCACCAATTCCGGCTGTTTTCAACAAGATAAAGGTTGGTTTTGCTGGCGTAGACGACTTGGCTGTTGTTGATAATGCCGGTTGCCGCCAGGTTGGCGCCATCGGTATCTATGCTGGTGATAATCTGTAGCCCGAGGCTCATGTTGACTTCAGGATGACTGATGTCATTGCAGGCGAGATAAGGAACAGGTTCAGACGTGTCATCGGTTATGCGTTTGGCATCCGGCAAATAATCTGCGGGATCAATGGCATTGATAATATCTTCAATTTTTGCACTGAGATTTTTTTGTGCCTGTACCACGTCGGGGTTGTTTTCGATTACGCCATCGGGAGTATCGCATTGAGCGGTATTCACCGCGTCCATAAATTTTTTCTGCAAGGCGACAAACTCAGGGTCTGCATACAGTGCATTTGTCTGTAGGTAATAGCTGGACACCAAGTGCAGGCGGTCTTCAATCCGGCGCCCTTCCCGGAAGTAGCCGCGCATCTGAATCTGGTCTATGACTTCAGGTTTGTCCGGGGTGGAGACGTCATAAAAAATGGCGGTGGTGTAATCATAATCGGGCCTTGGATCAATCACAGCCAGACGTTCATCCGCTTCTGAGGGTGCGTCGGTAATATAATAGGGCGCATCATATCGGGCCAAAATAGTCACCCGTTGATTTTCTTTATCGAGGAAGAGGTTTAAACCGCGTGCACCCAGGTCTATTTTGGCCAGGGTGCTTAAGTCGCGGGGAGGGAATCCTTTCGCAACAATAAAGTGCCGACCGCTAAGAATGTACATATTGCCTTGCCGGTCTGTTTTCACAATATCGCCTTCGTTGACACCCGCCACTTGATTGGTAGTGTCAGAAACATCTTCGGGAGTGCTTGAGGAGGCATTGGGTGTGCCGCCGGATAAGCTGACTTCGTCATCAGCACCGGAAAAAATGGCTCCCGGTCTGCCGCCATCTGACGGGCAGCTGTAATACTGGTAGCGTGGGACTGATGCATAACGCTTGATCAGTGATGTGGATATGTAACTTTTTAATTCATCGCAAGTATTGACTTGCCGCAGGCGTAGGGCGGCCAGTGGTACCTGCTGTGCTGGTTTTTCCGAAACAGGTTCCAGGTTTTCAGGGTTGGAATTGTCGTTCGAGCAAGCGGGGATCAGTAATATTAAGGCGAGCCATCCCAGCCATTTGCGCCATGCCATAAAACCTGTATTTTTTCTGAACAGCATGTTGTTTCCCTCGTTGAATATAAATTAAGCGCCACCTAAATAGTGTTATTGATAAACACAACACACATAATACGCAACCTCTTGATTTCAAGAGTGCCTGAATGTACAACCCTTCATTTACATTTAAAATCCAACGCAAAGGCGCGAAGATGCAGGGAACGCAAAGTTTTCTTAAAGCTGAATCCCAAAGAAAGCCACCCATGCATGCGGCAAATTTGTTTAAATGATTTTTCCTGGCACTCTGGGCATGCGGGTATTTGCGGGATACGGGTAATGCCAGGGTCTAAATCAAGTTATGGCAAACCAAGCTGCATCCCTGTTATGTATATTGTTCTTGAATACGTCGCATACACAGTAACTGGACGCTTGTCGCCCCCCAAAAGGTTTCATTTGGGTATGCTGGCGCGTTGCAATGGGGGCAAGTATGTTTTTTATAACTCGCCATAAACTGCGAATAAACTGATATTTATGAATTAGTTCGCCAATAATAACGATTTGATTTGTTGTTAGATATAGGCTATATATCGTCAAGCATTACGACAAATGTCGATTTATCGAATTAATTCGCTAAAGGTGACGATGATGGAGATTTCCAGACTGCTTGCCGATGAGGCCATTCTCACCGAACTCGGTGGGCGCATTGCGCGCCGCCGGCTTGAATTGCAACTGACACAAGCCGACCTGGCGGAACAGGCGGGTGTTGCCAAGCGTACGGTGGAGCGTATCGAGGCCGGTGCTTCGGCGCAGATGTCCAGCCTGATCCGTATTTTCCGGGTGTTGGAACTCTTGCCGAACCTGGAATTGCTGGTGCCTGATGCCCAGCCGAGTCCGATGGAATTGCTCCGGCAAAAAGGCAAGGTACGGCAGCGTGCCACCGGCCGACGGCAGAAAAACCGCGTTGAAGAGCCACAGCCATGGTCCTGGGATGACGACAAATGAGCCGTGTGATCGAAGTACGATTGTGGGGGCGCAGTATAGGAGCGGTGTCGCTGGCTGATGGCGATGAGGTTGCCCGTTTTGAATATGATCCCGCTTTTCTCGGCAGTGGTATTGAAATCGCGCCGTTGATGATGCCGCTGGCCAGTCGTGTTTATCGTTTTCCTGAGCTGTCCCGGCAGACATTTCACGGTTTGCCGGGTTTGCTGGCAGATTCCCTGCCGGACAAGTTTGGCAATGCGCTGATTGATGCCTGGCTGGCCACTCAGGGGCGGCAAGCGGATTCTTTTAATGCGCTGGAGCGTCTGTGTTATACGGGGGAGCGGGGCATGGGGGCGCTGGAATTCAGCCCCGCCATTGGTCCGCAGGCGCGGCAGGCAAACCAGATACAAATCGACATGTTGGTTGAGCTGGCGTCACAGGTGCTCAGCCACCGCAATAATCTGCGTGCCTCATTTGAGGATGCCGGGAAGGAACAGGCGCTGGCCGATATCCTGCGCGTAGGCACCTCGGCCGGTGGCGCCCGGGCCAAGGCGGTGATTGCCTGGAATCCGGCCAGTAACGAAGTGCGTTCCGGGCAGGTACCGGCGGGCGAGGGTTTTGAATACTGGCTGCTGAAGTTTGATGGCGTTGCGGGCAACCGGGACAAAGAGCTGGAGGATCCACAGGGTTTTGGTGTTATCGAATATGCCTACTACCTTATGGCAAAAGATTGTGGCATTGATATCAGTGAATGTCGTTTGTTCGAGGAAAACAGCCGACAGCATTTTATGACACGGCGTTTTGACCGTTTGGCCAATGGTGAAAAGCGGCACATGCAATCACTGTGTGCGCTGGCACATTTTGATTTTAATCTGGCGGGTGCTTACAGCTACGAACAGGCGCTGTTGGTGATCCGCCAATTGGGATTGCCCATGCAGACCATCGAAGAACAGTTTCGGCGCATGGTGTTTAACATCGTTGCCCGCAATCAGGATGACCATGTCAAAAATATCGCTTTCCTGATGGACAAGTCCGGCAACTGGTCGCTGTCACCGGCCTTTGATATCACATTCAGTTTTAATCCCGCAGGCAATTGGACAGCCCGTCATCAAATGACACTCAACGGCAAGCGCGATAATTTTGTCCTGGATGATTTCAAGACCTGTGCAAAAACAGCAACGATGAAGCGTGGACGTGCCGAGACCATACTTC
The DNA here is from genome assembly GCA_011321815.1 of Gammaproteobacteria bacterium. GTDB lineage: Bacteria > Pseudomonadota > Gammaproteobacteria > SZUA-152 > SZUA-152 > SZUA-152. The sequence continues at coordinate 44,793 of DROS01000056.1, forward strand.
AGGAAGTACAACAGACAGTGTCAAACTGGCAGACTTATGCTGAACGTGCGGGTGTGTCGCCGGAATGGCGAACGCAAATACAGCAAGCCCTTCGATTAAAAAAATTCTTCTGAAAAATTTTGCCCGGGATATTACTATTGTGTCCGGCGGTAATTTTCCGGGTAAAAAGAGTTTGCTATGGACCTATACTCATAGCGATTGAGATTCAGATACTGATTGCACGCTTTCTGTGCTCCATAACGGTATCAAAATACTTTGCAGTAGATACGCTATAGTACATGTTGTTTTACTTTGTCTAAAAAGTGCCTGTTTCTAGGGCTATACGGCAAGTACGCATGCATGTGACATCTGTATTTCAATCGCTATGAGTATAGCAAGGTAAATATTCACAGTTTACTGGGGGTGTTAACAATCACTGTTCGTGGTGCGATGCTGGCCCTTTTCCGCGCTGGCGGCGTTGCGGTTCGTTGCCATAGAATGACGATGACGCCTCATTGCGCCTTGTCAGTACGAAAAATGCCTCAGCATCGTGCTCACGAAGGTCACTGTTAACACCCCCTAGTGGTATGCCCGGATGGTCGGTTTTTAATCATCTTTTGACATGGTTTATACACAGGAGGTTTATAAATGTTTGATCGCAAGGGCAAGTCATCGCTATTTGTTTTTATAATACAATTATTGTTGGTTCCAGCTGCATTTTCTGGTAGTTCTTACTCACTCTTTGAGACAGGGCAGGTACGTCCTTTGGCAATGTCGCCGGATGGTCAAAGACTGTTCGCATTAAACACGCCGGATAATCGCCTGGAAATATTTAAGATTAAACAAAACGGCGCACTGGAATATGAATCTTCTGTGCTGGTGGGAATGGAGCCTGTTGCGCTTGCTGTGCGCAATAACGATGAAGTCTGGGTAGTGAACAGCGTTTCTGACAGTGTCAGCATTGTCAATGTGGGTGGAGGCGCCAGGCAGGTAATCAAAACCTTGCTAGTGGGTGACGAGCCCATGGATATTGTTTTTGCCGGAAAGTATAACGAGCGTGCATTTATTACCACGGCCCATCGTGGACAGAATTCACCGGTTGACCCAGCGTTAACCACGCCAGGCGTAGGGCGTGCCGATGTCTGGGTTTTTGATGTCAGTGACGTTGAAACTGATGCCAGCCTGGGGGGTACCCCTTTGACCATCATTACCCTGTTTACAGATTCCCCCCGCGCATTAACGGTTTCTGCTGATGGCAGTAAAGTTTATGCCGCTGGCTTTAAAACGGGCAATAAAACAACGACTATTCCAGAAACAGTGGTAACAGACAATGGTGGTGTTCCGCTGGCCAGCCTGAATGTGGACACTGATGGTAATGGTGTACCTGAGGCACACATGACCGATATTGCTGGCAATATGCAGCCGTTGACCGGTTTGATTGTGCAGCACAATGGTGAAAACTGGGTTGACGAAGCCGGCAGGGCCTGGGATCACCTGGTTAATTTCAATCTGCCTGATAAAGATGTGTTTGTTATTGATGCCGATGCAGATATGCCCGTAGAAATTGAAGCAATCTCTGGTGTCGGCACCATTATTTTTAATATGATCAGCAATCCGGTAAATGGCAAGGTTTACGTGACAAACACCGAAGCATTGAACCTGAAACGGTTCACCGGGTTTGCCGGCACATTGCCGGCAACAGCCGATGCTGATGCCGCTGATTACACAACTCTCAATGGGCATTTTGCCGAAAGTCGCATTACCGTGCTGGATGGCGGCAATGTAACCCCCATCCATTTGAACAAACATATTGATTACAGTGTTTGTTGTGCTGATTTGCCCAATGATGAAAATGCCAGATCACTGGCGCAGCCGATGGACATGGCTATCAGCCGTGATGGCAAAACCCTGTACGTTGCTGCATTTGGCTCAGGAAAGGTCGGTGTGTTTGATACAGCCGCATTGGAAAACAATACTTTCGTTCCTGACGCTGCCAGTCAAATCCAGTTAAGTGGCGGTGGTCCCGCTGGCCTTGCGTTGAATGAAGAGAATAACCTTCTGTATGTGTTAACACGCTTTGACAATGCCATTTCAGTTATTGATATCAACACCAATACGGAAATTTCACATATAACAATGTACAACCCCGAGCCTGCACATATTATTGCCGGTCGCCGGTATCACTATGATGCATCATTGACCTCCAGCCACGGTGACAGCTCTTGTGCATTGTGCCATGTGTTTGGTGATATGGATCAACTGGCCTGGTCCCTGGGTGATCCCAGTGGTGACGTGGTACTAAATCCAAGTGCTGCTGGTTTTACGGATGGCCCCAGTGATCTGGCCATTAACCATGAAGCCTTTGGACTACCCATAAGCCCGCATTTTGCGCCCGTGAAAGGTCCAATGATGACGCAAAGTATGCGGGGTATGGCCAACCACGGTGCGATGCACTGGCGTGGCGATCAGACCGGTGGCAACCTGGAGGCTGATGGTTCTCAGGAATACAACATACAACCGGACATGGGTATTTATAACGAGCGCCTGGCGTTCTCCAAATTTAATAATACCTTTATGACTCTTCAGGGGCGCAGCGCCCGGCTGCCCACAGAAGCCATGAATGAATTTACGGATTTTGCACTGGAGTTAATGTATCCGGCAAACCCCATTCGTCATCTTGATAATTCCCTGACGCCCGCCCAACAGGCAGGTAAGGATTTCTTTTTTGATCCCAGCAAGGTAGTGGACACCTCATTCAACTGTAGTGGCTGCCATGTGGTGGATCGTGATTTCAACAGGGGGTTAACCAACAAGCCGGGTGTTTTTGGGACTGATGGAAGAAACACTTTTGCCTTTATTCAACAGTTTCTGAAAGTTCCTCATCTGCGTAATCTGTACAATAAGGTAGGCATGTTTGGTATGCCGAACAGCCGCAAGTATCTGGCTGATGACCCTTTCACTGGAATGGATCCCACCTGGGACCCTAATGTGCCGGAAGATTTTCAGAAAATTTCCAATTACCTCTTTTTTGGAAATGACAATGTGCATACGGGGGATCAAATCAAGGGCTTTGGGTATACGCAGGACGGAAGCACTGACACCATCTTTCGTTTTCACAATACCAATGGCTTCCTGCCGCGTGCACCGGGTACGGTATCCCCACTGGACCCAGGTAATGGCAATGCGCTACCGATTTCCCCCGAGGGAATGGAAATACGCCGTAATCTTGAACAGTATATGATGGTATTTCCAAGCAATTTCTTCCCCATTATGGGGCAGCAGGTTACATTGACTGAAAACAATGGCGATATCGCTGGTCCGCGCATTGATCTGATGATTGCAAGGGCTAACCTGGGTGAATGTGACCTGGTTGCGCAAAAGGAAATGCAAGGTTTTCTGTATCAGGGCGATGGTACTTTTGCACAGGACACCATGCAAAAAGAACCCATCACTGATGCAGCCTTGCGTCAGCAGGCCGGGAGTTACGTTAACATCACTTACACCTGCACGCCTCCAGGGTCTGGTATGCGCATTGCCCTGGACCGTGACGAAGACGGTATATTGAATGGCGACGAACGGCTGGCAGGAACTGATCCGGCTGACCCTGGCAGTATTCCCGCTATGTATGCAGTACCTTTAGGGTATGGGAATATGTTTAATATTTCGGCCTGGCAGATTTTTTATGGTCTGGACGTGTTCCTCACCACATTAAATCGTCCGGAATTTTATAGTCCGCATATAGGTCATCCTCTGAACATTCAGTCGTGGTAGCGGGACCGCATAAAATAATACATCGCTCATCGCGCTGTCTGATTTTTTCTGCAACAGGCACGGGGACAAGCTCGTAAGTGTCCCCGAGTCTTGCGATGGCCAGATGGCCGGCCATGAGATGCGTGTGTGCCTGTTGTGAAATATAAAGACGTTTTACCACCTTGTCGTCGGTAAAATTATAAACCACATCGCCACCACCATCTTCAACCCGGTTGGTTTCGATGAGTTGTTTAATCTGCGCGGCAATGGCCTTTTGTTCAGCTTCCGCCTTTTTTGCCTGATTCAATTGGCGGTCGCGCTCAACTTTTTCAGCGTGCTTTTTTTGGGCCAGCAGTGTTGCTTCAGTGACCTGGGCTGATGCACCTTTTTTACTCTTTTGTTTTTTATATTGGCTGTGCTTGGCTTGTTTGGCTTTTTTCGCATCCACCAAGCCGGTTTTTTTCAATTGTTCAAAAAGTGAATTTCCCATGGGGCAATACTCCAAATGTGCAGAATACAAAAAAATGTTGTCTGTTAGGGCAGCATTTAGCCAGGTTGAAACGCAAAAATATGTCTCATGAATTGTCTCTCACAGGTCGCTCAACGGTCACCTGTCCAGCATAAGTAACTGCTCCCGGTTTCATGCTACGACCATTAGTACCCTTCAGCGAATATGGCCCTGTTCAAAAGGGAGAAAGTTGAAATAAAGAGTGAAACACACAGAAGCTACTCCGTAAGCCTTCATCCAGTTTCAGGCAATAGCGTATCCCAAAAGGGATGCGCAAAAACACAGCCGATTATTTTGTCAGTGCACGCAACGTGAAATCAAGCCTTTTTTGACTGAACTCAGGAATATCACGCATATTTTTACGTAACACTTTACTGCTGCCGGGAGACCCCAAAAACACACCAATCACATTTTCATAAGCCGGCAGGCTCAATTGAAAAACAGATTTAAAATGCCGTGCAATATCCGGCTCTGCAACACAGGCACTTTTTCTCAATGTCTTGCCACCAATAAAATTCATCACCAACGTTCCGTTTTTATCGAGATTGCGTAACAGGGTATTGCACCACGCCTTATCCGCAGGCACCGCCCGCTCGATACTGTCACTGCTGCCAAACAAATCATCAATAATAAAATCAAAAGGTGGGCCATCATAATTCCGCAACCACTGAACTGCATCAGCATGATGCAACGTCGCCATATGTTTTTTAATACCAAAAAACTTCCGCGCGATTTGCAAATGTGTTTTGCTCAGCTCAACACCCACAATCTCCACTGGCCCCACAAACTGTCGTAATAAATGAATGGCTGAACCGCCCCCCACACCCAATAACAAAACACGTTTAATGCGGCCCGGCGGCCGGAAAAAGGCCGGGATAACCAGCAGGTCCCACACGCCACCACTGTGCGCCCGGTCCGGGTGATATTGGCTATGAAACACACCGTTTGTGTACAGCCGCCGGGAACGCCCGGCAGTGCGTACCTCATAACACGTATCGCGGGTTTGTTTTTGCCAGAGCAGAGCCATGAGTTTTAAGTAACTTGTAGTTGTGTTAACGAGGAATAAAAGTGAAGTAGATTCTCTGCTTAAAAGCCTCTCGCTGCAACTGGTAATTCTGATCTTATGTGTTGTGTTATCCAGTTGCCGCTTTTTTGGGGATTAGGGTCAATATGAACTTCACGACCACAACGCACCAACTGGCACACCACTGATGCGTGCTTAAATCTAAATTAATCAGTTGAATCTACGGTGAGCGCCTATGGCACAGAATCTAAAAGTCTTTTATCTTCCGCACTCACGTAAAGTCACCACTGCCACTCTCTCTGGTTCTTGACAAAATAGGGCAGGCGTCCTAATCTGCGTTTGTTGTAGGACGGTCATCCTACACCTGCTGCGCCAGACCAAAGGACGTCACCGATTATCCTTTTTATCGTGGTGAGGCAACTTAAGCGGTTTGGCTCTTGAGGGGCCGTTGACCGAGGAGGTGTTTTTAATGAGTGACAAGACAACATGCGATCACATTGTTGAAGCCGCCGATCAGTTGTTCTATCGGCAAGGGTATGAGCATACCTCGTTCTCGGACATTGCGGATGCCGTACAGATCTCACGCGGCAATTTTTACTATCACTTCAAAACCAAGGCTGAAATTCTGGATGCCGTGATCGATCTACGTATAGGGAATACCCGAAAGATGTTGGAGCGCTGGGAAGGCGAAGCAAAACACCCTGAAGATCGCATCAAGCGCTATATTCATATCCTGCTGACAAATTGGTCCAAGATTAAATATTTCGGTTGTCCTGTCGGTACGTTGTGCACCGAACTTGCCAAGTTGAATCACACCTCACAAGAAGAGGCAAGCAAGATCTTTACGCTTTTTCGGACCTGGCTGCGTCAGCAATTCATTTTACTTGGTCACAAAAAAGATGCAGACGCACTGGCCATGCATGTCCTTGCCTGGAGCCAGGGTGTCGCCACGCTGGCGAGCACCTTTCATGACAAAAAATTCGTCAGCAAGGAAGTGAAGCAGATGTGCGAGTGGCTGAAATCGTACACGGAAAACGCGACGCAAACCGAATATTCCACCAACCAAAATAAGTAGGAGAAAAATAACAATGTTTATCGTACTTCTTAAGTTTTCCGGCAACAAAGGTCAAGCCGGCCAATTTATGGACGGCCACAACGCATGGATCAAGCGTGGTTTTGATGATGGCGTTTTTTTGTTGGTTGGGAGTCTTCAGCCGAATTTGGGCGGTGGAATTGTGGCGCACAATACCTCGCTGGCGGATCTGCAAAGCCGGGTGAACGATGATCCGTTTGTCGCGGAGAATGTGGTCAGCGCGGAGATTCTTGAAATCTCGCCAGCAAAAGCCGATGAACGCCTGAAATTTCTGCTCGACTGAATAATATCCGCCCCATCTTTTCGATACCAAGGACATTAGACACATGAGCACAACGATAGTGGGTCCCGATGGTAAACCACGCTGCCGCTGGTGCGACGCCGCACCGGGGTTTCTCCGCTATCACGATTCCGAATGGGGTTTTCCGGTCAGTGAGGATCATCTCTTTTGAACCCGAGGAACTGTTCGGGACAAAGTTTCGGGCATTAAAGGTGACCCATGGAAACTATTCGAGAAAGTGATACATGAACACTGACAGGTCAATTGAATCCGAGCATTAAGGCGATTCTTCATTGCCGGTGTCTCGGGACATGCAGGGATTTTTGCAGTCGTTCCAGAAAACCACGATGACGAGGTGCGTCCTGAGACATGTGGCGATAGACCTGTACCTTGACCCAGTCTGTGAGCAGGGCAGAGGCGAACGAATAGCCCCAGATGAGCACAATTTCCGGCCAGGTAATGGGGGTGATGAGCCCAAAGCCATAGGCTGCCAGCAGTGTTGCGGCCAGTTTGGTGATTACCGCAGACCAGATCATAATGGGCGCCGGCCAGGGATGTTCCCAGAAATGCCCTTTGGTGCGTGCAACAAACAATACCAGATGTCCGGCAATGGCCATTTTCAGAAATACATAGGTCTGGATTTGCGCGATACCCAGATGCAGCCAGTCCATGGCGATCAGCAGCATGCCGAAGCTACCGATAACTCCGACGGCACCCATGACCGTAGCCACGGTAATGACTTGGTGCATATTCCAGCGTACTGGATTTTTTTCCAGTCCTGTATGGTCGTAGGCAATGGTCATGATGGGTACGTCATTGAAAAAGGCCAGCAGAATGATCATGACGGCGGTAATGGGATAGAAGTCAAAAAAGACCATCGCCAACACCACAAAAAACATAATGCGAATGGTTTCACTGATGCGATAAATCGCGTAAGCATTCATGCGTTCAAAAATGCGTCGTGCTTCTTCGATGGCATGGGTAATCACCGACAGGCCAGGGGCTGTGAGCACCAGGTCGGCGGCAGCACGTGCAGCATCGGTGGCACCACTGACGGCTATACCGACATCGGCCTGTTTTAAAGCCGGGGCATCGTTGACGCCATCCCCCGTCATACCGGTAATGTGATTGCGTTTTTGCAACATCTTGACAATTGAAAATTTGTGCTCGGGAAAAACCTCGGCAAAACCATCCGCGCTTTCTACTGCTTCTATGCTCTCTCGATGGTCTTGGCCATTCTTTCCATTGGGCAGTGCATCAGCTCGCAGGATATTGCTGCCCAGCCCCAATTTCGCAGCAATCTGTTTGGCGATAGACAGGTTATCACCTGTGACCATTTTCATGCCAACGCCGTAAGCGCGTGCCTGGGCAATGGTTTTTGCAGAGTCTTCCCGTGGCGGGTCAAATAAGGACAGGATACCAAGAAAAGTCCAGCCCGTTGAGCTGCCTTCCCGACGCGCAACACCGAGGGCGCGATAGCCCTGTTGCGCAAAGTCTTCGACGACCTGCTGGGCGCGTGACAGTATATCCCCGGTCAGCCCTGCCATATCCATAATAACCTGCGGTGCGCCTTTGACCGTCTGAAAGGTGCTGCCGCTGGCATCCTGTATGGTCGCCTCTGTGCGCTTGTGTACCGGATCGAACGGAATGAAGGCCGTTTGACGAAAGTCTGCAAGCTGGTTTTTATCCCGTAGCCCTTCCAGCACGGCATCATCGATGGCGTCTCTGTCTTCTTCACGCGAGGCCTGTGCCGCTGCCAATAATACTTCCTGCTCATCCTCGGCATGAAAAATTTTAATCTCACCCAGGGTCAGACGATTTTGCGTTAATGTACCGGTTTTGTCCGAGCATAGAATATCCATGCTGGCCATCTCTTCGATGGATTCCAGACGGGTAACAATGGCCTTGCGTTTCGACAGCGCCATGGCGCCCATGGCCATGGTCATGGAGAGGACTGCCGGCATGGCAACGGGTATGGAGGCAACGGTGAGAATCAGCGCAAACTGCACCAAGTCCAGCCAGTCTGTACCCCGGTGCAATTCAACAATGATCAAAACAGCCACCAAGGCCAAGCTAACGTAGATGAGATAGTCACCAATGGATAGAACGGCCTTTTGAAAGTGAGAAACGGTTTTGGCCTGCTGCACCAGACTGGCTGTTTTTCCAAAACGGGTATTGGCGCCCGTCGCCGTCACTTCGGCGACGACTTCACCCTGTTTAACCACCGTTCCAGAAAATGCATCATCCCCCGTGCGTTTTGTGACAGGCAGAGATTCACCGGTGAGTGCCGACTGATCCACGCTTAGATAGTCACCCTCTAACAATTTAACATCAGCGGGAATTACATCACCCAAACGAGTGCGCACGATATCCCCCGGCACTAATTTTTTCGCATCAATTTCCTGCCATTGTCCATCACGTCGTACGCGCGCCTTTAGCGCCAGTTGCTTCATCAATGCTGCCACGGCATTGCCTGCTGTGAACTCTTGCCAGAAACCGACTGCCGCGTTAAATATCAGCAGGGTAATGATGATCCAGAAATCCGCCCAGTGTTGCACCAATGCCGAGAGTGCGGCTGCAACTTCAATCATCCACGGAATAGGTCCCCAGAAATAACCGAGCAGACGTCGCAAAATGGAAACCTGTTTATCTTCCAAAGCATTGGGGCCGTATTGCGCCAGGCGACGAGCAGCTTCGTCACTACTGAGTCCCTGATTAGCGACAGCTGTATCTGTGACTTCACTGACATTATTCATTGCAGGAGCCCTCCTTATTGAGGATGAATCTTCCCTATCAGGGGTTTCGCCGTTGCTGGTGTGGCAACAACATAGAAAAGTCTTTGTCTAATTCACCTTTCAAATCCTCTTCACCTTTTTTAAGCAGAGTCAATTCGCGCTGGATAAAATCGCGGCGAGTGATACCGCGATAGATAATTTCCAGCAACAGACTGCCACCCAGCACGATGCAGGTCCCATAGAAACTGCCGCGATCAGTGTCCCATTGATATTTCAGAAGCAGCAGAAAAACTATGGCAACAACCACAAACCCCGTGGCAATAATCAATGGATTACCGCCATATTGCTTTTTCAGTTTCCAGTGTGAAAAGAGTACAAAAAGATAGATCACCATGAAAACGCCACTGGTGATGGAGGCAATACCATTGAGGTTAAACATCAGTGCAAAGGCAATGCCCAGTGCTGCTGTGAAATAGAGTCCCTCGTTGGAACCGAACCACAGCTTGCGATTGAACGCCCGTGGTAACTCGCCATCTCTTGCCAAAGCGTAGGCCACATTAGCACCACCAAACAGTGTGGCATTAAGCGCTGAAGCAATAGAAAACAGGGCTCCCAGTGAAATCAGTAAAAACCCGGTTTGTCCCAGAAAAGGTTCTGCCGCCACGGCAAGGGCATTGTCTTCAGCCTTGATTAAATCCGGTAGCGTTAAATTGCCAACTGCAACCAGCGACACCAGAATATACACAATGCTGACAATTAAAATGCTCAAATAGATGGCGCGGGGAACGTTTTTTTGCGGGTTATGCATGTGTTCGGAGGCATTGGTCACCAGACCAAACCCCATATAAGAAAGGAAAAATATGGCAATGGCATTAACGCTTCCCGTCAGGGCCGTGGCGGTAAATACGGGCGTTACCAGATAAGGCTTGATGCTCCAGATACCCAGCACAACAAACAGGCCAAGAATGGAAAGCTTGATAACGACAATAACCAGCTCGGCCTTGCCTACCGCAGAAGAGCCTAAGAATCCCAGCACCAGAAAGACAAGCACTACACTGGCCTCGGTTACACTGCTGACAAATGACGTCGCAGGAATATCCAGTAGTGGCAATAAGTAACTGGCAAAACCTTTGGCAAACAGGGCGATGGAAACAACGTAGGTCAGCCAGAACAAAATGCTCAGCGCCCCGGTGAGGATGCCATCTCCCAATCCTTTGAGAATGAACTCAATAGGTCCGGCATCAGAGATGATCCGGCTGCCCAATGTAGCGTAAGAGTAGGCGACCAATAGTGCTATCGAGCCGGACAATACAAACACCAGCGGCAGGTTTGGTCCGGCCAGGCGCGCACCCAGGCCAAAGATGGAGAAAATGCTGGCGCCCACCATGGTGCCCACGGCCAGTGCAATGACCTGCCACAGCCCCATTTTGTTGCGTTGTTTGCTATGCAAGGGCATTGAGTTGTTATTTGGCATTCATACCTCATCAAACATTAAGTTTTCCAGGAAATCTTAAACCATCTCTGATCAGATTTTGCTGTGATTTAAAATATAAGAGAGTGCCGTACGCAGAGAATCTATTAGCGTGTCATAGTCTTTTGTTTCCACAGGTTTACGTTGAAGGATGCGGGACAATAACTGCGTCTGCTCCTTGATGGCAGCCTCTAAGGGTAAGCTCAAATCATCACAGACAAGAAAATGGCCAGCCTTCTTGAGTTCATCCAATGCGTTGCCGCGTTCTCCATCCCGCAAAATACCCTCGGCCCGACCAATCGCCTCGTCAGCGGAATTTGTGATTTCATTATCCGGCAGGGTAAGCAAAGCACTGTGAAGCAGCGGGAACCAGGTCAGCAGTTGATCATTACTTTCATTGGTTCGTGACAATATCGTACTGTTTATCAACAGTGCCGTGCGTGCACCTGCCCCCCGGCTGGTTGCCTGTTTCAGCACAACACCAGCGGCATTCAGCTGTGACAGCATTACTGCCCGATTGTCTCTGGCTTGCGCTGCACGCGATTGCATGACAAAGGTCAGGCTGGTGGAAAGATCTTCTGCCATGATTAGCAGAATATTCGTCTCCGGACAGTTATGTCCGGGGGAAGGTTGAGTCGCATCAGTCTTCGCCACGGACAGTGTGGGAACACATACCATCAATGTGAATAAAATATAGAAATGAAGTTTTCCGGGACGGGTGAGCTTTTGCATTTTTTATGTCCTCTCGGTTTTTCAGGGTGGGTTTATCCCTGTTTGCCCAATGAAGCACGTTGGCCGATTTTATGCCAGAGCCGCGTGAACCGTCTGCTACCAGGGTTACACAACCATTGGCCATCGTCATGAATCTATTGTCAGGAACGTGATCCTAAGAAAATAGGATGCACACTTAATTTTCCGTTTCGGTAATCTGGACTTATGCAGCATGTACCTGTTAGATTGCCAAATAAGCGCGTCTGAATGAGTTTTGTTGGTTGGAAGCATATAAGACAGAAAGTTGATCAGAGGCTCCTTAACCAGAACAGATTGTTGACATTCGACTCAAGCGGTACGTTATTACGGCGTTAAAACGGGCTTAAAATGCTAGGCTGGTGGGGCAGGCTATTCTTTTGGCCAATGTTATCTTGTCGCGCGCTCGTCTGCGCGAGTTTCAACAACCGGTTAATAAATGGATACGAGAGAAAGCCCATGATCGATATCGCACATATACATCCCATGCTGGTGCATTTCCCCATCGTGTTATTCCTGCTTGCCGTGGCCATTGATTTTCTGGTGTTGTTGAAAGGAGGGGATCTGACGGCGAAAGCGTGTTTGCCGACGACGGGTTTGATTGCATTATTTCTGGCCGCGCTGGCGGCCATAGCTGCCGCAATATTTGGTGACATCGCACTGGACAAGGCTGTGGAGCTGGGTTTTAAAAAAGCACCGTTGGAACAACACGAAACACTGGGGCTGACTACCTTATGGATACTGATCGGTTTGACGCTGTGGCAGGTTTTTTCACGCTGGCGCGGCATAAGTCTCGATGCGGGTAAAGGCTGGGCATTTTTCGCTATCTCGCTGCTGGGGGTTGGCACCCTGCTGACAGCGGCCTATTTTGGTGGCGAGCTGGTTTACACTATCGGTGTCAATGTCGCGCCTGTTCACCCATCATGATGGGATAATGTTAAGTATGGCGAGGTAACCTACAGTAGTAATCCTTATTGCCAATTCATGTTTATACTGTAGCGAGGTTACGGTTTTACATCAGCAGGCATTGCCCACGTAATACACATAATAATTGATGATGGATTTCAGTTCGGCTTTATCCGGCATGCGCTTACCGTATGTTCTTATGTGATTTTCTATTCCTAAATTTATGAACTGTGCGTATTTTTCCGGGGCGGTCTATCGGAACCAGTGTCGGATCACATGTCCAATAGTCAGACCCTGAACCGTGATGGAAAATACCACGATCAAGTAGGTCACGGCGAGGATGGTTTCACGCTCCGGTCCCAGTGGCAGTGACAAGGCAAGGGCCACTGAAATGCCGCCACGCAAACCACCCCAAGTCATTATGGGGATAATGCCAGAGCTGAAGTGTCGCACGCTACGCAAGAGCAGTACTGGCACACTGACGCTGATCAAGCGGGCCAGCAGTACTGCCGGTGCCAATGCCAGCGCTGCCTGAAAGTAGCTGATTTTAAAACTCAATATCAACACCTCCAGTCCGATAAGCACAAACAGGATTGCATTCAGCATTTCATCCACCAACTCCCAGAAAGTATCCAGATGCAGGCGGCTGGTTTCAGACATCGCCGAGCGACGCCCATGGTTGCCGATCAGCAGTCCAGCCACCACCATCGCAATGGGCCCGGATAAATGCAGGGTGGATGCCAGAGCATACCCGCCAGTGACCAGAGCCAGTGTAATCAATACTTCAACGGAATAATTATTAATGCTGCGTAACAAGTAGTAGGTGATGCCGCCGATGATCAGGCCAAAACCAATACCACCAACGGCCTCTGTTAAAAATACCCAGGCGACACTATCGGCAGTGATCGGTTGACCGTCGGCAGCAATACCCGCTAACACTAAAAACATGACTACTCCCACACCATCGTTAAACAACGATTCGCCGGTGATCTTGGTTTTCAGGGTTTTGGGCACGCGGGCTGTCTTGAGTATGCTCAATACCGCAATCGGGTCGGTTGGTGAGATAAGGGCGCCAAACACCAGACAGTAAATAAACGGTAGTTGCAGGCTCAACAGGCCACTCAGCCAATAGGTAAACCCGCCGATCAGAAAGGTGGATATCACCACACTCAGCGTGGCCAGCAGTGCAATTATCCACTTCTGCTCACGCAGGTCGGACAGATTGACATGCAGTGCTCCGGCAAATAGCAAAAAACTTAACATGCCCTGCATAAAGGTTTCATGAAAATTGATACCGCGTAGAAATACTTCAGCGTTCAGACGCAGTGTCGGCCAGCCAAGCGCACCCAACAATACCAAGCCTATTGAGAGAGCCAGTGCAATCACCATCAAACCAATGGTGGTTGGCAGGTGAATAAAACGCTGATTAAGATAACTGAATAGAGCGGCGGCAGTAATCAGTATGGCGATAGTGTTAAACATGGGGAGATTAACCTACAGTAATAATTTTTGTCAGGTCATGCAGAGATTACAGGCCATTACATAGACGTGCTCTCAAAACTGGATGATCGGGATCAGTTGAGTTGTTCAAACAGCGCTTGTGCCCCCCAGCCCGGTACTGAGGGAGAAAACAAAACCCATGGTATGCTGTGGCGGTGTTGCTGGTTTTAACATCAGTTAGCATTGCCCACGTAATAATTGATGATGGATTTCAGTTCGGTTTTATCCGGCATGCTCTTGCCGTATGTTCTTATGTGGTTCTCCATTCTCGTGATGACATTTGGCCATTCTGAGCTTGTGTGCTGATTGGGATGTGGCAGGGCATGACATTGTGTGCAGGTGATTTTCGCCTGCTGGTATCCTGACACATACTGACTATTGGTTTCCTGTGGTGGCCGCTCTCCCCGTATTTCAATATTACCCATCATACCGCCACCCCCCATCATGTTGCCGCCATGATTATTGTTATCACAGCTGCTTAGCAACAGAAATGAAACAACTACAAAAATTAATTTTTGTTTCACTGGTTTTCCTCATGGTTAGCCCTGATTTGTTATTACACCATAACTTACAGGTATAGGCATGGATTCATTTTACAAGAAGTTAAGAGCCGATGATTGTTTTTTCTCTCTGCATTTCTGTGCCCTCTGCGTTGACAAATAACAAATTTGGCCAAATATGCTTAGGAATGGAAATTAATCAGGATCAGATCGGCTTTTCTGACCCCACCGATTGTTGGATGCAGTACCCGTGATCTGTTACTGTCACAGCGGTTGTTATAACTTAATAGAAATCGCTTGAAGAACAGGAAAAACCGTACATGAGCGAATTTGACACAGATAGCCGCTACAGGACTCTGTCGCCCAACCAGATACTTTCCTGGATAGAAGACGATGCGCAGATTATGCGCCTGCGAGCTGATCGTGACGTTATTCCGGGCGGGTATATGGCGGCTGCGATCCCGGCACTGGTCGATTGGTCGGCCAGTGATCTATACGGTGAACCCGCATCTATTGTCCTGCGTCATGTCAATTACGGGGGTAACCCGTTTGAAAAATCCACCGTTCTGCATAGCGTTCGGGTTCCGTTAGACGGACTGAAGAGCGCTGAATTGACACTGGTGCCGTTTGGGGAAGGGGGAAGGTTGGGCCCCTTGCAGCATGTGCAGCTGCGCTTTGTTTTTGAAGAAGGCAAGGAACCGCTGCTCGTGGAGCTTGCGGGTGCCGAGACTGGTGCTGATCCGCGCATCCCGGACCTGGTGTTTGGCTGGGTATCCTGGCGGCGTCCGGATGTCGATTGGGATTTTCGCAAGGGTATGGATGACGATGCGCAAATTTACTGGCTAAGCCTGCGGGCCTTTGCCGGTTCCCAGATGTTCCTGGAAGACGCATTAGAGGGCCGCGACTGGTTCAGTTATCCTTTGCGTTTACCCGGCGGCAAGCAAGGATTGGCTGAACTGTTCAGATCGACAGTGACACTGGGTGATGGTGCGGCGCGTGATACGCTGGCGCGTATGTTGGCAGGGGAGAAAGACGCCTGGCTAAAGCATTCACCTCCCGGTGATACTGCGGAGCAGGATATTCGCAGTCAGTGGAACGAGTTGCTTAAGCAAATCCGCATGGTGGACCCACAGGCGATGACACCAGTGCATCTACCCCCGGAGCAGGATACCTACCACCCGCTGGTGCGCTCCTGCGCCACCATGGCACGTTACACGGTGTTGTTGACGGTGAAACGATTGATCGCCAGCGGACAGGATGAAGGAGTAATACTGGATAAATTACCTGAACCATTGCTAGGAAACACGGAAGTCTGGATGAAAGAGTTGGCTCATACCGGCTTAAGGGGGCTGTTTCTGCGGGCGCCGCTGGCGATGCGCTATGTGATGCGGCACCATGAATCAGTGCCGCCGGATTTACCCGCCGAACTTGATGATGCGGGTCTTCTTCAGCGATACAACGGCAAGCGTCACCGAATTCACTACAATGCCAAGGGTACGACACCCTACGGCCGTGCATTTTTTATTTAGGGGGGGGAATTGATCTCTTTGGGTTTAACTCCCCGCTGCTCGCAGCGACTGCCGTCAGAGCCTGCCCCGCGAAACGCTTTGGGTATTCAGGCATGTTTTCAGCCGGAATCCAGCGGTTTAAACTTCTGGCCCCGGCCTTCGCCGGGGTGACGTTATTAATGTTAACACCTCCCTAAGTATCTGATGTCTTTCGCCAGCTGGTTGACGGACAGGATTATTCTGCAGCCGACACGGCATAGCCTCCATGTGCCGCAAAAAAATTCATTGCTGTTGCCTCATGGCGATGGCGAGATGGAAGTGTGGGTACACCGCATCGGGCAGGGCGCGCAGCAAGTGCCGGACCTGTACGTGCTGGAGTTTCCCGGAACGGCCAGTCGTGCCGAAGACACAACGGATTTTGTCGAGGGTTGCTGGTCACAACGGTGCGTGGAAATCTGGGCAGTCAACCCTCCTGGTTACGGTAACAGCAGTGGCACGGCAAGTCTGAAGAAATTGTCGGCAATGGCCGAGCGGGCACTGACGGAGATTCGACAGGCGGCTGGAGAGACTCCCGTCGTTGTGGCAGGCGGCAGTCTTGGCAGTGTGAGCGCACTTTATCTGGCGGCGCACTTCAAGGTTGAGGCTGTGCTGGTGCAGAATCCGCCAGCCCTGCGTGAGGGGGTTCTGGCGCAATCGGGCTGGTGGCACTTTAAATGGTTGACCCGCTGGATAGCCGCACAGATACCGCACGAACTGGATAGTCTTGCCAATGCCCGGAGGGCGACAGCGCCCGCTGTTTTTGTTACTGCACAGCAGGACCGGGTTGTGCCGGCCCGAATCCAGCGTCAGGTTATCGATGCTTACCATGGGCCATTAAAAGTGTTTTCCATACCGGATGCCGATCATGATACACCTCTGACGGAGGCTGACCTGGAACAATTGCGTCATCTGGTTGACTGGTTGTACGGCGTTATTACTTTAACCTAACATACTATCCGTAGCGATTATGACGCACACTTAAACCTAAATCCCAAACGCCACGGGTATATCAGTTGAATTCTTTGAATTTTCGTCAATATAAAGTTAGAGGCTCGAATGTCCCGGATAGGCTGCTAGTACTCTTTCAAGGTAATAAATTGGAATTCAGCGTTCCTGTGGTGTTTCGCGGCACCAACAGTAGGCGCTTTAGGCGAGGCGCAGTGCGCAGGCAATGGTTGTTCCCTTGTCAA
The DNA here is from genome assembly GCA_011321815.1 of Gammaproteobacteria bacterium. Classification (GTDB taxonomy): domain Bacteria; phylum Pseudomonadota; class Gammaproteobacteria; order SZUA-152; family SZUA-152; genus SZUA-152. The sequence continues at coordinate 62,023 of DROS01000056.1, forward strand.
GCACTGCACCAACAGTAGGCGCTTTAGGCGACGCCGCAGCGGAACACCACAGGAGCGCCCGAAGGGTTGGCCTGTCAGCGTCCATGGCGGCGTTGCTCCTCTTGCAAA
>DROS01000057.1 GCA_011321815.1 Gammaproteobacteria bacterium
AGGAAATTCGCTTTTGGATGTTCAGCTAGCAGGGATCGATACCCGTCAGGCAGTTTTGCAAGAGCGCGAAGCTACTACAGAAAAAGAGCTTGCCGCGCTTGCAGATACAATCTCCAGAACCCCTGCGAATGCTATTAAACTCGATAAACTGGAATTGGCTTATGCCAATACTCAGCAACAATACAATCGCGCGGTAGACCGGCTGTCCCGGGCAAGCACCGGTGAAAGAATTGAAATCCTTTCCCGGGGGCAACGGATTTCTGTAATCGAACCACCTTTTGTGCCCAATGTTCCTACCAAGCCAAATCGGATGCTTATCGCAGGGGGAGGAAGCATCTTTGGAATTTTGGCGGGTCTTGGGCTTGTGTTCTTATTGGAAATGCTGAACCAATCCATCAGGCGCCCCGAGGATCTGGTCAAGAAACTGGGGATCACGCCAATTGCAACTATCCCACATATTTTCTCACGCCGCGAACTATTTGCACAACGCAGTTTTAAATTGTTGCGAATTCTGGTGATATTATTCGGGTTGCCTGCTCTGATTTATGCTGTTCATACTTATTATCTTCCACTTGATTTGCTGGCGGATAAGTTAATGACCAAATTTGGTGTACGATGGTGATCGTATTCAGCCTGTCTTGTGTCAGGAAGGAATTTAGTTAATGGAAAAACTACAGGTAGCAATTGAAAAGGCGCGGGCACAACGCGAGGAAGCCCGCCAAAATGTTGCACAAAATCCGGCCGAAGAACAATTGATAGAAACGCCTGGTGACGTTTGGGCGGAATTGCCCAGCTTTGACCTGAAGCCGAGAGTAGTAAGAAAGAATCTGTTGGTTTCGTATAACGCAGGAGAAGATGCGGGCCCGTTCGATATGCTACGAACGCGCATCATACAGCATGCGACAAAGAATAGCTGGCGAAGGGTCGCGCTTGTTTCCCCACAAAAAGGGAGCGGAAAATCCACGACCACAGCAAACCTTGCATTCAGTTTCGGTCGCCAGCGTGACAAAAAAACGCTTGTACTGGATCTCGATCTGCGGCGATGCGGGTTAAGCCGAATTCTGGGGCAAAAGTGCAAACATAATATGGCGACCGTGCTGCAACGTGAGATCGAGTTCTCGGAACACGGCTTACGTTTCGGCGACAACGTGGCATTTGGTCTTAATAATGGGCCGATTGGAAATTCTTCCGAAATACTACAAAGCAACCGTGCACGCGAAAGTCTTGATGAAATAGATAATTGTTTTAACCCTGATATTGTGCTGTTTGATTTGCCACCGTTGCTTGGTGCTGATGATACATTTGGGTTTCTGAAAAACGTGGATTGTGCACTGCTGATTGCAGAGGCGGATAAAACCACCATTGCTCAGATTGATGTTGCGGAACGCCAGCTCGCAGAACTAACAAATGTAATGGGCGTTGTGCTGAATAAAAGCCGGTATTTGGGCAATGATGATGGCTATGAATATAGCAATGGCTGAAGCTGTTGTAATCATCCCCCATTTCAATGACGTAAAACGATTGAAAACCTGCCTTACTTCTCTGGCGCAAAACGACACCAGAAATGTTGATATTGTTGTTGTCGATAACGGCTCGACACAATCTTTATTACCGCTAAAAGAAGATTTCCCGGAAGTGCGATTTATTGTCGAATCCGAAAAAGGGGCTGCAGCTGCACGGAATCGCGGCGTAAAAGAGAGCACGGCGCCGTTTTTGCTTTTCATTGACGCTGATTGTGTGGCTGCGCCTGATTGGGTCCGAATAGCATTGGAGGTAATCCCAAAGGCTGATCTTATTGGTGGGCGTGTTGATGTTTTTGACGAAACACCGGCACCAAGAAGCGGCGCAGAAGCTTTTGAGACTGTTTTTGCATTTAACTTTCGGAATTATATTGAAGTGCAGGGGTTTACGGGGGCAGGAAATTTGGTAACCCGCCGCGATGTGTTTCAAGATGTTGGGGGGTTCAGGACCGGCGTATCGGAAGATCGCGATTGGAGCATGCGGGCTGTAGCAAAAGGATATCGCCTGATCTATGAAGATACGCTTGTTGTTAGCCATCCAACGCGATCGGACTGGCCGGCGTTAAGGCACAAATGGAAACGCCTTACCAATGAGTTATTCGCCTCATATCAAGCTGATCGCGGAACAGGGTTGAAAACGAGGCTACGTTGGGCATTGCGAGGCATCGCTATGCCAATAAGTGCGTTAGTTCATATACCGAAAGTATTGTTTAGCCAAAAGCTTGCATCTATGGGGGAGAAAATCCGGGCTATTTTCACATTGGTACGTTTGCGGCTGTTACGAATGATGTGGATGTTGAAACAGGCGCTTGGTGGGAATTTATAAGTTTCCTAAAATAAAAAGGCCCGGCGAACCGGGCCTTCCTGATTAAGATTGTTCTCAGAACAAATCAGGCTGCTTTTTTGCGTTTGCGCGCTACGCCCAAACCTGCGATCCCGGCCAACAAAAGCAAACCTGTCGCAGGAAGCGGTACAGGGGCAATGGTGTTACCGGTGAAAGTTGCCCCGGTAGATACACTGGTTCCAAATCCGATGGCTATGCCGTCTTCAAGTGCAATATCAAGAGTCGATCCCTGCGCAAATGTCAGGCTTGGAACTGGATCCCAGCTCAGAAATCCGCCAGAGATAACGCCAAAAAACGATGCATAACCTGCCGCGCCAGTCGTACTTGTAGAAGCAGGATCGGGGCTGGAGAACGCCAGCGTGACCGCGACATCGTACAAAGCGCCACCAAATCCACCGGCTGCGTTCCAGTCAATAAAGTTCCCGATTGTCCAGCTGTCCGTTGCAGATGTTGGCGTCCACGATGCTCCGTCAACTCCTGCTGAAAAGGATGCAGTCAAATCACATCCAAAGCAAAGCGATCCATTTGGCGTAACGCTGATTGATGAAGCCGATTCATCAAATGTAAATGTCGGGTATGGCGTTGCGTTTGCTGCTGTCACCATAAGTCCGGCGACAGAAGCCGTGAGTAATAGCTTTTTCATAAAATCCACCTTCTTATTTAGATCAAGAATCCGTTCCCTAATTCTTTATTAACTACATTTATTAACTCTGTCATTAATAAATTATGCAATTTCTTAATATTAATCCTGGTAAATAAATACTCCTTTCTTGATCACAGTCTCGATCTCGATCTCGATCTCGATGTCGATGTCCCGGATCGGCAATAGCGGTAAGCGCTTACCGACAGCAATAAAGGACCGGCAAGTTCAAATATTCGGGGCACTATATTATTATTTCCGAGAATATGGGTGTGGTAAACGTGGAAAAACAACATAAGTCGAAGCAGGGCAAAACATGCAACTGCGGCAAGTCCAAGAAACGGAAGGGCCATATGCTTTAAGACAGGGCGCAAACCCCAGAGAATCCACAAACCCAGTCCACCCGTTACCATACCCATAAATATTACAATCCACATTTGCACGTCTCTACGTTCGTCATACCACCCCTGGCTATGTGAAAGGCATCTTCCAAGAGCGATAAAGAATGTATGCAAATCGAGTTGTTTATTTATCGCCAGCAATGCCATCAACAATGCCACCAATCGCCAGAACAATCGTTCAAATCGGTTTGTTGTCGATACGCTGCTTGGGCATTTAGACGCTGACCATGCCAGTAATGAAGCTGCAATATAAATAATTACGGTTACCCAGCCCATAAAATAGGGGTCTCGAAATCCCGGCTGCCAACTCTCAAGAGCACAATTCAACAAAGAGACCATAATAACTTTCTTTCTTATCCAGAACCATATCTAAAGAATGTGTTCAGGAAGCGACTGTCAATCCGTGGAATCGGATAGGATGATACCGGGGCGTGTCTTTTCATAAAGAGTATGCCAAAGAAATGGCGCATGATCGCAGATCAGAAACGAGGCGTAATAAATATGAAAGGGCAGTCAAAAGCACTCAAACGTGTGAGACGTGGTAATCTATGTTCAGGTTGTGGTGGATGTGCATTGATTGCCCCGGGCAAGATCGCCATGACATACGAGACACCGGGTTATTTGCGTCCGACACAAAAATCAGCACTGACAGCGGCTGAAAATGAAAGAATTGCTCGGATATGCCCCGGATTACGGCAAGAGGTTTTGGTGTCTGACAAACAACATGACGACGTTCTGTGGGGGCCTTTCATCAGCATGCACACCGGACATGCGGTAAATCCCCGTTTGCGCCATTCAGCGTCTTCTGGTGGAGTGCTTAGTGCAATTCTAACTCATCTTCTTGAAACTGATCAGGTGGATGGAGTTATTCAGAATTTTGCTGCTCAGGATCTGCCGATTGGAAATGTTACACGTTTATCCAGAACAGCCGCCTCTGTTTTACAGGCAGCAGGGTCGCGGTACGCGCCTTCTGCCCCGCTGGAAGAATTGCATCGCCATATAAACAGCAAACAACGCTTTGCTTTTGTTGGAAAGCCTTGTGACGTGGCTGCGTTGCGTGCTTTGGCCAAAGAGGATGAGAGAATAAATGCGCGCATACCTGTAATGTTATCATTCTTTTGTGCTGGTGTTCCCTCACTATCAGGAGGAGAGGCCGTTTTAGAAAAAATGGGCACGTCCCTCGATAAAATCAGTGCTTTTCGTTTTCGGGGCAATGGTTGGCCAGGCAAGGCAACGGCCACGCTTATCGATGGCAGCACACTTGAAATGAGTTATCACGACAGCTGGGGCAAGGTGTTGTCGCGGCATGTGCAGCATCGTTGTAAAATCTGTGCAGATGGCACCGGCGCTGCTGCTGATTTGGTTTGTGCAGATGCCTGGGAATGCGATGAGCAAGGCTACCCCCTTTTTGAGGAGCAGGAAGGGACGAGTCTGATTGTTGCTCGCACGCCGTTAGGTGCTACTCTGCTTGCAAAAGCGAAAGATGCAAAAAAAATCTCTTTGGAGTCTTTCGACTCCTCCCGGTTAACCCGTATGCAGCCAGGGCAATTTGGACGTCGGCGCGTGCTTTTTGCGCGCCTGTCGGGTCTTAGAATACTGGGGAAACCTGTTCCAAAATACATTGGGCTTCATATAATGTCGGCTGCCCGGTTGGGAACCGTAAGAGGCAATCTGAAGAACTTTCTGGGCATGGTTCGTCGGGTTTGGCAAAAACAGGTTTAAATCAAAAAGTTGTTTGTGCCCGATTTGACAGTAAAGTCCGGTGTGCCCCGCCAAAAATAGGTGAAAATCCCAGGCCCCAGTCTTCCCCGGTTCAGAATTCATCCCGGATTGATACAGCACTGCATAGCAACCCGTAGGGCATTCTTCCTTTGGTAGAGCCGCATTTGCATTTGCTGTATCCATTGCCAATA
>DROS01000058.1 GCA_011321815.1 Gammaproteobacteria bacterium
GTCTGTCGGACTTAGGGTGAATCTACTGCGAAAAAACCATTTCGGCCCATTTTCTCGATCCTTTTCGTTGAATATGTCCAATATTCGCCTCAAACGATCAAAAAAATGGACTCAAAATGGTTTTCTCTCGCGACGATTCCCTAAGCCCGACAGACTCCTAACGGGGGAGTGCTCCCAGCCTGGGCCACGTTATCATACAAAACAGACAATTAACCCAATCACGTGAGCCGATGCCTGAAGGTGTTCAGGGCTGGTTTGTTTTTTGCAGTATTAGGTAAACGTTTTAGGGTGTGCAGTATATGGATAAGAAGGATTCCAGGGGTGAAGTGAATACCGGAGTAGCGGGTTCCGAAAATGTGTCGGTGGCAGCGCGCCTGTGTTATGTGGATGACAGCCGCACATCGGCATATGTGGTGCGGCGTCTGCTGCAACCCTTTGGTTATCAGGTTGATCATTTTTCCTCAGCCGAGCCCGCCTTTGTGGCGCTGGTGCAGGAAGACTATGATCTGTTACTCACCGACCTGAAAGTATCCCCCACGGGCATGGATGGCGATGATCTGATTCGCACCCTGCGGCAAAGTGGTCATCCGAAAATCAGTGTTATGCCGATTATCGTCATTACCGGCGCCACAGATGCTGAGGTGCTGGTGAATGTATATGACGCAGGCGCTAACCAGGTGATGAAAAAGCCGGTGAATGCCGATGAGCTGGATGGCCATATCCGGCGTTTGTTGTTTGATGGCAGGCAGCTTGAGGCAAAGCCGCCGAAAGTCAGGCCGGGGAAAACAGGCCGCGGCCCGGATAATGGCAAGGTGGTGACGTTGCATACCACTTACCGTCCCCTGCGTGAGCCAGAGCTGCCCGTAACGCCGCAACAGACTTCTTCCCCCTCTAAGTCTGTTGCCGAAAAAGCAAATATTCCGGTGTTAACCAGTGCGCCGCCTGTCATTGAGCCCGTCCAGCCTGCTACGTCTGCGGCCCCTGTTCTTCCTGCTGCGAGGGCATCAAAAGATTCATCTATCCTGCGGGCAATGGAAAACGGGTCGAACGCAACAATAACCGATGATGGTAAGACGATTGATGTGGGTCAGCCTGTCTCTGCGGTTGCCGGTGGGCCGGACAAAAGCGAAGAAGCGCCAACTGTCGAGCCGGATGTGTTCAAGGCGCAAAATACCGCAAAAACAGATGATTACAATATTCTCGGTGAGATTGAGCAATACCCGTTGTTGGAAGACCAACGTGCTGGTTTGTTTGGTCGTTCCGGTACCCTGGATATGCTGCACTCTTTTGTTGAAATGGTGGGGGTGCGCGGCTTGTTGTTGCGTGTGTTGGGTGTTGCCGTTGTCGTGATAGCGGCCCTCATGGCCTGGGACATTTATTTTAAACCGGCGCAGCCGGTTGATACGGTGTTTGTGGAATCCGGTGAAATATTTCAATCCGTCAGCGTACCGGGGCGCATAGTGAGCAAACAGCGTGTAAATGTGAGTTCGGCAAGAGCCGGGCGGTTGGTGGAAATACTGGTAAAAGAGGGTGACAAGGTCAAGCAGGGGCAGATGCTGGCCAAAATTGATGACCGTGAACTGGTCAGTCGTTTGAAGCGCGTCAAAATCAGTTTATCGTCGGCGCGGGAAGACATTGTAATGGCGCAGCGTACATTGGACCGTTTACGCAGGGCGTATGCGAAAGGTGCGGTGGCACAGCATCTGGTGGAAGATGCTGAGACTGATTTGCTTACCGCACGCAGTAAGGCAGGCATTGTTGCGGAAGAGGTGCGTAGCGCAACTCTGGAGCTTGACAGCCAAAAAATTACGGCGGCGTTTGCGGGAACAGTAACTGCCCGTCATGCTGAAATTGGTCAGTGGGTGGACCCGGCGGAAACATTGTTCACATTGATGGATGACGCACAACGTGAAATTGAAGCGCAAGTGGATGCCGCAGACAGTGTTGCCATTAATGTGGGGCAGCTGGTGATGGTGTCCAGTGATGCCTTTCCCGGGCAGGAATGGCAGGAGTCGGTGGTGCGTTTGGGAGCCGAGGCGGGCAGTAAACAGGATGCAAATTCTGTAAAAGTGTACATCAGCCTGGGTAATGATGCGCCGTTGCTCCGTTATGGCCAACAGGTTAACGCTGACATCCGCACGGTGTGGAATCTTAATACGCTCAAAGTACCGTTTGAAGCACTGATTAACCAGGATGGACAGACCATGGTGGCCGTATTGGAAGGTGATTCTGTGCGCATGAGAATGATTGAAACGGGAATTGAGGATTTTTCCATGGCGGAAGTCAAGCAAGGCCTGAGTGCCGGTGAAACAGTGATTCTGCCCAAGGGAACAGCGTTAAAAAATGGCGACAGGGTATATTCCAGGCAGGCTGGCGAATAAAATCATAGTGCCGCAATGGCCCGTGCAGACCGGTATCAAATGATTCAGCTGCACAATGTTCACAAAACCTATCAGCGTGGAAATTTGTCGGTACCAGTGCTGCGGAATGTTTCTGTTGACATCAAAAAAGGCGAGTTCGTTGCCATTATGGGGCCATCGGGGTCTGGTAAATCGACGCTATTGAATATTCTTGGCTGTCTTGATACTGCCGACAGCGGCAGCTACATGCTGGATAATAAAATTATCCAGGAGGCCAGCGAGGATAGCCTTGCGGCAATTCGCAACCGCTGGCTTGGTTTTGTTTTTCAGTCGTTTAACCTGATCCCCCGTATTGACGCAAAGCATAACGTTGAATTGCCCATGGTTTATGCCGGTGTGTCGCCAGTTGTACGACAAAAACGTGCACTTGCAGCATTGAAAATTGTTGGTCTTGCAGAGCGGGCCAAACATATTCCTGCACATTTGTCTGGTGGCCAGCAGCAGCGGGTGGCAATTGCGCGTGCGATTGTCAATGATCCTGAAATTATCATTGCCGATGAGCCGACGGGTGCACTGGACTCACAGGCCAGTCACGACATCATGCGGCTCTTTCAACAGCTGCAAATCAGTGGGAAAACTATCGTAATGGTAACCCATGAAAATGAAATTGCGGCATTTGCACAACGTATTATCCGTGTGCGCGATGGTGAAATTTCTGACAATCAAAACGAAAACATGTAAAAGTGAATACATTCCATGTAAGCATTTTCCATGATGTTCTGCTACAGGCTATAGCGTCACTCAAAGAAAACAAATTACGCACCGTACTCAGTGTTATGGGTATCACGATTGGTATCTGTGCTGTCATGGTGGTGGGTACGGTCAGTCAGGGTATGAAAAAATACATTTACCAGGAGCTGGAAACTTACGGCCTGGAAACATTATGGATTTATCGCAACTGGAAAGATGACAACCCTTTCCGCAGTGTGCGCAAGGGCAGTGGTATCAATAACGATGACCTGGCATTTATGCCGTCGTGCTGCGCCTCGGTAAAACAAGTGACGCCAGTGGTGTATCACTATAAAAATAATGTACCACTGCATTCAAAAGGCAATTTCACCAATGCCAATCTTGAGGGCGTGGGAATTGCTTATGTTGATATCAATAATGACAAGCTCAGTGTGGGGCGCAATTTTCGCCAGGATGATATCCAGCGCCGCAAGCCGGTTGCGATCATCAGCACCAAAGTGCGGAATGCATTGTTTGGTGAACACGCCAACCCCATAAAAAAAGTGATACGCTGGGGCAGTATTCGTTTGACAGTGATTGGTGTTCTGAAATTCAAGGACAGGGACATTTTGTCGCAGTTGGGAAAGAATGATTATGATGTGAATCAACGTGTATTGATTCCGTACACGCTTTACCAGCAACAGCTGAGCTCCAAGGATATTCATACGTTGCAAGCAGAAGCAGTGAGCGTGACAGTGACGGCAAAAGCGCTGAATGAATTAACAGAACTGCTCAAGCGTCGGCATAATTATCGTTATGAATACACTGCGGAAAGTATGGATGTATGGATTTCCACAGCGGAGGATTTATTGCGAAAAATCTCGTTTATTGGCTTGCTGGCGGCTCTGGTTTCATTGTTGGTAGGCGGTATAGGCATTATGAATATCATGAGTACTGCGGTAGTTGAGCGTACACGCGAAATTGGCATCCGCAAGGCATTAGGGGCATATCGTCGGGATATTTTATTACAGTTTCTGCTGGAAGCCGCAGTGATCAGTGTCATTGGCGGTGTGCTGGGTATGGTGTTGGGAATTGTTGCGGGTTTTGGAATAAGTTACCTGAGTGGATATGATCTGGGCATCTCATGGCTGACCGCAGTGCTGGCAATGCTGGTGTCGATCATTGCCGGTATGCTGTCAGGTTATTACCCTGCTTACCGGGCAGCCAGTCTCAAACCGGTTGATGCGTTGCGTTATGAGTAGCAGCGGTACCGTGACATAAAATGAAAACCACGAGTAGATTGCTGATAACGGAAAGTTGCCTTACAGAAACAAGATAGGTGGGTCATGGCCACCACATCAGCAAAGTCCTTCGACAAGCCCTGTTGCTTTCAATACAATTCCCATAAGCCGCTTACTATTAACCTAACAGGTTTTATACTCCTGCCCGCAGGGTAAATACTTACAGTGTCAGGGTTTGGCGGAACATGGACGAATTTATAAAACAAAAGGATGCAAGCGGTTGTTATCAATAGGAAAAATTGTAAAAAATTCTTCTGAACATGGAAAAACCGAACTCGAAAGGGTGGATTATCTGGATGGATGGAGGGGGTTGGCGATTGCTTTGGTGCTGACCAGTCATTTTTTTCCAGTGGAGTGGATAAATTTAGGCCGGATGGGAGTGGATGTTTTTTTTGTTTTGTCCGGGATGTTGATGAGCAATATTCTATACGTAAAACGAGTCCCGTTAAATATATTTTACAAAAGAAGAATAAGCAGAATTTTCCCGGTTTTTATTGTTTTTGTATCGCTGGTATATGCGGCCAGCTTTTTATTTTCCTTATCCGGGGAACATGGAAATTATCTTTATACAATCACATTTTTGCGGACTTACTTTCCCGAAGATTCACACATCTGGGAAGCAGGTATCCCAATAGGCCATTTGTGGTCATTAAATGTTGAAGAGCATTGTTACATATTGCTCGGTATTATTACTTTATTTGCATTTTTAAAGCGAATGGAATTTGTTCCTTTGATTTTTCTGGGTGTCGCGTCCATTGTTTTGTACTACGTTTTTACAAAGTATCCTTCGCTTGCGACGAGTAACTATAAACTAAAAACAGAAGTAGTGGCGGGTCACCTGCTGTTATCTGCGGGTTATTTTTTAATAAAAGACAGGTTTGCTCCACATGTGCCTGATTGGTTGCCCTTGGTGACATTAGGGCTGGCTTTTTTCTGTTACAGCATATTTTCCCCCTGGTATTTAAAATGGCTGTTGTCCCCGTTTTTACTGGCATTTACAGTGAATCACCTTGATTTGGCGCCCGCTTTTTTTAAGAGAGCGTTGGAATTTAAACCTCTGCGTTTGCTTGGAATCGCTTCGTTTTCAATATATTTGTGGCAACAGCCATTTTATTATTATGGAACCAGGGAAGGGGATGCATTCTTTCTGGCCGGGCCGGTATTATTGGCGGTGAGTCTGCTTGTTGGGTCAATGTCATTTTATTATTTTGAGAACCCGGTGCGCAAATATATAAATAACCGTTGGTAAGGCCGGGAAAAACAGGGGACCTGGGTAACTGAAAAAGCCGGGGTGCATTGCTTCGCGTTAACATTATCCGTGTTTATACGCCTGTAATAAGTGCAGCAATCTCTTTTCGCCAGCTGTCCGGTTCAGACAGGACAAAATCCTCTTGTATATCCAGGCAACGTTTCGTGATTTTCAGTGCTTTTTTATTATTGCTTTTCTGTAACTACTCAGCCCGAAACGTCCACAATCTATTGAATAACGGATAGATTTTGATATAACCTCCACAGCCATGCAACCCCTGCCCGATCTAAAGACCCTCAGCCATACAGAAAAAGATGCGCTGATCATTCTGCTCTCGCAGCAGGTCGAGCACCCGAACCGTGTTCAGGAATATGTGGCCACTCAATGTAACCGCTGTCATGCGGACTTGTCAGCGCAAGCATCGACTTCTGGTAACCCTCATTTATGACAGGTGCTGATAAGTATACAGTCTTGATGCCGATGGTATTGTCTGTCAATCTGCCGGGCGTAACCGGAAACGGTGAGTTAACTTACTTCGAGGTTTTTTAAAATATGTCACTTGGCCCCGTTATGCTGGATCTCGCTGGTCTGGAAATCAGCGCGGAAGAACATGAAATATTATTGCATCCTCTGGTGGGTGGGGTGATTCTGTTCACACGAAATTATGAATCGCCCGGGCAATTGCAACAATTGGTGGCGGATATCCACCGTTTGCGTGACCCGCATCTGCTGGTGGCTGTGGATCACGAAGGCGGGCGCGTGCAGCGTTTTCGTCACGGCTTTACCGAACTGCCGCCTGCCAGAGTGTTTGGCAAAATTTTCAATGATGATAAAAAACACGCCAAATACCTGGCTGAAACCTGTGGCTGGTTAATGGCGGCAGAACTGCGTGCAGTAGGCATTGATTTCAGTTTTTCGCCAGTGCTGGATCTGGATTTTGGTGTGAGCACGGTTATTGGTGATCGCGCCTTTCATCGTAACCCCGAGGCGGTGGGTGAACTGGCCATTTCCTGGATGCTGGGTATGCGTCGTGCTGGCATGGTTGCCACAGGCAAACATTTTCCAGGTCATGGTGCGGTGGTGCCGGACTCTCATATTGATATGCCGGTGGATGAGCGCAGCTTCGAGGATATTTACGCAGAAGACGTGAAGCCTTTTGGTCGACTGGTGCGCGGTGGGCTGGGTGGTATTATGCCCGCGCATGTGATCTATGCGGCGGTGGATGCCAAGCCAGCCTGTTTTTCGTCATACTGGTTAAAGGTTGTATTGCGCGAACGCCTGGGTTTTCAGGGGGTGATTTTCAGCGATGATCTCACCATGCGGGGCGCGCATGTGATGGGGGATATCGTTGAGCGTGGACAGGCAGCCCGGGCGGCAGGTTGCGATATGTTGCTGGTGTGCAATCACCCGGATGAGGCAACGAAGCTGCTGGATAACCTGGATGAGAATGATGATCCTGTTGCCCATGTGCGCCTGGCCCGGTTGCACGAGCGGCATAATATTGACAGAGCGTTTCTGTTGCAAGATCCGGCATGGCAAAAAGCGGTGATGGTGGCTGATGAGCTGCGGGGACAGGGTACGGGAGAATTAGCGCTCTAGGAGTCTGTCGGACTTAGGGTGAATCTACTGCGAAAAAACCATTTCGGCCCATTTTCTCGATCCTTTTCGTTAAATATGTCCAATATTCGCCTCAAACGATCAAAAAAATGGACTCAAAATGGTTTTCTCTCGCGACGATTCCCTAAGTCCGACAGACTCCTAGGACGGCGCATGTTCCTTGATGTATTTAAGATCATTGTATTTTGCCATCGGCTCAGTAACAATCGCTGGGATCGTGCGTCGGAGTCTGTACGTATGCCCTGGAGGCCAATCGGGCCCAAGTCTGCCTGGTATTGTTTCTGCGTTCAGGGTGAGGACATCACACACTGTTGTGATAGATGCGGGATGATTTCCTGTTTTGATGGAAGTGCGTAGTTTGTTTTACTGATAGCTATGATGTTTTAGTCAGCTGTTTTATTCAATCCATGGAGAGAAAACCAATGAAAGCAATGAAAACCACAAATATCGCCTTGGCCGTAGCGGCTGCCAGTCTGTTCGCCTTTGCGCCTATGGCAACTGTGCAAGCCGGTGGTGACCATGATGCCAAAGTACATTGTTATGGGGTCAACAAGTGTAAAGGCAATAATGATTGCAAATCGGCTGCAAATGCCTGCAAGGGTCAAAGCTCATGCAAGGGGCAGGGTTTTGTCACCATGAGCAAACATGCCTGTGATGCCATTGGCGGTAAAGTCGGCGATTGATTTTCGCTTTTGCTTGAAAAGGCCGGTGTGGCGGGGAGTCGTTTTTCCTTGTGACACCGGCTTTTTTATATATCCATTAAGGTGGTTTTGTGCAAACTGAAACAAAAACCAACAAACCTTTTCTGGGCTGCGGCCTGGGGTTGCGGCCGGAATATTACGAAACGATTGTGGAAACCCGGCCTGCTGTTGACTGGTTTGAAATCATTTCGGAAAATTATATGGTGGATGGCGGCAAGCCGTTGCATTTTCTTGACCGGGTACGCGAAAATTATCCCATTGTGATGCATGGCGTGTCGTTATCCATCGGTGGTACCGATCCACTGGATCAGGCATACCTGAAGCGACTGAAACAATTGATTGATCGTGTTGAACCACCATGGGTGTCTGACCATATGTGTTGGACCGGGCAGGGTGGACACAACCTGCATGACCTGATGCCCCTGCCGTTTAACCAGGAGGCGATTGACCATGTTGTTGCACGAGTGCAGCAAGTGCAGGATTATCTGGGCCGACAGATCCTTTTGGAAAATGCCTCCAGTTATGTGAGCTATGTACAGTCGGAAATGACCGAGTGGGAGTTTCATACCGAAATCATGCAACGTGCCGACTGTCTCATGCTGTTCGACATCAATAACATTTATGTCAGCGCACGCAATCATGGTTTTGATCCACTGGACTACATCAAAGGCATTCCTGCCGGGCGTGTGTGGCAATTCCATCTTGCCGGACACAGTGATTACGGCGATTATGTTATCGACACTCACGACCATCCTGTGGTGCAACCCGTGTGGGAGCTGTATGCCGAAGCACTGAAATATTTTGGTCCGGTGTCGGCGATGATCGAACGCGATGATCGTTTTCCACCCTTTGAAGAACTTATGGCGGAACTGGGTGAATTGCGCAAAATTGCCCGTAGTGTATGGGGTAATGACAGGCCGGAAAATGATAATTCAAAAAGGCAGGAAACATGGTAATGCCTGGGCTGAAAGAATTACAGAATGCTTTCAAACGCAATGTGGTTAATGGCGATGAAGCGTTTGGCAAATACATTAACAGTACCGGGGCAGTGTCCAGTGATGTGCGTCTGGCTATCTATGGTAATGCCTATTTTTCCCGGCTGGAAGAGGCGCTGGAAAGTGATTATGGCATTCTGAAACAGCTTTTGGGTGATGATGTTTTCAGCGAAGTCTGTGTGGCATACACCCATAAATATCCATCCCGCTATTATTCATTGCGCTGGTTCGGTCAGGACTTTCCCGCATTTTTGGGTTATCAGCAGGCCAGTGGCGAGCACCACTGGCCTGCTGAAATGGCGCAACTGGAATGGCACTTTGTCGGCGCGTTTGATGCGGCAGACAGCATGGTGGCTACGGAAGCTGATGCGGCCGCCATTGCTCCCGAAGCATGGGCGGCACTGAAAATAAAGTTTCACCCCTCAGTGCGTACCATGGCCATTTGGTGGAATACCCTGACCCGCTGGCGAACAGCGAAAAATACTGAAACTGTGCCTGAGCCAGTACGCTTGCTGGCGCCGGCGCAGTGTTTACTGTGGCGGCATGCGCTGGTGACACAATACCGTTCAATGGAAGCCGATGAGGCTGCTGCATTACAGGCGGCACTGGCAGGGGCGGATTTTTCTGAACTGTGCGGCGCGCTGGCCGAAGAAATACAGGACCCGGAAATGGTACCCATGAAGGCAGCCGGATTTTTGAAAACCTGGCTGGCGGCGGGGATGGTGACTGAATTGCAGGTCTGATTTTCCTTGCCCAAAAAATAGCGTTCTGGTTTTTTTTAGTCACGCCGGAGCTTGTCGGTAATGGCAATGGGGGTCGGGTAGCGTTGTACGATAATGTAAGGTGAAACGATGAAAGTCAGCAGGGCGGCAAGCTGGATGACGTAGGATGCCCCGCTGCTGATGATGTTTAACTCCAGCGCCAGTACAGCGATCAATAATGAAAATTCACTGATCTGCCCCAGGCGTACACCGATCTCGCTGGAACGCCCCGACGCCTCCCCGGAGCCGCGCAACAGCCAGCGGAATACCCAGGGTTTTCCCACAAGTACAATAGCCGCCAGCAGGATGGCGGGAATGAATACACTTGACAGCATGCGCAGATCAAAGCTGGCGCCCAGCGAAAAAAAGAAAATAATCAGGAAAAAATCCCGCAACGGCTTCAAACGCTCACCGATGAATTGGGCAATAGGGCTTCTGGCCAGGGTGACCCCGGCAATGAAAGCGCCGATTTCTGTGGACAGGCCCACGCTGGCGGCAAGCTCTGCAAAACCCAGGCACCAGGCGATGGCCAACAGAAAAATATATTCCTGTATTTTGTCGAAGCGCTCAATGAGTTTGATCAGAATGAAACGCTCCAGCACATAGGCGGTTGCCATCAATAATGGCAGTGCGGCAATGCGCAGAGCAATCTCCGCCCAGGGCAGGCTGCCTTGTCCGGCAGTTTGCAATAACAATAAAATAATAATGGCGATGAGATCCTGCACCAGCAAAACACTGATGATGATTTCACCCGTGCGTTTGTGATGCAGCACGGTGGTGGGTAAAAGTTTCAAGCCAATAATCGTGCTGGAAAAGGTCAGGGCGGCACCGATAATCAGACTTTCGATGACATTGAAACCAAATGCCCAACCCACCATGGCACCTGCCAGGGCGAACAACAGAGAACTGAGACCGGTAATCACTGTGGTTTCCCGAACCAGTGGAATGAGCTTGGCCAGCGGCAGGTTGAGACCGAGCAAAAACAATAGAAACATGATGCCAACATGCGACAGTTGTTCGATTAATACCGGATCAGTGACCAAGGCAAATGCTGACGGGCCCAACAACACACCCAGTAAAATATAGGCAACCAGTAAGGCCTGTCGTGCATACAGGGCAATGGTGGCGATGATGGCAGCACCGGTGAAAATCAGGAATATAGTAAAAGCGAGCGGGTCCTGCTGCATGGGCCTAGTACTCTTTCAAGGTAATAAATTGGGATTCAGCGTTCCTGTGGTGTTTCGCGGCACCAACAGTAGGCGCTTTAGGCGAGGCGCAGTGTGCAGGCAATGGTTGTTCCCTTGCCAAGCACTGCACCAACAGTAGGCGCTTTAGGCGACGCCGCAGCGGAACACCACAGGAGCGCCCGAAGGGTTGGCCTGTCAGCGTCCATGGCGGCGTTGCTCCTCTTGCAAAGGACGATGGCCATTCGCTGCGAGGAGCGCCTTGCCCTGAACGCTGACAGACCAACTGAATCCCAATTTATTACCTTGAAAGAGTACTAGTGTTGTACTCTGTTAAGAATATGCCCTAAACATAACTGTTATATTGCGAAAGTGGT
The DNA here is from genome assembly GCA_011321815.1 of Gammaproteobacteria bacterium. GTDB lineage: Bacteria > Pseudomonadota > Gammaproteobacteria > SZUA-152 > SZUA-152 > SZUA-152. The sequence goes on from DROS01000058.1 coordinate 11,275, forward strand.
AGCATCGGTTCGGCGCCGGACGTTGTGTTTTATGTTTGGTGCAACCAGAAGCGGGTATTGGTATCAATTCCAGTATTGATTATTTTGTCGATTATCGGCTCCGTTCTGGAAACACACAGGCACGTTTTTTGTGCCCATGTGCGTGTCGATGGACTAGCCGGTATTGCGCATACCCGCGGCAATCGCATTAATAGAACGCAACAGTGGGTTGAGCCAGCTTTGGCGTTGCTCGTCGCTGAGGGTTTCATCACGGTAGCGTTTTAGCAGGGTGAGCTGAATATGGTTTAACGGGTCAAGGTATGGATTGCGCCGTGTCAGCGAAACTTTCAGTACCGGGTTTTCTTCCAGCAGTTGTTTTGAACCAGTGATATTGAGGATTTGCGTGACGGTGCGGCTGTATTCCTCGTGGAACAGTTTATAAATGCGCTTGCCGGTTTTTTCATTGACGCACAATTTGGCATATTCTTTGGCGATATTGGGTTCGGCCTTGAACAAGGCCATTTGTGTGTTGCTGAGCAAGGCGCGGAAGAAAGGCCATTGCTGGTACATTTTTTGTAGCTGTGCCAGACGGGCGGGATCATTTTGCCGCCATTGTTCCAGGGCAGTGCCAATACCGAACCAGGCAGGCAGGGTATGGCGTGACTGTGCCCAGCCAAACACCCAGGCGATGGCGCGTACCGAGGTCTTGGCGCGGTCACCTTTTTTACGATGCGATGGGCGTGAGCCAATATTCATCAGACCAATTTCACTGACCGGGGTACCTTCGTAAAAATAATCCAGAAAGCCTTCGGTGTGGTCGGTGAGTTGACGATAAGTGGCTTCGCCGGTGCTGGCCAGCTCATTCATTGTGGCCAGATAATCGTTGCATTCCGGTGTGGTGGGTTGCACGAGATTGGCGCTGGCCTTGATCAGTCCGGTGAGGCCCATGGTGAGTTCGTATACCGCGGTTTCCTGATTGCTGTATTTGAACGACAGCACTTCGCCCTGTTCTGTGAATTTGATCTGGCCATGCACGGTACCTTCCGGTTGCGACAGGATCGCTTCATGGGTAGGGCCGCCACCACGGCCGACGGTGCCGCCACGGCCATGAAACAGACGACAGCGTACGCCGTGTGTATTGGTGAGTTGAGTCACACGTTTTTGCGCGTCGTACAAATTCCACACCGAGGCGAGGATGCCGCCGTCTTTGCAAGAGTCGGAATAACCCAGCATGATTTCCTGTAGGTTGCCAACTTGTTTGAGCATGGCGGCGTAAGTGGGGTTTTCCAGCAGTTTGCTCATGACCGGTTCGATATGAGCCAGGTCTTCAATGGTTTCAAACAGCGGCGCGATGCGAATGCTGCATTGGGCCTCGGCGTTTTTATATCCCGCCAGCCCGGCAAGACGCGCCATGAATAACACTTCCATGACATGGCTGGCTTCGTGAGTCATGGAAATGACATAGCTGCCAAAAGCCTTTTTGCTGACTTCGTTACGCATTTGCACCATGGCGTGGAACACGTCCAGGGTTTCCCGTGCTGATTCGCTGATGCCGGTGGCCTGTGAGTCGATGCCAGCAGGGTTTTTAATGGCTTTTTCCAGTGTGGCGAGACGGGCGTTTTCATCCAATGACAAATAATCAACATCGATTTGTTTGAAAAGCTCGGCAACGGCTTCACTGTGACGTGTGGATTCCTGACGCACATCCAGGCGCAGACAATAAAAACCAAAGGTCTCGGTGAGGCGAATCAGGTCTTTAAGTTTGCCGTCGGCAATACGTTTATCACCGTGGCTGACCAGCGAATCATAAATGGTTTTCAGGTCGATCAAAAATTCCTGCTCGGATGGATAACGGTCAATGGGGTATGCGTCATCGCGGTCGGTGCGCTCCTGTAGCTTGTTTTTGAGTGCAACCAGATTACGCTCAAGCCGGTAACGCATAATGCTCAGTTTGCGGCGGTATGGCTCATGGGTGAAACGTTCCGGTTTGTCGGCAAAGGCGTGCTCGGCGTATTGCTCGTCGCGTTTCAGGCTGTCGCGCATGGCCTGTGTAGGTGTACAAAGCTTGTCGGAGTGGGTCAGCAGTTCGATGAGCGCAGGGATACGGGTGAGGTACTCCAGCAAAATAGTCTGTGATTGCAGGCGTACCGCCATGATTGTGGTTTCCGGCTTGACGTTAGGGTTGCCATCGCGGTCACCGCCGATCCATGAGCCAAAACGTAAAAAACTGGGGATGGTGATTTTGGGCTGGCCGTCCTCTGTTGTGCCGCAAACGCGCAGCGCGGCATTTTCAAAATTCCGATAGGTGTTGGGAACGGCATCGAACAAACATTCGTTGAAGTAAGCGAGCCCGTAATTGATTTCGTCTTTGACGCGGGGACGGATAGCACGCACTTCATCGGTTTTCCACAGAATCTGGATCTGGCTTTCGAGTTTGTCGATCAGCGCTGTTTTTTCCGACTTGGTCAGCCGGGTGTCGCTGAGTTCCTCGTTACTCAAAAAGATACGACGTTGCGCGTCCATGATGGTGCGGCGTTTGGCTTCGGTGGGATGCGCAGTAATCACTGGAATATAGGCCAGCTGATCAAGCAGGGTCTGTAATTGCTCGGGGCTGATGCCCTGGTCACGCAGCTCGCGCAAGGTGCTGTCAAAAGAGCCGGTCCAGAGGCTACTGTCACCATTAATCTGGCGCACCTGTTTGCGCCGCTGATGGTGCTGGTAGGATTCTTCGGCGAGATTGATGAGGCTGAAATAAGTGCTGAAGGCGCGCACAATGTGCACCAGGCTCTCGGATGACAGACCTTCAATGAATCGGGTGAGACGACGACGTCTGGCCGGGTTGTCGTTTTTACGCAGGTTGATGTAACCCTTGCGCAAAGTTTCCACGGCAGTGAGTACGTCACGGCCTTCCTGCTCGCGCAGGATGTTGCCAAGTAATGTGCCTAGCAGTTTAACGCGCGCCCGCAGGGCTTTGTCACCAGTGTCAATTTTCATATATTTGTTTTATTTTCAGAGAGTTAAATTTCAAAAAAGTAAAATACGCAAGTGTTGTTTTGGTTCGCCCATTACGCAAAGAGCCGGGGATTATACCTGATGTCTTGGCATCACTGTCTCTTGACTTATTTTTATAATTGTTATAGCGGTGCTGCCGGTGCCGGGAGGAACACGCATGAAGTGGTTGGAAAAAATCCCTTTGGGGCCATTGGTGTTGGCGGCGGCATTTATGGCCCTGTTGCCATTTCGTCCGCAGCCGCATCTGTGGGAAAAGCTGGGTATGTTAGTAAATGCCCAACTGACTCAGGCCGTGGATATTTTTGATTTGTTATGGCATTCAGCGTTGATTTTTTTGGTATTGGTAAAAATTTTTTCGGTAAAAACCAAAGAGAGTTGATTCATTGGGAATATTTACTACTTTGTTAATGCCGCAAAGAAGCCTTGTTTTGCCCGGGGGCGAAAGCTTTTGAGGAGTGGCGGAAGAACCCGTGATTGTCCCTGGTTTTTCTGAAAAATTTCGGATATTTGTGTTTTTAAAACAACGGGTTAAGTTATTTCCCTTCTTGTCGTGCTAATGGTTTTCCCGGTGACATATAGGTATTTACCACTGGTGGTTGGTGCAGGTGTACCCCGTGAAGGTGTGTAAATATGAAATATTTCGTGAATTTATTCAGTTATTTCAGAGCATTGCAATGGGATTGACAATTGTCTAGAGTTGCAGGGCGGGTATGTTTGTTATGATGCTATGCACAGTCGTAGTTATTTGTTTGATGGATATGCTGGCATCATGGCTGACGGGTTGTCGTGCGTTTGAGTTGTTGTGTGGCAACGAGGCAGTTATTAAAACGCGCGTGTTGAAGCGTAACTCGTGAATAATGTAGTGTTTTTGACAGACCAGCGGTATGTCTGCCTAGTAAAGGAATATAGAGGTTGAGCTCATGCAAACAGGAACAGTGAAGTGGTTTAACAATGCTAAGGGTTATGGGTTTATCGTACCGGAGGATGGCGGCGAAGATGTTTTTGTCCACTATTCAACGATTGACGGTGCGGGATTTAAAACGTTGAAAGAAGGCCAGCCAGTGCAGTTTGAAGCGTCCAGCAGTCCGCGTGGTGTGCAAACGACACGTGTGATGGGCTCTGAAGGTGACCCCCAATCACAAAACTAGTGTGATTTAAGTGGCTGGAGGGGCATTACCCGCCAGCCACTTAAACCAATCAGTACTCACGAAGCAGTGCCTTGCCTGATGCCGGTAATTGTCCGGCGGGCGGGTACAGGGTGATTTACGCAGCAGGCTGGTCAACAGAGTCGTCGCCTTCAGGGCGACGAAAATCGGGATTGATTTGCGCTGTTTTCACCATATTGCCTTTGGTTTGCACAATCTCCACAGGATAGCCCGCCAGCATCAGGCTGGTACCAGGCTCTGGAATGCTTTCCATATGTTCTGTGATGAGACCACTGAATGTTTTGGGTCCATTTGTTGGTAATTCCCATTGCATAACCCGATTGAGCTCGCGGATGGACGCGCTGCCATCCACCAGAAAAGTGCCATCTTCCTGGCGATGGACTTCTTTGATGTGGATGGCAGGGTCGGTGGTGAATTCGCCGACGATCTCTTCAAGAATATCTTCCAGTGTTACCAGCCCCTGTACGTCACCGTATTCGTCGACCACCAGCCCGCTGCGGCGTTTTTCCCGCTGAAAATGCAGCAGTTGCTTATTGAGTGGCGTGCCTTCGGGGACGAAATAGGCAGGGCGAATCCAGCGTTTCAAATCTTCCTTGCTGGTTTCTTTCCGGGTCAGTAACTGTAGCGTATTGCGCACATGAATCATGCCGAGAACATTGTTGATGTCGGTGTCAAATACTGGCATGCGAGTGTGCTGGCTGTTGGTGAGCTGTTTGAGGATATCCTCCCAGTCATCATGCATATCAATGCCCACCAGCTCGTTGCGGGGGATCATGATGTCGTCCACAGTGACTTTTTCCAGATCGAGGATGTTAGTCAGCATCATTTGGTGCCGGCGGGGAATCATCGCACCGGCCTCGGTGACCACCATGCGTAATTCTTCACTGCTCAAAGCCTGACTGGTGGCCTTGTCGGTGTTGATACCGCCCAGGCGCAACAGGCCATTGGCTGCGATGTTGACCATCCATACCAGCGGGTAAAGTATTTTCAATAAAGGGGAAAGAATGAATGTGGCGGGAAAGGCAAAACGTTCCGGGTGCAATACGGCCAGCGTTTTCGGGGTGACTTCAGAAAAAATCAGAATCACCAGGGTGAGTATGCCTGCCGCCACGGCAATGCCTGCCTCTCCGTACAGGCGCAGAGCCAGTATGGTGGCGATGGAGGAGGCGAGGATGTTGACAAAATTGTTGCCCAGCAAAATCAGCCCGATGAGCCGGTCCGGTCGTTCCAGTAATTTGGCGGCACGCGCAGCACCCCGGTGTTTGGTTTTTGCCAGATGCCGCAGTCGATAGCGGTTCAGGCTGACCAGCCCCGTCTCTGACCCGGAAAAAAAGGCAGAAAGAATGATGAGGAAGATGAGTGCGCCAATTAAGACGGATATGGGAATGTGGTCCAAGAAGCGGTTTGCCTTAGTTGTCTATAGTGTCAGGGGAATAATACTTAAGGGCAGGAGGCTGCGGTGTCAAGGGAGCCAATGCGTAATATGGGTTGAATTCAAATGCGGGTTAATGGTGGCGGTGTGGTCCAGGCTCTGCAAGTACGGGTATTTGCAGAGCCTGGGTGACACCGCAGGAGTTAACGCCCTAACATGATTTCCACGACCCATTTGCTGCCGATATAGGCCAGCAGCAGCACAAAAAAACCGCTCAGCGTCCAGCGGATAGCGATGCGCCCGCGCCAGCCAAATTTCCAACGCCCCCACAACAGCACGGCAAAAACCACCCAGGCCGTCATGGATAAAATGGTTTTGTGTACCAGATGCTGGGCAAACATGTCTTCCAGGTAAACGCCACCGCTGACCAGCGACAGGGTGAGTACCGCCAGCCCCAGCCCGATCAACTGGAATAACAGGGTTTCCATGGTCTGCATGGGTGGCAGGGCGCGGATAAATCCGCCCGGGCGTTTGTTGCGCAGGTGTTTGTCCTGGATTGCCAGCAGTACCGATTGTACCGCCGCAATACTCAGCAGACTGTAAGCGAGCACGGACATTATGATGTGCAGTTTGAGTTCCAGCGCATACACGCCGGGCAGGGTGTGGGTGCTGGGGAAAATCATTTCCAGGGAGATGGCGATACTGGCCAGTGGCAGCAGAAACACGCCCAGGCTTTCGACGGGGTTGGAGAGCGCGGCAAGCAGCACCAGCAGGGCAATGAGCCAGGTGATCAACGACAAGGCATTGAAAAACCCGAGATTCAGCCCCCCCGACACAAACAATGTGTTGTAAAGGGTAATGGCGTGAAACACCACAGCCACCAGTCCGATGCAGATAATGTGCAGCTTGCTCAACCCACCGGTTTTTTCCGGTTTTGTGCGGTCGTGAAACAGACGCCGGGCCAGTAACAGGCCGGAGGCTGAATAGAGTACGAGGGCAATGAAGCCGGTCAGTGTTTGAGTCATGTGTTTTGTGGTTTCTGTGGCAGAGGGCAGCGCGCTGCCTTAATGCACGTATTAGGTCGGTTCAGGGTGTGGTTTGTCAATATTTTTCATAATTTTGTGATGCGCAACAGACCATTAGGTATGGATGCGGCTAAATTTTTATCATCAGCCTGCCGCTAAGCACCACAACAGGCCCAATATGGCCAAATTGATAACATATGCGGGAATACCCACACTGCTGGCGACCGGGGTCAGGATCGGGTGCAGAATAAAACGGGCTGGCACATTGCGCTATCATCATGTAAATTCAGGGGAAAAATATAACTCCCCTTTTTTTCAACGAGCCACTGAGCCATCGGGTGATCTATGAAATTGCGCGTGCTGGGGTGCAGTGGCGGTGTCGGTAACGAACTCAAAACCACCTCGCTGCTCATTGATGATGATATTCTTATCGACGCCGGTAGTGGCGTGGGTGAGCTGACGCTGGATGAAATGCGCAGAATCCGCCATGTTTTTTTGACCCACTCCCACCTTGACCATTTCGCATTTCTGCCTTTACTGGTAGACAGTATCTTTCCCAGTATTCGTGATCCGCTTATTGTGCATGGGCAACCGGTTACCCTGGAGGCCCTGCAAACACACGTCTTTAACTGGACCATCTGGCCTGATTTTGCCAAATTGCCCACGGAAGACGAGCCAGTGATGCGTTATCAAGCCCTGTCACCGGGTGGTGTCATTGAAATGGAAGGCCGAAAACTGGAAATGATCGCTGTCAATCACATCGTGCCCGGCGTAGGTTATCGTGTGGCCTGCGCGAGCGGTTCCTTCGCCTTTAGCGGTGATACCACCACTAACGATAATTTCTGGAATGCACTCAACCGCCACGACCAGCTTGATCTGCTATTGGTGGAGGCCGCTTTCGCCAATGCCGATCTCGATCTCAGTCAACGTTCCGGACACTACACCGCCGAGTTGCTGGCCGCAGATTTGAAAAAACTTAAACATCAGCCCGATGTGTATATCACCCACAACAAACCTGGTCACGAATCCTTGATTATGAATGAGTGTCGCCAGGCCATCACTGACCGCAAAATCACTCCTGCACAAACCGGATTGATTTTCACGTTATAATCCCCCTCAAATCATCGCGAGTCGGAATTGTTATGGGCTCCAGACCTCTTTCATTTTACGGGAAATACCATGTTTGACAGCTTAAGTGAACGCCTTAGTGGCACCCTCAAAACCCTGCGCGGTCAGGCGCGCCTGACGGAATCCAACATCAAGGACACCCTGCGTGAAGTCCGTATGGCGCTGTTGGAAGCCGATGTGGCGTTGCCAGTGGTGCGTGAATTTGTTGATCACGTTAAAGCGCGCGCCCTGGGCGAAGGGGTGATGCAGAGCCTTACACCGGGTCAGGCTCTGGTCAAAATCGTCAATGACGAGCTGGTCAAAGTCATGGGCGAGGCCAACGAGGAGCTGGATCTCACCACCCGTCCTCCAGCGGTGATTTTGATGGCCGGTTTGCAAGGGTCGGGCAAAACCACCAGTGTTGCCAAATTGTCGCGCTGGTTGAAAGAACGCAAGAAAAAATCCGTGATGGTGGCCAGTGCCGACGTTTATCGGCCAGCCGCCATCGAACAGCTGAAAACCCTGGCCGGTGAAGTGGGCGCAGAATTTTTCGCCAGTGATCCTTCGCAAAAACCGTTGGATATCGCCAATAATGCCCTGGGCCAGGCGCGTAAACAAGCCATGGATGTGCTGATTATCGACACCGCCGGCCGCCTCGCCATTGATGACGAAATGATGGCCGAAATCAAAAGCCTGCACGCTGGCCTCGACCCGGTGGAAACCCTGTTTGTGGTGGACAGCATGACGGGTCAGGACGCGGCCAATACGGCCAAAGCCTTCAATGAAGCCTTGCCGCTCACCGGCGTGATCCTCACCAAGACCGACGGCGATGCCCGTGGCGGCGCCGCGTTGTCCATTCGCCAGATCACCGGCAAACCCATCAAATTCCTCGGCGTGGGCGAAAAGACCACCGCGCTGGAGGCCTTTCACCCGGACCGCATGGCCTCGCGCATCCTCGGCATGGGCGACGTCATGTCGCTCATCGAAGAGGCCCAGCACAAGGTCGATCACAAAGAGGCAGAGAAGCTCGCCAAAAAGGTGGCCAAGGGCAAGGGCTTCGATCTGGAAGACTTCCGTGGCCAGCTGCAACAAATGCAAAACATGGGTGGCATCGCCTCACTGATGGACAAAATGCCCGGCATGGGCCAAATGGCCGGCGCCGCGAAAAATGTCGACGAAAAACAGTTCAAGCGGCTAGAGGCCATCATCAGCTCCATGACCATGAAAGAGCGCCAGTTCCCCGCGATCATCAAAGGCTCGCGCAAGCGCCGCATCGCCGCCGGTTCCGGCGTACAGGTGCAGGACGTCAACCGTCTGCTCAAACAGTTCACGCAAATGCAAAAAATGATGAAAAAAATGAAAGGCGGCGGCATGGCGAAAATGATGCGTGGGTTGAAAGGCCGCATGCCACCGGGGATGCCGTTTTAGGACCGTTCCCTTTTTTGGCTGGTTGTCATTGATATCAATAGGGCCTGTCCCGCTTGGTGTTTTGGCTTTCAACAGCAGGAGCTTGCTCATTGAGAACGCTTTCCTGGAAACTGATTAACTGGCAGGCATTTATTTCCCTGGGGAATTGGCGTAGAATGCGCGGCTCTCTTGGGCTGGCCGATAAATTGCCTGCTTGAACGATATACTAAATTACTGAACCCTTAACCGATTATTGAAGGATTTATACGCATGGTGACCATTCGCATGTCTCGTGGCGGTGCCAAAAAACGCCCTTTCTATCACATCGTTGTGACCGATAGCCGCAACAAGCGCGACGGCCGTTTTATTGAACGCCTGGGATTTTTCAACCCCCGCGCCACTGGCGCTGAAGAGACGTTGCGTCTTGATGCCGACCGCATTGCACACTGGGTGTCGCAGGGTGCGCAGATGTCTGATCGCGTCGCCAGCCTGCTGAAACAGCAGAAAAAAGCTGCCGCTTAGCCATTTCTGGTCAAGTGGCTTTGTGACCGGCGCGAGCCGGTTATTTTATCGCAGCCGGGGTGATCACCGTGGCTTCAGTCAAACAAACAGTTTCTTCACAGACGGAATACCTGGTCGTTGCCAAAATTGGCGCACCTTATGGCGTGCGTGGCTGGGTGAAAGTTTTTTCTTTTACAGCGCCGATGGACAATCTGCTGGATTATGACCCTTGGTATTTCAAGGCCGCCAGTGCCGATGGTAAAACCTGGGCTATTGCTCCTGTTACCGAGGCCAAAACCCACGGCAAGGGGCTGGTCGCCAAATTTAAGGGTTGTGATGACCGTGATGCCGCCGCTCGTCTGAACGGGCAGGAAATTGCCATCCGTCATGATCAGTTGCCCCCCCCTGCCGAAGGTGAATATTACTGGAAGGATTTACAGGGGCTCGAAGTATTGACCACCGAAGGTGTTTCTTTGGGTAAAGTGGACCACCTGCTGGAGACTGGCGCCAACGATGTGCTGGTGGTAAAGGGCGAGCGTGAACGGTTGATTCCTTATGTGACCGGCCCGATTGTCAAAGACGTGGATCTTGATGCGGGTATTCTGCGCGTCGACTGGGACGCCGATTTTGAGTAAGAGAGATTAGCTATGCACATCGGTGTGGTCACCTTGTTCCCGGAAATGCTGGCGGCGGTGAGCAAGGTGGGTATTACCGGCCGTGCGGTAGAGCAGTCGTTGTTGTCGATTCATGACTACAATCCGCGTGATTTTACCACCGATAAACACCGCACTGTGGATGACCGGCCCTACGGCGGTGGTCCCGGCATGGTAATGAGGGTGGAACCGCTGCGTGCGGCAATTTGTGCAGCCCGCGCTTTGGCGCCAAAAGGCACGCGGGTAATTCATCTTTCGCCTCAGGGACGAAAGATGGATCAGGCCGGGTTGTGTGAGCTTGCAGGTTTGCCGGGGTTGGTGCTGGTGGCAAGCCGTTACGAAGGCGTGGACGAGCGCCTCGTTGCGGCTGAGATTGATGAAGAATGGTCTATCGGTGATTATGTGCTCAGTGGTGGAGAGCTGGCGGCCATGGTGATTATTGATGGGATAACACGTTTGCTGCCCGGCGCACTGGGGCATAAGGATTCCGCTGCCCAGGATTCGTTCAGTGATGGTTTGCTGGACTATCCACACTATACGCGCCCCGAAGTGGTGGATGACGAGGCGGTGCCCGCAGTGCTGATCAGTGGCGACCATCAGGCCATCCACCGCTGGCGACAGAAGCAGGCGCTGGGGCGCACCTGGTTGCGGCGACCGGATTTACTGGAAGGGCTGGTGCTGGATAAGGGGCAACAACAACTGCTGGATGAGTTTATCCGTGAGCACACACAAAGTTAGTGGATGCATTGCCTGATAATTTATTATCGGATTTATGAGAGAAAGACTATGTTTACGGGTGTGGATGCGGGTATAATTCGCGCCTTGATTTTTGGACCGGTTTTTTGCCGGGTGTTGGCTGGATACCGGCCACGTATGATTGGAGCGGGTCATGAGCGAAATTATTAAGCAAATCGAAGCCGAACAGATGTCGAAAGAAATTCCTGCATTTGGCGCAGGGGACACTGTGGTAGTGCAAGTAAGAGTAAAAGAAGGCACTCGCGAGCGTTTGCAGGCCTTTGAGGGTGTGGTTATCGCCAAGCGTAACCGGGGGTTGAACTCTTCTTTCACTGTGCGGAAAATCTCCCACGGCGAAGGTGTTGAACGTGTATTTCAGACTTACAGCCCTCTGGTGAGTGAGATTCAGGTCAAACGTCGTGGTGCGGTGCGTCGTGCCAAACTGTACTATCTGCGTGAATTGACCGGTAAGGCGGCACGCATCAAAGAGAAGCTGTAAAGCGGCTTTTTGTGTTGGCTGAATTCAAAAAACGTCCGCTTCAGCCGGGCGTTTTTTTTGTCCCGGTTTTTTGTCAGAATGGGCCGATGAAACAGGGCCGGTCGCTTTGAAACCCACCGCAGACAGTGCCGACGCCATCGTGCCCTTTGTGCTGATGGGGCAAACTCTGAGTCTGGCGATTTATACCACAGGGCAAGATCGTGATGCAGCGCTTTGTGGCATCGACTTTTTGTTCGGGCAAACGGCCACACAGGCACCACATACGGCGCTGGCAGACAATGTTGTCTATCAATTGCACCGCTATCTCGACGACCCGCAATGGCCTTTTGAGCTGCCCTTGCAAATGCACGGGACAGATTTTCAGCGTCGTTTGTGGCTGGCTTTGTGTGATGTGCCATCAGGGGATACCGTAACTTACGGCCAACTGGCGAAACGATTGCACAGTGCTGCGCGGGCGGTGGGGCAGGCCTGCCGCCGCAATCCTGTACCGGTTGTGGTGCCCTGTCATCGCATCCTTGCGCAGTCTGGCCTGGGAGGATATGCCGGGGAAACAATGGGCGAAAAACTGCGTTTCAAGCAGGCTCTGCTACAGCACGAAGGTTTTGCCGGTGTCTGAGTTTGCCGCGGAGATTGATCGATTCCTTGATGCCTTGTGGATGGAGCGTGGTCTGAGCCGCAACACCCTGGCGGCCTACCGGCGTGATCTCAGTGGCTTCGCCCGGTGGTTGGGGGAGCAACGGCAGAGCACGTTGCTTGCTGCGCGGCGGGAGGATTTGCTGGCTTATCTGGCCGCACGGATTGCTGACGAAGCCAAGCCGCGTACCACAGCGCGTTTGTTATCCAGTTTGCGACGTTTTTATCAGCAAGCAGTGCGTGACGGCTATTTGCAGGTAGACCCCAGTGACCGCATCGAGGCACCCCGGTTGGGGCGCTCGCTGCCCAAGTCCCTCACCGAAATCGATGTGGAACGGTTGATTAATGTACCTGATACCAACACGGCACTGGGACTGCGTGACCGGGCCATGTTGGAGCTGCTTTACGCCAGTGGACTGCGGGTCTCGGAACTGGTGGAGTTGCGTGTATTGCAGCTTAACCTGCGTCAAGGCGTAGTGCGTACTCTGGGCAAGGGCAGCAAAGAGCGGTTGGTGCCA
>DROS01000059.1 GCA_011321815.1 Gammaproteobacteria bacterium
CAGCGCTTGCTGCCACACAAAACGGTGTATCTGGAATTTGACAAGGTGACTGCGGTGGCCGGGGCCATTCGCGATATGGTAGTGCGTGGTGCGCCGGCTATTGGCATCACTGCCGCTTATGGCATTGTGCTGGCAGCACGGGCGCGCTTTGCTGAATCTTCCGTAGATTGGAAAACGTTGATAGAAACTGATTTGCAGACACTTGCGCAATCACGCCCCACGGCGGTAAATCTGTTTTGGGCCATTGAGCATTTGCGTGGAGTTATCACCGGGCTGCAAGGTGATCCTGAACCGGCGCTGCTGGCGGAGGCGAAAAAAATCCACAGTAATGATATTGCCGCCTGTCGGCATATGGGCGAACTGGGTGCGGCGCTTATTGAGCGGCCCTGCGCTGTTCTTACTCACTGCAATGCCGGGGCATTGGCTACTGGTGGTTATGGTACGGCGCTGGGTGTGGTGCGTGCCGGCTTTGCGGCGGGAAAAATCATCCATGTTTATGCTGATGAAACCCGCCCCTGGATGCAAGGCGCACGGCTCACGGCCTGGGAAATGGTGCAGGAAAATATTCCGGTCACTTTGCAGGTCGAAGGTGCCGCAGCGTACCTGATGCAGCAGGATAAGATCGACTGGGTGATTGTGGGTTCGGATCGCATTGCCGCCAATGGTGATGTGGCCAACAAAATCGGTACTTACAGTCTGGCAATATTGGCAAAGCATCATGGGGTGAGATTTATGGTTGTTGCGCCGGCTTCGACAGTGGACATGAACATCGCCTGTGGCGGGGATATTCCCATTGAACAACGTTCTCCTGACGAGGTGTTATCCCTGGCGGGCCAGCCTGTTGCTGCTGTGGGTGCGGCTGCATGGAACCCGGCTTTTGACGTGACTCCGGCGGCATTGGTGGATGCTATTGTCACTGAACGCGGTGTGGTGTTGGCGCCAGGTGTGGAGAAGATGGCTGCCATGATGGAAAATGCCTGATTGTCCCAATATCATTAGGGGGTGTTAACAATCACCGTTCGTTGCCATCTAATGACGATTACGCCTCACCGCGCCTTGCCAGCACGAAAAATGCCTCAGAATCGTGCTCACGAAGGTCATTATTAACGTCTCCTAAGCCGGTAAATAATTTTTGCTCTTATTCAAATCCACCGGCTTTAGCCGGTGAGTGCTTAGTTTGATCAAAGGCATTCTCCAGTGTTTTTATGCGACTGGTGTTACTTTTTCCTGGGGCGTGTTTCGACTAACTTAAAATAGTAACTGTTTCCAGTAAAAAAAATATTCACCTCACGACGCCCTCATGATAGTCCTTTTGCCGCCCACCCATCCACCTGAAATTTGCTGATATTGTGCACCAAATTCGATAGCGTCACGTTGGCGGGTGTAGTCACAGACAGGCACGTTTGGCATCAAGATTTTTTGTCTGCTCAGGTGCATAGGAAACATCAAACCAGCGGCGTGAGGGTGGGGGTGAAAGATACACAAATTTTGCTGCGTCACTGGTATCGAAGCAAGTGATAAACGTAATCATACCCCAGCGCCGCCATTCTCATATTTGAGCCGTTGCGCCTCGGCAGGTATGGCCAGGACCAGGGCTGTAAAAATAATACATAGAGATAAGAGCGCGCTTTGGCAAAGTGGTAATGCATGTGTTGTTCATAGGCCTGTTTCTGTGCGGGCTTATGTCGGGATAGCGTTGTCTGCACAGATTTATTCTGTGTCTGGAGAAATGTTTTGGCCCGATGTTTGTGTGGCCGTTGCAACAGCAGGGGAAATAGGCCTTATGATCGAAAGTGTTGTTTTCTATCATAATGGTAGTGGCACCGTTTTGTCTGGACGTGCACGCAGTGAAGTTATATATGGGTGGTTGCATGCCATAAGTTTTACGCTGGGAAATTGACAAAGTCGCAATGTATACGAATCTGCCAGTATGTGGTCTTAGCAGACGGTGATACCTTGCATCAGGCTATGCGGAGCACATTTACTGTCTCAGTCTCTATGACAAAGTTGAGCAAAGCGATATAATGCGGCCGGTATGCCTGTGATTTGGTCCAATTGCCAAAAGTAAAATCAGGCATTCAGGCATATTGATTAAGCAGCATGCGCGGTGCAGGTATTGCAAAAAGCATTTTTCATTGATACGCATTTTGTCGTCTGATGTTTCAATCAAACATCCGCTGCACCCGGTCTGGCTAATGAGTTCGGTCACTGGTATCTACTATTATTCTCGGATCAAAATATGACTTCAAATAATGCTGACATGGCTCCGGTCATCACCATTGATGGCCCTACCGCCTCAGGTAAGGGTACCGTTGCCCGCCTGCTGGCCCAGCGCCTGGGCTGGCACATCCTCGACAGCGGTGCGTTGTACCGGTTAGTGGCATTGGCGGCGGAAAAACACAGTATTGCCCTGGATGATGTTGAGTCGTTGCAGCCTTTGGCGGCACATCTGGACGTAGAGTTTGTCGCTGGTGAAGCAGGGGAGGAAATGGTGGTGTTGCTGGAGGGGGAGGATGTGACACTGGAGCTGCGTACCGAGACCTGTGGCAATGGCGCCTCGAAAGTGGCGGCTTTGCCGGCGGTGCGCGCAGCCTTGCTGGAGCGTCAGCGTGCCTTCGTTCACCCCCCGGGGCTGATTGCCGATGGCCGCGATATGGGGACTGTGGTGTTCCCTGAGGCCGTGGTGAAAATCTTCCTTACAGCCAGTGCCGGAGAGCGTGCGCGGAGGCGCTATAACCAGTTGAAAGACAAGGGTTTAGGTGTTACGATGCGCAGCCTTTTGGAAGAGATTGCCGAACGTGATGAGCGTGACAGCAATCGCGCGGCCTCGCCGCTGGTTCCAGCTGAAGATGCGGTGGTGCTGGATACTTCAGATTTGGGTATCGACGAGGTGGTCGGTCACCTCTGGAATCTGTGTCAGGTGCGTCTAAACTAGCAGGTCTCTTGCAGTGCATTTTTGCTGCGTTTGTGGTTGTCATGGAGATGTTTCCAGGAGTGGTTGGCTGACTGAGCGGCCTGTGCTGTTTTTTGGTCAGTGTTTAAGCAGTACCCGGTGCTGTTCCGTGTTCAGGTGAAACGTGGGCAGTTAAATTCATAAAACAAGCGGCTGTTCGCTGTCTCGTGGTGAGGCAGGTTGAGTGGTCAGCCTTTGATAATACGGCGTTTGTTGTTGTTCGTGCTTTATGTCAGCGCAAGCAGACTGGCAGCGTCAAGGAAGTGGAAAATGAGCGAAAGCTTTGCAGAAATGTTTGAAGAAAGCCTTGCCCAGACCGAAATGCGTCAGGGTGCCCTCCTCAATGGTGTCGTGGTTGATGTAACCCCCGATATGGTTGTGGTCAATGCCGGACTGAAGTCCGAAGGCGCTATCCCCGTTGACGAGTTTCGCAATGAGAAAGGCGAAATCACGGTTGTTGCAGGTGACGATGTTGAGGTGGTGCTGGAATATGTGGAGGACGGTTACGGTGAAACCCGTCTGTCCCGCGAAAAAGCGATTCGTGCTCATTCCTGGCGTAAACTGGAAGATGCTTTCAACAAGGGTGAAAGTGTTATCGGTATTATCAATGGCAAGGTCAAAGGTGGTTTCACCGTTGAGATCGACACCATTCGCGCTTTCCTGCCGGGTTCCCTGGTGGACGTGCGCCCTGTTCGTGATACCACGTATCTCGAAGGCAAGGAGCTGGAATTCAAGGTTATCAAGCTGGATCAGAAACGTAATAACGTGGTGGTTTCACGTCGTGCCGTGGTGGAGGCAGAGTCCTCCGAAGAGCGTGATGCGCTGATTGAAAGTCTGGCCGAAGGTCAGACCCTCAAGGGTATCGTGAAGAATCTGACCGATTACGGTGCGTTTATCGACCTGGGCGGTATTGACGGTTTGCTGCATATCACCGACATGTCCTGGAAACGCATCAAGCATCCGAGTGAAATCGTCGAAGTGGGCGCCGAAATTGATGTCAAAGTGCTCAAGTTTGACCGTGAGCGCACCCGTGTGTCGCTGGGCCTCAAGCAGATGGGTGAAGACCCCTGGGAAGATATTGCACGTCGTTATCCCGTGGGTTCGCGCCTGTTCGGCAAGGTCACCAATCTCACCGACTACGGTTGTTTTGTGGAAGTGGAAGAGGGTGTCGAGGGTTTGGTGCATGTTTCCGAAATGGACTGGACCAACAAGAATATTTCCCCCAGCAAGCTCGTTGATGTAGGCACTGAAGTTGAAGTCGTTGTGCTGGAAATTGATCCCGAGCGTCGCCGTATTTCTCTGGGTATGAAGCAGTGCAAGGCCAACCCCTGGGATGAATTTGCGGCCACCCACAACAAGGGTGACAAAATTTCCGGTACCATCAAGTCGATCACCGATTTTGGTATTTTCATCGGTCTGGATGGCAGTATTGACGGTTTGGTGCACATGTCCGATATTTCCTGGAGCGAGTCTGACGAAGAAGCCATTCGCGCCTACAAGAAGGGCGATGAATTGGAGACGGTGATTCTGGCCATTGATCCGGAGCGTGAACGCATTTCCCTGGGCGTGAAGCAGATGGAGCAGGACCCCTTCTCCAATTATCTGGCGGCACACCCGAAAGGCACCAATGTCACCGGTACCATCACTGAGGTGGATGCCAAGGGTGCGATGGTGGATCTGGGTGATGGTATTGAAGGTTATATTCGTGCGTCGGAAATTGCCCGTGACCGTGTGGAAGATGCGCGTACCATGCTCAAGGCCGGTGACGAAGTCGAAGCACGCTTTATCGGCGTTGACCGCAAAAACCGTAACCTGAACCTGTCGGTGAAGGCCAAGGATTCTGCGGAAGAGGTCGAGGCTATTCAGGATTACAGCCGCAATCAGACAGAATCCACCGGCGGTACTTTGGGTGATCTGCTGAAAGAACAGATGGAGAGCAGTAAAGAAGCTAAATAGGTGGACGCTAAGTAAGTCGATGACTTACTTGCAAAAACTTAGCTGAACCGTGGATGGCCTCACGCATTGGGGCGGGGGCTGTCCATGTAACAGCCGGATAGAAATAAGGATTGCTTAGATGACAAAATCAGAGCTAATCGAACGTATTGCACGCAAACAACCGCATTTGCCTTATAAAGATGTGGAGCTGTCGGTGAAAACACTCATCGAGCAAATGGCAAAAAATCTTTCCACGGGGCAGCGCATTGAAATTCGCGGTTTTGGCAGCTTTTCGCTGCATTTTCGTCCGCCACGTATCGGACGAAACCCAAAGACGGGTGAGGCTGTGGCGCTGTCGGGTAAATATGTACCGCACTTCAAACCGGGTAAAGAGCTGCGGGAGCGGGTGAATATCAACAAGGATTAGTTTATCAGCACGGATGTTGTTGGTGGCTTGTGAGCCGTCAGCCTGAAAATAATTGAAAAACGGTATTTGCCAGAGTGCGAATGCCGTTTTTTTTTGTGGTACGGTTGGGGGGTGTATTACTGAGAGGGTCAGTTGTAAAAAGTAGGCCGTGAAAACCATGAACAATAATCATGGGTAAAAAAAATCAAGCCAAACCACGAGAACCTTGTATATGAAACGAATCGTTATTTTTGCTCTGCTATTGCTGGTTACCCTGCTGGGTTTGAGTTTTGCGTTAATGAATGCGGAGTCGGTGCAGTTGAATTATTATTTTGGCAAGTTGCAAGCACCGCTGTCATTGGTGGTGGTACTTGCGGTCATTATCGGTGCAGGACTGGGTGTGCTGGCATCGTTGGGCATTGTTATGAGCCAAAAGCGGGAGCTGGCGAAATTGCGCAAGTCTGCCAGAATTGCCAAAGAGGAAGTCTCCAATCTTCGCTCCCTGCCGTTGAAAGATACTCACTGAATATGGTTTCTTGACGGTCGGCCCATGATATGGAACTGACATTGTTATTTATTTTGCTGCCCGTTGCAGCGGTTTCAGGCTGGTGGCTGGCAAAGCGTAACATGGCGCCATCCGACGCCCCGGCACACAATCATGGTGATTTTCCCGCAGATTATTTCAAGGGTCTGAATCTGTTGCTCAATGAACAGCCTGATAAGGCCATCGACGTGTTTGTGAAAATGTTGCAGGTTGATAACGATACGGTGGAAACCCATCTGGCGTTAGGCAATCTGTTTCGCAGTCGTGGTGAAGGTGATCGCGCTATTCGCATCCACCAAAATCTTATTGCCCGTCCGACACTCAGTAAAGAGCAACGGGCGCTGGCTCTGTTTGAGTTGAGCCAGGATTATCTGCGTGCCGGTTTGCTGGGGCGGGCAGAGACGTTGTTTTTAGAGCTGGTGGAGCAGGGCTCCTATCGTGCAGAGTCGCTGGAAAAATTGCTGGATATTTATCAGCAGGAAAAAGCGTGGGAAAAGGCGATTGATGCGGCACGGCGTTACGAGCATCTTGCCGGGAAACGCATGAACCTGGAAATCGCCCATTTTTATTGTGAGCTGGGTGATGGTTTTTATGCTGGCGGTGAATATAAATCGGCATTGAAAATGACGCGGCGGGCGCTGAATGTTGACCGTCGATGCGTGCGTGCGACGCTGCTGCAAGCCAGTGTGGAAAGGAATAGCGGTGATTGCAAGGCGGCAATTAAATCCCTGAAACAAGTGGAAAGACAGGACCCCCGGTTTTTGCCGGAAATCGTGGCCCCTTTGCTGGCATGTTACCAAAGCCTGGGCAAGACCGCAGAAGCGGAGCATTACCTGGGGCATTTGTCTACAGAATATGGTGGCATTACCCCTTTGTTGGGTCTTGCGGATTTACTGCGCCAGCGCGGTAATGAGCATGAGGCTTCGGAGCGTATTGCGAAATCATTGAGTGAGCGGCCATCCGTACGTGGTCTTGACCACTTGATAGAGTTGCATCTGGCCAACAGCGAAGGTGTTGCGCGCGAAAACCTGTTGATCCTGAAAGGGCTGACCCGGCGGTTGCTGGAAGAGAAATTACCGTACCGTTGCGGTAATTGTGGTTTCAAAGTAAAGACTTTGCAATGGCATTGTCCGACCTGCAAAGAGTGGGCAAGCATTCGGCCGGTTCAGGGCGTTATTGGTGAATAGGGCTGTTATACAACGTAATCAATAAAATAATAAATGGGTGAGTATCATGGGTACCAAAAAATGACTGAGTCAACGATCAACCCGGAAACAGTCGATCCGAAGGTCATTGTCGCATTGGATTTCCCCAGTGCTGATGCTGCACTGCATTTGGCGCAAGCACTTGATCCCGTTCAATGTCGTGTGAAAGTGGGCAAGGAATTGTTTACCCGCGCAGGACCGGCATTGGTGGAGCAGCTACAGCAATTTGGTTTTGATGTTTTTCTGGATCTCAAATATCACGATATCCCCAATACCACGGCGCAGGCTTGCCGCGCTGCTGCCGAATTGGGTGTATGGATGGTGAATGTGCATGCCTTGGGGGGGCGGCGCATGATGGAAACAGCGCGTGAAGCCGTGGACAAAACGACTCAACGTCCCTTGTTGATCGCAGTGACCATCCTTACCAGTCTGGATGCGAATGAACTGCACGAGGTGGGGTTGCCCGGGAGCCCTGAAGCGAATGTGCTGCGGCTGGCTTGTTTGGCCGAGTCAGCGGGCCTGGATGGGGTGGTGTGCTCTCCGTGGGAGGTGTCGGTCCTGAGGGAAACAATCACTGAGGGTTTTCGGCTGGTGACTCCTGGTGTGCGTCCAACCGGAGTTGAGGTGGGTGATCAGAAGCGCATTGCCACGCCTGAGGATGCCATTCGTTTGGGCTCGGATTATCTGGTGGTGGGGCGCCCTATCACCCAGGCTGAGAATCCGCCTGCGGTTCTGGCGGGTATCAATGCGTCAATCCACGCTGGTGTGGCGCCCCGGTAATATTACCCGTGCGCTGGATTGACCGGCAAACCTGGATTCTCTAGGCTTGCCCACGCTACAACATAACTACAATTTTATGAGAAAGGAGTCTTGTTATGTCGATTATTTCACGTCGTTTTTCCCGGGCTGTTGTTTTCGGTTGTTTTGCGTTGTTTTTACTTGTGGCCTCATTTGGCGCGTTTGCTACGCCAGTGAATATTAATACGGCGGATGCCAGTACTCTGGCTGCGGAGCTCAATGGTGTAGGCGCCGCTAAAGCCGCAGCGATTGTTGCTTACCGGGAAAGCAACGGTCCGTTCAAACAGCTGGAGGATTTGCTCCAGGTCAAGGGTGTGGGTGAGAAAATCCTGGAGAAAAACCGAGCGATCCTGGTGATTCAGGAGCAGGATTGAGCTTTTGTTTAAGTCAGGCGAAACGTTGAAGTTCAGGGTGTTTTGTCGCTCTGGAGGGCTTGTGTTTATGGCTTAACCAGGGGGCGCTTGATTTTCGTACAGAAGCATATTCACCGGGCGGTGGGTGTTATTTGACCTGTTTAAATGGCACCTGTTGTCCGGTGAGTGCGTTACCCGGAGAGGAAAATAAAGATCTTCGATCCCTGTTTTGATGAAGGATTATACAATTTGTAGTGAAGTTGCTAGCATAATGGCGCATTGTAGGAAATATCTTACAATCTGGAAAACAAAAATGGTTGCGGATGGCCGTCAACAAAATAAAAATTCCAGTGCTATGCTGATTAGAACGCAAGATTAAAAAGGCGCATTTATTCATGTAGAGGGAGTGTTAACACCCCTTAAAGTGCCTGTACTAAAAATTGTTGAAGCAACTGTTGGAATGAAATGCCGTAATGACTAAAAATCCGCCCACGCATGAACAAAATCTGCTGCCGCACCTTTACGAGAATGGTTATGAGGATGAAATCAACCTGGTGGATTTATGGTTGGTTTTGGTAAAACACCGAACGCTGATGGTGGCTGTGGTGGTGTTGTGTGTATTGGCAGGGATTATGTTTGCATTATTGGTTCCCCCCAAATATCAGTACAGTACTTCCATTGAGCTTGGTACGCGGTTGAGTGGTAACAATGTCGTTGTTATTGAATCACCGGAAACCTTACTGGCCAAAATCCAGGAGAGTTATATCCCTCTGGCGCGGCAGCAGTATCTGATTGAGCATCCTGCTATGGAGGGTGTGCCCAAAATTGAAGCCCGTATTCCCAAAGGCAGTCAGGTTATTGTTTTGAGCAGTAAGGGGGCGGAGCGTGATGGTGTGACCCATAAGGCAGTACAGCAGGCCGTGATTGACATGATTACGGCAGACCATGGCCGTATCACCGACGTGTTGCGTAAGGAGACGGAAATTCTCCAGAACCAGGCGGTGGCCAAGCTGGAAGAATTAAAGGACGATGCGACACTGATCCAGGCACGGGAGAAACGTCTGGAGGATGTTTCGGCGCTATTGACCAGTCAGGCCAAGGAGGTGCGTGATGATCTGGCGCAAGCCAGAATGGATCGTGCCAATGCCATCAAGCAGACTAAAGATGAGTCCCGGGCATTGACGCTGATGATGCTCGACAGCGGTGTGCAGCAATATCGCCAGCGCTTGGCGCAAATTGAGGAACGCCTGAAAATCAAGGTGGTGGACTCCCGGGATACGCTGGTCCGGCAGCTGGCCAGTAATCGCCGTACGCAGCTCAGCCAGCAGGACACGATTGGCAAACTGGAAATCCAGCTTGCCAATCTGCGTGAAACACGGGCTTTGATGCCGCCCATGCGTTCACCAGAGGCCAAGGGGCCGGGTGGTGCATTGATTGTAATGTTGGCATTGGTATTGGGGCTGATGTTGGGTGTGTTTGCGGCATTTTTTGCCGAGTTTTTGTCCAAGGTGCGTAACCAGAGTTTGGTTGCACGAGATTAGTGTTAATGTTGAGTTGCCAATTTTAAAAGACGCACGCATACTCGCGTGAAAAATCAAACTAATAACTTCCAATCATTCATTCTATGAAAATCCAACCTGTCATTCTTTCCGGCGGTGCCGGTGCTCGCCTTTGGCCGTTGTCACGTGAGCAATACCCCAAACAATTGCTGGCATTCCAGGGTAAATCCACTCTGTTGCAAAAAACGGTTTTGCGTCTGGAGGGTTTGTCGACATTGGTGGGTCAGGTTGCTGAGCCCATGATTGTTTGCAATGAGCAGCACCGCTTTTTGGTGGCTGAACAATTGCGTGCCATTGATCATGGATCTGCGGCAATTTTACTGGAGCCTGAAGGCAGGAACACTGCCCCGGCATTGACGGTGGCGGCGCTTGCCTCGCTCAGTGATGGTGATGATCCTGTATTGCTGGTTATGCCGGCAGATCATGTGATTGTGGATTCCGATGCTTACCATGTGGCGGTGAAAGCGGCGGCCGAATTGGCGAATGATGGTGCGCTGGTTACGTTTGGCATTGCACCCACGGCACCTGAAACGGGGTTTGGTTATATCCGCAAGGGCGACCCTATTAACGCCACTCAATCGTGTCGATTAGATGCTTTTGTGGAAAAACCGGATGCCGACACAGCCCGTGCCTACGCAGAGTCTGATGAATACCTGTGGAACAGCGGCATGTTTGTGATGCGTGCTTCGGTGTGGATTGAGCAGCTGACACAATTTCAACCACAAATAGTGACCGCCTGTCGGCAGGCATTGGAGCAGGCGACTGACGATCTGGATTTTTGCCGGCTCGATGCGGATGCCTTCAAAGCCTGCCCTGGCGACTCCATTGATTACGTTGTGATGGAGAGGCTGGGGGCAAATGCCGGGGGTGAGGTGCTGGCGGCTGTTGTGCCGCTGGATGCCGGTTGGTCAGATTTGGGGGCATGGTCGGCAATCTGGGAAGCGGGTGAGCCTTGTGGCGATGGCAACGTCAGTAAAGGTGATGTGTTGTCACACAATTGCAGTAACAGCCTGTTTCACTCGGAGCACCGATTAGTGGCCGGTGTTGGTCTGAAAGATATTTTGGTGGTGGAAACAGCAGATGCGGTGATGGTGGCGCACAAAGACCATGCCCAGGATGTGAAGAAAATTGTTGAGCAGCTTAAAGTCGACAGACGCAGTGAGCGTTTGGTGCATCGTCAGGTATATCGCCCTTGGGGGTCTTACGAGGGTATTGATGCCGGGGAACGTTTTCAGGTGAAGCGCATCGTTGTCAATTCGGGGGCTGCTCTTTCTTTGCAAATGCATCACCACCGTGCAGAGCATTGGATTGTGGTGAAGGGAACGGCCAGGGTCACCTGCGGAGATAAGGAATTTCTTTTATCAGAGAACCAATCGACTTATATTCCTATTGGCGAAAAACATCGACTGGAGAATCCGGGTACGATGCCGCTGGAGATTATCGAAGTACAGTCCGGCAGTTATCTGGGTGAAGATGATATTGTTCGTTTCGAGGATCGCTATGGCCGAAAAGGGGATGGTCGTGATGAGGATTCCGGGCGGCGGTGAGGCTGCGAATTGAAAGGTGGCAGATCTACAGGTAAAATGTCCTGCTTTTTTGCTCACACATCAATCAGTTATTAACAGTAAGGAATACAAACGTAATGACGAATTCGCATTTATTTACCTCGGAATCTGTCTCCGAAGGGCATCCGGATAAGGTCGCTGACCAGATTTCCGACGCCATTCTTGACGCCATTTTCGAGCAGGACACCGCAGCCCGTGTGGCCTGTGAAACCATGGTCAACACTGGGATGGTGGTGATTTCCGGTGAGATAACCACTTCAGCCTGGGTCGATATGCAGGCCGTGGTGCGTAATACGGTAAAACGTATCGGCTACGACAGTTCCGATATGGGTTTCGATTACGCATCCTGTGCGGTGCTGACCTCCATCGACAAACAATCGGCTGATATTGCCATGGGCGTGGATGAAACCGATGCCCATGAACAGGGTGCCGGTGACCAGGGCCTGATGTTTGGCTACGCCAGCAACGAAACCGACGTGTTGATGCCAGCGCCTGTTACCTATGCCCACCGTCTGGTGAAGCGTCAAGCCGAAGTACGTAAAAATGGTACTTTGCCCTGGCTACGCCCGGATGCAAAGAGCCAGGTCACCTTCCGCTACGAAGATAACAAGCCTGTCGGCATTGACGCTGTCGTGCTTTCTACGCAGCACAGTGAGGATATTACCACCCCGGCTTTGCGCGAGGCGGTGATGGAAGAAATTATCAAGCCGGTATTGCCGGAAGAGTGGTTGACGGCGGAGACCAAATATCATATTAATCCCACCGGTCGTTTTGTTATTGGTGGCCCTGTGGGTGATTGTGGCCTTACCGGTCGCAAGATCATTGTTGACACCTACGGCGGTATGGCGCGTCATGGTGGTGGGGCCTTCTCTGGCAAAGATCCCTCCAAGGTGGATCGCTCTGCGGCTTATGCAGCTCGCTACGTGGCGAAAAACATTGTTGCAGCCGGTTTGGCTGACCGTTGTGAGATTCAGGTGTCGTACGCCATTGGCGTGGCAGAGCCTACCTCCATCAGTGTTGAGACTTTTGGCTCTGGCAAGGTTGAAGACAGTCGCATTGTGGCATTGGTGCGTGAATATTTTGATCTGCGTGCGGGTGGTCTGGTGAAAATGCTTGACCTGTTACGCCCTATTTACAGCGCCACTGCGGCATATGGCCATTTCGGTCGTGAAAATGAAGGCTTACCCTGGGAAGTCACCGACAAGGCGGAAGTTTTGCGTGATGCCGCAGGGATTTAATGTTTTGACGTAGTATGAAATACGCATTTCTTGAGGGGCGCTGCAGCGGGTAACCCGCCAGGCTCAGGAAATGTTCCAACAGATAGAAACGGCGCTCATTCAACTTTTTATAGCTTGTGTCCAATGCAATATTTGATGCAAAAAGGAGAATGAAACATGAACGCTGTTGTTGATTCCGGATTTACCGATTACAAAGTTGCTGATATCAGTCTGGCCGAATGGGGCCACAAAGAAATCGCTATTGCTGAAACTGAAATGCCGGGCCTGATGGCTCTGCGTGAAGAATACGGAAAAGAACAACCTCTTAAAGGTGCCCGCATCATGGGTAGCCTGCACATGACAATACAAACCGCTGTACTCATTGAGACGCTGGTCGCCCTGGGTGCCGAGGTGCGTTGGGTATCGTGTAATATTTATTCCACACAAGATCACGCCGCTGCCGCTATTGCAGCCCAGGGCATTCCGGTTTATGCCTGGAAGGGTGAGACTATCGAGGAATACTGGTGGTGTACCGAGCAGGCATTTAACTGGCCTGACGGTAAACTGCCCAACATGATTCTTGATGACGGCGGTGATGCCACGTTGCTGGTACACAAAGGCGTTGAGTTTGAAAAAGCCGGTGCCGTGCCGGACGCCAAAGACGGTGACAACGAAGAATACGTTGCGATTCTCGAAGTGCTGCGCCGTAATCTGCCTGTCGATAACACCAAGTGGCAGAAAATAGCCGAAAGCATTCAAGGGGTGACTGAAGAAACAACGACGGGTGTGCACCGTCTTTACCAAATGGTGGAAGCGGGCGAACTGTTGTTTCCGGCCATGAATGTCAACGATTCAGTCACGAAATCCAAGTTCGACAACCTGTACGGCTGCCGTGAATCTTTGCTGGATGGTATCAAACGCGCAACAGATGTAATGATTGCGGGCAAAATCTGCGTGGTATTGGGTTACGGTGATGTGGGTAAAGGCTGCGCCCAGGCCTTCCGCGGCATGGGCGCCACAGTATGGGTGACCGAGATCGACCCCATTTGTGCATTGCAAGCCGCAATGGAAGGTTATCGTGTGGTAGAAATGAATGATGTTGCCAGCCAGGGTGATATTTTCGTTACCACTACCGGCAATTTCGATGTGATTGATCATGACCATATGGCCGCCATGAAAAATGAAGCCATTGTCTGCAACATCGGTCATTTTGATTCCGAGATCAACATCGCCTCGCTGGAGAAATATCAGTGGGAAGAAATCAAGCCGCAAGTGGATCACGTTACCTTCCCTGATGGCAAGAAGATCATTGTGCTGGCCAAAGGCCGTTTGGTGAACCTGGGTTGTGCGACTGGCCACCCCAGTTTCGTGATGTCTGCCTCTTTCACCAACCAGGTGTTGGCACAGATTGAGTTTTTCACCAAGGGTGCTGATTATAAAAACGAAGTTTATGTCTTACCCAAAACCCTGGATGAAAAGGTTGCACGCCTGCATCTGGACAAAATCGGCGTGAATCTTACGACCCTGTCGCAAGAGCAGGCTGACTACATCAATGTGCCTGTGGAAGGACCTTACAAGCCTGGGCATTATCGATACTAGGAGTCTGTCGGACTTAGGAAATCGTCGCGAGAGAAAACTATTTTGAGTCCATTTTTTTGATCGTTTGAGGCGAATATTGGACATGTTCAACGAAAAGGATCGAGAAAATGGGCCGAAATGGTTTTTTCGCAGTAGATTCATCCTAAGTCCGACAGACCCCTAGGGGTCTGGGCTTAAAATTAACGTCATTCCCGGTGAAAGCCGGAATCCAAAACTGGCAATTAATAAATAGTGTTTTGGGTTCCGGTTTGCGTGAAATGGCGAAATTTGAGCGAATGACCAGGAATGTTTGCCTGAATTAAGTATCGCTTTCAGCCTTTCGGTAGATCGCAAAGAAAAACCGGAGATAGAGTGAATATGGTTTTTCCAAAATTGCAACAGGTGTTGGATACACAGCCAGACATTGAGCTGGCTGTGCTTGTTGGAAGTCAGGCAGAAGGCTGTGTGCGTCCCGAAAGTGATTGGAATATCACCATTTAATGGAAACGGGGTTTGTCATTGCTTGACTCTCTGGCGAAAACCGAGACCTTGCGCCGTTTGTTGGCAACAGCATTAGCGGTTGAGGAAGCCCGCATTGATTTGATTGGCCTGCCAGGTGCAAGGCTCTCTGCCTTGACGAAGCCCGGCAAAAATTACAGGCGGGAGAGAAGCTCTCGCGTCTGGAAGAAAATGGCGTGCTGCATGCCTTGCAAATGCTGATTGAAAACGCCATTGGCAAGGCAAAACAGATTCTTAACGCGAAAGGTGAACCGGTACCTGTTTCTGCATATGATGCGCTGGCAGCACTTGCGCGTACCGGAGTGATTGGTGCTGAAGATTTGTCGGCCTGGAATGCCGCCATCGGATTGAGAAATCGCGTAGTGCATGAACATATGAATCTTGATGTGAGTCGTGTATTTGAGCTTGTTTGCGTGGATCAATACCGATTTGTTATTGAATTTCTGCTGGCTTCAGTAAACGATATATAACGAATAATGAGGGAAGAAAGCCGACGTCATGTCTGAGTCTTATTTTCTAAAAAATTATGCAATCACAAAAAAAATATAAACCCGCTTTTAGTATCGAGTTTTTTCCTCCAAAAACAGAAGAAGGGAAAATCAAACTACGCAAGACCCGTGAAGAACTGGCCAGACTTAACCCGGCGTATATCTCTGTTACCTATGGCGCGGGTGGCAGCACTCAACAGGGTACACTGGATACGATACTGGAAATAAAAAATGCAGGCATTGATGCCGCGCCGCATCTCACATGCGTAGGCTCAACAAAAGAAAACATCAGGGAGCTTTTGCAAACCTATATCGACAGTGGCATAAATCGCATTGTCGCGCTTCGTGGTGATATGCCCTCTGGCATGCGTGAAATGGGCGAGTTACGTTATGCGAGTGAGCTGGTGGCATTCATTCGCGCCGAGACAGGCGACCATTTTCATATCGAAGTGGCGGCCTACCCGGAAATTCACCCTCAAGCCAAAAGTGCCGCAGCTGATTTGGAACATTTTAAGCGCAAAGTTGATGCAGGTGCCAGCAGTGCTATCACGCAATATTTTTACAATGCGGACGCCTATTTTTGCTTTGTGGATGATTGTGAAAAGATGGGCCTGGATATTCCCATCGTGCCGGGCATCATGCCCATTACTAATTATAAAAACCTGGCGCGCTTTTCGGACATGTGTGGCGCTGAAATCCCCCGCTGGCTACGCAAACACCTGGAGGATTTTGGTGACGATGTTGCTTCTCTGCGCGCTTTTGGTCAGCAGGTTAGCACGCAACTGGCCAAAACCTTGCTCGACCAAGGAGCCCCGGGCCTGCATTTCTACAGCATGAACCAGGCCGATTCTACACAGGCTATTTGGCATGAGTTGCAACTGAGCAACTAGAAGGCAGGAGTCAAAATGATTGTTGCCCCCCCATAAATATGAATTAAGGGTCGCTCGAACACTAACTGTCGCTTTTTGGTTGGGTAAAGAGTAATACAGGTTGAAAGGGTTGAAAGGACTGATGTTCTTCCCTTGATCTTTTGGTGGAACCGCTGCGCTTGCTCCACCCTGCGGCTTTACCTTGTGTTTGAGGAGACGGAATAAACAAACCACTTCGCTGATTCTGACCTGTTTCCGCCCCCGGACTATGGATACGCCAACGTCAGTGATGTACGCAGGTAGGATGGAACAAGCGTAGCAGTTCCACCAGACTCTTGTGCATGCCCAAAAAAAACCGAACCCGCTCACCAATGTGGCAGTTATTGTTCGAGCGACCCTAAGCGCTAAATCACTCCGTTAGCGCTTTTTAGTGAAAACATCATCATTCCGGCATGTTTTTAGCCGGAACCCAGGCGGTTGAATACTCATTGTTTTTTAGGATGAGGGTGTTTTTTGCCCTTAATTTACATTAAGTAACTACGCAGGCCGGACCCACAAGGCGCAAAGGCGTGACTTTCTGTGTCAAATGTCAGATTGCTAAGCGCCTCTTTGCCAATCTGCTATATTTTGAGTGCCTTTTGTCTATCGATATAAAAACGGAAAAGCAAAAACGTGCTTTCGGCAACCTTGTCCGATAAATACCAATGACTGCTGGTTCCCAAAAACTATCTGCGAGAAACTCATCAGTGCCTGACCCGTGGCACTTGAGTGCCAAGCCTTTTTGTTCAACGCTCAGCTCTTGACCCCACAATCAATACAAGCTCTAATACGCCAACCGTTCATTTTGTGAACATGTTCGAGCAGGATGGGTAGTGCCCCACCAGGAGACACACGCAAGTCCATGCCCCACGACGAAATTCACTATCGCATCTTCAAGTTTATTGAGGCTCAGCCTGACATTAGTCAGCGCCAGCTTGCCAAGGCATTGGGTATTAGTCTGGGAAAGACTAATTACTGCCTCCGCGCACTCATTGACAAAGGGCAGGTGAAGGCTCGCAATTTCCAGCGCAACCCCGGCAAGAGGAATTACGTCTATTTATTGACCCGCAAGGGGATCGAGGAAAAAGCACAGCTCACCGCGCGTTTTCTCAAGCGTAAAATGGCTGAATACGAATTGCTTAAAGTTGAAATCGAACAACTGAAAGACGAGTTTGATGTATTGGAAAACCTGAACCCAGACATGCGATCAGAGTTTGGGCATGGATGATCGAATCGCCGATATTGTCAGGCTGGCAAACAAAAACCTGCCGGGACTTATATCAATATACCGTTTTGGTTCATGGGGTACACCGTATGCGCGCGCAGACAGCGATGTCGATTTGGCTGTGCTTCTTCAGGGCGCAATAGGCGGCGCACATTTATGGGAAGTTGCGCAGGACATTGCCAGGGTGATTGGTAAAGATGTTGATCTGGTCGATCTTCTGCAAACTTCGACGGTGATGCGAATGCAGGTGATTTCTACTGGCAAACGTCTGTATTGCAGCGACCCAGTTGTTTGTGAACGATTCGAAGACTATGTTTACGTTGCTTACGCTCGTCTTAATGAAGAGCGACGAGGCATACTGGAAGATATAAAGCAGCGTGGTACGGTTTATGGTTGATGACGTATTGTTGAACAAAGTCGCTTCGATTGAGCGTTGTTTAAAGCGAGTTGCTGACGAATATGTTGGGCATGAAAATGAGCTTGAAACCGACTACACTCGACAGGACTCCATTGTTCTTAATTTGCAGCGAGCTTGTGAGGCTGCGATTGATGCCGCTATGCACCAAGTCAGAATTAAAGGGCTTGGTATTCCTCAGGAAAGCCGTGATGCTTTTCGTATGCTGGAAGAAGCGGGTTTGTTGTCAGATGAGCTCAGCGCTCATATGCAGGCCATGGTGGGTTTCAGAAACGTAGCCGTACATGATTATCAGAAATTGAATTTAGCGATTGTCCGCGCAATTATCAATGAGCGCCTGGATGATTTTCGTCAATTTGCTAAAGTGATGGTCTCGATTTGAGTTTGTAAACAGATGTTGTGTGGTGCTTGGACTTCACAGTCTGTAACGAAAAACAATCATCCTGATGGAAGTTGAAGATATGATTTTTTCATCGATAAAGTAACGGTATACAGAAGCTTGAGTATGCGATTGATCGAGAAGCAAATCGATTTTATTCGACAACTGATGGCACAGTTGGCAGGGGATCGTGCGCAAGCCCACGGGTTTGGCTCTCGTCTGGACGGCACAGAGAAAGGAGGAGGCCTTGATTTATTGCTGGAGCTGTCTGACTCCGTTGAAAATCCGATAATGCTTGTGGCGTGTATGTCAGCAAAAGTGCCGCGAAAAATGCATGAATGTAAGGCGGGTATCTTTACACCCACCTTAATTCCAAAAAGTTACCGACCCATGACATCGGGCACAGGGAAGGCAGTTTCTGTGACAATAGATAACAAAGCTCGGTTACTGGCACGCATGGTTGCAAAAGAGCGGAATCACCTGTTTGCTACCGTTCAACGTTTGTTTAGCCAGTCATTTGATATGAGTCGTGTAATATGGGTAGCATCCCCTTTTGCTGGTCAGGTATAAACAATGCGTGTAGTTGGCAAACGAAAAATTCGTCCGATAGTGGAGAGAGCCTCCGGTGTCCTGTTAAAACAGGGTGCTGTTTTTAATGATGAAATTCACCGGCTACCAACGGGAACAGTTACTTATTTCCCTAAAGGGATTTATCGCTATAAAACTAATGAAGAGGCCAATGCCCATTGGGATTTATGTTTGATTGAAGGGATGGCCAGAAATGCCAAAAAATGAGTATAGTCGGCCAGCTAACCTAGATGACCTCATAAAAATTATCCAATCCCTTAATGAAAAGAATGCTGAATACATACTGATTGGTGGTTATGCACTTTTCTCTCATGGTTATCATCGAGCCACGGAAGATATAGATTTGTTAGTGCCGAATCGTGCTGCATCATCAAAAGCGATTATTGATTCTTTGTTGGTTCTTGCGGATAAAGAGTCAGCAAATATTGAAGCCGCGTGGTTTGATGAAGGTGAAAACATACGGCTTGCTGATGAGGTAGTAGTCGATCTTATTTTTAAAACATGTGGTGAAACTTATGAAACTCTTAAGTCTTACATTGAAATCGTAGACCTTGATGGAACACCTGTAAAAACGTTGAGTTTGGAAGGTTTGATAAAAACAAAACAGTCAGCACGAGATAAAGATGTGATGGATCGTGTTGTGTTGGAGCGAGCAATTGCCGCCTTAAGTGCTAATAAAGAATGAATAGTAGAAAAGTTAAAAAAGTGCTTATAACCGGTGGAGCTGGATTCATCGGTTCCGCAGTCGTAAGGCAGTTCATTAATGAAACAGACGTTACGGTTGTTAACGTCGATGCACTTACCTATGCAGGAAATCTGGAATCCCTCAAGACGGTATCTGGGCATTCACGTTATTTCTTTGAGCGAGCCAATATATGCGACAAGGCAGCGATGGAGCGCATTTTCCGGGAATACAAACCCGATGCTGTCATGCACCTGGCAGCGGAAAGTCACGTAGACCGCTCCATCGATGGCCCCGCAGAATTTATCGAAACCAATATCGTAGGCACCTACACGTTACTTGAAGTCGCCCGGCAGCATTGGCAGCGGCGCCGTCAAACACCAGGCAAAGTGAACGATACACCATTTGTTTTTCATCATATTTCTACGGACGAAGTGTTTGGCTCCTTGGGGGAAGAGGGGTTGTTCACTGAGTCATCCCAATACCAGCCCAACTCACCTTACTCCGCGAGTAAGGCATCTTCTGATCATTTAGTTCGAGCCTGGCATCACACTTACGGACTGCCTGTTGTTATTACAAATTGCTCAAATAACTACGGACCGTACCAATTTCCCGAGAAGCTGATACCGCTTGTGATACTGAATGCCAAGGAAGGAAAATCCATTCCTGTTTATGGTAAAGGTGATAATGTGCGGGATTGGCTCTATGTGGATGATCATGCGAATGCGTTGCGGCGGGTATTGGAAAGTGGGCAAATTGGAGAAACGTACAATATCGGTGGGCATAATGAAAAAACCAACCTCGATGTAGTCCAAGGTATTTGCGAGATATTGGATGGATTGCTGCCAGACTCTGAATACCGCCCACACGCAAATCTGATTACTTACGTCGATGATCGTCCTGGCCATGATCAACGCTATGCAATTGATGCCAGCAAGATTGATAAAGAACTAGGCTGGAAACCCGATGAGACGTTCGATTCTGGTTTGAAAAAAACCGTCCAGTGGTATCTCGAGAGTCGAGAGTGGTGTTCCCATGTTCAAGATGGAAGTTATGCGGGTGAACGATTGGGGCTAAAAGCAGGGTCTACGAAATGAAAGGGATTATCCTTGCAGGCGGCTCCGGAACCCGGCTTTATCCCGCAACTCACACTATTTCCAAACAATTACTGCCTGTCTATGACAAGCCCATGGTTTATTATCCATTGACCACCCTGATGATGGCGGGGATCAGGGATATATTGCTGATTTCAACTCCACAGGATACACCACGCTTCGAACAGCTCCTGGGCGATGGGGAGCAATGGGGATTAAATATCAGTTATAAAGTCCAACCATCACCCGACGGTCTGGCGCAAGCCTTTATTCTTGGTAAAGACTTTATCGGTGATGATGCATGTGCCCTGATTTTGGGGGATAACATTTTCTATGGGCACAATCTGGAAGGATTGGTGCGAAATGCCACGAAAAAAACAGCTGGTGCCACAGTATTCGCCTATCCCGTCAATGACCCTGAGCGTTATGGCGTCGTCGAATTTGACGAAACTGGTAAAGCAATAAGCCTTGAAGAAAAACCCACCAAACCAAAATCTCGCTATGCAGTCACAGGCCTTTATTTCTATGACAATCAAGTCGTAGAGATCGCAGAAGGTATCAAACCCTCTGTACGGGGTGAGCTGGAAATCACTGACATCAACAAACGCTATCTGGAAATGGGAGCGCTAGCTGTCGAAAACATGGGGCGAGGTATGGCATGGCTGGATACCGGAACGCATGATTCCCTGCTGGAGGCCGCGGGTTTTGTAGAAACGATTGAAAAACGCCAAGGCCTGAAAATTGCATGTCCAGAGGAAATCGCCTACCAGAATGGTTATATAAATGCTGAAGACCTCTTGAAGTTGGCAGAGCTGCTGAAAAAGAATGGGTATGGTCAGTACCTGCTACGACTGCTAGAAGAAGGGATTTTCTGAGAAAATGATTCTATGAAAGCAACACCAACTTCAATCCCAGATGTTTTTGTCATTGAGCCAACAGTTTTTGGTGACGAACGTGGTTTTTTCTTTGAGAGCTACAATGCCAAAGTGTTTTCAGAGCTAACCGGGGTCAAGACTGACTTTGTGCAAGACAATCATTCACGTTCAGCACGAAACGTATTACGTGGTCTGCATTACCAAATCAAACAGCCGCAAGGGAAATTAGTGCGCGTCACGGATGGTGAAGTGTTTGATGTGGCGGTAGACCTGCGGAAAAAATCCCCAACATTTGGAAGGTGGGTTGGCGAGTGCCTGTCAGCACAAAATAAAAAACAACTGTGGGTGCCAGAGGGTTTTGCTCATGGGTTCCTTGTGCTTTCTGAGTACGCAGAATTTCTCTACAAAACCACAGATTACTACGCGCCAGAATACGAGCGCTGTATTCGTTGGGATGATCAAGATATTGCCATACAGTGGCCAGAGGAGATAGAACCGACTCTTTCCGGCAAAGACGCAATTGGTGTGAGTTTTTCAACAGCGGAAGTGTTTTCGTGAAAATACTGGTTACTGGTTGCAATGGGCAGGTGGGTTGGGAGTTGGTGCGTTGCCTGCAGCCATTGGGAGAAGTGGTTGCAGTCGACCGCCGTCAAATGGATTTATCTGATCTTGATGGTATCAGGACCACTCTAAAAAATATCGTGCCAGATGTCATCGTCAATGCTGCGGCTTATACGGCAGTCGATAAAGCTGAAGATAACGAAGTAGAGGCCAACCTAATCAATGGGCAAGCACCGGGGGTGCTTGCCACAGAGGCCAAACAAATGGGTGCGTTGTTGATCCACTATTCGACGGATTATATCTTTGACGGTAAAAAGTCCAGCCCCTATACGGAAGACGATACCCCTAACCCAATTAATGCCTACGGTCGCAGTAAACTGATGGGCGAGCAAGCCATTCAAGCCGTCGATGTGGATTATATTATTCTGCGGACATCCTGGGTGTACGCCGCCCGCGGTGCAAATTTTTTACAAACGGTATTAAGTCTTGCCCAAGAACGGGATGAACTGAGCGTCGTGGACAACCAAATCGGCGCGCCGACCTGGGCCCGCCTCATTGCAGAGAGCACGGCGCACGTTATCCGGCAATCCCAAACCGAGCGGTCTAACGGTTCATTCCAATCGAATCTCTACCATTTGACTGCGGCGGGTGAAACCTCCTGGTTCGGTTTTGCCCAGGCCATCGTAGAACAGGCACGTCGGATGCCCGATCATTCATTAATGCTTAACGAGATCAGGCCAATTCCCACCGAAGACTATCCAACACCGGCGCTACGGCCCATGAACTCGTGCTTGGCGACGGCCGCACTCGAAAAGCATTTAAGGTTGCGGATGCCTTCCTGGAGTACTGCGCTGCAACTCTGTCTGGCAGAATATCGCTGAATCAAGATGTCCGATAAGCAAGTAAATTTAACCGGTGGCCGTCGACTTACCCGCAATGTTGTCTGGAACCTGCTGGGTACTGGGACGCCACTGCTAGTGGCCATTGTTGCCATCCCGCTTCTGATCGAAGGTCTGGGTACAGCACGTTTCGGTGTGCTGACGCTCGCCTGGATGGTGGTTGGTTATTTTAGTCTGTTCGATCTAGGGCTTGGCCGGGCGCTTACTAAATTGG
Source organism: Gammaproteobacteria bacterium (assembly GCA_011321815.1). GTDB lineage: Bacteria > Pseudomonadota > Gammaproteobacteria > SZUA-152 > SZUA-152 > SZUA-152. Next base: position 22,961 of record DROS01000059.1, read on the forward strand.
TAGCTGAAAAAATTGGTTCGGGAAAGGATGAGGAAATTCCTGGTGTCGTTTGGACAGCAATGACCCTTATGGGTGCTCTTGGTGTTCTAGGTGCGATAGTGATCACTAGTCTTTCACCTTGGCTTGTGGGCGTTGCACTGGAAATACCTGAAGAATTGCAGTTGGAAACTTTGTCGGCTTTTTATTTGTTGGCTGTTTCGATACCAATAGTTATTAGTAGCACCGGGTTGCGTGGGATTCTTGAAGCTCATCAGCGTTTTGGTGTGGTTAATATCATACGTTTACCTCTTGGTATGTTTACTTTTCTTGGTCCGTTGGCAGTACTACCATTTTCAAACTCCCTTTCAGATATGGTGCTGGTGTTAATTTGCGCACGAATTATTTCTTGGTTGGCTTACCTCATCGTTTGTTTGAGATTATATCCTGAATTACGTAAGAGAGTGAAGTTGGGGCGTGAAATGTCAAAGCGGTTGCTTTCTTTTGGAGGCTGGATGACGGTAAGTAATATTACTGCGCCATTATTGTTGTATTTGGGAAGGGTTTTGATCATTGTTATGATTTCAGCGGAGGCAGTAGCGTATTTTGTAACTCCATATGAAGTTGTTACTAAATTGTTAATTATTCCGGGTGTATTGGTTAGTGTTTTATTTCCAGCATTTACCCATTTATTTCAAAAAAAAACCAGTAGTGATGTAGCTGTCTTATATAAGAAAGCTATGATATATATATTTATGGGCATGTTACCGCTTGTTTTATTCGTATATTTTTTTGCAAAAGATGGACTTGCATTGTGGATAAACGAAGAGTTCGCACTAAATGGTTATCGGGTCGCACAATTTCTCGTAATTGGTGTTTTTATTAATAGCTTTGGGCACATGTCGCAGGCGTTAATACAGGGTTATGGTCGGCCGGATATAACTGCAAAACTACACCTGGGGGAGTTAGTAATATATATCCCCTATTTATGGCTGCTGATTGATCTGCATGGAATTGATGGCGCGGCAATTGCCTGGACGGTACGTGTGGCAATTAGTACATTGGTATTGTCTTATTTGGCGCATAGATGTATTTGCGGTTCATTGCCGGTTAAATATTAAAAATAATCTTAAATATTAAGAGAGTGTTTATAAATGAGTATTCAAGATGTTATTAATAATGATCTTATCCAGGAAGAATCTTCTGTATGGCTTCTTAAGCAGCATAGCAAGTTTGGCTATTCGGATGGTGTGGAATCTGAAAGATATTTAGAAAGTGTTTTCAAGGCGGCCAAAGATTTAAGTAGTAATTCCAGCGAGCTAGAATCTTATATAAAAGATTGGCCGAGCGAATATCATCTGACGGTAAAGCGAGCCCAACTCTTTGCGGGGTTTGATTTTGATCCTTCGTTGAAGGTATTAGAAGTTGGATGTGGATGTGGCGCAATAACAAGATATTTAGGTGAGACATTTACAGACGTTGTTTCTATTGAAGGGAATATTAAACGTGCACGGTTAGCAAGGCTAAGAACGAGGGGGTTGGGGGGGGTTTCTATAATATGTGCGCCATTTCAAGAGATTAATTTTTTAGAAAAATTCGATATCATTTTTTGTATCGGGGTATATGAATATTCGGCTTCCTTTGTGGTTGGTGAGGACCCCTATGATTCGGTTCTAAATTATTTTAGTGATATGTTGACTCCAAATGGCATTGTTGTTATTGCCATTGAAAATCAGTTTGGCCTTAAGTATTTTAACTCAGCACGAGAAGATCATACGGGGTCAATGTTTGAAGGGCTGGAAGGTTACCATGCGTCTGGGAATAGAGTGAAGACATTTGGGAAGTATGAACTAGAAGATAACTTAAGAAAGTATTTCACGAATATTAAATATTATTATCCATATCCGGATTATAAATTACCTAGTTGTATTATTTCAGATGATTTCTTATCAAGTGGTCACGCTGGGGAGCTGGTGTCTCAGATTAGGTCGCGCGATTATTCTGGGAAATTGAAGAGTTTATGGCACGAGTCACTTGTGTCTTTAGAGTTATCAAAAAACGGGATGCTACCATTTTTTTCAAATTCATTCCTAGTGTTTGCAGGTAAATCAAAAATAGAAGGGGTCAAATTCGATCAATTGGCTATTATGGCATCTTCTCAAAGAGCTGAAAAATTTAGAACTGAGACTCGAATATATAACGATAAAAATGACAAAATAGAAGTTTCTAAAAAAACTTTATCTGGTGATCATATGGTTGCTGTGGGTAAGCTGGTTCTAATTGAATCACGCTCTTCCTGGAAGGACTCTTATTCGTTGCAAACGGTGCTTTATAGGAATTGCATGTCAAATGAGATGAAGCTTGTAGACATGTTTATGCCATGTAGAGCATGGGTTGATTACCTGGAAGGGGTGGCTGAGTATGAAAATGGTGATAAATATTTGGGTGGTGAGTACATTGATTGTATATTTTCTAATGTTTATTTGAGTTTAGATGGAGTTTCAGTAATCGATAATGAGTGGGTTTGGAAGGAAAAAATAAAATTAAATGTTGTAGTGATTAGGTCAGTTTTTACTTTTTTATGCAGGATTGAAAATGCGGGGCGCCTTTCAAGTGCCTTGCGTCTTAGAAGTTTTAAAAGGCTGATATTTATTATTGCTGAATGCATAGGTGTGAAGCTTAACAATAGTGACTTTGCCGATTTTATTAAGTTGGAATCTGAATTTCAGTCGTTGGTTTATGCTTCAGAAAAGAAACGTAGTGCGCTTATGTTGCAGTGGGTTTTATTTGACAGACCTTCATTTTATTATTTTCGTGCACTAAGGAACTTTGGCGGTAAGCTTAATCTTCACATAAAGAGGTTAATTGCTCGTTTATACAGAAAAATATAGGCTATTTTCGATGAGGAAGAATGCACAGGTTAGATCGAAAAAGCGATGCGATAACTCTCAAATCATGGAGTGTCTAATCAGAATATTGAAGTTATGACGGTAGGCCTTGATGGTAGTAGGGCCTGCCCCCCATCTAAACAATCCGGAGTTTTGAGATTTTATTCGCGATCACCGGGTAAGGTTGGCTGAGTGAGGGTATGGATGATTGTTATTGCTGAAGTTGTACCAAGCCTTCAAAGCTTTCTTTGTCGTTGCTTGTTTTGTCGAGAGCATTGCAACCGCAGCGGTGGAGGGGCTGATGGCTGATTCTATTATTGCTAGGATTATTTTTGAGAAAAAGGTCTTTGCGCGCTAATGAATCGCTTGGTTGATTTCTTTGTCTGGTTTTTATTTCTGCTAGTCTTTGTATTGCCGCAATCTTTTTACTTAATAAAAATCCCTTTTCTTTTTCTTATCTTGTTTTATACAGTGTTTAACATGATTATGGGGGAGTTAAAGCTGTATTCATCTGAAATAATAAAATATTATTATTTTATTGCTCTTGTTAGTTTGTGTTGGATTTTAATTGGAGCGTTAAACGATAACGATATAAGGGCTTTGTCTGATGCTTTTAGGCTGTATATTATTTTCAGTGCAATATATTTATTGCTTGTAATATATATTTCAAATCGTGATTTTTACAGTAACATACTTTCAATAACATCATTATCTGCAATTCTTATAGCTTTTATTTCTTTTTATACAGTGATCGATGTTGTATATAATCTTGAATCTATTCCTTTGGTGATAAAGGATGAAATGTATCTGCAAGTGGGTATTCACGATGGCTATACTCATTTGAATAATATTAATATTGGCATGTATTGTTTTTTGGTTCCTTTTCTTCTCAGTTTTGTCATTATGGATGATGGGAAGAAAAATACAATAATATTATTTGCATTATTTTTATCAATTCTGGCTGTTCTTTTGGCATCAAGAAGAATAATTGTTTTTCTAATCATGCTGGTACCATTTTTATGTGTAATTGTTGATTTATTTATAACAACAAAATTGAATATAATGCTTTGTGCTAAGGTATTGAAAATTTACCTGGTTTTCTTTGTATTATTGATTATTATATTGTCGATTAATTATTATCTTGATTTGTTTGATCTGAAAGGGGTCTTTAACAGGATTACTGATGCGCTTATTTATGATGAGGGGTCTGCAAGGCAAACCCAGTTTTTATCATTGATTAATGGATTCTATGAAAATCCGATTTTGGGATCTGGGTTTGGAGGAGAAGCATCTGTAATAAGATCAGTAGAAAGGCCATGGAACTACGAGTTAACCTATTCTAAGTTATTATTTAATGCTGGGATTGTTGGTAGCCTTCTTATTTTTTCTCTATTTTCCTACTATGTATTAATAACGTTTAAAATGTGCAGGTTAAATAAAAGATATCATTCAATTAATGTTTCATTAATGGTAGGTTTTTTTAGCGTGCTAATTGCTTCTGCATCAAACCCGTATTTAGGTTCTTTTGATTATTTATTTGTATTTTCGATACTTCCGTTAATAATAAATTTAACAAAAAGAGATATGAAAAGAGGATACCTAGGGAGCGTTCTCAATTAAACTATGTTCCTGAAAAAGGATAAAATGCCATTATTTTTTGAACGGAGTGGATATGGAACGCACCGTATTATGCGATGAGCAATGGGATAATATTCAGGGGCTTTTGTCCGGAAAATCAACAGATTGTGGCGTTACGGTGAAAAATAATCGTCAATTTATAGAGGCCGTATTATGGATAGCGAGAACAGGTGCGCCATGGCGGGACTTGCCGGAGAAATTGGAGTACTGGCATCGTGTTTATGTGCGCTACAACCGATGGTCTGTCAAAGGTGCGTGGAATCGAATAATAGAAACGCTTTCCGCAGATCCTGATTTGGAATATTTGATGGTTGATGGAAGTGTCGTCCAGGTTCATCAGCATGGCGCTCCCCAAAAAAAGAACAGGACTCAGAAGCGGTGGGTAAGTCTCGC
>DROS01000060.1 GCA_011321815.1 Gammaproteobacteria bacterium
CCAGGTGGTGGCTTACACGCCAGAACACATTTCAGAATAAATTTTGGAGAAAAACATGAAGACTAAAATAATCCGATTTAATGAAACAGGAAATGCGGATGTGCTCAAAATCGATACCGTGCCAATAGCCGAACCCGGCGAAGGTAAGGTACGCCTTAAAGTATCTGCTATTGGTTTAAACCGCGCCGAAGTTATGTTCCGCGAGGGTCAGTATCTTGAAACACCGGAATTTCCTTCGCGGCTGGGTTATGAAGCCAGCGGTATTGTCGAGGCAGTGGGATCAGGTGTTCATAACGTAAAAACCGGCGACAAGGTAAGCACGATTCCGGTTTTTTCCATGGGACAATATGGTGTTTACGGCGAACACCCAATCGTGCCCAGTCATGCGGTTACCCACTATCCCGATAACCTGACACCGCTTGAAGGCGCATCAATCTGGATGCAATACATAACAGCCTTTGGCGCACTTATTGAGTTTGGGCAATTGAAAAAAGGAGATTCTGTACTGATTACCGCAGCAAGCAGCAGCGTCGGGTTGGCCGCCATTCAGATTGCTAAGTCCGTTTCAGCCATTGTCATCGCCACCACGCGCGGTGCCGACAAAAAAGACTTCCTGCTTAACGCCGGTGCGGATCACGTTATTGTGACTGATGAGGAAGACCTGGTGGATAGGGTGATGACAATTACTTCCGGTAAAGGTGTGAATATTGTTTTTGATCCCATTGGCGGCCCCATACTGGATGCACTCGCAAATGCGGCTGCGCCCGGTGGTTGTATTTTTGAGTACGGTGCCTTGTCTCCAGAACCTACACCTTTTCCGTTATTCTCAGCCCTTGGAAAGGGGCTGACAATTCGTGGTTATACATTGTTTGAAGTTACTAAAAACAATGAAAGGCTGACTCGCGCCAAAACCTATATCTACGAGCGCCTGCAAACAGGTGCGCTAAAGCCGGTGATTGACCGCATCTTTCATTTTAATGATATCGCGGATGCACATCGGTACATGGAGTCTGGAAAACAGAAAGGGAAAATTGTTGTAACGGTTGGGTAAACTCACATCGGATAACAAAACCTGACCAGGGTAAATTATTGGAACATCACAATGACTGGATTATTTACTTCAATCAAACTAGGCCCCTATGAGCTACCCAACCGTATTGTTATGGCCCCGATGACTCGATGTCGTATTGATGCTGACGGGGTGCCTGCCGATATGAATGCAACCTACTACGCCCAGCGCGCCTCTGCGGGACTGATTATCAGTGAAGCCTGCGCCATCTCGGCTCAGGGTGTTGGTTACGCCAATACACCCGGCATCTACAACGAGGCGCAGGTCGAGGGCTGGCGCAAAGTAACCCAGCGGGTTCACAACAAAGGGAGCCGCATTTTTTTGCAACTCTGGCACGTGGGTCGTATTTCTCATCCCTCGTTGCAACCTGATGGAAACTTGCCAGTGGCCCCGTCCGCCATTCGACCGGCAGGAAAGGCATTTACCTATGATGGGCCACTACCCTTCGTTATACCGCGTGCGCTGAGGACTGAAGAAATTGCTGGTATCGTTGCTGATTATCGAGATGCCGCCAAAAAAGCCCTCGACGCTGGTTTTGACGGTGTCGAGATACATGCCGCGAACGGCTATCTGATCGACCAGTTCCTGCGTAGCAGCACCAATCAACGGGAAGACGCATATGGAGGTTCCGTGAAAAACCGGATACGTTTTTTGTCTGAAGTTGTCAGTGCCATTTCTGAGGCCTGCGGAACAGCACGAGTGGGTGTGCGGTTATCACCAGAAAACCATTTCAATGACATTTTTGATGATGCCCCACAAACACTATTCGAAAATGTAATCGACCATTTAAATTCACTTGGACTTGCCTATGTACACATTGTTGAAGGCGTCATTCACTCATCAGGTAAAATCAAAAAAACATTCAATTACGGTAAGCTCCGGGCACGTTACCAGGGACAATATATGGCCAATAATGGTTACGGCAAAAAACGCGCAGAAGCAGCCCTGTCCACCGGATCAGCCGATTTAATCTCCTTCGGCACCCCCTTCATTGCCAATCCCGATCTACCCAACCGGCTTGCCCAGAACCTACCACTGAATAAGATGGATGAATCAACCTTTTACGTTGGTGGCGTAAATGGATATATTACATATTAAAATAACGACTAACGCCAAACAAAACCGTATTACACTTTTCCTCAATTATTTGCAATCAGCTGCCGTGGTTGCCGGGAATAAAACCGTCGTAGGCGAATAGTGTTCCAATGCCATAATAGCGACCACGTTACGTGCAATAAAAACTGCAAAAAACGTCAACGCCATTCACGCAAACTCGTTGCCGTCAAAAATCTGTTTGAGCGCCTGTACCTGTTTAATTGCGTTACCTGTAGAATGCGTCATTACTATGTCATGTTACCCGTGGACTACTCACACGTTGACGACACTGGACAGATGCAAGGATAGACGATCATGAGCACACTGGCACAATATGGACTGTTACTGGGCCTGACTGTCGGCACGATTGGGCTTGTGCTCAGTTTGTATGCACTTGCCCGCGCCATTGGCAAGGCGCGCACGGAATCGGGTAAGGATGTACCTGCAACGGCCGGGCAGTTGTCACGGGACCCTGTCTGGGTGCGTTATCACGCGCGTTATTACGGCTACGCATTATTGTTTCTGGCCTTCGATATGGAAATGGCCTACATGTACCCCTGGGCCGTGGTGTACAAGCAGGTAGGGCTGGTTGCCCTGCTTGATATGGGGGTGTTTCTGGCGATCCTCTTTCTGGGGCTGCTGTATGGCTGGAGTCAGGGTGCGCTGCGTAGACAATGAACGGAGACGCTAAATGATAACCGGTGCCCGACACGGAAAACTGTCCGGATTGCGACGGCTGCTCGCGACTGCGATGGCCCGTGATCTTAAGGTGTTCGTCATCCCTGGCCCCGATATTGCGCGCGCCCACGGCCTGGACATCAATGCAGCAGGGCTGCAGATGGTTGCCAGTCCACGCCACGCCAGCGTGCTGCTGGTGATTGGCGCGATACCCCCTGCATTGCGCGAGGCCGCAACCGTTATTTATGCCCAGATGGCGCGGCCGCGGGCATTGTTTGTGCTCGGCACAAACGCATTATTGTCACCCCTGCCAGACGCTGACATGACGGCAGAACTTTCTCAACGGGATCTCATCGAAGGCGTACAACAGCTGCGTCAGTTATTTTCTGCGCATGCCTTCCGCCCGGACATATCCGACTTCGACGCGCCGGTGCTGCAAATCCGCCTCGAATATACCTGTCCCATGCATCCGGAAGTCATACAGGATGAACCCGGCTCCTGTCCCAAATGCGGCATGACCCTGGTACCACGCGAAACACAAGCCAACATGGAGCACGCACATATGGAACAGCAACAAACTGACTCGGGTACAGACGTGCAAATGGCATCCACTCATGAGCACCAACATATGGCCGACGACACACCGGCATCCGTGGTATACACCTGCCCCATGCACCCGGAAGTCGTGCAGGATGAACCCGGCTCCTGCCCCAAGTGCGGCATGTTTCTGGAGCCGCGTGAGGTGAAATCTGAATCAACGCATGAACATCAGCACCAACACCAGCACATGGCCGATGATACACCGGCACCTGTGGTGTACACCTGCCCCATGCACCCAGAGGTCGTGCAGAACGAACCCGGCTCCTGCCCCAAGTGCGGCATGACCCTGGTGCCACGCGAGACACAAGATACCCACGAACACGGCGACACGGATTCCCACGCTAACCACACCGGCATGGACCACAGCGCCATGAATCATGATGAAATGGATTTCATGTCCATGGTCGATGTCACCAAGGACCTGCCGCGCAGCACGGACGGTCTGCCAATGGAATGGATTGATGCTCCCTTCGGACCTTTTTTCCCCGGCCTGCCCGGCGGGCTGTTGTTGTCACTGACCCTTGATGGTGACACGGTGGCCAGCTCCGGTGCCCTCTCGCTAACGGAAAGTATGAACCTGCTGGCACATTCGCCCATGGACAGCACAGATTTTATGGAACAACTGGCGAATATGGACCCATTGACCCCAGTCGCTTACCGGCTGCTGGCCTGCCGGGCGCTGGAAAATGCGGCGGGCATAAATGTGCCTGCTGATACCGCACGCGCACGTGCCGGTGCGCTGGAGCGGGAGCGGATCACCAGCCATCTGGGTTGGCTGACGTTGTTTGCACAGCAAACCGGCTTTGACTGGCTGATGCGCCGCGCCGGATCACTGCAACTAAAATTCCAGCACGCCAGCCTGGAACAGATCGTGGCGCTAAAACCTGCGATACAAACGCTGATCAAGCGCCTGCAACGCACACTGCTGCTGAAATCACGCACCGTCGGCATCGGCCGGCTGATGCCCGAGGCCACAATGCGCGGTCCGGTGGCGCGTGCGGCTGGCCTGCATGACGATGCGCGCAGTGCGGACCAGACATTCACCACGCTGGGATTCACGCCGGCCGGACGGAAAGAAAGTGACGCATTTGCCCGCCTGCACGTTCGCCTTGATGAGATCACACACAGTCTGATGCTCATTGAAGCGGCGGGCGCGATGGAGTCGCCAACACTGCTGCCGGTGGGCACAGCATCCGGAACAGGTGATGCGACGGTGGAAACACCGCGTGGCCCGGCTCGCCTGCAATTGACCCTGACGCACGGTCAGGTCAGCGCGGCACAACTGGAAACACCGTCAACCCCCCATCTCGACCTCGTTGACCCGCTAATGGAACAACAGGAGCTGGGGGATGCACTGGTGGCTGTGGGTTCCCTGGATCTGTCACCCTGGTCTTCGCAACAAACGTTTCCGCAATGACGACAGCCGTACTATTGTTGCTGCTGGCGTTTGGCGCCTATCTGGTTGCGGTGCTCGAAAACTGGGCCACCAGCGGACGCTTCCAACTGGCCACCCCCGCGTTTTCCGCCCTGGCCCTGCTGGGACGCGAATCCGTGCTGCCGCGCAAACCCGACCGGATCTTTTTCGAGGTGGCCCCCACTCTGCTGTTGATTTCGGCGGTACTGGCGGCGGCGGTTATCCCCCTGACCCCCAACCTGATCATCACCGATCTGGCCACTGGCGCGCTGTTCATCAACGCCGCGCTGGTGTACGTGCTGGTGGCCCTGATCATGGCAGGCTGGGGACCCAACGGGGCCTACGCCATGATCGGTGGCTGGCGTTTTCTCGGTCAGCTGATCGCCTACGCCATGCTCATTGTCATGCCCATTACCGCCGTGGTGATGCGCGCCGAATCGCTGCTGACCACACAGATCGTGGTTTCACAGGCGGGCCTGTGGAATATCGTTTATCAACCTGTGGGCTTTGTGCTGTTTTTCATCGCCGCCATGGCCCTGGCCTTTCTGCCGCCGTTTGATTTAACTACCGCAAAAGGTGAACTGGCTGGCGGTGTGGAGGCCGAATATTCCGGCGTTCGGCTGGCGGTCTTCCGTTTGGGACGTCTGGTACTGATTATCACCCTGGCCGCGGCCACCGTGGTTTTTTATCTCGGCGGATGGCAGGGGCCCTGGCTGCCACCCTGGGCCTGGAGCGCCATTAAAATACTGGCCGTGACCGCCATCATGTTGCTGGCCGGGCGTTATATGCCACGCATCCGCGAGGCCAACCTGCTGAGTTGGTGCTGGATGTTTGGCATCCCGCTGGCGCTGCTGAACATCTTCCTCGTGGGTGTGCTGGTGCTGGTATTTTCGTAATGACCGCGCAAATGTTCTTCATCGGTTTCTTCGGACTGGCCTCGGTGTGGTTCGGCATCGTTGTGTTCCGCACCTTTTCCATGGTGCGCTCTGCCCTGGCATTGTTGTTTTCACAAACCGCCCTCGGCGCCATGTTCCTCAGCATGCAGGCGGAATTCCTCGGCGTATTGCAGATCATGATGATGGCCACCGAAATGAGCATCATGGCCATCTTCATGGTGATGTTCATGATGGACCCGGGTGGGCTTGGCGAGATGGACATGACCCATCAGAAGCGCCTGTCGCTGGGCGCCGGGATTGTGGCCTTTGTGGCTGCCGTGGCGGTGGCCGTGTTTGTTGACTGGGGCCCTATCGCCGACGTTGCGCCGGATGCCGCGCAACAAACCGTTGATCTTGGCCTTGAACTGCTGGGACGTTCCATGCTGATTTTTGAAACCGCGGGCATCACCATTCTCACCGCCATGATTGCCGCCACCGCCGTGGCCATACCGCCGGTCAAACGCAAGCCGTCAAAGGGAGCCACGCATCATGAGCATTGAGTTACTGCTCGCACTCATTACCGGCGCGGCATTGTTCGGTGTCGGCATCTACGGCGCGCTGTCGCAGACCAATCTGGTGATGATCATGATGGGCGTAGAACTGATTCTTGCCGGGGCCATGGTCAACCTGCTGGCGTTCTGGCGTTATCTGCACCCGGACAACCCGGCCGGACAGATGTTTGTGCTGATCATCATGACCGTGATGGCCATCGAGATGGCCGTGGGTTTTGGCGTGGCCATTGCCCGCTTCCGCGCCAAAGGCTCGGTGGAGATGGAAGAAGCCACGGAGTTGAAGGGGTGAACCTCATCGCCATTGCCATACTTGCGCCTCTTGTGGCGGCAGTGCTTATCCTGTTGCTGCGGCGCGCGCCTGCCGCGCTGTCACTGCTGGGCACAGTAATCGGCCTGATCGCCAGCATCGGCCTGCTAACCAATGCCTTTGCCGGCGTGGCGGGCGCATTGACCCTGCCCGGCCTGCCGGACATGCCGCTGCTGCTGGTGGCCACACCACTGACCGCCCTGCTTTCAACCCTGGTGGCGGTGATCTGCATCTTTGTAATGATTTACGCCGTTGGCTACATGAAAAAGGACGACGAAAAAGTTCGCTTTTCTGCCACCCTGTTGTTATTCGCTGCGGCCATGCAGACCTTGGTGCTCGCCGGTGACTGGATTTTGCTGCTCGCCGCATGGGAACTCATTGGCCTGAGCAGCTACCTGTTGATCGGCTTCTGGTATCGACGACCGGGTGTCACCTCCGCAGCCACCCGCGCCTTCATGGTGACCCGCAGCGCGGACCTGGGACTGTATATTGCGGTGTTCATTCTCATCGCCACTACCGGCAGCAGCGACATCGCCACCACGCTGAACACGGGCGGCAGTGCAGCGATTGTCGCCGGACTTTTGCTACTGGTGGCCGCCATGGGGAAATCGGCACAAACCCCCTTGCACGACTGGTTGCAACGCGCCATGGCCGGGCCCACGCCGGTATCAGCACTGCTGCATTCCGCCACCCTGGTGGCCGCCGGCGCCATTCTGCTGATCCGCACAGCCCCCATGTTGCCTGCGGAAACCCTGCTGGTGATCGGCATCGTCGGCGGCATCACCACCGTGGTCACCGGCCTCATCGCGCTGGGTGAAAATGATCTCAAACGCCTGCTGGCGGCATCCACCTCCAGCCAGTACGGGCTGATGTTGTTGGCGGTGGGTGCGGGTGTGCCACTGGCGGCGCTGCTGCATTTGATTGCCCATGCCGCCATTAAAAGCGCCCTGTTCCTCGGTGCGGGCGTGTTCCAGCACAGCCGCGACGGCACGACATTCGGCAAACTGGAGGGTGCCGGACGAGACCAGCCACGCATATTTTTTGGTTTTGCGCTGGCGGCATTGGCGCTGGCGGGTATCCCGCCGCTGAGCGGTTTCTTTTCCAAGGATGCCATCATTGCCGCCTCGCTGGCCTCGTCCGATGCATGGCTGCTGGCGAGCTTCGCCCTGGCAGGCACCCTGCTAACCGGTGCCTACATGGCCCGGGCATTGAGCATCCTGTGGCACGGTGACCGCCAGAAACGCAGCATACCGGGGCTGGGCTGGATGGGTGCCGGACTGGCTGGGCTGGTCACCCTGGCCGTCATTCTGGGCGCTTTTTTTCCATCCATCGAAACATTGCTGCGTGCATCACTGGCTGAAGATGAAAACACCCTCGCGCAAATCCTTGGACTGAGTGCGGCACTGAGTGGTCTGGCACTGGGCTGGTTTATTTCAGGGGAACGCCTGCTGGGACCACTGTTGCCCTGGTCACAACGGGGTTTTGCCGTGGCCGGTGGTATGGACAATCTGCTGGTGCGCCCCGCCTTCGCCATTGCCCGCCGCTGTGAAAAACTGGAGCGCAGCCTGTACACCGGCGTGCTGGCCGTGGGGCGGCTTGGGCTCAATATTGGGCGAGGTGCGCGCTTCGGTGACGAACGCGGCATCGACGGACTGATCTTTGCCCTGGTGCGGGGCACGATCAATCTTGGCAATCGCGCCCGTACTTTGCAGAGTGGTCTGATCCATCGTGAGATGGCCATCACCGTGGTGGGTGCAGCGCTGATTTTTGCCATCCTGTTTATTCCCTTACTGTTTTTTTAACCAGGAGAAAGCCGAGTGCTTCCCATTGTATCCATCACCCTGTTTCTGCCGCTGCTCGGCGCGTTGCTCATCATGGCCCTGCGCAAGACATCGACGCAGGCCATACATGCTATCGGTATCATTACCAGCGGACTGACCCTGCTGGGATCGCTGTGGATGTGGTCGCGCGGTGTCAACGAAACAGGTTTCGCCCAGCTCGAAGAGCTTGACTGGATGCCTTCCATTGGTGCCGCCTATCGCGTGGGCGTGGACGGCATCAGTCTGCCCCTGGTGCTGTTGACCACCCTGCTGTTTTTCCTGACCTTAATTTATTCGGCCAAGGTAAAGGAACGGCCACAGGCCTTCGTGGTGTTGATGCTGTTACTGGAAACCGCCGCCATCGGCACCTTCACGGCGCTGGATGCGATCCTGTTTTATGTGTTCTTTGAAGTGTCGCTGGTCTCCATGTACTTCATGATTGCAGGCTGGGGACACGAAGACCGTCAGCGCGCCGCGCTGATGTTTTTCATCTATACCCTGTTAGGTAGCCTGCCATTATTGCTGGCGATACTCGGGCTGTATCTGGGCAGCGAGCCGCATACCTTCGACATGCGCGTGTGGATCAACAACCCACCTCTGGACGGCCTGGCCGCCATGCTGGCATTGATTGCCATGCTGTTCACCTTTGCGGTCAAAACACCGGTGTTTCCGTTTCACACCTGGCTGCCCGCCGCGCATGTGCAGGCACCTGCGGCGGGCAGCGTGATCCTCGCCGGGGTGATGCTGAAATTCGGCACCTACGGACTGGTGCGGTTTGCACTGCAAATGACACCGGATGCATTTCGCGATGCGGGTATTGTCATCCTGATATTCGGTGTGGTCGCTGCCCTTTACGGTGCCTTTGCCGCGCTGGCGCAGAGTGATATCAAACGCCTCATCGCCTATACCTCGGTTAATCATATGGGCTATGTCATCGTCGGTGTGGCCATCGCCGCACTGGCGCTGGATCCGGCAATTCGGGCCACGGCACTGGACGGTTCCGTATTGCAAATGGTCAGCCACGGACTGGTCACCGGCGCCCTGTTTTTTCTGGTCGGCATGTTGCAGGATCGCGCCCATACGCGCGAAATGGACCAGTTCGGCGGCCTGTTGAAAATAACGCCCATACTCGGCTGGTCCTTTGTGCTGGCCGCCTTCGCCTCACTGGGCCTGCCGGGACTGGCGCACTTTCCGGCCGAGTTCCAGATATTTCTGGTGACACTGCAAGTCGAACCGGCAGCCGTGATCGTGATTCTTGGCATCGTCATCACCGCTGGCCTGTATCTGCGGGCCATTGGCAAAGTCTTCCTCGGTGAGCCAAACGAAAAATGGCTGGCGATGAGTGATCTGAATACGCGCGAGGTACTCACCCTGGCGCCGCTGTTGATACTGATCATCGTCGTGGGCATTGCACCGGCCCTGGTGCTGGATATGATTCACAAAACCACCGCAGCGTTACAGTTCTGATGGCGGATGATCTTGCCCTGCTGATCCCCGAGATCATTGTACTGCTCACCATCGTCTTCGCACTGGTGGCGGAAATGCTGCGCCTGCCGCGCATTGCACTGGCCGTTAGCGTAACCGGTCTGCTGCTCGCCACCGGTATGACCCTGCCCCTGCTTGGTGCCGACACCAGTGTATTTGGCGGCACATACCGCATTGACACCCTGAGCGTCTGGGCCAAGCTCATCCTGTTACCCGCAACCGCATTGTCGATACTGCTGGCGCGCGCAGAACTCGGTGGCAGTGACCGGGAAGGCACGGTCTACGTGCTCATTTGTCTGGTGACGCTGGGCTCGCTGGTACTGGCCAGCGCCGGCGATACCATGCTGCTGGTGCTGGGTGTTTTGCTCTCCGGACTGGGTTCCTTTGCGCTGGTGGCCTACCCGCGTGACGATGCCGCCACCGAAGCCGCCATGAAGTTTTTTGTCTTCGGCTCGGTCACCGGCGCCATCATGATCTTCGGCCTCAGTTACTGGTTTGGTGGTAGCGGTTCGACGCTGCTCAGCGAGTTATCCCTTCTCGATACAAAACCGGTCATTGCCGCCGTTGGCCTGATCGCCGTCATTGTCGGCCTGGGTTACAAAGCCGCACTGGTGCCGTTTCACTTTTGGGCGCCCGACGCCTACGAAGGCGCGCCCGTATCCATCGCTGCCTACATGTCGGTGGTTCCCAAGATTGGTGCCATCTTTGCCTTCGCACAAGTAGTTCGTGACCTGCCCATGGACACCCACTGGCCACTGGTCATCGCCGTAGTCTCCGTGCTGACCATGACTTATGGTTATCTCGCCGCGCTGGCGCAAAACAATGTGGTGCGACTGCTGGCTTATTCGTCAATAGCCCAAGCCGGTTATTTTCTGCTTGGCATTGTCGCCGTGGGCGCCAACCCGTTGGCATTTGTATCCATCATTGTCTTTGCCGCCGCCTACGCCGCCATGAATCTGGGTGCCTTTGCCGTACTCATGCGTGTGGGACGAACGCTCGATGCCTTCTCCGGCATCGGGCGCAGGAAAGTGGTCATGGGTATCGCCATGGTGGTATTCCTGCTGTCCCTCGCCGGTATCCCGCCACTGGCCGGTTTTGTGGGCAAATTCCTGTTATTCGGCGCAGCAATGGATGCCGGGTTTACCTGGCTGACGGTAATAGCAATCCTCAACAGCGTACTGTCACTGGCAGTGTATCTGCGCATTGTGGTACCGATGTATCAACAGCCCGATGATGCAACAGCGCCTGCGCAGACAGCAGCGCCAAAACCTGAGCCATTGATTACGCTGGTATGGATTGTCGCCTTTGTTTTTACCCTGGGTATCGGTCTGGCGGCGCAACCCATACTTGGGCAGATCAGCTAACCTTGCGCATATTATGGTAAACAGTATTTTGAAGGTTAAAGGTGATAGGGGATGAAATTCAAGTTCATTACGGATGGTATGTAGTGCACGGAGTTACAACACATGCAAAGGTAATGTAATTGAAGTCGATGTCTCTTCAAGGGACAGGCAATTATCGGACCATACGACCTCGAAACACGGACATAAACGACAACAATATAAATACTTTAAGTTAAATCACCCCCGGCTTTGCCGGGGGTGATTTAACTTTTTAGAAATATTTTCTCCCGGTATAAAAATTGAGGGAACAAAGGCAACACTTATTCCCCGAACCGAATATGGCCGCTTTAAAACTGAATTTTCTGGATCAGAAGCATTATGGAATAACTTGAAAGCTTACATATTCACAAAAGGTGAATATGATATAGAACATATTACGGTGATAGGTATTAATCCAGAAACTTATAAAGTGCAAGCGCTATACGCCAATTAACAAAAAGGGAAATAAAAAATGGCGGAGAACTACGAATTCAAACCTGGAGTAATTTTATCTCACAGGGTTAAAACCAAGCTAAAAAAAATTGCAGATAAATATTACTCACTTACCAAAAAGAAAATTGTCGTTACCAGTGGTGCCCGTACTATAAAAAGTCAGGCAAGTGCGATGTATGGAAAATTATCCGGCGGCGATAAATTAACTGTTTATAAGAATCAGGTTGCGGCATTGCAAATAAAGAAAGCTTATGATGACGCCGTAGAATATAAAAAAACAAAGGATAAAATTATTTCTGATATTGAAAAAGTCATTGAAAAACAGATCAAGAAGCAGATTTTCATATCAAAACACCTTAAAGAAGGTGCTATTGACATAAGAAGCAGAGACATGTCTTCTGATGAAAAAGATAAATTTAAGATGGCAACAAAAGGATTCGCCACTCGTGTTATTCTCGAAACCATACCTCCTCATTTTCACATTCAATTTTAAAAACATGAATAGAGATTTGATTTTCACCAAGAATATTTTAATACTATTATGTCTTGGATTGTTCTTGATATCTTGCGTAAATACGCCTGAAAAAACCCCTTTCAGAAAGAAAGAGAATAATTTTACTATTTTTCCCCAAGAAATAGGGATTGATGAACCTTTTAAAATTGGCCTTCCAGACTTCAGGCCATCAAAACTTGCAATTAAAACACCTTCAAACGAGTGGTATATCATTCATGATGTTGACGAGAACATATTTATATTGCCGCTTATCGAATTTGAAAAATCAAACACGCTTGTCATTATTCCATCACAATTAAAAGGGGTTGTTTGGAAAAATGGGCAAAGGTTAATTCGCAAGGTCTTTAATACTCCAGGTGAATATTTTATATACCTGGCGGACAATCTGGAAACAGAGCCTGAGAATACATTCTCCTTTGAGGGAACGGTAACGCTTAAATAAAAGAGGCCCTTCGACTAAAGAGGTATTACTTAACATTGGTACTAATGCAAACAGCCGGTACTGCTCATCGCCAAGAAAAACCTGGTTTCGTATACCTTCCCAGGCACAGGGTTCATAATCTACTGCATCACGATACCCCATTTCGATATTGTGTCATCAGCCCGGGAAATTTTCGGTGATTGATCATTTGCGCCAATTCAAATGCATTCTCAACGGATATCAGGAAATTTTCCGGATGTTCCGCTACCCATTGCTCGCCTAACTCTGATGTTGCAAAGAACAATACCGAATGGCAGAAGCTATTGATTACATCTTCGCGGATACCGTTTTCATCCGGCATCACAAACGATAATACTGTGGTTTCGGGGTAAACCGATGCAATGTGTTCTGGGTCGATAATGAGTTGTATTTCTTTGCCACTCTGGGTACATTGTGAAATGACTTGTACGGTATTGCCAATCAAGGCTGGGAGAAACAAAGTGTCCCAGGCGCACCACGCGTAAAGTTCACGTCCATCAATCAGTAACTTGTGAGGCATTTCGCCGAGCGCCAGCCCCCAGAAACCGGTCACGTTTTCTGCATCATCGTGATAAACGCCCAGCCACTGGCCCAACAGACGATGCACCTCGGCTACTGGCGTAGAACTAACTTCTGCCAAATGCTGATGTGAGACGGACTCACCCAAGGCCAACAGGCGGTAAAGGGCAATAGCCATAGCCTGTTCTTTCGGGCTTATTTTGACAAACTCCTCAGGGAAGGCATTGAGTAACGCATCAAGATCCGGTGAGTCGAGAGCTGTTGTGTGTGTAAACATATTTTGAACTTTCTGACAGTAAATAAAACCTGTCGTCATCAACCCCCATCTGTAGAACGTTTTATCCCATCAAGTTGTGACATGAAGGAGCCTAGCATTTTGTACTTTTTATTTAGCACTGCTTCAATCGCTTCTAATTTTTGGAGTATGCGTTCCTCTTTCTGCTCATCAAGTGCTTCACACAAGCCAGCAAGGTCGCTAAGACCAACCCCTGCTACGATACCAGCCCGAATAAAACATAGGCGGGATAATGCAGATTCATCGTAAATACTGTAACCACATTCAGCGCAGTCACAAGGCCGTAACATACCGCGCATTTGATAATTGCGCACGATGTCTGTACTGACACCGGCATCTTTAGCAAGTTTTGATATGGTATAAGCTTTAGGTGGCATGTAAAGTCACGCTTGATTTATTTCTGAGTGTGGATTTCATTTTTGAACGCCTCTATTTATCCCTACGATACAGCCCATACTACAGGCCAGAGCAAGCGTTTGAGCCGCGATTCGGGGGACCTGTTCCTCAGTGGTGACCTGTGACAATTCCAGGCAACATTTACCAAATGAACTACCCGATATTAAAAAAGTGAATACGCGATGAATGGCTGCTTCAATAACTTGCATCGAGGGACCTTTAGCTGCCCGCCACACTACAAGATGTTCATCGGTATCCGGTTCCAATGCAGGGATTTTATCCTCTCCATTGCGCACTGCCGACCAACATTCGCGGGCATTACAGGAAACTGTAACGAGTGATACAGATGGATGAAAATCAAAGATTAAGTGTTCCCAGTCATTCGGCGGAATTTGTGCCAGTATGTCTGCGTCCAGGGATTCCTTGTCGGCGGCATCAAAGGCCTCCACCACTGCCCATTCCAATTCAGCGACATCCGCCAACACAGATTCATCCTCCTCGCGCAACCATTGTGGCAAGACGCGGCCAAAATCACGCAAACTAGGATGAGTGGATGGATTGGCTTTTATAAATCGTGACGTCAATTCACCAAAGTGTGCATCACCTGCCACGGCAAGCAACGTTGGAAAATCGTGGGCGATAGCTTCCTGCAAACGGATGTAGTATGCATTGCGATACACTTCCAGCCGTAGTTGTGCTGGAATGTTGTTGCTTGCAGCAATCTGCGGCAGAAGTTGTCGTTCATTTCTGCCGGAAAACAGAAAGTCCTGGAACTCCCCCTGTAAATGTCGAATAGCCTTTGTCATGCAACCAGGGCCCGCTGGCTGATCTGACGCGCCTCGTTCAGTTCCAGCAGCAATTCCGTTAACGGTGGAATATTATCATCCCGTTCGATCATGGTGGGCACCTCGCCTAGTCGGTGAATGGTCTGCCGGTACAATTCCCAGACCGGATCGGCAATGGGATGATCATGCGTATCGATTAATAAGGGCTCTTGCACCGTGTGTCCGGCCAGGTGAATTTGTTGCACCCGTTCAATTGGAATATTTTGCAAATAGCTCTCGGCATCAAATCCATGGTTATGGGCACTGACAACGATGTTATTGACATCTAACAATATATAGCAGTCTGCGGTCTTGGCCACCGTGCTCAGAAAGGCGGATTCATTGATACTGTTTTCAGTAAACTCGGCATAACTGGAAACGTTTTCAATGAGGATACGACGTTGTAAATAATCCTGAACGATGCCGATGCGTTCCGCGACATGTTTTACTGATTCCTCAGTGTATGGCAGAGGTAGTAGATCGTGAAGGTGATGACCCCCGTGTCGTGTCCAGCATAAATGATCAGAGACTCGCACTGGATTAACACGCTCAACTAAACCTTTTAGACGGTTGAGATAATCTCTATCCAAAGGATCGGTGCCGCCCAAATTCATGGAGACACCGTGCAGGGCGAGCGGATAACGATCAGCCACAGCATCGAGGATGCGTAATGGATTACCGCCATCAACCATAAAGTTTTCGCTGATTACCTCGAACCAGTCCACCGCGACTTCACCCACAGCCGCAGCCTGATAAAAAGGCGGTCGTAATCCTAGGCCGAATCCTCCTCTGGTTGCATGAGGCATCAGATTTTTAACTCTTGCTCTTTTTCGGGTCGGCCGGTGAGCCTTTCAGAGGGACGCCACCTTTTTCCTTACACTCTTCTTTCGAGCTGACATTTAAGAAACCTTTACCCTTGCAATCATTTTTCCCGTTGCAGGCATTAAAGGCTGTAGTGCAATCCGTAGTGCCTTTGCAGGAGTTGATTCCCCAGCAGGCGAATTTTTTTCCTCCGGCTTCGGCATCTTTAATAAAACCAACACCTGTTTTATCGATGCTGCCGAAAACCCCGGCTGCTGTAACGGCCAGCGCAGCGGCGGCAAATTTTCGCTTAGATTGATCTACGGTCTCTGTTGTTTCAACTTGAGCATCCGTTGTTTTCCGTCTTGTCATTTTTTGGTTCCTCGTGATGTAAAAATAATTACCCATTGGCAGGGTCTGCTGCCGACCCTTCAAGGGGTACTCCGCCTTTTAAAGTGCATTCTTTTTCCGGTACATTAAGGAAACCTTTACCCTTGCAATCGTTTTGCCCATTGCATGAATTAAAAGCTGTGGTGCAATCCGTAGTACCTTTGCAATCATTAATTCCCCAACAGGCGATTTCTCCTGCTTCGGCGGCCGGCGCGAGCACATCAACAGATTTATACAATCCGTAAAAAGCGACGGCGGCACCGGCGCTTAATGCCGCACCGGTCGTAATACGTTTGCTCATATCAACGGGTTCGTTGCTTGTTGTTTTCACCGTTTCACAAGATGGTGTTTTTCGACCATTGATGAAGTCCCAGACACTGGCCGCTACAAGAGCAACAAAACTGGTATACACTAGCCAATGAATCGGATAGATGCCGGTTAACATAAACCACAATGCAATAATACTGATCAGTCCTGCTGTAAGCCCCATCCAGAAAGGTGCAGTCTTCCCTCGTCCTTTGGTGGCATTATAAAGTGTCCAAAGGTTCAGTCCGATAAAACCAACAAAGATTGGAAAAAGATAAGCATCTTGTATCAAAAAACCTAGCCCAATGGCACCGACCGCTGACAGCACTGCAACAATACCAAGGCAACATGCTGCGGCGACACCTGCCCCAATCAGCGCACTAAATTGTTTAAAAACAGCTTTCACAATATATCCTCTTAATAAAATCTATGTTTAAAAATTTTTTAAAATAAGCGGCGTAAATCCAATGTTAAACTAGGTGTCTATTTGAAATTTAACTACACGTTACAGCAAACGCCGTTTACAACCTTTTTTGCATTCTGATAGAGGGCAAAGAACAGCAATAACGTTGCGGCGGTAAACAACTCAACCTGGTGTGTAGCAATAAAACCCTGAACCTGCACGCCAAAACTGCCAAACATCGTCGGTATTAGCGTCGCGATGAAACCCATCATCATTGGTAGTAACGGAGAGCAACATAAGATGGGAGCCAGAACACCAATCAGTACGCCCCCTGTTGCCGAACTTTTGCTGGCCTTCTGCCCTTGTCTAATTAAATAAACAATCAAGGGAATGAGCAGTGCAACCAATGCCGCCATAAGGATAGAAAAACTCACTAGCGTTCCGTTAAGATATTCGAGCGCCTCGAAACTGCTGTAGCCTCCGGTGTATGAAGCTGGCAAGGTCGTCAGATATAAACCCAGAAAGAAAACAAAACTGATGGCTACAATCAGCTGATAGCTTCGGATCGTCAGTACGGTTTTTAAGGCATCAACAATAGTTTTCATTTGGTTCCGCTGGCAAAACGCAAAATAGACTTCATGGTTAGGTTAGGGGCTGTATTTACGGTTTGTATCATTCCTTTTTCATCAATGAGAAAATAAATATCAGGATATTTAACCGGGTTTAGTTGCTTGTACATGTCTGAACTAGACTCACCTAGCACCCAGTTGTTACTGGTAATGGTATGTGGCCCAAATTTTTTCATGAAGTTCAACATGTCGGGCCCTGGATACCCACCATTGTCATTATTGCGTATCGAGAGGATGACCAAGTCTTGGCCTTCGAATAAAGCCTGCTTCTTCTTTAATGCCTTTACGCCAGCTACACAGGTATGGCACCAGGTTGAAAACATCCACAACATTACCTTGTGCCCCTGATAGTCTTTGAGGCTGTGTTGTTTTCCGTTGGCTTGAAATGAAACATCGGGTGCCATATAGGGCAAGGTTTTATCCGTTAATGACAAACCCCAGGCATTGCTGATGCTCAACGAGAGCATCAGCAATGCTGTTGTGAAAATTTTATTATTTATTAACCCGCGCAGCATGAAAGCTGTTTGACATCCTTATTGAACGTTTGCGCCGTCAACTTCAAACCTTCCACCATGGTGAGATACGGGAACAATTGATCGGCTAGATCCTGAATGGTCATGCGATTGCGAATCGCCAGCGCAGCGGTTTGAATAATTTCGCCGCCTTCTGCCGCCAGCACCTGACAGCCCACGATGCGGCCGCTGTCTTTTTCAGCCACCAGTTTAATAAGGCCGCGGGTGTCCATGTTGGCTAAAGCGCGTGGCACGTTCTCGAGATCCAGAGTGCGGCTATCGACAACCATTCCTTGCGCTTCGGCTTGTTGCACCGTCAAGCCAACGCTACCCACTTGTGGACTGGTGAACACCACCGTAGGCAACACCGATAAATCAATGGCTACATCATCACCTGTCATGTTACGCGCAGCTCGCGTGCCGGCCGCCGCAGCAACGTAAACAAACTGCGGCTGACTGGTGCAATCACCGGCGGCGTAAATAGTGTCGACATTGGTGCGCATATGATCATCAATAATGATACCGCTACGTTTGTCCGTTTTTACGCCGGCTTTATCCAGGTTCAGCGCTTTGGTATTCGGTTGACGGCCAGTGGCGACGAGTAATTTGTCACCAGTTATGAGCCCCTGATTTGTTTCTGCTTTAAACTCGCCCGACTGAAACATCACACTATCTACATGGGTGTTGGTTAACACGCGAATACCTTCTCCTTCGAAGACCTGCTGCAAACCTGCTCCAATTTCCGGGTCTTCTTTTGATAACAGTGTGCTGCGTGCGATCACTGTCACTTCAGCCCCCAAATGACGGAAGGCTTGCGCCAGTTCCAGCGCCACTACCGAACCACCCAGCACGATCAAATGTTTGGGAATTTCTTCTGCAACCAGCGCTTCTGTCGAGGTCCAAAAAGGTGTATCAATCAGGCCGGCAGTTTCCGGAATCAATGCACTGGCGCCCACTGCAAGTAAAATACGATCAGGCTGTAACGTTGTTTCATTACCATCCGCCTGCGTTATGATTAACGTGGAAGCATCCTCAAAACGGGCCATACCACGTAACAGCGTGATACCTGGGTTATTTTCCAGAATACTTTCGTATTTTGCGTAGCGTAGTTTTTCGACCCAGTGCTGTTGTTGAGTCACCATGGCCTTGCGATCAATAACAGGCGTGTTAAGCGGTAATCCATCGACGGCATGATGGCCTTGCAAGTGAGCAATGTGGGCTCCACGAATGAGTATCTTTGACGGTACACAACCAATATTTACACAGGTGCCGCCGATCACGTCCCCACCTTCGATAATGGTGACACGAGCCCCCTCTTCTACCGCTTTGATCGCCGCTGCAAAGGCTCCGGAGCCCGTGCCCACAATGGCGATATGCAGGAGCTCATCCCCGGCCTTGCCGTCACCATTATCACCACTACAACAGTTCATTTTTTGATCCTGGATGGATAACCAGCCTGCTCAGTGGCAAAGGTCAGGTCTTTCACGCTTACTTTTGCGGGATCGTAGGTTACTTTCGCCCAACCAATGCCATCGCCTTCATATTTGGCACTGACTTCACTCACACCTTCCACTTTCCTTAAGGCTTTTTTAACTGTAATAGGACACATGTTGCAGGTCATCTTGTCTACAGACAAGGTGATGGTTTTTAACTCACCTGCCAGGGATACCGTTGAGGTCGCCACGATGGCACCGAATACAGACAAGCACAGGCCTGCTATCAAAAATAATTTACGCACCGTTTTGTGCTCCTTAAGTTGTTTAAAAAATGCTGCCAACAAATAAAAACTGACGCCGATATTTTTTCAGTCCAGCAAATAAGGCCCATACCAGGGGAAGCTCATAACGATGAGCACAAACACACTGACGACCCAGAAGGTGATGCGTTGTTTGCGCAGATTTGATGGTGTAGAACATGGCGCATCCACGGCACAGGTCTGGGGCACCAGATATAATTTACGAAATGCCAAACCCAGAAAAACCAGGGTGATGCCTATAAGATAAGGACGAAAAGCCTCCATGGCGCTGAGGTTACCGATCCATGAACCGCTGATACCCAGAGTCAGCAGCAACAAAGGCCCGATACAGCAGGTGGAGGCGGCAATGCCCGCGATAATACTGCCCGCCAGCGTGCCTTTTGAAAGACCCGGGGTTTCTTTCCTGCCGGTTTCCCCTGCCGTTTCTATCGTCGACACAGACGTCTCAGAAGTGTCCATTCATCGCTCCTCGCATTACGGAATATGGCTGATAATGCATTAAGCCTAGACTCTGTACTACACAACGGAGTCAAGCCATGAGCTGGCTTTTTTTACGGGACGTGGAAGATGTGAAAACAGTGCTTATGTCTGTCATCCCGGCAAGAGAATCAAAATGATGTTATGCCCGTCTTCTGGCACCGGTGGCTGGCTCATTGTCCGTAGATTTCGCAGGCAGGCATCGACACCTTGTCATGCTCAGACCAGGCAACAATCAGATAGGAATGCACCGCTGAGTTGATGGCGAATACCGCACCAAAAACAGTCAGGCCAATAATAATCACCCGGTTTGGTTCCATGCCTTGCTGCAAAGCCAGTGCGATAGCGACGGGAATCAATCACAAACCAGATATCACGCGCACCAAACAGGAAGAATCGCGCCGCTGAAAGCCAGTTGATAGATGGTGTGTTGGAGTCGTTGCCCGAGAGTCGAGCGCCACCGGTTGGCCTGCAACCGGGCCTGTTCAACTGACCATCCCAAAAAAATCCAACGGTACAACGCAAGATGCTGCGCTTAATTCAGCCGGCAGGGATTCGTCATGCCAGATGGCTGAATTGGCGCCTTAATGTTAGGAAAAACAGCGCTTTTCGGCGATTGATTGATAGTAGCGGAACTTAAGGAGCAGAGATTCATGGCCATTTGAACGGCTACGAGGTGAGTCATTAACTGTCAACTACTGCTGGACTTGGGCAATAAGGGCATTTATTCTTCCCATACTTATGCGCACCCAAGCCCTCTTAGCCTTCTTCGTCACCGCGCTGCTCGCCTCTTGCGGTGGTGGCGGTCCGGGCTCGACTACCACGACGCCGCTGCCTGCTGACGACAACTACGACCAGACCGTCTTCGGGTACACCGACCCGAACCCCGTGGCTTTCCATCCGCTCGGCAGGAAGACCAGCTCCCTGATGCAGCTCGACGAGGCCATGGTTTTCTTTAACCGCACCGCCTCCTTTGCCGATGCCGCTGCCGCGCTCCCGGGAATTCTGCAGCTGCGCGAGGACACCCAACAAGATTCGGCTCAGGTGCCCATCAGCACGGGCTCGATGGCTCAGGGTGGCTTCATCCCCCTCGATGCGTGCACCGGGGATCTCGATGGTGACGGCGTGCTCGAGGCAATCTTTACCGGGCTGGTCCCCAGCAGCGGGGGCAACTACATGGGCATCCGCGTCAGCAAGCCAGACCTGTCCGCTAGCTCGACCGACTACAGCCCTGCGGCCACCGAGGAGTACAGCTACAACGCATGGGCGACTGGCGTCATCGCGGTCCATTGCGCGGCCGGCGATCTTGACGCCGACGGCACGGACGAGCTTATCCTGATGGAGTCGTTTGCGGACCGGACTACCTTGCACGTGATCAAGCAGTTCGACGATGGCGGCCTCCCCGTCTTCGGCGACGTCTCCGGTGACGTCTTCAGCAGCATCACGTTCATCGGCCCCATCGGCCGCGTGGCCGTGGGCCAGTTCGACGGCGACGACGCGCTCGAGCTTGTCGTCAGCCACGGCACACCCGGCGGCAAGGGCGTCCCGGCCTCACTCATCACCGACCTGTATGACGACCTGAACAGCGGCATGGCCTTTTTGGAACAGATCGCCAACTACACCGGCTTCGATACCGCCATCGAGATCGCCGTCGGCGAGTTCGACGGCGACCCCTTGGACGAAATCACCCTGGGCCTTCAGACCTGGCTCTCCACCGAGTTCATCTTTAACGGAGCCTACGAGAACTACCGCACCTGGACCAACGCCTACGATTGGGAGCCCGGGCAGGGTTCGAGCCTGATCCGTGCGACTGCCCACGATACCTACAACCCCCCCAACTGGGAGTGGGACGCCATCGGCCAGCGCCGCCGCGAGCGCTTCGTGGCGGCCGATCTCAACGAGGACGGCATCGACGAGGTTTGCTGGTTGCACGTCACCCTCAGCAACGCCTACGTCCCGTTCAACTCGAGCACCCTCCAGTTCGAATGGTACTTCGGCCTGCGCACTTGGCAGCCGGTCTCGGGGAGCACGACCCTGACCGACCTGTCGGCGGGTGGCCCGTATAACGGAGGCGATCTCGCCGTGGTCGACGACGACGGATCCGGCGACGACGACATCCTCGCCACCTTCTCCATGCCCGAGACCGTAGGAAACTTGCCTGACGGCACCTACGCCTACGCCCGCCAGGCTCTCATCTCCAGCCCCGGAAACGCCACCTTCGCCGGCTACATCGCTTCAAACTCGAATGCGGTTCCGATCATGGCCGGCGGTGACTTCGATGGCGAGGGTATGCGCGTGAGCTACACCGGCGTGAAGTACCAGTACCTGCCCGACCCGATCCCGATAGTGCTGCTCGCGGCCCCGCCCACGAAGGATGGCATCGGCCAGAATACCCCCCTCACCGGCTCGTCGTACTCGGTCAGCGATAGCGCCACCGAGGCCTACACAGTCAACACGAGCACGTCGATTTCGTTGACTTTGGGTTTCGGGATCGAAGCCCTTGCCGGCAACTACGAAGCGTCGTTGAAGGGGACGGTCAAGGCCTCGGTGGACAAGTCGACGGGGAGATCCAGCACGTTAACCACCAGCCAGGTCTTCTCGGGCGCCTACGACGCCAACTCGATCGTGTTCGAGGGCACGCTGCACACCTTGTACGAGTACGAGGTCGTCAGTGCCGTCGATCCGGCCGCCGTGGGGACCACGGTTTCGATCAACGTGCCGGTCGCCACCAAGGTCTTCAAGTGGACCACCGACTACTACAATCAAAATGTCGACGCGAAGAACCAGATCCCGGCCGACGTATTCCCCCAGACCATCGGTGATCCAGCCACCTACCCGACGCGAGAGAGCCTCCTGAACCTGCTCGCCTCCCGTGAAGGTTGGGAGGGGCGGGGGGAGAGGGGCACCAATGGTGTCACGGTTGGCCAGGGTAGTGGATTCAACAGCATCAAACTGTCCTTGGCGAACGTCCTGAGCGAGGGCCAGGCGTATGCCTACGGCGTTGAGGTCAGCACCGAGTTCAAGATTGGCAGCGCGATCTTCGGCAGCAGCGTCGGCGTCTCAAACTCCTACCTCTATGAGGTGTCCGTGGCACGCGAGACTACCTATGAAGGAGCCATCGGCGACATTGCCGCCGCTGACTGGGCTGACTGGCAGTACGAGGCGGGCATGGTGGTTTACACGCGGGCCGAAGCCGGCAAGAAGCCGTTCCAGGTCTTGCAGTACTGGACCAACCCCTTGGGAAACGGGTACTGACGCGTGAGAAATCCGGGCGTTGCTTGCAGTTTTTCCGGGTAGCAATACCGCGTCTCCATCAATGCCCGGATGACCCTTTCAGCCTTGCCATTGCCCGAACAGGCGTAGCCAGTTTCATAAGGGCCTTCATCGACCACCCGTTTCAGGAAGCTGGACGAGCTGTATTGGGTGTGGTCAGGAAAAGTCCCGGCATAGAACTCTCGTGGGAAGTCATCAATGGCCACCACGAACACCCGATAAATCGCGCAACGAACAGCAAACTCCACTGAACAGGGAAGGGAGGCGATAATGATGTTATGCCCGTCTTCTGGCACCGGTGGCTGGCTCATTGTCCGTAGATTTCGCAGGCAGGCGTATCGACAGTAATGCCGCCATCAGCACAAAGGACGCTGACCACCACAGGCAGCCCACCAGCCCCTGGGTCTGGTAAATCCAGCCGGACAACACGGTACCGGTTAATCGTCCACCGGCATTGGCCATATAGTAAAAACCGACATTCATCGACACCTTGTCATGCTCAGACCAGGCAACAATCAGATAGGAATGCACCGCTGAGTTGATGGCGAATACCGCACCAAAAACAGTCAGGCCAATAATAATCACCCGGCTTGGTTCCATACCTTGCTGCAAAGCCAGTGCGATAGCGACGGGAATCAATACCAGGGCAAAGGCCCACCCCCGCGCAGTTGCCCCACCAGGGTGGTGCCCCCGCAGTATTACCGGTGCACAGGACTGGATGATGCCGTACACAATCACCCACAGGGCAAAAAATGCACCCACTGCGCTGAATTGCCAGCCCAGCACTGAAAACAGAAAAACGGGCAAGCCCACCACAAACCAGATATCACGCGCACCAAACAGGAAGAATCGCGCCGCTGAAAGCCAGTTGACAGCGGGTGTGTTGGAAAAGAGATGAGAGAATTTGGGACTGGCTTTGGGTTTGCCCAGTCCGCGTGGCAACACCATCGCGGTAAACATCAATACCAGCAGCAGACCGCCTGCCAGTATCAACAAAGCACCCCGGAATCCCACAAATTCCAGCAAGACCGCACCCAGGAAAAAGCCGACTCCCTTCAGGGCGTTTTTGGAACCGGTGAGCATCGCCACCCATTTGAACAGACGGGAGCCGCTGCCCTCATTGCCGGGGGGCACCAGCATTTTCACTCCCGCTTTTGCGGACATCTTGTTCAGGTCTTTGGCAATACCCGACAAGGCCTGGGCGAACATCACATAAGCCACATTAAGCCAGGCCTCCGGCACAGTGAGCATGAGCAGCGCCAGTACTTGTAAGCCCATGCCGATGTGCATGGTGAGATTCAGGCCGATGCGCGCCCCCAGCCATCCCCCCAGCAGGTTGGTAACGATGCCGAAGAATTCGTAAAACAAAAACAGCATTGCCACCTCGAAGGGTGAATAACCCAGCAGGTGAAAATAAAGCACCACCAGCATGCGGATCGCGCCATCGGTGAGTGTGAAGGCCCAATAACCGCCACTGATCAACAGGTAATTGCGAAGCTCAGCCTGCATTTACAGGCTCCGTGCAACCTTGGCCACCAGCTCCATCATGCGGTTGACGTAGCCCCATTCGTTGTCATACCAAGCGTAAATTTTTACCTGGGTATCATGAATAACCAGGGTGGACAGGGCGTCGATAATGGAAGAACGTGGATCGTTGAGGTAATCCACGGACACCAGCGGGCGCTCTTCATA
Organism: Gammaproteobacteria bacterium; assembly: GCA_011321815.1. GTDB lineage: Bacteria > Pseudomonadota > Gammaproteobacteria > SZUA-152 > SZUA-152 > SZUA-152. The sequence goes on from DROS01000060.1 coordinate 24,998, forward strand.
ACCCAGAATGCCGTTTAATTCACCTTCCGCCGCCACCTTGAAAAAGGCATTAATTTCATCCGCAGTGACCGGGCGTGCTGCCTCAAAGACAAAATCAGTCAATGACGCATTAAGCAACGGCACACGCACAGCATGACCATTGAGTTTCCCATCCAGCTCGGGAAAGATTTTGCCAATGGCTTTGGCCGACCCGGTTGAGGTGGGAATAAGCGAGTTGCCGCAGGCGCGTGCCCGGCGGAGATCCTTGTGGCCTTTGTCAACGATGGTCTGGGTGTTGGTAATGTCGTGAATGGTGGTCATGCAACCGTGCAGGATGCCCACTTTTTCGTGCATCACCTTCACCACAGGCGCCAGGCAGTTGGTGGTACAAGACGCAGCCGTCAGCAGATGATGGCTGGCCGGATCGTACTTGTGGTCGTTGATGCCGTAAACAATATTAAGCGCCCCTTCGGTGGGCGCCGCCACGATCACCTTCTTCACACCCTGCTCAAAATAGGCATTGAGTGTTTCCGGCTTTTTGTGATGTTTACCCGTGGCCTCGATTACTATATCGCAACCCGACCAGTCGCTATCGCCAATGGCGGCATTCGATGTGTGGGTCAATGTCCGGTCACCGATGATGACATTTCCGTTTTCTGCGCCCGTGTCGTGAGACCAGGTACCGTGCACCGAATCGAACTTGAGCAAATGGGCCGATCCTTCTGCATCGGTAGCCGTTTCATTGATGCGCACAACCTGAAATTCCGACCTATCCCAACCTGCACGCAAACCCAGCCGCCCCATGCGCCCAAAACCGTTGATACCGACTCGAATCATTGTTTTCACTCCTTACCTATCTCTTACCGTATATCCGTATAAACAGATGTTCTGGGTTTTAAAAAAGACCTTTTAAAGAAAGGTCTGTGAAAATCCGGCGGTTACCCCGGCCATTGATTACACAGCGTTAGCAGAACCGCCTCGGAGTCTGTCGGACTTAGGGAATCGTAGCGAGACGATGGGAAATCGAGTCCATTTTTTCGATCATTTGAGGCGAATAGTGAACCTATTTAACGAAAATGATCGGGAAAATGGGCCGATTTCCCATTGTCGCAGTAGATTCTTCCTAAGTCCGACAGACTCCGAGATATTGAATCACCCGCACTTCTGCTGCTGACCGTTTGCCGCCAGCCGGGCGAGATCAGACTGCATTTCTGCATTGTCTTCGCCACACTGGCGGATATGCTCAAACAACGGCACGCAACATCCCTCCACAATGCGGTAATGGACCCACACACCTTCACGCCGGGTGGATACCAGACCATTGTTGCGCAGATAGGCAAGGTGCCGCGACACCACGCTTTGCGACAAGCCTAACGTTTCCACCAGATCACAAACACAAAGCTCGCCCGACTCCAGCAACAGATAAACGATCCGCAAACGCACTGGCTCAGAGAGGGTTTTAAACAAAGCGGCGAGGGATTCAGTATTCATGAGTGAGCATTATATCTGCTTATCCAAATATATCAATTTTCATTTTTTTATACGACTGTCCCGTTAACGCGATGTGTATGTGGGCATTGCCCGATCACGTTTCCGGATCACCTTCAATACGGATTACCTGTCCGATGTCGTTGACAAAAATCCATCCGGCATCGGGTTGGCCTGTGCGGGCTTGCTGTTGAATCAGGCGCGTGGCCTCATCGGCTTGCGCATCTTCGCACACCAGCTCCAAGCGAATTTCGGTAATGACAGCTTCGCCCAGTTCGACGGAATAATTCTGTTCCTTGTTGTCCAGCGCCTTGAGCATACCCTTAACGTCGGCGATGCACAGGTTGCTGAACCCTGCACTTTTAAGCGCATGTACAACATCGGCAATACGATTACGGTGGATGATGGCTTTGATCTCTTTCATGGTCACTCTCCTGAGTACGTTGGGAAATAGTACCCCCTCCTGTGTTGGAGGGGGCGTATTCCATTATTTCTGTTGACGTGTCTCTATCCACTCATAGATCACCGGCAACAATAGCAAGGTCAGTAGCGTGGAGGTAATCAGCCCACCCACCACCACGGTGGCGAGGGGACGCTGGGTCTCGGCACCCACGCCGCTGGACAGCAGCATGGGCAGCAGGCCGAGGATGGCGACGCTGGCGGTCATCATCACCGGGCGCAGTCGCATCTCCGCACCCTGGCGCACCGCCTCGGCCACGGACTTACCCTTCTCCCGCAGTTCGTTGATGAAACTCACCAGCACGATGCCGTTGAGCATGGCCACACCGAATACGGCGATGAAGCCAATGGCCGAGGGCACCGACAGGTACTGCCCACTGATGTACAGTGAAACCAGACCACCGATGGTGGCGAAGGGCACGTTGGCGATGATCAGGGTGGCGTACTTGGTGGAATTGAACGCCGTGTACAACAACACGAAGATGAAGAAGATGGTCAGCGGCACAATGATGGACAGGCGTTGCAGGGCACGCTGCTGATTTTCAAACGCGCCGCCCCACTCGATCCAGTAGCCCGGCGGCAACTTCACCTGCGATTCGATGGCCGCCTCGGCATCCTGCACGAAGCTGTCCACATCGCGGCCGCGTACATCCATCTGGATGACCGCGTAACGCTGCAATTGCTCACGGCGAATAAAGGAGTAACCCTCCTTCACCGAGACATCCGCCACCTTGTGCAGCGGCACGATAGCGCCGCCACTGCTGCGCAGGGGAATATTGCGAATGGCGTCCACGGACTGTTTGGCCGCATCACTGAGACGCACGGTGATATCGAAACGCTTCACGCCGTCGATGAGTGTGGAAACCGGTTCGTTACCGATACCCACGCGCACCACGGTGAGCACCTCGTCAGCATTCATGCCGTAGCGCGCCAGTTGCTCGCGGTCGACACGGATGCGGATTTGCGGCTTACCCAGATTAGCCTCCAGCGACAGGTCCGCCACACCGTCCACCTGGCTGATGGCGTTCTTCACCTGCTGGCTGATGCGGTCCAGTTCTTCCAGATCCTGTCCATACAGCTTGGCCGCCAGTGTCGCACGCACGCCGGAAATCAATTCTTCCACGCGCATCTGGATGGGCTGGGTGAAGCTGATCACCGCCGTGGGCACCGCCTCCTCCAGTTTCTCGCGCATCTCGTCCGCCAGGGACGCCATCTCCCGGTCCACGGGCCATTCCTCGTGGGGATTCAGCTCGGTGTAGATTTCCATGTAGTTGACGTCGGCGGTCTCCCCCTTCTCGGCGCGGCCGATCATGGCGACCGTGGTCTTCACCTCGGGGAAGGCGGTGAGCACCCGCGAGACATCCTTGGAGATTTCGATGGACTGCTCCAGCGAGGTTGAGGGGATGGACACCACACGCCACATGATGGAGCCCTCCTGCAACTGCGGCATGAACTCCTTGCCCAGCAGCGGGAACAACGCCAGGCTGCCCACCAGCAGTGCCACGGCACCTCCCATCACCGCGCGCTTGTGCGCCAGCGACCAAGCCAGGGTGGGCAGGTAGGCACGCTTGAGCCAGCGCACCAGCATCGTGTCACGCTCTTCCTTGGGCTTCAGAATCAGCGCCGCCAGTACCGGAATAATGGTCAGCGTCAGCAGCAGGGAGCCAGCCATAGCGAAGCTGATGTTGAATGCCATGGGTTTAAACAGCTTGCCCTCCAACCCTTCCAGACTGAATAACGGCAAAAACACCACAATGATGATAATGATGGCGAAGGCGACAGGGTTCGCCACCTCTTTCGCCGCCACCAACACCGCTGCGCTGCGGTTGACCTTTTCGCCCTTCTCGCGCCACTCGGCCATAATGCGGAAGGCATTCTCTGTCATCACGATGGCGCCATCCACCATCATACCTATACCGATGGCCAGCCCCGCCAGCGACATGAGATTCGCCGTCAGCCCCATCTCGCCCATGAAGATAAAGGCGATCAGCATGGCAAGCGGCAAAGCGGAAATCACCACGATGGCCGAACGAATCTCACCGAGAAACAGAAATAGCACGATGGCCACCAGAATGGAGCCTTCCACCAGCGCCATCACCGCCGTACTCATGGCCTTGTCCACCAGATCAGTGCGGTCATAGACCGGCCGCAGGGCCACGCCTTCCGGCAGAGCAGACTCGACCACGGCGAATTTTTCCTTCACCGCATCAACCACGTTTTTGGCGTTTTCGCCAATGCGCGCCAGGGCCATGCCCAGCACCACTTCCTCACCATCACGGGTCACGGCGCCAAAGCGCAGCGCCGGTTGCTGACTGATGGTGGCCACGTTACGAAGATAAACCGGGATGCCATCTTCCACCTTGACCACGATATTGCCGATGTCGGTTTCATCCGCCACCAGCCCCAGACCGCGCACCAGATACTGCTCCGAGCCCTGATTAATGTACTGGCCGCCTACCTGACCGTTGTTGTGCTCGATCAGATCCATCACCTCGTGGAAAGTAAGGTCGTATTCGATCAGTTTCAGTGGATCGATGACTACCTGAAACTGCCGTTCCTCGCCACCCCAGGACATCACGTCATCCACCCCTGGCGCAGTGCGCAGCATCAGCCGCACTTGCCAGTCCTGCAAGCTGCGCAGATCCATGTTGCTCATGGGCTGATTCCTTTTTTCCGCCAACGCCTGGTCTGCCCGCTCCACGGTGTACCAGAAGACCTGCCCCAGACCGGAAGTATTGGGCCCCATTTCGGGCTTGCCATAACCCTTCGGCAGACGGTCGGCCACCTCCTGCAAGCGCTCCATCACCAGCCGACGGGCAAAATAGATGTCAAGATCGTCGGAAAAATACACCGAGACATAGGACAGCCCGAACAGACTCACCGAGCGGATCTCCTGCACACCGGGAAGGCCCGCCATGCCCGACTCCACGGGGAAGGTGAGCAGCTCCTCCACGTCCTCGGCGGCCAGCCCTGCCGCCTCGGTGTAGATGTTCACCTGCACCGGGGTAACATCGGGAAAGGCGTCAATGGGCACCGTGGTCACTGCCCGCCAGCCAAGAAAGGCCACCACGGCAAAGGCCACGATCACCAGAAATTTATAGCGTAAGGACGCTTCAACCAGATTATTCAACATTATCCCGTCCCCTTAATCCGCATCGCCGATTTGTGATTTCAGCAACAGCGATTTGAGCACATAGGCGCCCTGGGTCACGATCTCGTCACCCACCGCCAAACCTGCTTTGATCCCGGTCCAGTTGCCACGCGTCACACCACGCTCCACTGGCACGGCGTGAATCTCCTCCCCCTCCGGCTTGAACACCACGTAATCGCCCTGCAACAACAACACCGCCTCCCGGGGTACCGCCACCACGGCTACTCCCGGCGCAATCTCAATGGCGCTCTTCACAAACTGGCCGGGGCGTAAACCGGCGTTGCTGGAATCCAGTTCGATGCGCACCGCCAGGGTACGGGTGGCCTCATCCACCAGACGATGGACCTGTATCACCTTGCCCTTCACCCAGCGGCGCTCATCACTGCTCACCCGCACCGGGCTACCCACCGCAATGCGGCTGGCCACCTCTGCGGCCAACTGCGCTTCCACCCAAAGGCGCGATTCATCGCTGATTTCCATCAACACCTGCCCTGGCTCCACCACCCGGCCGATGACAAAGTTGTCACTCAACACCGTGCCCGCCTGAGAACTGAGCAAATCGAAGGTGCCTGTCGCCTTCGATACATCACCCTGTTTCAGCAGGGCTTTGGCCTGGGACTCGGTCATGCCGAAGGCCAGCACTTTTGCGTAGGCCTGTTGGCGGGCCACCTGGGCCTCCACATAGCGTTTCTCCGACACCACCTTGCGGCCCAGCTTTTTCACCCGGCGCCATTCACGCTCAGCGATCAGCAATTGCCCCTGGGCCTCAGCCATGGCCACGCTGGAGAGCGTGACCAGCTTCTGGCCTTTTTTGACCTGCTGCCCCATGCGCGCATGGCGCTGGGTAATCTGCGCCGTGATGCGCGGTGTCACCTCGGCGGTGCGGTAGCGATTCACCGTCACCTCGCCAGGAGCGGTTATCTCTTCGGCCATCAGATGCACGCCCACCACCTGGGTGCGAATACCCAGGGCCTGACGCTGCTCGGCGCTCATGGGCGGGATGCCGCCCTCTTCCTCTTCGTGCCCTTCCTCGGCAAAGACCGGCAGACTGATCAGCAGGCCGAGAACCAGGAAGCGATTGATTAACTTATTCATAATGTGTTTCTCCAGGAATTTTGCCGGGAATGAGATCATGGCTTCAGCCCCAACCAGGATTCGGCGGTGAAGGTATTGCGCAGACTCAACGGAAGGGTGAGCAATTCATCCGTCATGTGATAAACCGCCAGCGCCTTCAGCAATTCTGCCGCCAGCTCCTGCCGCACCCCCGCCAGTTCGGGCAACCATGCGTTCACGTTCCAGGGTCGCAACACGCTCGCGGGCCTGGGCTGCGTCCAGTGCGGATTGCGCCGCCCGGGCGCGTGGATTCGTGTTGGGCACAGTACCAACCCAGCCTGCCAAGGCGGGTTGAGGTGCAGCGTTGGCGCCATCGAGGCTCAACAGCAACAGACAGCCAAGTACGGCTGCGCATAGAAATAATCGGTTTTTCATGGATAAGTCCTTGCCAAAAATAGTCGTGCATTGAACACGCTTTACAAACAACGGGGGACAACGTCGTCCCGGGCAGGTACTTAGATCTGGGGAGGTCGAAGAGGGGGTTCCTGGTTGCGGGAGGCGAACGGTATATCCATCCAGGCGACGGTCTGGCGGGCCGATGGAAAATCCGTATGCCCGGTTTCCGGGGTAATGGAATGCAGGTGCAACCAGCCGACGCACAGATCGTCACACGCGCTGCTGTCCTGCCCGATGCCGACCTGCATCAGCACGGCCGTGTCGCCGGCCAATGTGGCGAAACAGCTGTCACCAGCCCATGCCATGTTGGTAGTGAGCACAGCAATGATCAACAGTTGGATGACGGTTCGACGCATGATGATAACAGACCCTAAGAGTCTGCCTGACTCCTCAACATTCTCAAACCACTGGCAATAACCACGAACTCGCTCGCCTCATGGGCGATGACCGCCATCGGCAGCGAAAACACCCCACTCACGGCACCGATGATCAGACTGCCGATCACCAGCACGGACAGGGCCAGATTCTGGCGGATAATACGCCAGTTACGACGACTGAAACCAATGAGGTAGGGAAGCCGTGAAAGGTCGTCGCCCATCAGCGCCACGTCCGCCGTTTCCAGCGCCACATCGGTACCGGCCGCGCCCATGGCGATGCCGACGTGGGCGGCAGCCAGGGCCGGGGCGTCGTTGACACCGTCGCCCACCATGGCCACCTGGCCATACTGTTTCGTTAATACTTCCACCTTACGTGTCTTGTCCTCCGGTTTGAGTTCGGCGAAAACCTTGTCGATGCCGGCCTGCCGGGCGATGGCCTCGGCGGCCAGACGATTATCACCGGTCAGCATGATGACTTTGTGAATGCCCGCGCGTTTGAGGCCGGCAATAGCCTCGCGGGCTTCGGGACGCAGAGGGTCGGCAATAGCGATAAGACCATGCAAAGCCATTTCCGTGCCCACCAGCACCACGGTTTTGCCTTCCCGCTGCAAGGCTTCGATGCGCGGCTGCGCGCCGTCGAAGTCTGCCCCGAGCTCGGAAAACAAGTGGGGGCTGCCAACATAAAGCATCTCGTAGCCAACCCGGCCTTGGGCGCCTGCACCGGTGAGGGTGGTGAAATCCGTGGCTTCCTGCGGCTCAATGCCATCATTTTCCGCCCGCTCAAGCACGGCCCGGGCCAGGGGATGCTGAGAGCGCCGCTCCAGCGCTGCGGCTGAGGTGAGAATGTCGCGTTCGCCGTGGCCGTTCAAGGGCACGATGTCCGTGACCTGCGGGCGGCCCAGGGTCAGGGTGCCGGTCTTGTCCAGCGCCACCACGCGCACCCTGGCCAGATTCTCCAGATGCACACCCCCCTTGATGAGAATGCCGTTGCGCCCGGCGGTGCCGATGGCCGCCACCAGCGTGATGGGAATAGAGATCACCAGCGCACAGGGGGCGGCGGCGACGATGAACACAGTGGCGCGGGTCAGCCACTCCTCCCAGCCCATGCCCAGCAGGCCCGGCGCCACGGCGAGCAGGATGCCCACCAGCAGCACCACCGGACTGTAGCGGTGGCCGAAGCGCTCGATGAAACGCTGGCTCCTGCCCTTGCTGGCCTGGGCCTTCTCCACCAGCTGGATGATGCGCGCCAGGGTGTTGTCTGCCGTTGTCTTGGTAGCGCGCACGGTCAACGCACCCTCGCCATTAAGGGTGGCGGCGAACACCGTGTCGCCAAGGGTTTTTTCCACCGGCACGGACTCCCCGGTGACCGGCGCTTCGTTGAGGCTGGAGCGGCCGTCGATGATTTCGCCATCGGTGGCCACCGCCTCGCCGGGATAGACGATGAACACATCGCCCACCCGCAATTCCTCGACAGGAATGCGCACCTCCTGTCCGTCGCGCCGCACCAGGGCGGTCTTCGGCGCCAGATCCATGAGGGCGCGGATGGCGTTGCGCGTGCGCTCTTCGGTATAGCCTTCGGCGGCCTCGGAGATGGAGTAGAGAAATACCAGCATGGCGGCCTCGGCCCACTGCCCCATGAGCCCGGCCACCACGGCCGCCACGCTCATCAACAGCTCGATGCCGATTTCACGTTCGCGCACCAGCTCCGTGATGGCCTCGCGGCCGAAATACCAGCCGCCGATCATCACGGCGAGGATGTAAAGGGCCGTCGCCACCGGTGCTGGCAGGCCCAGCTTGCCGCCCACGAAACCCACCAGCAACAACAGCCCGGATAAGGCCGATGTCACCACCTGAGGATTGCGCCAGGGCGGCGGCATGGCGCCACCGGCGGCCACGGTTGCACAACCTGGGCAGGCCATCAGTCGACCGCCTCCGCACGAAATTCCTCGCGCTGGATACCGACGAGACAACGGCCTCCATCGCGCAGGCACAGGCGCTCATGGAACCGCGTGAGATCGGCGGCGTAAACACCATCCGCATCGGGTAAGGCACGCACCACATCGTATAAGCGCGTTATGTAAGAAGGTTCTTCAAGCATACGGTGATAAACCCAGCGTCCTTCTTTCTGTGATGTCAGCAGCCCCGCCTGACGCAGGATTTTCAGATGACGTGAAAGTTTGTAAGACGGCTCCAGCAAGCTGTCCACCAGCTCACACAAACAGGATTCCTCGCCGGTCTCCACCAACAAATGGATGATACGCAGCCGGGTTTCATCGGCCAGGGCCTGAAAAACAGTGTCAGATGGGATTCGTGTCAGATGCATAGTTGCACTATAGCGCAACTATTATTTCAGGCAAGTGGTTGTCTACTTTTAATCCAACAGCCCTTAGGCACGTGCACGGAATAATTTGAGCACGTTCCGAAGAGAGGGAGTGTTGCCTGACAAACCTATACCGACTACGATAACCGCATGTTGAGACACCATTCTTTCCGCCGGTTCGTGATTGCCACCACCCTGTTCCTGGGGTTGTTCACACAGTTTCAGACGGTGTTTGCCTGCGAATTTAACGATGGCAAGCTGCAAATCGTCTGTTGCTGTGACACCGCCGGTGATATGTCCATGGGTTGTGATATGGGTGGTGGCTGCAATGGGTCAGCCGGACCGGCATCCTCCAGCACCATGAACTGCTGTGAAACGGCTTATCAACCGGCGCCAACTGCGACGGCCATTGCTCCGGATCAGCATGTGCAACAAGTGTTGCTGCTTGATGCGCCTCAACCACCGCCCATACCCGCTTCGTTCGATCTCAAAACACACCCGGCTTCAAGCCAAACCGCCAACTTTCTTTCTCATGCCCCACCCCGAGTCACGGGTACCCAGACGTACCTGCTGACCAACCGCTTCCGCATCTGATTTCACCTTCGTTTGCTCCCTGCATTTGAGCGCCTGTTTTTAACTTAAATTAAAAACAGCAGGACTCAAAGGCAGGCGCGTGTTCACGTTCGGATTTTTCCGCCGCGCACTGTTGTGCGTGCGCATCCCTGACGTGAAGACCAATCCGACTGAAAAGTTATTCATGACGAAGGTGTTTTTATGATGAAGAGAATGATCAAGGGAACGTATCGGCAATTTTCTGTTTTATGGCCCCGGCGGGTTGCCCTCACACTGGTACTGTCCAGTGGTTTTGTAGTGTCGGCAAACGGCGCGACAAGTAACGCAACCGATACCGATGGGTTGTTTGCAAACATGCAACAACTCTCCCCGACACAACTGGTTGAGGCCGTGCTGAAGCGCAATGCCGATATTCCCGCCATGCAGGCCACCTGGCAGGCGGCACAGGCGCGCATAGAACAGGCGGGCGCTTTTGATGATCCGAAGCTGTCCTATCAGGTGGCGCCGCAGACCCTTGGCCAAAACACTATGGACGCCGGGCAAAAGCTCTCGATTTCCCAGCGGTTGCCGTGGCCGGGCAAACGCGGCCTGCGTGCTGACGTGGCGCGCTTTGAGGCCGATGCCTCACGCGAAGGTATTGCCCGTGCCCGTTTACGGCTGACTGAAGCGACTGAGCGAAGTTATGCCGATTGGTATTTTGTGCATGCTGCACTGCGCATCAACCGCATTAACCAATCTCTCTTACGAGAGTTCCAGAACATTGCGGAAATCAAATATGCAGCGGGACGGACGTCCAAACAGGATGTACTGCGTGCCGAAGTGGAAGCCACTTTGCTGGAACACCGCAACATTGTATTGCAACGGCAACGGCGTGAGGTGCTGTCAAGAATCAATACTTTGTTGCAACGCCTGCCCGATGCGCCGCTACCGCAACCCGGTAACCTGGTCGGGTTAAACCCCCTGCCCTCCATTGTCGTGTTACGCCAGCAAGCGCTGAAGAATCATCCCGAGCTGCGCGCATTACAGGCACGCATTATGGCGAGCCGTCGCAGACTGACGTTGTCCGAGCGTGATTTTTATCCAGATGTCACCTTTAGCGCAGGTTACAACAGTCTGTGGAATCAGGATGAAAAACGCCTCACGGCAGGCGCATCCATCAATATTCCGTTACGCGGCAAACGCAATGCCGCCAGTGACGAAACACGCGCACGGACCTTGCGGCTGGATGCCGATCAAAAAACAAACGTGGCAAAAATACTGGATGCAGTGCAACGCGCCTATGAGCAAGTGCGCGAAAGCGAACATGTGTTAACGCTTTACGGTGATCGATTATTACCGCTGGCAGAAGAAAATCTGGCCGCCGCGCAATCCGATTATGAATCCGGTAGCGGCGGCTTTTTAGAGCTTATCAGCGCGGAAAAAAATCGTATGCAAACCCAGTTACAACTGGAACAGGCAAAAGCGGATTACCACCGCCGACTGGCTACTTTAAAACACACGATAGGCGGCCCCTTGATGCTGCAAGAACGTAATACCGGGAGCAACCCATAATGAAACACACAATTATAAGTTCACTTCTTTACGTTATGCTTTTCACCATAACAGCAGCACTAACAGCAACCAATGCAGCCGCTGAAGGCGAAGAATATTTTGATGCTGGTCCTTACAAGATACGAGTAAAAGTCAATCCGGAAACCATTAAAGTTGGCCGAAACCAGTTGACCCTGTGGCTGCTCGATGAATCGGGTAAGCCACTCACAAATGCAACATTAAATGCCGTTGCGGTCATGCCTGCCATGGGCAGCATGCCCGCCATGTATGCCCCGGCGGAAATGGTGGAGACCGAACCCGGCCGCTACGAGGGTGAGTTTGAGCCTTCCATGGGCGGTGAATGGCCGTTGAGCATCGAGATCACTACCGCCACCGGCAGCGGTGAGATCAGTTTTGACCTCGCCACCGGGCGCAAAGGATTGCGCTGTTCTACCTGCGGTGGCCAGACCTCATTGCCGGGCACCATTCACGTTGACCCCGCCCGTCGGCAACTCATTGGTATTACCACCGGTCGGGTCAAACAGAAAAAACTGCGCATCACAATCCGCGCTGCCGGTAGCGTGACCTATGACGAAACACAATTGAGCGATGTGACGCTGAAGTTCAACGGCTGGATCGGCAAGCTGTATGCCAATGCCGTTGGCAAACCCGTGAAAAAAGGCCAGCCGCTGTTTACCGTTTATAGCCCGGACTTGTTAGCGGCACAGGAAGAATATCTGGAAATACTGAAACGCAGCACAGGGGGAAAGTTTCGCAAGGCTGCATACCGCCGACTGCGTCTGTGGGATCTTAGCCAGCAACAAATATCGGCGTTGGAAAAACGCGGCGCTGCTCAGGAATATGTGCCGATTCTATCCCCGGCCGACGGAGTGATTATCCACAAGAACATTGTTGCGGGTTCCGCCTTTCGCGCCGGGCAACGTCTGTTGCGTCTCGCCGGTCTTTCTCGCGTATGGGTGGAAGCCCAGGTCTACGACTACGAACTCCCACTCATCAAGACCGGCATGAAGGCCAAGGTGGTGTTGCCTGAATTGCAGGATCGCGAGTATCCGTCACAGGTCGATTTCATTTATCCCTTTATGGAAGACGATACCCACACCGCCCGCGTGCGCGTGGTGCTGGAGAATGCCGATGGCTTCCTGCGCCCGGAGATGTACGCTCATATTCACCTCAAAGCCAAACTGGGCAAACGTCTGGTGGTGCCGGAATCGGCGGTGCTTTACGCCGGGCAGAGTCGCGTGGTGTTTCTCGACCTGGGTGACGGCAAGCTGGCGCCGCGCAAAATCAAGACCGGACAACGTAACCGCAAATGGATCGAGGTACTGGAAGGGCTGGAGGAAGGTGACGAAGTGGTTACCTCAGGTAACTTCCTTATTGCCGCCGAAAGCAAACTGAAATCGGGGGTTGAGCAATGGTGAATCAACCACAGCAACAATCCTCGGGCGCCAACAAGGGCCCCATTGAATGGCTCATCGGCTATTGCGCCCGCAATCAACTGATGACACTACTTATTGTTATGGCTGCGACCTTCTGGGGTTACCGGGCGCTGCAAGCAACACCGCTGGACGCCATTCCCGATTTGTCCGATGTGCAGGTGATCATCTACACCGAATGGCCAGGGCGAAGTCCCGACCTGGTGGAAGACCAGATCACTTACCCGCTCTCCACGACGTTGCTGGCCGCCCCCGGGGTGGCTTCGGTACGCGGTCAAAGTTACATGGGGCTGTCTTTCGTTTATGTCATTTTCGACGAAGACACGGATATGTACTGGGCCCGCTCGCGCGTACTGGAATATCTCAACTCGGCGCAAGGCAAGTTGCCGGACAAGGTACGCCCCACGCTTGGCCCGGATGCCACCGGCGTCGGTTGGGTGTTCCAATACGCGCTGTCGGATAAATCCGGTAATCACGATTTGGCCGAGTTGCGCAGCTTGCAGGACTTTACCCTGCGCTACTGGCTGGAGTCCGTGGAAGGTGTGGCTGAAGTAGCCTCGGTGGGCGGCTTCGTCAAGGAATACCATATTCAGTTAGACCCCAACAAACTGGCCGGTTATGGCATCCCGCTGAAAAAGGTGGCCGAGGCCGTACGCCGTTCCAACAATGATGTGGGTGGCCGGGTGCTGGAAATTGCCGGCCACGAGCAGTTTATTCGTGGGCGGGGTTATATCGAAAACACAGGCGACATCGAAGAAATCGCTATTGGAATCGGCAAGCATGGTGTTCCCATCCTGCTGCGCGATGTTGCCGTTGTCAGCATGGGCCCAGCCATGCGTCGTGGTGTGGCCGACCTGGATGGTGAAGGCGAAGCAGTGGGCGGCACCGTAGTGATGCGCTACGGCGAAGATGCGCTGGGGGTCATCGAACGTGTCAAACAACGGCTGGCTGAAGCACAAGCGGCACTGCCGGAAGGTGTGGAGATCATCACCGTCTACGACCGCTCCAAACTGATCAATCGCGCCATTGATACCCTTAAAAACACACTCATGGAAGAGATGATCGTGGTGTCGCTGGTTATTATGATATTCCTGCTGCATTTCCGTTCTTCACTCATCGCCATCCTCACGATTCCAGTGGCGATCCTGTTGTCTTTTATTCCCATGCATGGCCAGAATCTCACGGCTAACATCATGTCACTGGGCGGTATCGCGGTGGCCATCGGCGCCATGGTGGATGCTTCCATCGTGATGATCGAAAACATTCACAAACGTTTGGAGGCATGGGAAGAAAGCGGCAAACAGCTCAGTCGCACGTCGGTCATCATCGAAGCCATGCAGGAAGTCGGGCCGAGTATCTTTTTCTCGTTACTCATCATCACGGTGTCCTTTCTACCCGTATTTGCGCTGGAAGGCACCGAGGGCCGGTTGTTCAAGCCGCTGGCCTATACCAAAACCTATTCCATGGGTTTTGCGGCCCTGCTCGCCATCACCTTCACGCCGGCGCTGGCCGTGTTGCTGATTCGCGGCAAGATTCGTGGCGACAAAAGCCTTCTCAACCGTGCTTTGGTGGTCATGTACACACCCATAGTACGTCTAGCCGTCAAACTGCGTTGGCTGGTAGTGGGTGGCGCCATTGCTGCATTGGCAGCCACAGTACCGGTGTTTCTGAATTTAGGTAACGAGTTCATGCCACCGCTCAACGAGGGCAGCATTCTTTACATGCCCACCGCCACGCCGGGCATGTCCGTGACAGAAGCAGGCAAGGTGATGCACGCCATGAACAAGGAGCTGAAAGCCTTTCCCGAAGTGGAACGGGTGTTCGGCAAGATGGGGCGCTCGACGAGTCCCACCGATCCCGCGCCCTTGTCCATGGCCGAGATTGTGGTGACCTTCAAACCCAAGGAGCAATGGCGTGAAGGCATGACCTGGGACAAACTCCTCGCGGAGATGGATCAGCAACTGCGTTATCCCGGCATGCCCAACGTGTGGTGGATGCCCATTCAAACGCGCACCGAAATGCTGGCGACCGGCATACGTTCAACCCTGGGCATCAAGGTCTTCGGGGATGATCTGGATACAGTGGAAGCCACCGGCATTCGTATCGAACAGGCCTTGCAGGCCGATGAGCGCACCGCACCCTACACCCGCAGCGCCTTTGCCGAACGCATCAGCGGTGGTTACTTTCTCGATTTTGATATCGACCGCAAAAAGATTGCCCGTTATGGGCTGACCATTGCTGATGTGGAAGACGTGCTCATGGCCGCAGTGGGCGGCATGACCGTAGCGGAAACCGTGGAAGGCCGCGAGCGTTACGCCATCAACCTGCGTTATGCCCGAGACTTCCGTGATGACCCACAGGCATTGCAGCGCGTATTGGTACCGACGCCCGGTGGCGCGCAAGTGCCACTGGCGCAACTGGCGGAGCTGAACTTCCGTACAGGCCCTCCCATGTTACGCAATGAAAACGGTCAGCTGGTGGGTTATGTGTTCGTCGATGTTAACGACAAGACCGGCATCGCTGACTACGTGAATGCCGCCAAACAAGTGGTGCAGGAACAGGCCAATGTGCCACCGGGTTATCGACTGGATTGGGCAGGTCAGTTCAAGTATTTTGAGCGCGCCGAAGAAAAACTGAAAGTCGTTGTTCCGCTGACGCTGTTCATTGTGTTTTTCATGTTGTTCATCAATCGCAAGTCCGTGGTCGAATCCATAATCATCCTGCTGGCCGTGCCCTTCTCACTCATCGGCGCAGTGTGGTTACTGTATTTCCTCGATTACAATCTCAGCGTCGCGGTATGGGTCGGCATGATCGCCCTGGCCGGAGTGGATGCCGCAATGGGCATATTGATGATGCTCTACCTGGGCATAGCCTATCAAAAGCGCCGGGCTGAGGAATGTCTCGACTCCTGGCAAGACCTGACTGAAGTTATTACTGAAGGTGCAGGACGGCGCATTCGCCCCATGTTGATGACCGGTATGGCTCTGCTGTTGGGGTTGATTCCCATTCTCTGGAGTGACGGTTCCGGGGCAGATGTGATGAAACGCATTGCCGCGCCCATGATCGGTGGTATCGCTTCGGCACTGGTCACCGTGTTGGTGCTGTTCCCCGCTATTTTTGCTATCTGGCGAGGCCGGGGATTGCGCCCTGCAAGAACCAGGGAGGATTAAGCAACGTATCGGCTGGATGCGCATGAAAATGTTCTTTGGCGTGGATGACCGGGAGCTGCTGGATGAAATCAAGATTGATGAAAAGGTAAAGGTGAAGCTGAAGTCCAAAGAACGCTGTCGTGTTCATTCAGTTCAATTACAAACCACAAAAACCACCAGGACACACTCCAGGACACACTACTGATAGCTATGAGAAACCTGGACTATCGACCACCTCAACGACAAATTATAATGAGTGGACACGCACCTTTTAAACGTATTACTCTCTCTGGCGGCGCCATGCCAATACGACTGCAAAAATTCACTGACAGACAAAAATGGCTTCCGGGCATCTGCCTGGCAGGCATCCTGTGTGCCGCACCCGTCACAGCCAGCGTGCAAACCATTACCCACGGTACAAGCCTGATGGTCAGCTGCCAACAGGCATTAATCGCGCTAACCCAGAAACCGGGTACGCCAGACGGTACTGGTCAAAACAGCGCCTTTGTGTGCATGGCCTACCTGAGTGGCGTAATGGCGACGGCACAACATGCTAACGATCGGGCCAAACTGCGCTATTCTCTGATAACCGACGGGCGCGGTAACCGGCACGATCTCAGCCTTTATTGTTTTGACTGGCAGCTGTCGTACCAGAAAATTGCGCGCATTGTGCTGGAATTTGGCCGCAATAATCCTGTCTATTTGCAGCAGCCCGTGCACAAATTGGCAATTCGCGCTTTACAAAGCGCATTTCCCTGCCGCTAGGAGTCTGTCGGATTTAGGGAGTCACCCTAAGTCCGACAGACTCCTAGTATGCGGAACAGGATATAAACCTAAATAAAGGACCACTCACATGACCATTTCCCGCCTTTCCATTGACAACTCAGGCTTCCAAAAAGACGCCATCGGCGATAGTGGCGTCACGGATGAGGACATCAAAGCACTCTCACCACGACTCGACGGACTGCGTAAAAAAATCCGGCAATGGCAGAGCAGCAGTGATGTCAATTTTCTGAACCTGCCAGACAAAACCGACCTCGATACCATTGAGCAGATTGGGCGGAAATGTTCCCGCATGTTCAAACACACCATTGTGTTTGGCATTGGCGGCTCGTCACTGGGTGCGGAAATGCTCTCCAGCACCCTGGGGCACCGCTCGCCACGTAACCGGGTGAAATTTTACGACAACATCGACCCACGCACCCTCAGTGAAATTGATGATGTACAGTGGGCCGAAACACTGTGCATGGTGGTTTCAAAATCAGGCAATACCGCCGAGACCCTCAGCCAGTTTCTCACTATATTGCCACGTATGGAGCGCTACCTGGGTGAAGTCGGCCTGCGTGAACACACCATTATCATCACCGAAAACCCTGACGGCGCACTGCACAAAATCGCCCAGCAACTGGGCATTGAACCCATTGCCCACCCGGCAGTCGGCGGACGTTTTTCCGTACTCTCAGTAGTGGGTTTGCTGCCCGCCTACATTTCCGGCGTCGATGTCAGCGGCGTACTGGAAGGCGCGCGTGCCATGGCCAAACGCTGTACAAATGACGACATTCTCGAAAATCCGGCCTTCCACAATGCCGCTGCTCAATATTTACACACTGAAAAAGGCCGCACCATCAGCGTATTCATGCCCTACGCTGATAACCTGCGTCTGGTGGTCAACTGGTATCGCCAACTCTGGGCGGAAAGCCTGGGCAAGGTGGATGCCGAAGGGCGTCACCGCGGCATGACCCCCCTGGAAAACCATGGCGTTACCGACCAGCATTCCCAGTTGCAACTGATGCTGGACGGGCCCGATGATAAAATCGTCACCTTCATCGCCAACCCCGGTGTGCGGCACGAAGGCCGCCGTATTCCCATGCGTTTTCAGGGATTACCGGCTGTTGCCCCTCTTGCGGGCCACACCCTTGGCGAACTGTTCATCTCCGAACTGAAAGCCACCCGCGAGACCCTGTCCCGCCGTGGTCGCCCCAACCGCACCTTTGGCCTTCATGACCGTGATGCCTATGCCATCGGTGAACTCATCATGTTACTGGAAATGGAAACGGTGGTCGTGGCAGAACTCATGGGTATTGATCCCTTTGATCAGCCCGCAGTGGAAGAAAGCAAGGTACTCACCCGTGAATATCTGGCCGACCTGATTCATGTGGACTTTTGAGCGTGTAAAACATCTTTTGCTTGTGCTGTAAACACAAAGGCACAGGGGACACAAAACAACAAAAGCTTTGTGTCCTTTGCAGCCTTTGCGTTAAACCTGACACATCAAATATTCCCCACCTTCGTACGCCTGCAATCTGACTTTCCCACATTCCCTTCAGCGTCTACAATACGCGGCCCTGAAACAACCTTCCGTGTATCATCGCAATGCCACAAACTCATACTCACTTCACCGCAACACTGCTTGCACCCACCACTGAAAAACAAGCTGGACGGCGCATTCACTGGGGGCAACTCTACGGTTGCAGTGACGCATTGGCCATCGCTGAAGCGGCACAATCCGCCAATGGTCCGGTGGTGGTTATCACTTCGGACACCCCATCTGCGACGCGGCTGGAGCATGCCGTTCGTTTTTTTTGTGGCAGCCAACATACAGAAGATAACAACGGCCAGGCGCACAATGGTCTGCCCGTACTGACCTTCGCAGATTGGGAAACCCTGCCCTACGATGTGTTTTCACCACATCAGGATATTATTTCCGAACGACTGGCCACACTCTCACGTTTGCCGAACCTGAAGCGTGGCGTACTGATAGTCCCCGTCACCACCCTGCTATACCGACTGGCCCCCAAAAGCTTTCTCGAAGGTCATTGTTTTTTGATCAAAACCGGCCAACAGCTGGATCTTGAAGCAACCCGCAACCAGCTGAATACCGCCGGATACCGCTGCGTTTCGCAAGTCATTGAACACGGTGAATTCGCCATACGCGGCGCCATCATTGATTTGTTTCCCATGGGACATCATCAACCATTCCGTATTGAATTGTTTGATGATGAAGTGGAAAGCATTCGTACCTTTGACCCGGAAACACAGCGCTCCACTGACAAAGTGCCTAACATAAATTTGATGCCTGCCCGGGAGTTCCCCTTTACCCCGGAGGCCATCACCCAATTTCGCCAGGCCTGGCGCGCACAGTTTGAAGGTGACCCACAAGCCAGTACCATTTACCACGAAGTCAGCAGTGGCAACACACCACCCGGCATCGAATACTATCTGCCGTTATTTTTTGACGACACACAAAGCCTGTTTGATTACCTGCCACAAAACAGCCTCATCATCAGCAATGATGGCACACAGGAAGCCATCAGTACTTTTTGGTCAGACGTAGAAGAACGTTACGAGCAGGGTCGATACGACACCAGTCGCCCGTTGTTGCCGCCGAACCGGCTCTTTTTGCGTGAAAATGAATTCTTCGAACACATTGGAAAACAGCCGCGCATCGAATTACAGCATTTTGCATTGCCGGATTTTTCGTCACAGTCCGGCCAACACAACTTCAACACCCGCAAACCGCCACAATTAACACTGGATGCCCGTGCGGAACAACCCAGCGCACGCCTCATGGCTTTCCTCGCTGACTTTACCGGCCGAGTACTGTTCTGTGCCGAATCCACGGGTCGGCGCGAAACCCTGCTGGGCATACTCAAAGACGGTGGCTTACGCCCTGCGCTGGTGACCAGCTGGCATGATTTTCTCGCCAGCGATGCACAATACAACATCGCCGTTTCCGCACTGGAAAGTGGCCTGTTACTTACAGACAGTAACATTGCACTGATCGCAGAGCCCCAACTGTTTGGCGAACAAGTGCTGCAACAACGCCGCCGCCAACGCAAAGCACGTGATGCCGACCAGGTCATCAAAAACCTGGTCGAACTGGAAGTAGGAGCCCCGGTCGTACACGAAGACAACGGCGTAGGACGCTACCTCGGACTGGAAATCATTCAGCTTGGCGAAATGACACAGGAATTTCTGACCCTCGAATACGCCAATGGCGACAAACTGTTTGTACCGGTTAGCCATTTGCACCTCATCAGCCGCTACACTGGCGCTTCGCCGGAATCAGCACCACTGCATCGGCTGGGTAGCGGGCAATGGGAAAAAGCCAAACGCAAAGCACGCGAAAAAATACACGACGTAGCCGCGGAATTATTGTCGATTTATGCACAGCGCGAAGCCCGCAAGGGACACATTTATCATGTGAACGAAAACGAATATGCCGCATTTTGCGCCGAATTCCCCTTTGAAGAAACCCCGGACCAACAGGATGCCATCAACGGCGTGTTCAACGACTTGCGTTCTGACAAGCCCATGGACAGGCTGATCTGTGGTGACGTGGGTTTCGGTAAAACCGAAGTCGCCATGCGCGCCGCATTTATCGCCGTACAGGATGGCAAACAGGTCGCCATGCTGGTGCCCACCACCCTGCTCGCCCAACAACACTTTGAAAATTTTCAAGATCGTTTTTCCGAATGGCCTGTGCGCATCGCCTCAGTATCGCGTTTCCGCTCCAAAAAAGAACAAACAGAAATACTCAAAGAACTGGCAAACGGCAACATCGACATCATCATCGGCACGCACAAACTTATCCATGGTGAGATTAAATACAAACGTCTGGGCCTGGTAATCATCGACGAAGAACACCGGTTTGGTGTACGCCAAAAAGAAAGATTCAAAGCCCTGCGCTCAGAAGTGGACCTGCTGACACTCACCGCCACCCCCATTCCCCGCACATTGAACATGTCCATGTCAGGACTGCGTGACCTGTCCATCATCGCCACTGCACCGGCACGACGGCTGGCAGTAAAAACCTTTGTCAACCAATGGAATGATACCCTGTTAAAAGAAGCCTGCCTGCGTGAAATCCGCCGCGGTGGCCAAGTGTTCATTCTGCACAACAGTGTCGAAACCATCGAAAAAATGCGCCGCGACATCGAAGAACTTATTCCCGAAGCCGCCGTGGAAACCGCCCATGGCCAGATGCGTGAACGTGAACTGGAACAGGTAATGACCGATTTTTATCACCACCGTTTTAATATTCTGGTCTGTACCACCATCATCGAAACCGGCATCGACATTCCCAATGCCAACACCATCATCATCAATCGCGCCGACCGCTTTGGGCTGGCACAGCTATATCAATTGCGCGGTCGTGTCGGCCGTTCACACCATCAGGCTTATGCCTATCTGATTGTGCCACCCAAAAAAGTAATGACTGCTGACGCCATAAAACGCCTCGAAGCCATTGAAGCCATTCAGGAGCTGGGGGCAGGGTTCACCCTTGCCTCTCACGACATGGAAATTCGTGGAGCTGGCGAATTATTGGGTGAAGGCCAAAGCGGGCAAATGCAGGAAGTCGGTTTCACCCTCTATTTAGAGTTACTCGAACGCGCCGTGGCAGCCCTCAAAGCAGGCCGCGAACCCGAATTAGACCGGCCACTGGATCATGGCACTGAAATCGACCTCGGCATTCCCGCCCTGTTGCCTGATGACTATTTACCCGACGTACACACCCGCCTGATTCAATACAAGCGCATTGCCAGCGCTACCGACAAGGCAGAATTACGCGAACTGCAAGTGGAAATGATTGACCGTTTTGGCCTATTGCCCGAACCGGCAAAAAACCTGTTCCACGTTACCGAGCTTAAACTCAGCGCGACGCCACTGGGCATCAAAAAAATCGAAATGAGCGACAGTGGCGGACGCCTGCAGTTCGTACAGGAACCCAATATCGACCCCATGAAAATCATCGGCCTGATCCAGACACAGGCAAAAACCTACAAGATGGATGGCCAGAACAAGCTCCGCATCATCAGTGACCTGCCTGATGCAGAGGCGCGATTCACGGCAGTAGAACTATTGTTGGCTGAACTGGCTTAGAGCCTGTTGGATTTCGATGATCGTCGCGAGGCGAATGGGAATAGTGGTGAGTATTTAATGAAGTGGAAAATTTATGACCAGGCCCTTTGCATTCACAATACTTGGCTTGGCGGCTGATGGCGTTACTCACACCTTAAACCGGTTAGCCAGATGCTGAACCTTATCAGCCAGCCCCGCCACTTTCTCACTGCTGGTGCTCGCCTGTTCAGCACCCTGAGCAGTTTCCACACTGATATCCCGAATGGTCGCAATGCTTGCATCAATTCCCAAGGCCACATTACTTTGCTCTTCTGTTGCACTGGCAATCTGCAAATTCATCTCGGTAATATTATCCACCGCCTGGGTAATGGTTTGCAGAGACTCGCCCGCCTGCGCGGCCTGATCCACCAGATCCTGCGCCTGTTCCCGGCTGGCATTCATGACTTTCACCGCATCCCGGGAACCACCTTGCAAACGTTCAATCATCTGATCAATTTCCTGCGTTGATTCCTGGGTTCTGCTCGCCAGGGTACGCACCTCATCGGCCACCACAGCAAACCCACGCCCCTGATCACCCGCACGTGCCGCCTCAATGGCGGCGTTTAATGCCAGCAAATTGGTTTGCTCCGCAATACCGCGAATCACATCCAATACCGTACCGATTTCCTGGCTGTCTGATTCCAGCTTTTGAATCACCTCGGCAGCATTGTTGATACCACCAGACAGCGCATCAATGGCATTCACCGTATTGGAGACAATCTGTTGACCCTGCCTGGCTTCCTGGTCTGCTTCCTGGGTCGCAATGGCTGCATTATTGGCATGATTGGCAACCTCCTGCACAGTGGCCGCCATTTCATTGATTGCCGTCGCCACCAACTCTGTTTCAGACTCCTGCCGGGTCACCTGCTGACTGCTTTCGCCAATAACAACACTGACTTCACTGGCCGATGAAGACAGTTGTACACTGGTGTTTTTCAACTCCGCAATAACACTTTGCAATTGTTCAACAAAACGATTAAACCACTGCGCCAGTTCACCCAGTTCATCGTTGGAGCGGCTTTCCAGGCGTCGTGTTAAATCACCTTCACCTGTGGCCATTTCCTTTAACGAGCCAATCACCTGATTCAGATTGCCCGTGATCATGGAAATAATCAGTGGTGTAGCGATCAACAACGAGATGAGCACAACCACGCCAATTACCAAACCAAACATCAACGCCTGCTGGGCCGCCTCATCGGTTTCTGTTATTTTTCCGGTAAAATCGGCATAGTTTTTTTCACGAAACGCCTGTAAATCATCCTGCAATTTTTTCATCGCCATATTCATGGCTTCGGCCTTTTTCTGTATTTGATCCAACGCCAATGAGCCACTGATAATACCCGCAGTCATCTCCCGAGCCAGAGTGAAATACTGAGAAAATTCCCGTTGTATTGTCTTGATTGTTTTTGCATCGTGGCGATTAATCTCAGCCATCTGCACAAAAGTTTTTTGCATCTCTTCAGCCAGCACATCAGCTTCTGTGACAAGTTCAGCCTCACCTTCTGAAGCAGCAGCAATCAGCATTCCTTTAACTTTATCAAGGCGCACCAGATTGATATCAGTATTTTCCAACATGGGATAGGCAATATCACGGATCTCTGTCAGGCGTTCAGCATTGGCAGAAGCCACTGAATAATTGTACGCAAAATAGATGAGAATCCCACTGATACCCATGACAGAAAGGAAGAGAATTTTGTAACGAATCCTGATATCGAGAACCCAGCTCATTGCGAATACCTCGAATCGTTCAGCGCCATGGAGGGTATTGCTATAAAACGTATGTTGGGGGAGCCTGACGTTACCCGGCAATGATGCCGGGTAACGTTGAACGCCTTATTATGGCCTGGAATTGCCATAACACGGCTTATTTAAGATCCAGTATCTTGACCGTATCATCTGCTGCACTGCGCATGATATACCCCATGGCCTGAGGCTGACTGGCAACCCATTCCTTGACAATACGATCAAAGCCAATGATCTTGGGTGGAGTACCCTTACCGGTAAAAATCAGACGTGACCAGTATGATTTGAGTTTGGCTTCGCTCTTGCCAATGATGCCACCGTAAAAAAACTTGCGGCTTTGTGTCCCTTTTGGCTGATCACCGGGGATGACTTTTGCACCACCGGGAAAGAACTTTTTCTTGCCAAGATAGATTTTTTTCACGTCATCCACCGAAATTTCAGTCAACGCATTGGATGGATGAACAATAACAACCACATCATCAGCATAGGCAGCCATTGAGACCATCCACAATACGGTAAGAATGGCGAGACGACGGTATACGATAGTTTTCATTGTTATCATCTCCTAGAACACCATTTCAATGGCTACGCCAACGATGGTGACGTCTTTTTCGGTTGGTACGTCGGTGAAAAGGCCCAGGCCGCCAGCTGGTTTTGGTGTTGTTTCCGGAGTAACCTGACGCACTTCAAACTTGAGGGCAGAATTGGTAGTCAACTCTTTACGCACACCAACACCAATAACCTCCTGACCCCAACCACCATCAACATCCCATTGCTCCCAGGTAATGTGTGGCATATATTCGCCCATGCGGTAACCCATCATCACGTAACCGGAAGTCATATCCATCGGCCTGTTACCCATAACTTTGCGGCCCATGATGGCCTGGCCAAATTCCGAGGAAAGAATAAAGTTAGTAAAATCAACAATAACGCCAGCGGTATAGGTGGTATGCCTTTCGCCATTCATCATCATTTGTCGGCCAAAACTGTCATCAACTTCCATAACACCCGTGTTTGCAGATAATTCAAAACGAATTTCATCTTCCAAGTTGGCGCTGAACTTGGCACCAATCAATTGATTCACATGACCATCAGGAACATCCACTACACCGCCGAACAGATTAAAACCCAATTCAGCATCACCACTATAGGTTTTAAAATCCGCACCAAAACCCTGATAGGAAACACGGGTCAGGTTAGGGCCCACGGCATCCTGATTGTAAAAGCCTTCCGGCGGCCGAATCCAGGGATAGGTGTAACCCACATCAATATACTCATTATACATGCCAACAGGATATTTGATTTTACCAAAACGCAATGACACGTTTTCACTGACATCATAACTGGCAAAGGCCCAATCCAATTCCATTTTAAAATCTTCCGTACCTTTGGCCTTAAGCTGTGCAGCAAAGCTCAGGCTTTCGTCCACTTGGGTGGAAATATTCAGCCCCATGCGAGTGTCTTTGGCGCCGCCGGCATCGGACACATCACCAGAGTAATTGCCGTCAGAACTGATCATAAACGCAGACGTCAAATAACCATGCCACTGGATATCACCAATTTCTCCCGCCACCGTGGTTAGCGGCAAGGCCATGCTCGCCGCGACCAGACAAATTGGCCCTATGTTGTATTTCCCAAACCTGCTCATAAAGGACTCCTTATATTATCTGCGTAGTGAAACGCGGTAGTTATATCTGCGTAGCTAAACGCGGTAGCTGGATACTACGTCGATAAAACGATGTAATCAATTTTGTTCTACCTTCGACAAAATACTTCTGAACCGAATTAGCGACTCCCCATGGGAAAATCTTTAGGCAAAAGCCTGATTATTTTAACGCACTGCTTTCAATATGCTTTATCGACAAAAACCGTATCGTATTAAAGAGTTATAAACTATAAAAATACTAAAGAGATATCACTGTGTGCCGTTAATTCCACTTAGAATGTACTCCCTCTTATTGTTAAGGAGCAGGAAGAACAGGCTTTGCCGTCATGAAAACCACATTTATCCTTCTATTTGTTATCGCTCTGATATCTTTTTCATCGCATGCCGGGAATGTGCAGGTGACCCGGAAAGCAGCAAATGAAGGGGAAGCACGCGCTCAATACGAGCTGGCCATTCGTTACCTGAAAGGTGACAGTGTAGAAAAAGATAGCGCAAGTGCAATCAAATGGCTGAAAAAATCGGCGGACCAGAATTTTTCACCGGCCCAATATAAATTGGGCATATTGTATCGCGAGGGTCGTAAGGTTACTGCTGATATGGATCAGGCAATTGAATACCTTATGATGGCGGCAGACCAAGGCAATGCCACAGCCCAATATATGCTGGGGGATATTTATCAACAAGGTGATGGTGTTGCAAAAGATCTGATTGAGGCCAGAGAATGGTTTGAGCTGGCGGCAGGCCACAACCTTCAAAAGGCCGTGGACGCATTAGCCAAAATTGAAGAAAAGGATGACACTACCCCGGAAATGACAACGCCTGCTGTAAAGGAAAAGGCCGAAAACAAAAAAACAGTCACAGAATCTGGCCATAAAACAGCACAATACGCATATGAACAAGGAATGAAGTATCTCCGTGGCGCAGGTGTTTCGAGAAACTACAAAACTGCCTCAAAATGGTTTTTACAGGCAGCAGAACAAGGGCATGCAGAATCACAATACCAACTTGGTGAGTTATTAAAAAAAGGTAAAGGTGCAAAAAGAAATAAAAAACTTGCCAATAAATGGTACCGTGCCGCCGCTGAACAGGGACATATCAAAGCAAAAAACCGCCTGGACGGCTGTGGCTTTTGTTAGTATTTTATAACTACAAATATCGTCAGGACATAAACATGAAGGCTACACTTTTTAGCGTATTTTTAACGACAATAATATTGTTTACCCTGCAAGCCAGTCATGCAGAAGTATTTCGCTGGGTTGATGAATCCGGAAAAATCCGGATTGGCATCAAACCCCCAGCCAAGTCAGAGAATGCGGAAAAAAATAAAGACAGCAGTGAAAAAACAAGTAAAGCCCTCCCGGTTATTACCGAACCCGCCAAGCCCACAACACCCAAAATTGTTGAGAAGAAAGCAAAGCCCCCTGCCAACACTGTTGACGTTCCACCAGCCACGGCGCCGGTAACAACACCTGCACCAGTCGTTGCGCCACCTGAAGCTTCTTCTCCTGTAGTATCTCAGCCTGCAAAGCCTGTACAAAAAATCAATGTAAAAAAACCAGCGCCGGTGAGGAAAAAGGCTCCCGCTAAAAAACCGGACATCAAAAAAGCTGTCGTCAAGAAAAAGTCCAAGCCAAAAGAAGCGGCTCCTGCCAAAAAGAAAACCACAGCGAAAAAATCCGCTGGTGAACGTAATGAAGAAATGTGCGGCGTGTTTACCGGCTATGTGCACGATTACGAAGAGAAAGTCCGGGATTGTTCGAAAAATCTTTGTGATATTTACAAACGCTCATTGGCGCGTTACAAGAAAAAACAAAAAACCTACTGCAAGTAACCTGCTACTTGCGGCAAAAAAATCTGGCAATCAGTTTGCCGATGTTTTTTTGCGTGCCAGCACCAGCTTCCGGTTGAATGCTGCAATACGATCCAGATAGTGATTTTTAGCCTGGGCGGTAAAACGGTTACGTTTATCGTCACACATATAGCCGTGCAGGCGCACTGCCAGGCCACGTCCTTTGTCCAGCATCACTTCCAGTGCCTCTGTACCTGCCAGTGGCCCAGGCAGCTGGCAAAATAACATCAGGCCGGGGGTTTTCATCCCATCCAGCTTTTCCAGGTCAAAAAAACCGGGTTCCAGCACAGAGGCGACGCTGAAAACTGCATCATCATTATTTTCAGAAACATCATGCGCACCGGAGTCATGAAAATGGAAAATACGCATCGCGCCATACAACAAGCCTTCCGCTTCCAGTGCCTCTTTTATTTCCAGGCCGCTAAAACCCGCTTCTTCATCCGCAAATATACTCACCGACAATACCAGCGGTTCAATCCCCGGTGGCATTGTGGCTTGCTCCAGCGCCGCATCCTGCTCAGCACCGGCAATGTGTATCTCCGCTTCCGCCACGGCGAGATCCTCCGGGATCTCTATCCCGGTGATTTCATCCTCAATGCCAGAATATTCAGCATCAACTGACACTTTCTGGTTTGTTTTTGCTGCGGGCTCAACGACAGGTTTATCTTCAGGCACGTCCACGCCTGCCGATGGTGATGCGTCACCGGATTCATGTCGCAGGTCTGGTTTTTCGGTTATTGGTTTTGGATCAGGCTCAGTCAGTCCCATGCGCGGTTCTTTTTTGACTGCCGAACGCACTGGCCGCCCGAGTAATTTGCTTTTCTTTCCCGCTTTTTCACCGGTTTTGCCGCGCCCCCCAGTGCGGGACAGTTTGCGCTCCCGCGCCCAATCCTCACCTTCAAAGCGACTGGAAAAATAGATGGCCACCAGCACAGCGATACCTGCCAGCAACAGTATCCAACGCAGATCATCCATGCGTCAGTCCTTTTTGTACGGCTTGCTGAAAAAAGAAAAACTGGTCATGCCTGTACCCATGTGAATTTCGTACAGGGCACATAATAAAGGAATCGCGGACAAAAAAAACCGGCGCCCGCCCAAAGAAGCAGACACCGGTTTATTGTGACGATTGCCTGGCTACAACAATCGTCGAACACTGAAGGTCGGCGGTTTAGAACCTGCCGATGAATTCCAGTGTGGTGACGTCGTCATCGACGATGCCAGTAACAGTGCTGACCACACCGCTTGTGTCATCGTTGCTGCCTGTGGAATATTCCAAAGCGGCAGACAGGTTGCTGTTGATGGCATAGGTGGCATACACGGTGGTCTTGGTGGGATCATCTATACCACCACCTTCGAGAGCCACTGTTTCATAGCGAGCCTTGAGATTCAGCTTGTCATTGACAGCAAAACCTGCCCACAGATTGGCAGCACTGTCGATGAGGTTGTCCGCAGCAAGGTAATCAAGTCCGACAGTTACCGGACCGGTTTTGAAGGCGGCATTGAAATCAAGCACATTGCCTGCGGTAGTCGGTGTATTTGCAACTTCCTGATCATCCTGCGATACATAACCCAGTTCCAGATCCAGTCCCGCCATAGGCGTCGCATTCACCACCAGGGCAGCAGAAGTCTTGCCTTTGTCACCCGCATTGTTGGTTGCCAGACCCAGGTCATCGACCACTGCCAGAGTTACCGTGGCAGGTCCGGCTGCGACAGCAGCTGCAATACCCGCGAGGTTGTTGCCGTACAAGGCGGTTTGATTGTCAAGGATCTTCCAGACCGTACTATGGCTGCTGAATTCCATGTCCGGTGCATCTTCCAGCTCCTGGCCGATGGGGTTGTTGAACAAACCACCCAAGACAGTTACCTGTTCGGTAGCCGCCCAGGCGAAGAAAGCCTGCTCAAGACGGCCGGAGTCTTCACCACCATAGCTTCCGCCACCATTGGCAGCCAGATTCGCATCCATATCCACACGTACGGTCACTGCTCCCACTTTCTTGGAAACGTCAACTTCCGCGTCAGCCGTGAAGACAGGGTTGCTGTCGCTATTGGCGAAAACGTCAATAAAACCACTCACCTCGGCATCATCGGCCATGGCCGTCAGGGGTGAAACCAGCGCGCCGGCAACGGCCAATGCAACCATGTTTTTCTTGATCATCTGCATATTACTCTCCTCGGTTATTGATGTGTTGTTTTTATGCTCGCATTTACGCAGTTTTCGTGAGGAGATACAAGCCTTTTATGAAAAAAAATTTAATTATTTTTTCCGCGGAAACATTGGGCTCCGCGGCAAATTTGGCCAAAGAGGCTGTGGTGATAGAACAGAACAGGGATAATTCTGCCATATGGGGGCTGTTGCAAAAATGATACTTTTAACGGCAATGGAATCTGCCAGCTTTAATTTGCCCGTGTTAACTGGCTACCAGCATCGCGGCTTCGTCCACGTCCACAGACACTAGGCGCGATACACCGGGTTCGTGCATGGTGACACCATTGAGTTGGCTGGCCATCTCCATAGTGATTTTGTTGTGGGTAATCACCACAAACTGCACTTTTTCGGACATTTCCTTGACCATCTCGCAAAACCGGCCAACGTTGGCGTCATCCAGCGGTGCATCCACTTCGTCGAGCATGCAGAATGGCGCCGGGTTCAACTGGAAGATGGCAAACACCATGGCCACGGCGGTCAGCGCCTTTTCGCCACCGGACAACAGATGAATGGTGCTGTTACGTTTGCCCGGTGGACGCGCCATCACCGTCACACCGGTATCCAGCAGATCATCACCAGTCAGTTCCAGATAGGCATGGCCGCCACCGAACAGACGCGGAAACAGTTCCTTGAAGCCGGAGTTGACCTTTTCGTAAGTCTCCTTGAAGCGCGTACGGGTTTCGCGGTCAATCTTACGAATGGCATTTTCCAGGGTTTCCAGCGCTTCTTCGAGGTCATTGTGTTGCGCGTCCAGATATTCCTTGCGTTCGGATTCGGTCTGGAATTCTTCAATGGCCGCGAGGTTGATGGGGCCCAAACGCTGAATGCGCGTGGCCATGCTTTCTACCTGTCCTGCCCAGCTTTCTTCAGTGGCCTCTTCAGGCAGAGATTCAAACAGGGTGTCCAGCGTGTAATCGGTTTCGCTGAGCTGCTCTACCAGGGTCTGACGCCGCACCTTGAGTTCCTGCCAGGCCATGCGGGTTTGCTCCAGCGCACTGCGCAGCTCCTGCGCCGACTGTTCAACCTGATGGCGCTGCTGCTCCTGATTGCGCATGCCGTGTTCCAGTTCTTCCACTTTACGCCGTGCGGCGGCCAGCTCTTCTTCAACTTGCATGCGTGCTTCCAGCAGCAGTTCCAATTCTTCTTTCATACCGGCGATGGGCGCTTCACTTTCCGCCAGTGCTGCTTTGAGTGCTTCGCGACGTTCGCCCACCTGGGTGAGCTGGCGCTCCATACGCTCCAGGCTTTGTTTTGTGGCATTCAGCTCTGTGCTCATGGTGCGGTTTTTCAACGTGTTTTCATGGGCGATATCACGGTCATTGCGAGCTAGTCCGCGAGTTTCATCCAGCCGGGCACGCAGGATGTCACGTTGCTCCGACAAGGCATTACGTTGCTCTTCGATGGTATCCATTTGCGCCAGTGACGTTGACAGGCGATCACGGGCAGACTGGATATCTGCCTGATTCTGTTGCATATACCCTTCCAGTTCGGTAATTTCCTGTTCGATATTTTTACTGCGGTTGCGCATTTGCTCCAGTCGCGCCTGACGACCGCTGAGCTGTGCCTGCGCCTCCGCATGCGCCCGGCTGGCCTGATGCAGTTCGCGCTGTATGGTTTCGCGCTCGGCTTCCAGGCTTTTGAGTCGTGCCCGCCCCTCACCCAATCGCGCCTCGGCGGTTTTCACGTCAATGCTGAGTGATTCAATGGCATGCGCCAGTTCTTTCAATTCCTGCTCACGTTGCAACACACCGGCCTTTTCATCGGCACCCCGCGCCACCCGCAACCAGTTGGGGCCAATCCACAGGCCGTCTTTGCTCATCACCGATTCGTGCGCGGCCAAACGCGGGCGCAGCGCCAGCGCATCCGCCAACGTATCCACGGCATAAACTCCCGCTAATACCGCATCCAACGACCAGGGCGCTTCGACGTGGCTGCTCAATGCCGAGCCCAGATCGCCCGTAGCGGCAAACAGGTGTTCACTGGCAGTGTCCGCGACATCAAACAACGCCATGCTACCCTGCTCAAGTGCGGAGAGTTGCTCTGCGGCAGTATCCATTCCATTGACGCATACCGCTTCCAGATGGAAACCCAGTACACATTCCACGGCACGCTCCCAGCCAGCGGCCACTTTCAGTCCCTGTGCCAACCGCTGCGCCTGATCGAGATTGTTATCCGACAGCCACTGCGCCACTTCACCTTCGCTCTTGCCCAACGCGGCCTGTTGCAGCGCTTCCAGCGAGGCATGGCGTCCCTTCATGGACTGTAACTGGCTGCGCTGTTCGTCGAGCGTGCTATTCAGTTGATGCGTTGTTTCACGCACTTCCTGAATGGCCTGCTGGTGATTCTGCAAACGCGCCTGCAATTCACTGGTCTGTTGGCCGCTTTCTTCGACTTTGGCCAGACGTTCGGCAATGTCCTGTTCCAGATCACCATGGGACTGCCGCTGCTGCTCTTCCCGCAAGCGGTTGACACGTTGTTCATGCTGAATGAACTGCTGTTCCAGGCTCTGAATACGGGTACGCTCCACTTCGGCATTGCGTGCCGGTTCCGCAGAACCCTGAGTGAATTCATCCCACGATACCTGCCAATTCTGCATGACCTGTTCGGCTTCGGCCAAAGCAGCCTGTGAGGCCTCCTGGCGGGCAGCGGTTTCTTCCAATTGTGGCTGAAGTATTTCCAGCGCCTCTGTCAGTTCGTCAATTTTGCGACGATCCGATGCTAGATGGGTTTCGGATTCAATCCAGCCGCGTTCGGCTTTTTCCAGCTCCTGCTGCTGCTCGGCGCGGCGTTCGTTAGCGTGTTGGATGGATTGTTCAATGCGGGCGATATCCCCTCCTACGCTGTAAAAGCGGCCCTGCACTTCATTAAAAACCTCGGTGGATTCCACCTGCTGATCACGCAGTTTTTCAATCTCGGCTTCAATGGCGCGCTGCCGGGCGACGGCTGCTTCATAGCTGACTTCCTGTTCACGGATCTGTGCTTCCCGCTCACCGGCCTGGGCATCCATTCCACGCCAGCGCAGCGCAATCAATTGTCCTTTAAGAAGTCGCTCTTTCTCTTTGAATTCTTTGTATTTTTCTGCCGTTTTTGACTGGCGCTGCAAGCGATCAAGCTGCTTGCCCAATTCTTCACGCAGATCGGTCAGGCGCTCCATATTTTCCCGTGTGTGACGAATGCGTGTCTCGGTTTCCCTGCGTCGTTCCTTGTATTTGGAAATACCAGCGGCCTCTTCCAGAAACACCCGCAAATCTTCAGGTTTCGCCTCAATAAGGCGTGAAATCATGCCCTGCTCGATAATGGAATAACCGCGCGGCCCCAGGCCGGTGCCAAGAAAAATATTGGTGATATCACGACGGCGGCAACGGGTACCATTGAGAAAATACTGGGATTGCCCGTCACGGGATACAGTGCGTCGAATGGAAATCTCGTTGTACTGGGCGTATTCGCCCTTAATGGCGCCGTCGCTGTTATCAAACAACAACTCCACCATCGCCTGCCCCACCGGCTTGCGTGCCGTGGAACCATTAAAAATCACGTCTGCCATGGAATCGCCACGCAGGTGCTTGGCAGACGATTCACCCATTACCCACCGTACTGCGTCAATCACGTTGGATTTGCCGCAACCGTTGGGGCCCACCACACCAATCAGATTGGACGGCATAGGAATGGTGGTAGGGTCTACAAAGGATTTAAAACCGGCGATTTTGATCTTGCTCAGGCGCATTTTA
>DROS01000061.1 GCA_011321815.1 Gammaproteobacteria bacterium
CTGCAGAACTTGCGGGTTGCTGTTTTCGACCCGTGTTTTGTTTATTTTGTGCGGAGTAACTCGGTTATTACACTGGCAATGGCTTTCCGTTGCTGTTTGGGCAGCTTCATCCATTTTATGCCTAGCTCAAATGCTTCTTTACTGAGCCTGTTTGTGCCGGTGCCTGGTGGAACCCTGCTGCTGTCCCTGGGATCATCTGATTTTTTGTAAGGCTCACCCTGCCCGGAAAGCAGCCAGTTTGAGCGGGTTTTTGTGAGGTCCGAGAGCTTTATCAGCGCCGAGGTGCGCGGAAAGGATTCGCCTTTTAACCAGTGGCTGACATTTGACGCAGGCACATCCAACAGTTCGGCCAGGCGGGCCTGACGACCGGCGCCCAGCTGTGGGAAGTCAATATTATCCAACGCATCGTTCAGACGCTGTGCAAAGCGGCTGCGTGCGGAAGAGGTGGTTTTTTTACTGGACATGTCAGGCCTCGTAAGTTTGGCGATAAATTATTCCGTGCACGTTCTTTTAAACCCAATACATCAGTTGAATCGACTGCGAATGCCTATGGTACGGAGTTTAAAAGATTTTTTAGACTGTTTTGAACTCACCGTATGGGTGATACGCTACCGTCCAAAACAGTCGTTCTTGCTACGATTCAACGGATTGATTCAGGTTTAATAGCGACTGACGCAGGGTAAATCTTTGTTATTTCATGTCAACCGATTTACCGGTGCTGCGTTTGCATATAACAAGGAACGGTCGTTGTGGCGTTTTTCCATCATGGAGTACTGGACAAAATGACCCATGGCTGGCCAGAATCAAAACCACAGGACACAGACCATGCAGGAGAGAGGCACTGGACAACTCGGCAGCATTGGATCAATTCCTCGCCAGCGTGGAGCGGCGGGCGTATCGCATGGCGATAATCGCCACCAGCAACCACGAGGATGCGCTGGATATCGTGCAGGATTCCATGCTGCGTCTGGTCAAACGTTATGCCGACCGCGATGCCGAGCAGTGGGGGCCATTGTTCCATCGTATTGTGCAAAGCGTGATTCGCGACTGGTATCGGCGCGCCGCCGTGCGCAACCGTTTCCGGTTTTTTTTAGGCCAGAGGAATCAACGGGACCAGGGTTCCGAAATCGCAGCGGAGGAAGACCCCATCGAGTCCCACTTTGCCACGGCGGACCCGGAGCCCGGCGCACAATTACAGCAACAACAGGCCATCAGGCGGTTGGATGCCGCGTTGCATCGTTTGCCCTTGCGCCAACAGCAGGTGTTTTTGTTGCGCCAGTGGGAAGGCCTCAGCGTGCGCGATACGGCGCAGGCCATGGGGTGTGGCGAAGGCAGTGTGAAAACCCATTTTTCGCGTGCACTGAAAGCGTTGCGTGAACAATTGCAGGACCATTGGCAGGAGAATGAGACGTGAATAAACCAGAAGACACAGACCGCTTGCTGAAAATGTCAAAATCCACACTGGATCGGGCAGTGGACGGGCTGGATGATGCCACGCGGCGGGATTTGCGGCGGGTGCGCCGCGCAGCGCTTTTGGCGGGCAAACCGGCAGCCGGCGAAAAACGCCCGGCCTGGCTGTTGCCGGTGGGTGGATTGGCCACAGCAGCTACAGTGGCAGTACTGACAGTGTCACTATGGTTAACGCCACCAGAAAATAATCCGGTGGCGCAATTGCCGCCATTGGAGGACCTGGCCTTGCTGGGGGATGCCGAATCCCTGGAGTTTTATGAAGAACTGGATTTCTATTTATGGTTAGACGATGAAAAAGAAGCAGGGTAGAGGGGTGAACCGTGTACTCGTTTTATGTGCGCTGCTAGTGCCAGGCTTTGTGTTTGCCGAAGAAATTCCCAGTCCCGAATTGCTGGAGTTTCTCGGCGACTGGGAAGTCAGTGAAAACGAATGGCAAGACCCGCTGGATTTTATGCAGGATCTGGATGCGTTGGATGCGGAAGCCCAAACCGCGAAAGTTGAGGAAGCACAAGATGCACAGTAAAAAGTTAAAATACAATGGCTGGTTGATCATGTATTTATTGTTAGTGTGCAGCCCGTTGCTGTCACAAGCCAGTGACACTGAATCACCAGTAAACCCGGGGCAGACTGCCGGCAACAGTATCGGCAAGGGTGTTGCTTGGCGTTCGCTGAGTGTTGAAGAGCAGACCCTGCTGGCGCCGTTCGCAAAAAACTGGGAAAGCCTGCCGCCAGGACGTCAGCAACGTTTGCGCAAGGGGATAAAACGTTGGACGCAATTGACGCCGGAACAACGGGAACGGGTCAAAAAGCGCTTTGCCCGTTGGCAGCAACTGCCGCCGGAAAAGCGCCAACAGGTGCGGAATCGTTTTCAACATTTCATGTCGTTGCCGCCTGCCGAGCGCAAGCGGTTGCGTGCACGGTTTCGTGACTTCCGGAATCTGCCCCCGGCACGGCGCGAGGCTTTGCGTGAACGCTGGCGGCAAATGTCGCCAGCGCAACGGCGTGCCATAGTGGAGCGCCGGCAAATGCGCCGCCAGATTAACCGACAGCACCGGCGAGAGATGCGCCGGGATATACATCGTCAGCGGCGGCACTGAGCACACTGTTGACAGGCCTGCGATCAACCGTTGAATCTGCGTTACAATGGGCGTTTCTTTTGTCCACCCATGGGTGGTTATTTAACAGACAGGTTATATTTTGCAGCAGCGGCATTTTGCTTTGCCACACCTATTGGGTGCGGTTTTGATATGGGTATCTGTAGTGGCGCAAGCCGATGGTCTGTCGTCAGTACTTTCTTTTGAGGGCGGCGGCGACGCTCAGGGCAGCCGTGACCAGTACCTCGACCTGGATTACGCCTTTGTCGGTTATTCGCGCCTACTGGCTTCGGTGGCACACAATCGTTCCGGTAGTCAGAATAATCCCATTACCACCCGCAGCGTTTTGCTGGGGTTTCGTACGGACCCGCTGGAACCCCTCAGCATCGGCATGGACCTGGAATCCTGGGGGAAAAAGGATTCGCTTGAAACGGATACCCTGCGGATGGTAATGGATGTCAGTCTGCAACACTGGCAATTTTCCCTGCGACCACAATGGCGCACGCTGACCTTTAGCACAGACTGTGTGAGGGTTATCCGGCGATTTTGTCGGCCTGAAGAAGAGGTGAAAAGTACGGGCATGGCGTTTGATGTGAGTTATTACACCGATGGACCGTGGTCATTTTCGCTGGGTTTTGCCCGCCATCAATATGATAGAGACGTGGAGCTGTTGGCGTTGGAGCAGCGTTTAGAGTTTGTCTTTTCGGCGGCTACACTGGAGCTTTCTAGCGGATTGGAGGACCGTCGTAACAGTATTGCTGTTTTTTATTTCAGCGGCGATGCCCTGTGGAGTTTTTCCTGGCTTAAAAGCATTTCCAGGGTTACCAGTGAGGCCAGCTTTGTACAGACGTTGCGGTTTTCCACTGACCTCAGCGAGCAGTGGCGTTTGCGTTTGCGGGTGGGCAATCAAACCCTGGAAAATGGCAGGGACCCGGTAGTTTTTGCCGGTGCAGGGTTGGCTTATAGCTGGTAAAACATAACCATTTTCTGCTTCTGAATAAAAAAATATTTTTTGTGTCAACCAATTGGCCGGCCCTGCGTTGTACGGGATGAACATCTTATGTTTATCCAAATGCAAACGTACACATTGATCAGGAGATCATCATGAAAATATTTTATCTGCACTGCCGGGATATGGCTGTCGCGATGCTTCACCCGGTGAAGGGCCGTTTTTTACTCAGTTTGTTTTTATTGTTCACCAGCATATCGCTGGTGGGTTGTGGTGCGTCCAATGACAGTGCCAGCGAAGCAGAGGGTGAGGGGGAGATAGTGATTGGCCTCACCGATGCAGAAGGTGACTTTGCCAGTTATACCGTGGATGTGCTCTCGCTGACACTGACCAAGGCCAATGGCGCCGTGGTGGAAACACTGCCTTTGTCGACTCGTGTGGATTTTGCACAATACACTGAGATGACGGAATTCCTGACGGCAGCCACAGTGCCCAATGGTGTCTACGTCAAGGCCAGTATGGTGCTGGATTACAGCGATGCCGATATCTGGGTGGAAAATGCGGCGGGTGATGCGGTGAAGGTTGATAACATCGTGGACGCGGATGGTATGGCATTAAGACAGCTGGACGTGGCCGTGAATCTTGAAGGTCGCACCAGACTGGTTATTGCGCCAGGCATTCCCAGCCACCTTACCCTGGATTTTGACCTCAAAGCCTCCAACAAGGTGCGCTTTGATGATGCCGGTGTGCCAACACAAATTGTTGAACCTTTTTTATTGGCTGATGTGGAGCTGGAACGCCCCAAAATACACCGCCTGCGTGGACCATTGGCCAGTGTCGATGTGGAAGACAGCAGTTTTGAAGTTATCCTGCGCCCGTTTCATCACCGTTTGACGATGGATCAACAGCAGCAGCGCCATTTCGGCCAACTGGAAGTGGTCACCAATGATGCCACGCTGTTTGAAATCAACGGTGATGATTATCAGGGGCGGGCTGGCTTGGTTGTTCTGGATGAGCAGCCAGTATTCACCGCAACTATTGTTATCGGTGATTTAAAATCCAATCCACGCCGTTTTGAAGCACGGGAAGTCTATGCCGGTTCCAGTGTGCCGGGTGGCGAACTGGATGTGGTGACGGGCAATGTGATTGCACGTAATGGTGATGCGCTCACCGTAAAAGGCGCCACGTTGATACGTGCTGGTGGCAGCGTGATTTTTAACGACGAAGTTATCGTGAACATGGGTGACTTAACCTCGGTGAAGCGTCAGCTTTCCATGGGCGCTGATTATGATATTGATGATGTTTCCGTCGGCCAACGGGTACGTGTATTTGGCGTGTTGACCAACAACATGGCTGACCAACTGGAAATGGATGCCGGCGTGAATAATCGGGGCCGGGTGAAAATGCGCTTGACCACGCTGCGTGGCACGGTGCTGGATGTGGTGGGTATTCCCGAACAGCCACTACCGTTCGTGCTCGATTTGCAGGCCATTGATGGTCGTTACATTGGATTGTTTGATTTCAGTGGCACCGGTGATGAGCCTGCCAACGATGCTGATCCGGCCTTTTATGAAATTGATGTGGCGACCCTGGATGTAAGCGGGCTGGCCAGCGGCGCCCCAGTGAAAGTCCGTGGTTTTGTGCGGCCATTTGGACAAGTGACCGCAGCTGCCCCCAGTGATTTTGCCGCGCACACCATTGTGGATGTGGCGGCGCTGAAAGCGGTGATGACCATTGGCTGGGCTCCGGCTTCATTGACGGCTATTGCGAGTAGTTCTGCGGATGGTTTGACGTTCAATCTGGATGGTGTGGGCAGGTTTCATCATGTTTCCCGCGCCAGAGTAGCCATTGATCTCACCACAGTGGATGTTGCGCCACGCATCGTACCGCGTGAAAATGGCGCAGGAATGTATCGGATTGTGCAGTCCGGTACCATTCAAGTGCACACTGATTTTGCAAATTTTACGGCTGATCTTAATACCCGTCTGCGGGATGGTGCATTGGTGAAACATGTTGCGGCCAGCGGACCGTATAATGACGACCGCGCCACGATCACTGCGGGATTTGTAACTGTGTTGCTCGAATAGCCAAATACACACGCCACGCTGGCGTTGCTGTTATGCTTTGAAGCAGGCTTCCCTGATAACAGGGGAGCCTGTTTTTTTATGTGTCTTTACCAAAAACCGAATCAGCTTACAGTCAGGAGGCGTGATGTTTGAACAGGAAACATTATCAGTGACAACACGGGGGCGAGGCAGTTATAACGTCACCAGAGATGTGCAGCAGATTGTGGCCACAACGGGTATCAAGGTTGGGCTGTGTCATGTATTTGTTGCACACACCAGTGCATCGTTGATGCTATGTGAAAATGCAGACCCGGATGTGCGGCAGGATATGGAAACCTTTATGGCAAAACTGGTACCCGATGGTGATGCCATGTTTCTGCACAGGGATGAAGGCCCGGATGATATGGCGGCCCATGTGCGTACTATTTTGACTCACAGTGATCTGACTTTGCCAGTGACGGCAGGCCAGTGTGCATTGGGCATCTGGCAAGGGGTGTTTTTATGGGAGCATCGCACCATGGGGCATCAGCGAAAAGTGGTTGTTACGGTGCAGGGTGACTGATTCAGGTTTCACTGTGAATTGAAAACGCATTTCTCCAAAAACGACAAGTATCTACAACACGTAGTTTGTTAATGTCATCAACGCTATTTGTTTTCATTGCTGGATATTCTGAGTAATATTTTATCCAGCCAGCGGGTGCTGCACAGGCGTCGTAAAGCGCCAAACAGGTACGTGGGAAACGTTACATAATAACGTGGTCTGGGCCGACGTGACTCCAGTGCATGAATCACTTTTTTGAGCACGGCCTCCGGAGGCAAGGTAAAGGGGGCTGCCGGGCCTTCTTTTTTGAGCCTGTTTTCCATTTTTTGATAAGTGTCGTGGTGCGCACTGTTGCGGGCGTCAATGTGCTGCTGGTAAGCAAGAAAGGCATTTTTCCGAAACCGGCTTTCAATGGGGCCGGGTTCAATCAGTGAAACGGCTATTCCCGTGCCGCTTAATTCCAGACGCAAGGTGTCTGTAATGCCTTCAAGTGCAAACTTGCTGGCATTGTAGGCGCCACGGTAGGGCAGGGCGATGAGACCAAGCACTGAACTGTTTTGAATAATCCGTCCATAACCCTGTTTTCTCATGATGGGGATGATCCGGTTGGTTAATTCCACCGTGCCAAAAAAATTGGTCTCAAATTGTTGGCGCAGCACTTCGCGTGATAAATCCTCCACCGCACCGGGTTGTCCGTAAGCGCCGTTATTAAAAAGCGCAAAAATCTTTCCGTGGCCAAAGTGCAGGGTTTCTTCGACGGCACGTTTGATGGATGCCGAGTCAGCCAGATCAAGTTGAATGGCGGTGAGGCCTTTTGCCTGTAATCGGGAAACGTCTTCCGCTTTGCGCGCGCTGGCGATAACAGTGTAGCCGCGCGTTTTCAGGCCCAGGGCAACACATTGGCCGATGCCGCTGGAGCAGCCCGTAATGAGCACGGTGCGCTCCCGGGAGGTTGGGTGGTGTGTGGATGAAACCATTAAAAATTTGTGTTAACCGAGCTGATCTTCAGCAAATTGCCGTTGTATTTTTTCTACCTGCTCTTTATTGGCGATAAGTGCATTGACACATTCTTTGTCGAGCTGGCCGCCAGCAAGGCGTTGCAGCATGGCATAGGCGTTATGATTGCTCCAGGCCTCTTTGTAGGGGCGTTTGCTGGTGAGGGCATCAAATACATCGGCAACGGCGACAATGCGTGCCTCCAAGGGAATTTCTGTGCCCTGCAAACCATTGGGATAGCCTGTGCCGTTAACGGCTTCGTGATGATACTCGGCAATATTGCGCAGGATGTTAATGTTTTCAAAGCTGTCCAGACCGTGATCTTTGAGCATGCTGTCAATGATCTCACAACCTTTGTGGGAGTGGGTGCGCATGATTTTTGTTTCTGCTTCGGTAAGTTTGCCCTTTTTTTGCAGGATGTTGTCGGTGATCGCTATTTTGCCGATGTCATGCAGGGGTGAGAATAAAAAGACATTCTCAATGTATTCGTCGTCCAGTTCATGTTTGTCCGCAATGTGCACAGCAATCAATCGGGAGTAACGTGACATGCGGTCAATATGTGCCCCTGTCTCTGAGTCCCGGTGATGGGTCATGTCGTGTGCGGTTTTGACTGTGGCCAGCAGGGTGCGTATGGAGCTTTGTTCATTGATGATCAGCAATGAAATCAAATGACCAATGATGTCAAAGTAGTGTAGCGTGCCGTTAGTAAAGGCATCTTTCCGGCTGGAATTGAAAAAAACGAAACCAAAAAAAATATTGTTCAAAAACATCGGCAGGGTATAACTGGCGGCATATCCTTTTTGATGAATATTTTTGGAATGTTTCTGTTTGCCATCAGCAAAGATGTTGAGATCATTCACCACCCGCGGTTTTCGGAGCTTCATGATTTCCTGAAGTGACGGTGCATTTGCCAGCGGCGCCTGGTAGTGTTGCAACGGGTTTTCGCCATCGCCACTGCTGTGCACATAGGTTTTCAGGACGCCCGTTTTGTCGTCATAAATGGCAACGGCAACGCGCTCGATGAAGTCAAACTGTTCTTTGATGGCGTGATGTACGCTGGCGAGTTTTTCGCCCAACGGGATGTTCTCGTTAAGGCGCTGTAATGTGTCTTGATGATGAAACATAAGGTGGCCCGGTTTTTGGGTGTATACCTCACTTTAGCGCCATGCTTGCGTGAAACCAAGCGATAATGCCGGTGTTGCGCGTTCTTTTTGTTCCAGGCCGGGAACTTTTTCTGTCGAAAGGGCGTTTATTGGCAAGCGTTTGCTTGTGCGTGTGTTTTTTTACCCGTGCAATGCTTTCCTCATACTGCTAACTTATTAATAGTTAATGTAATTTCCTAAAAATCTGTGTAAGGGCTCCCGGATTCTATAATCTTCCGCAGTAAATGAAGATATTTCCTTCCAAAAAATCAGAGAGGGGCTCAGCTGCGTGCTTTGACGCACTGGTGCGCCCCCATATCACCTATCTGTATCGTCTTGCGTACCGTTTTTGCGGTAATCCGGAAGACGCAGAGGATCTGGTGCAGGATTTGTTCGTCAAACTTTATCCCCGCTGTGCCGAGCTTGAAGTGGTTGAAAAACTGCGCCCGTGGCTGGTGACATCCCTGTATCGCATGTTTGTGGACGGCACCCGGCGACAAAAACGCTCACCACTGGAATTGATCGACGATGAAGTCGCATTTTATGAAACCGCCAGCAGTGGTACGGAATCGCCGGATCACGAGCTTGCTGAGGATCAACGTATTGATCAAATGCACGCGGCCTTTCAGCGGCTGTCTGAAGACCATCGGGTGTTGCTGACCTTGCATGATATCGAAGGCTACCGGCTGCTGGAGCTGCAAAAAATGCTGGATGTGCCCGTAGGTACACTGAAATCACGCATTCACCGTGCACGGGCGCGTATGCGGAAAATTCTTGAATCAGATATATCGAAGCCATAGGCCCCCAAAAATATTCTGGTAATAATCCCGAAAATTAAAGGGAACGCTTTTTGTGCACAAAGCGTTTTACAGGTCAAGAGGGAGAGAGGTCAAAAAACATCATGAATTGTACTGAATTTAACAACTGTCTGAATGACAGTATCGACCGGGAGTTGGCTGCGGCAGAACAGGCGGCGTTTGATGCCCATCAAGCATCGTGTGCGGCTTGTCGGGCGGTGTACACGGCAGAGCTGGCCAGGTTGGAAGAATGGCGGGCAATGCTGCGGACAATGCCGGTAGTACAGCCTCCGGCGGGTCTTGCTGACCGTGTGCTGGCCAATGTTTACAAGAGTGCTGTCAAGCAGGATGTGTCGCCGCCGCAAAATCACCACCGCCAGGGGTTTATGCTGGGTTTTGGTAGTGCCGCCGCCGCTGCGCTTGCTGTATGGGTTGTTGTGGGCATGTCGCCGGGCGAGTTGCCAGATACGGGCAGTACTCCTGAGCAGGTTGTTGCCAGTGCAGATACAGGCAAAACAGTGGCAGATAAAGCGGCAAAGCAGCCGGTGCTGTCGATTGCCCTGAACACACAACAAACTGTCAGATTGGCTTTTGCTTCCAGTGAGTCACTAAAGGGTGCGAAAATTACCATTCGACTGCCTGAAAATGTGGCCCTGGTTGGATATCCCGGTCGACGTCAGTTGAGTTGGGAGACGGACCTCGAAAAAGGTGACAACCTGCTGAGTTTGCCGATTATCGCAACTCAGGTGGCACAGGGTGAATTGGTTGCTGATATTGAATATGGAGATCGGGTGAAAACCTTGACACTGAATCTTGACATCGGAGCGGAGGCCAGGTCATCGGTGGATAAGGTGGATAGTAAGGTGCATTTGTTGGTTGGATAGGATTAATGGTTGGGTCGTGGTCGTCCGATGTGCGAACGGTCGTCCAAATGTGCGAATTACAGGTATGTGTTGTAAAGAGGAGAGGAGTAGTTGTTATGAAAATTGTGCAAACAGGTATTATTGTGGGTCTTGCATTTTTTCTGTCCA
This sequence comes from Gammaproteobacteria bacterium, assembly GCA_011321815.1. Classification (GTDB taxonomy): domain Bacteria; phylum Pseudomonadota; class Gammaproteobacteria; order SZUA-152; family SZUA-152; genus SZUA-152. The sequence continues at coordinate 10,087 of DROS01000061.1, forward strand.
TAGGTGTCAGTTTTGGTGCGGACCTGGATGATATTGATTTCACCATTCGGGTTGTCGAATCAGATGATGTGGGCGAAATGCACAATGAGCTTTCATTGCCGGATATGACTTTTGATGTAGTGCATGCAGAAGATGATGCTGGTCATGAAAATGAAGCTGGCAGCCATGAAAGTGAAGTCTCACATGAGTACGAGAATGAGGTGGAAGCTCGTGATGAACGTGAGGATGAAATCGAAGATCATGATGAAGCTCGTGAAGACAGCAGTGATGTAAATGATGAGCACGATGAAGCACACGACGAAGAAGAGCATGAGAAAGAACACGAAAGGGAAGACGGCTAAAAAATTCAGGAGCAGGGCCTCATGCTGGATAATGATGTTTGATGGCTTCAGGTAGTATTTGAAAATCAGCTGTGTTACTGGAATCCCCTCCTTGTTTTCAAGGGGGGGATTTTTTGTGTTTGGCGGCATAAAAGCCTGAGCGGTCATCGAGCCAAATGATGTTGTATGATGTCTACATCCGGAACAGCGGTTTTCGAGGTATAATTTAAGGTGGGTTATGTCGGCTTCTGTAGAGCCTGTTGTTAATAAAAAAATCATTCCATTGGGGTTAAAATGGCAAATGTAGTTGTAACCAGGGGCCTAAGACTGTGTTGGTGTGTGATCCTGGGTTTGTTGATAGTGGTTGATGCAAATGCCGGGCTTGAACAGGATTATTTTAATGCCGGGATACAAGCTTCCAGCAGGGAGGATTATTCTGCCGCATTGCATTATTTTGAAAAAGCCAAACAGGCAGGTATGGATACGCCAATACTCAAATATAATGTGGCGGTAAGTTATTACCGGCTTCGGCAGTATGAAAATGCACGCAGGATTTTTTTGGCATTGACCGATGTGCGTGCTTTCGCACAACGGGCTTATTTCAATCTGGGTTTGATTGCCAACAAGCAAAAGGATGAGCCTGCGGCCATTCGTTGGTTCCAACGTGCGTACCGCAGTGTTGACAGTAAACAGATTCAGGCTTTGGCGATGGAGGCTTTGAAGCGCCTGGACAGTTCGCCGCGTAAAACCCGCCGTTTTAATCCTGACTGGGCGGGTTTTATTTCCAGCTCGCTGGTGTATGACAGCAATGTTGCGCTGGTCAACAGTGATCTTCTTGGTGTGACCAACCAGGATGATACCGCTGTGGATATTTTGGCATCGACCGGGCGCTGGTTGAAAGGGGGTATAAATAATGGTGTGCGTATGTCACTTGGTGCGAGCCTGCAAAAATACAGTAAGCTGAGCCGGAATGATTATGGTCAGCTAAGTGGGCGGGTGATGCGTTATGACCATCTGGGGAGCTGGAAAATGCGCATCGGGGGCAGCTGGAATGAAATTTACTTTAATGGCAATGAGTATCAGCGTGTTGTCAGTGCCGATGTGCGTAGCCGAAAGGCGTTGTCGAAAAACAATCAATTGCATCTGCGCTACAAACTGAGCCGTATTCAGGCAACCGATGCAGCATTTGATTATCTTGATGGCTGGCGACAGCAGCTGCGTGCAGGCATGCAGCTGCGTAATGGTAAGAATCGGGTGCGCTACTACTATCAACTGGAGTTGAATGACAGAAAAGACTTTAAAGTCTTTGACGAAGAAACTCTCCCTCCAGGTGTTATCCTTGATTCATTTGTCAGCTATTCCCCGATGCGCCATACCCTGCGGGCCACGGGTTGGTGGGAATTGAACAGTAATTGGCATGCGCGCCTGGATGCCCGTTATCGTTACAGTCTCTACAACGATTCAAATATTGAGGCTCGTGTGGTCACTGAGCGTCGCGCAGACAGCCAAATCCGCCTGTCTGCGCGAGTCGATCGTCAATTTGCCCGGCACTGGACGGTGAATGGGCAGTATTCCTATACGAACAATGATTCCAATATTGACCGAAGAAGCTATGATCGTTCCATTGTGAAGATTGGAGTCATCCGGTCTTTTTAATAAATCTGATGAGGCGAATGTGAATTTAGGGTGGGACTGTTTTGGCGCTTGATTCACATTTGAAAACGGTAACCCCGCTTACAGTGGAGAAAGTGATGTCAGCAAGACTTGATGCGTTAACAACTTGGTTGCATGAGGTTTTGCACAGTGCTGCTGACAACACTTCGCAGTCTGCCGGTTTTCAACTTGCCCCTGCCTCGGCGGACGCCAGCTTTCGGCGTTATTTCCGGGTGACAGGCCCTGCCATTACGGGCTGTTTTGACGGGGTGGGTGAAAGTCTGATCGTTATGGATGCGCCACCGGACAAGGAGGATTCATATCCTTTTGTTGTTATCTCCAGTTTGCTGGCCGATGCCGGTCTCAATGTACCGCGGGTGTTTGCGAAAGATCTTGCACAGGGTTTTTTGCTGTTGAGTGACCTGGGCACACAGGCCTATCTTGATGCCTTGAATGAACATACGGTTGAGTCGCTGTACGAGGATGCATTGGATGCGTTATTCAAAATGCAGTGTAACGTATCACAACACATTACTGAGTTGCCGGTTTATGACGAAACAGTGTTATCAAACGAGATGACATTGTTTATTGACTGGTACTGTCAGCGGTACTGTAAATGGTCTTTTACGGATAAACAGCGAACCCGTCTCGACCGTGTCTTTCAACTGTTGTGCGCAACAGCGCTGGCCCAGCCCCAGGTGTTTGTTCACCGTGATTATCATTCGAGAAATTTGATGGCAATGGCACAACACAGCGTCCACGGTAACCCGGGTATTCTGGATTTCCAAGATGCTGTGCTTGGTCCGGTGACCTATGATCTGGTTTCTCTGTTGCGCGATTGTTATATTGACTGGCCGCGTCCACAGGTGGAACAATGGGCTTTGGGTTATTTGCATCGTGTTGCCAGTGCCGGTTTGATTTCGTCTGCACCGGACGCCACATACTTGCGCTGGTTTGACTGGATGGGTGTGCAACGCCATCTCAAGGCCACAGGTATCTTTGCCCGGTTGCACTTGCGTGATAATAAATCCGGCTATCTGGCCGATATTCCGCGTACCCTGGCTTATGTGCGGGATGTCTCAGCGCGTTATCCGGAATTGCGGGACTTGCACACCCTGTTGGATGAACTGGCCCATCGTGCTTGAGCGCCCGGGTGTTACGGGTATGCGTCTTTCCCCTTTTTCTCTTTACTCTGTGTTCTTATGAAAGCAATGATCCTCGCTGCCGGCCGCGGTGAACGCATGCGCCCGTTGACCGATAATACGCCCAAACCATTACTGATGGTGGGAGGAAAACCGTTGATTCAGTGGCATATTGAGGCGCTGCAAGCTGCTGGGTTTAGCGAATTGGTGATCAACCATGCCTGGCTGGGTGGGCAGATCGAATCACGGTTGGGCGACGGTGCGCAATGGGGTGTACATATCACTTATTCCCCCGAGGATGAGCCTGGGCTGGAAACCGGTGGCGGCATTTTTCGGGCGTTGCCGTTGTTACAGAAGGAAGGTGAACCGTTCCTGGTGGTTAACGCAGATGTGCTGACGGACATTGATTTCCGGCGCTTGCCCGCCCGCATTGGGGGGCTGGCACATTTACTGTTGGTGCCTAATCCGGCGCATCATCCGCAGGGAGATTTTGCATTGAAGGATAAAAATGTGAGCAGTGCGGGTGGGCCTTTATTGACGTTCAGCGGTATCGGTATTTACCGTCCTCAATTGTTTACAGGCTGCCAGGATGGCGCCTTCCCGCTGGCGCCATTGCTGCGTCAGGCGATGCAGCAGAACCTGGTCAGCGGCCAGCTGTATCAGGGAATGTGGCTGGATGTCGGTACGAAAGCGCGTTTGCAGCATGCAGATTCCCTTGTAAAAAACAGGTAAATATCATCTGGCAAGGGTATTTGTTACCTATTTTTCATTGCTTTTCTTTCTCTCAGGCTTTCGGAGAAAATAATCTTCGAAACAAGTAGCCGCTGGGCCTGTAATAACTTAGTGTAGAGCTTGCGGAGTGTAGGTATTTTCCTACGCTGTTGTAGGGGTCGCTGGATATATCGTACAGTACGCTTTCAACGCGGCGGAATCAGCCTACAGGACGGGCTGAGTGAGAATATGAGTTTCAGAGGATAGTGTTTGTAATGATTAAAGTCATGGTAGTTGATGACCACGAGCTGGTACGCACAGGAATCACGCGCATTCTGAATGATGCGCCGGGTATTCGTGTGGTGGGGGAGGCCGCCAGCGGCGAAGAGGCGCTGACCCTGGTGCGCAAAAAATCGCCTGATGTTTTGCTGATGGATGTCAGCATGCCGGGTATTGGCGGTCTGGAGGCCACCCGCAAGTTATTGCAATCAAATCCTGAGTTGGAAATTATTGTGGTCTCAGTGCATTCGGAGGAGCCCTTTCCCAGCCGTATGTTGCAGGCTGGCGCCAGCGGCTATCTTACCAAGGGTTGTTCGGTGGATGAGATTGTGGCGGCCATCAAGGCCGTGTCGGCAGGTGATCGTTACATCGGTGCCGATGTCGCACAGAAGCTGGCGTTGAAAATGACGCCGGGCGGGGAAGTGACTCCCTTTGACGCGCTCTCGCCACGGGAGATGCAGGTTATGTTGATGCTGACCCAGGGCCAGCGCCTGCAAGCCATTTCTGACAAGCTGTGTCTGAGCCCAAAAACCGTCAGTACGTATCGTCATCGTTTGTACGAAAAGCTGGGTGTAAGCAGTGATGTCGATCTGGCCCGGCTGGCTATGAATTACGGCATAATTGATACAGCGTCTGAAGCAAGCAACGCCTGAAGCACAGGTATTTTCCCGCATAATGCGGCGTACACTTTCCCATGTTTAGTCGTCAATATTGAGTATGCAGCATAAATTACTGTCTGCAATTATCGGTATGAACCAACTGGAAGTGGTGGATTTCGTGGCAATCCTATCCCACTTCGCGGTATTATGAGCGCTACGAAATAGTGAAGTGAAAACCAAGGACGTTAAAGGAGTGTTCAACACCGTGACTGTTTGTCCCCCTAAATACAGGATGTTAATAAGCTTCTGCTTCGCGGCATTCTTTGCGCTGGGCGCGCAGGCAGAACCAGCGGAATTCACCCTGTCAGACGTTCAGGGTGTGGAACACAAACTGTCGGATTACCGTGGCAAGTGGGTGGTGGTGAATTACTGGGCGACCTGGTGTCCTCCCTGCCTTACGGAAATTCCGGAACTGGTGGACTTTCACGAAGCGCGTAAAGACAAGGACGCTGTAGTGCTGGGCGTCAATTTTGAAGACATCAGCCTCAGCGCCCTGAAGCAGTTTTCTGAAGAATATTTTATGAATTTTCCGGTATTGCGCAGCAAGCCGGGTCCCAGCTCAGCGCTGGGTCCTATCCCCGGCCTGCCAACCACTTATCTGGTTTCACCCGAGGGGGAAGTGGTCGCCCGTCAGGTTGGCCCGGTTACCGCAGAGCTGATTGCGGACTTTATCGCGCAGCAAACCGCGAAATAATTGATTGAAGGGAGTGAATCGCATGGAGAGATTATTCACCCGCACAAATATTGTTGTCGTCTTATTGTTAGTGTTTTTGTGTGCGGGACAAGCACAGGCGGCGCCGGGCAGAGATCCTTACGCTTACTTTTTCAACGAAACCTGGGGTGATTTTTCTGAGGAGCTGAAAACGGCGCGCGCCCAGGGCAAAAAAGGTATTCTGTTATTTTTTGAAATGGAGGAATGCCCGTTCTGTCATCGTATGAAAACAACCGTGCTTAACCAGCCTCCGGTACAGGAATATTTTCGCAAGCACTTTCTTAGCTTCAGCGTGGATATTGAAGGTGATGTGGAAATGACTGACTTTCAGGGTCAGAAAATGCCACAAAAAGACTTTGCCTTTAAGATTAACCGGGTGCGTGTGACTCCGGTGTTCGCTTTTTATGACCTGGAAGGCAAGCAGATAGCACGTTATACAGGAGCGACATCAAGTATTGAGGAGTTTATGTGGTTAGGTGAGTTTGTTGAAAAAGGATTTTACAAAAAAATGCGCTTTACCAAATACAAGCGGCAAAAAACCAAGGCTGCCCAGCAGGTAAAATGAACGGGCTGTCGTATTTCCGTAGATTATTATTTCTACCATTATTTTTTTTGACACCGTGTTTGTTGTGGGCAGATGAAGTTTCTTTGCCGACGCCGCTGACGCTTGAATTCGCGCTTGGTCTGGCATCGGCGGATCATCCCGAACTGCAAATAGAGGTAGCTGAGCTGGCGCGCGCCAAGGCAGAGCAGCAGCGGGTTGATGCGGAGACAGGTGTTAATGTGCTACTTTCCGGGCGTCTGCGCTGGATTGATCCGCCGTCAAACCGTATTATCCAGGAGTCCCGGGATGATCATCTTATCAAGCTGTCTTTGAAAAAATCCCTGTATGACTTTGGTCGTAGTGCGGCAAAAGAAAATCTGACATTGGCAGACCGGAATCAGCGTGCCTTGATTTATTTCGATACTTTTGCCCGCCACCGCATTTCCATTATGGCCGCTTTTTTTGATGTGTTGCTGGCCGACCAGGCTTATGCACGCGATACCGAAGAAATGTCCATGACCTTTGTGAATTTTGAGCGTGCGCAAGACCGTAATGAGCTGGGTCAGGTGTCGGATATCAAACTTGTGGAAGCACGCAGCCTGTATCAGACATCACGATTACGTCAGGCGCAGAGTGAAGCCGCACAACGCACCACGCGGGCACGCCTTGCCGATTTGTTGAATCGCCCGGGACAGTTGTCTGAGGAGTTGGCCATTCCCCGGTTGAGTTTTGCCGGGCGAAAACTCCCGGAAGATGTGCATGACTGGTTCGTTGAACTGGATAAGAATAACCCACAACTGCGGGCATTGATGGCACAGCAGGTGAGTGCAAAGGCGCAATTGCGCCTGGCGCGGGCAGATAATAATCCGGTGTTGTCGGGGCAGGTCGAAGTATCAAAATTCACCCGGCCGTTTGGTGGGAACGATAACTGGCGGGCAGGCGTTTCTCTGGATGTGCCGCTGTTCGATGGTGGCCGCAGTGCTGCGTTGCAGGCCCGGAGCCGGGCTGAGTTGCGCAAGGTTGAGGCCAATCTGGAACAGCGGCGGCGTGTACTGCGGCAAGAGCTGCTGGATATCTGGACCGAATTGCAAACCTTGCAGGTGGAAAAGCAAACGCTGGCATCGAATCAGGAGTACCGTGATTTGTACCTTGAGCTTCGCCGTGCACAGTATGAGCTTGAAGTTGCGACCGACCTGGGTGATGCCATGGTAAGTATGTCGGCGTTGCGGTATCGCTTCATGCGGGCGGATTTTTCCATGGCGCTGGCTTGGGCGCGTATCGACGCCTTGCTGGGGCGAGGGGACAACAATAACGAGGAACCCAATGCGGAATGAGCAATGGATGCTGGTACACCAACCCGTTAATATGAACGGGTTGGTGTACCAGCGCGCTGATAAGCGACCGTCGTCTAATAATAACAGTCGTGTGGACTTAAAGGAGGAGCCATATGAATTCATCGGGCCGGGTCGTTGGTGTATTGCCCATGTTGGTTTTTGCACTTGTTTTTTCGTTGACTGGATCGGCTGAGTCGGATGGACCGACCGGGCTGATCAGGCCAGCCGGCTCGATAGCGGAGGAAGACGCGACACTGCAATGGGTGCGCACCATTGCTCTGAGCACACCGGTCAATGGGGTCATTGCGGAAGTGAAGGTCAACAGAGGGGACCGCGTGCGTGCCAATCAGCTACTGCTGCGCCTGGATAATGAAACATTTCGTGCTAACGTGTTTGCCAGCCGGGCCAGACTCAAGCAGGCCAGGAATAACCGGGACGAAGCCGGACGAGAGCTGGAGCGTACCCAGGAATTGTATGACCGCACCCTGTTGTCTGACCACGACTTACAGTTAGCGAAAATTGAAAAAGATGCGGCGGACGCAGATTTGCTTTCAGCCCGCGCCAGCCTGACGAGCGCAGAACATGATTTTGCCCATAGCATAATACGAGCGCCTTTTGCAGCCTGGGTGTTGCAACGCAATGCACAACCGGGACAAACGGTGGTGAGCAGGATGAAAGCCGCACCACTGATTGTATTGGCTGAAGCGGACCGTATGCTGGCCCGCAGCCTGGTGAGCGGCACGATTGTTGATAATATCAGGCGCAACGATAAGGCAAAGGTCATCGTGGCCGGAAAAACCTATGCCGGCACCGTCAATTTTGTCGCCCTGGAGCCGGAAAAAGCCGGTAGTGACCGTTATGTTGTTGAAGTGGTTTTTGCCACGAAAAAACGAATGCTGCGTGTCGGCCAACCGGCCAGAGTAAAGTTTTGAGCCGGGTTTGTATGCGGTGTTATGTGTCAGGCCGGGTGCAGGGCGTGTTTTTCCGTGCCTCGACACGGCATGAAGCAGAACGCCTGGGGCTCAGCGGTTACGCACAAAATCTGCCGGATGGCCGCGTCGAAGTGCTGGCCTGTGGTCTGAAGCCGTTGGTGGAGGAGTTGTGCGCCTGGTTATCAAAAGGGCCGACGCAGGCACAAGTGAGTAATGTGAGCTGTGAACTGGCCGATGATGATCCGCCGCCATTATTTACCATCGGGTGAGCAGGGTGAGTACGTGGAGCCTTGATGAATGGGAAGGCAAAGCGAATGCTGATGAACGTCTGGTAACGTATCAGCTTCATATTACACTTCGGCAGGCGAAGCGAATACGTGTTGGCCGTCTGGCCGAGTTCTTGTTTCCGGCAGGCGATTATCTTTACACCGGCAGTGCCCGGCGTAATTTGCCGGCACGGGTACATCGTCATTTATCCCGACAGAAAAAATTGCGCTGGCATATCGACTATTTGCTGATGGCATCTTCGGCACAGATAACGGCTGTTGGGCTTTTCAGCGAAACAGAATGCTGTTGCAATCAACGTACTAACGGAAAAATTTTGTTGGCAGGGTTTGGCGCCAGTGATTGCCGGGCGCAGTGTGGCAGTCACCTTAAATATCTGGGCGGCACGTTGGGTATGCCCGTAGCGATTGGGATTTAGGTCTCATTGCACGCCCTGTTTCCGCCATGGCCACGTTGCTGCCCTTGCCATAAAATAACGATCACGCGTTATTTCGCCTCGCCATGAAGAAAATATGACGCACACTTAAACCGAAATCCCAAGTGCCGCGGGTATATATGAAAACAGAATATCAATCCATTGCAGCCTTTATCACTAAGGACGGTTCGCTGGTTCGTGAGCTGATGCATCCTGCGACGCATAAAAATGCCAAACAAAGTCTGGCGCAAGCGATAATTCCCATGGGTGTACGCACTTACCTGCATCGGCATGTGCACAGTGAGGAGCTGTATCATGTTACCGCTGGTCAGGGGCGCATGACGCTGGCGGATGAGGTGTTTGATGTGTCGGCAGGCGATACCCTGTGTATTAACCCGGGCGTCGCACATTGTATTGAAAATACCGGTAATGCGGATTTGGTTATTTTATGTTGTTGTGCGCCTGCTTACTCGCATGATGATACGGAGTTGTTGGAGTAGTTTTTTTGACTTTCAGTTTCCCGGTGATTATGGGGAACGTGCGGAAACCATCATAGTCTGGTTGTTCAACCAGTATAGAAAATATCAATCGTCTCAATAAACCTGTTATGACCCTGTCTGGGGCGTGGAGAATCTGTTGGTTTGGGCTTGGGAGGCCTATGGGATCATCAGAACCTCTGATACGCCGAAAAAATCAAAAAATGTGCTTATTACCAACAGGCGACTGCGCAATTTTTAATTCACTATGTATATACCCGCAGTGATTGAGATTCAGGTCTGATTGCACGCCCTGTTTTCGCCATGGCCACGTTGTTGTCCTTGCCATAGAATAATGATTACGCGTCATTTCGTCTCGCCATAAAAAATATGACGCACACTTAAACCGAAACCCCAAATGCCACGGGTATATCAATATTTTCTATGGCTTTGTTGTATCGAAAAACCTGGAGAAAGTGATTATCCTGACGCAGTCGGTTTTTGGGAAAAAGGTTGGCTGCTCTCCTATACTCTTGAAGCTTTTAGAAATGAAACAATTTGATAGGTTTTTTCATAATAGACAAGGGGTGAATTATGAAATCCAAACACGGTCATCTGTTTTTTTCTATACACTTGGTTGTTGCGGCGTTTTTTTTCACGTTGTTTAATCAGGAAGTCAAAGCCGCCCTGCCTGAAAAATCGGATATTGTCAGTAAAATGGTATTGGTGAATGACTACTGGATCAATGAGAACGCTGATTCAGGAGATAACAAATGGGCGCGTGCCGTCTATTTTATTGGGAATATGGCAATGTACGATATGTATCCCGATAGCAAATACTACAATTATGCAGAAGCCTGGGCCATACGATGGAATTGGGAGCTCAATGGGGGGGATGGGGTGACTCATGCCGATGACCAGGCGGCTGGGCAAACCTATATAGCGCTGTATAAGTATGATCCCCAGCCATACAAAATTGACCATATCCAGACCTCCATAACCAATATGGTCAACAGTTCTAATGTTGCCGATTGGTGGTGGATAGATGCATTGTTTATGGCTATGCCCAACTTTGTTGAGCTTGGTAACATCAATTTTGACACAGCATTTCACGATAAAATGTGGGATTTATATGAATGGACAAAATATTCACAAGGCGGCAGTGGTCTGTATTCCGACAATGGTAATAATAACGAAAATGACTTTTTATGGTGGCGCGATAAAAATCAGCGCCCTCCAAAATTAACGCCCGCAGGAAAAAATGTATATTGGTCACGAGGTAATGGTTGGGTTATTGCTGCGATGGTCAAGGTGTTGAAAGAATTGCCTGTTTCCGACAGTCGTTATGAGGAGTACAGGCAGACATTGGTTTCAATGGCCGGTTCCCTGAAAGACCGGCAGCGGCCTGACGGTTTCTGGAATGTAAGCCTGGATGATCCCAATGATTATGGTGGCAAGGAAACCAGTGGCACCGCTTTTTTTACTTACGCGCTTGCTTATGGAATTAATACTGGAATTTTAGATGCTGCAATTTATGGGCCTGTCGTCGACAAAGCATGGAATGGGATGGTTAATGATGCAGTTCAGGCCAATGGCTTTCTTGGTTATGTGCAAGGCCCCGGACATGAGCCGCAATCGAGCCAGCCTGTTGATGTAAACTCAACAAGGGATTTTGGGGTAGGTGCTTTTTTGTTGGCAGGGACTGAAGTCGTAAAAATGGCATCCGGTGTCATGCCAACACCAGAAAACCCACCCCCACCTCCGCCGCCACCTCCTTCACTTTTTCCTGTGGTGATCAGTCAAAGCTCAGAGCAGGTTGGCAACGAAGCCATAAACGTGATTGATGGGAACACTTCCGGTAGTTACAGGTGGTCTGCCAATGGATTTCCACAATGGGTGATTATTGATTATGGCTCAAATAAATCCATTGATGGAACTGAATTATGGACCTACCAGAACAGGGCATACCAGTATTACGTTTATGCGAGTACAAGTCTGGCGGATGTTGAAAATGAGGTGGCCAGTTCCCTCATTGTGGACCAAAGCAACAACACGCTTACATCACAGCCTATTTTATCTTCATTTGCCGCTCTGGAGGCCAGATACATTAAGTTAAAAATTATTGGGGCAGCAGGGTATGCGGGCTCATGGTCAAGTATCAATGAATTTAAAGTTGTGGAAGGAAATTCCTCTCCGCCACCATCACTAAGCAGGGTGATTCATAGTCAAAGCTCAGAGCAAACGGGGAATGAAGCGGACCGGGTAATTGATGGAAATACTTCTAACGATTTCAGATGGTCTGCCAATGGTTTCCCCCAGTGGGTGATTATTGATATGGGGGCTGCTCCTGATCCTTATAGCAGCATTAATCTCTGGACTTATCAGAACAGGGCTTATCAGTACATCATTTGGGCTTCTGATGATTTGCTATCAGTACAAAATGAAGATATGTCGGCTCTTATCATAGACCGGAGCGGGAATGTTTCATCAGATCAGCCTATTTCAGATATCACAAGTGGATACCCTTGGCGTTACGTCAAACTGAAAGTCGTGGGTGAATACGGGTATGGCGGTAATTGGGTGAGCATCAATGAGATAGAAATGGTGCCATAAATGCGCATGCTGGACTCATGCCCTTTTTTCACTGCTTCAATATGAATCGGTCAGGAAACAAAACCATAAAAATGGCTTGATGATGTGATGCCCGTTAATCAGACTTCTAGTGAAGTTTAACGTGATTTGAACCAGCGCTTGTTTAATACATCGAACACGCGATTGGGGTACCAGACTTTACCCAGGCTGCCATTGTAACGAGCCAGGGCCCGCTGGAAATCACCTTTTTCCCGTTTGATATAGTGTTTGAGGATGGTGCAGCCGAAGCGCAGGTTGGTGCGGATGTCGAACAGGTTGTCACCGGCCTGGGGGATTTCTTTCAGCCAGAAGGGCATGACCTGCATCAGGCCCTGGGCGCCCGCGTGGGAAATGGCCCAGCGGTCAAAGTTGCTTTCTACGTTAATGACGGCCAGCACCATCTCCGGGTGCAGTCCAGCCTTGGTGGCTTCGTAGTGGACGTTTTTCAGCAAGTCCAGGCGCTCGGCATCATCCGGCACGCGGGATTTGAGGCGGGTGGACATGTCCATGAGCCAGACCTCGGCATCAAACCGGTCTTTAAAACTGTCTGATTCGCCGATGGTTTTTTCCAGTACGGCGCGCAGTGCAGCGTCGGGGCGCTCCTGGGTTGCTGCCAGTGCAACACCCGCGCTTAAAAACCACAGGGTAATGACCGTTGTTAATAAATACCGGGAATAAGGGTGGATTTCAGTCATACAGCTGATGTCGTCTAAGTGTTTTTTTCCTGAAGGAAATTGATTACATTTTTCAGCGGGATGTCCTGTCTGTCGGTATCACCACGCCCTTTGTATTCCAGTGTGCCAGCATCCAGTCCGCGTTCACCGATAACGAGACGGTGGGGAATGCCGATTAACTCCATGTCTGCAAACATCACTCCGGGGCGTTCTTTGCGATCATCCAGCAGCACATCAAAACCAGCAAGGGTTAATTCATTATACAAGGTATCGACCGCTTCACGCAGGCGCTGTGATTTGTGCATATTCATGGGCACGATGGCGATGTGGAAGGGCGCAATGGCAGCAGGCCAGATAATACCATGCTCATCGTGATTCTGTTCGATGGCCGAAGCCACCACCCGTGACACACCGATGCCATAGCAACCCATGGTCATCACTGTAGCTTTACCATTTTCATCCAGTACGGTGGCGTTCATCACCTCGGCATATTTCCGGCCTAACTGGAAGATGTGCCCCACTTCGATGCCGCGTTTGATTTCCAGCGTGCCGTGGCCATCGGGGCTGGCATCGCCTTCCACTACGTTACGTAAATCTGCGACTTGTGGTTCGGGCAGATCCCGGCCCCAGTTGACCCCCGTTAAATGTTTGCCATTTTTGTTGGCGCCACAGATAAAGTCGGCCAGCAGTGCCGCGGCGCGATCCGCAATCACCGGAGCAGCAATATCACGGGGACCAATGGAACCCGCAGAGCAGCCACAGCAGGTATTAACCATTTCGTCGCCCACCAGGGTGAGTGGTGCGGCCACCTGCGGCAGTTTTTCTGCCTTGAGGCTGTTCAGTTCATGGTCACCGCGCAGTACCAGTGCCACCACATCGGTTTCGCTGCCCCGCACCAGCAGCGTCTTCAGGGTTTGTTTCGCGTTTACTTTGAGGAAGCGGCTGACCTCCTCAATACTATGTTGTCCGGGGGTGTCCACTATGGCCATTTGTGCACCGGGAGCGGGGCGTTCACCGGCAGGCGCCACGGCCTCAGCCAGCTCCACATTGGCGGCATAATCACTGACATTGGAGAAGGCGATAGCATCTTCACCGGATTCGGCAAGCACATGAAATTCATGCGAGGCGCTGCCGCCGATGGAACCGGTATCCGCCAGCACCGGGCGGAAATCCAGCCCCAGGCGAGTGAAAATGCGTGTATAGGCGGCAAACATCTGCTCGTAGGTTTCTTGCAGTGATGCCTGGCTGGCGTGGAAGGAATAGGCGTCCTTCATCAAAAACTCCCGCGCACGCATCACCCCGAAGCGTGGCCGGGTTTCGTCGCGGAACTTGGTTTGAATCTGGTAAAAGGTCGCAGGCAACTGTTTGTAGGAACGCAGCTCCCGGCGGCACAGATCAGTGATGACCTCTTCATGGGTGGGACCAAAACAGAACTCCCGGTTGTGGCGGTCGCGCAGTCGCAGCAACTCGCCACCGAACTGTTCCCAGCGCCCTGATTCCTGCCATAGCTCTGACGGCTGAATCGCAGGCATTAATAATTCCTGCGCACCTGCGCGATCCATTTCCTCACGCACAATGGCCTCCACCTTGCGCAGCACCCGCAGGCCCAGTGGTAGCCAAGTGTACAGGCCTGCGGCCAGTTTGCGGATCATGCCTGCGCGTAACATCAACTGGTGGCTGATGATTTCTGCATCGGCAGGCGTCTCTTTTTGGGTGGCGAGTAAAAACTGTGAAGTGCGCATGGTATATCTCTGTATTCTCAGGCAATAAATGTGAGAGTGAATTGTAAACGTCGGGCTGCCAAAAGGGGAGCGCCATGCCTTTCGAGTGGCCGGAGTGGGAGGCATTGGCCAGGAATAATGAATCCAGAAAACCCGGTCGGGCATGGAAAAGCCGTGTACAAGGTACTGATGTATATGGTGAATTAAAAAACTGAATTAAAAAATTGCACAGTCACCTTAGACTTATTAACGCAGGATTATTTATCGTCTGACCACGTCAATGGATGGGGTAATCTCGCCGCGCTCATATGATTAGTCTGCGGAATGTTCATCCGCCGCCTGAATTTTCTTTCCCCACTGCCGCGCCTTGTTCACAATCGCTTGCTGGTTCAGTGTGGTGAGCGCACGCCCTTTTAACAGATGCTGCCCGGCTACCCACACGTCGCTGACCTGTTCACGTCCGGCGGCATAAACCAGTTGCGAGATGGGGTGATAAACCGGCTGGGTTTCCAATGCGCCGAGATCGACGGCAGTGATGTCGGCGGCTTTGCCTGCTTCGAGTGAGCCTATGTGCGTTTCCAGCCCCAGCGCTTTGGCGCCGCCGAGGGTGGCCATGTGCAGCACATTGGCAGCGGACACGGCGCTGGCGTCACGGGCGGTGATTTTGCCGAGCAGGGCGGCGCTGCGCATTTCACCAAACATGTCCAGATCATTATTGCTGGCAGCGCCGTCGCTGCCCAGGGCGACGTTGATGCCGGCATCCAACAGTTGTTGCACGGGGCAGAAGCCGCTGGCCAGTTTCATGTTGGATTCGGGGCAGTGCACTACATGGGCGCCGCGGGTGGCGAGGTGGGCGATTTCTTCGTCGGCAAGCTGGGTCATGTGCACGGCCATCAGGCGGGGTGAAATCAGCCCCAAGGCTTCCAGTCTTTCCAGTGGACGCTGGCCGGTGTTGTCGAAGGCCTCGACCACTTCGTGCGTGGTTTCGTGCAGGTGCATGTGGATGGGAATGTCCATTTCTTCGGCGTAGGTGATGATGCGTTGCAGCGGTTCGTCGGATACGGTGTAGGGTGCGTGCGGTGCGAAGGCGGTGGTGATCAGCGGGTTGTGGCGAAAGTGATCATGCACTTCGATGCCTTTGTGCAGGTACTCATCGGCGTTGGCGGCCCACACGGTGGGGAAGTCGATGACGATGAGGCCTACCACAGCGCGCATGCCGGCGTTGTCGGCGACGCGCGCCACTTCGTCGGGGAAAAAATACATGTCGTTAAAGCAGGTGGTGCCGCCGCGCAGCATTTCGGCCATGGCCAGCCGCGTGCCATCAGCGACGAATTCGGGACTGATCCACTTTTCTTCTGCGGGCCAGATGTGATTTTGCAGCCATTCCATGAGCGGCAGGTCGTCGGCCAGACCGCGAAACAGGGACATGGCGGTGTGGGTATGGGCGTTGATCAGGCCGGGAATGAGCGCGTGTTCGCTCAGCTGATGTTCCACTTCGGCGGTATATTTTTGTTTGGCTTCGACGCTGGGCAGCAGCGCCAGAATGCGGCCTTCGTGTATGGCGACGGCATGGTGTTCCAGTACCTGCCCGGTGGGTTGTACGGGAATGATCCAGCGGGCATGAATCAAGGTGTCAATTGGCTGAGGGGTGTTTTTCATGGGCAGACGATAGCGGTTGCCATGACGGGCTGCAAGTCCGGATACGCAGGCAGTCCGCTGAGCTGGCCCGGGATATAGCCGGACCAGCATTTAAACGAACAACTATTACTTGTTATCTTTAATCTTTATTTTCACTTTGCTGAACGTCACGTGGTAAAAAAATGACAGCGGTGGTGGCACGTTTGCGGTCATTTCCGGCCCTGGCGCATCGTGGAAAACCAGATGAAAGACCAGGTCACCCGGATATGTCTGCCCTTCGGAGCTAAGCATCATGTTGAAGATTTCGCCGGATGTGGTGCGTACGGCGCCGTTGGCGTCACGTACCCCTTCGGAGATCATGGTGTGACCTGCCCACATAGGGGCGGGACCATCGAAAGGGTTATCAAAGGGTTCACCGTTGAGAGTGACTTTTGCCGGGCCCCAGGTGGACAACAGGTTGAACAGGGTGGGAATCACAGGTCCGCCAGCACCGGTATTGCCGTGCAGGTAGATGTTAGTGGTCACCGGATCGCCTTCAATAAGTGTCAGTGAACCCAGGTCTGATCCCATACGTACTCCGGTAGGATGGGATGGCGCAACGAACATTGTTTGTTTGTAAGTCCAGCGGCCATATTCATCCTCCCATTTGGCCTTGATGGTACCCGTGTTGGCAACAGGATCTATTTCCAGTTTGGCATGTCCTCTGACGGGTGTGATTTCACTGCCTGACCAGTCGAAAGAATCAACAGGTTCCGCAGGAACACCGTTGACACTGTTGGCTATTGGTCCTGTGACCCGGCGAATAACCCGTGCATCACTGGCGTGCATGGAAATGTGTGTTCCTTTTTTTGCACGGTGATGTTCAGCAGGACTGGCTATGGCAGTGGCCGTGAAAAATGTTGCCGCTAACGAAATGGCGAGTCCACTGGCGAGGATGCCAGGGTGTGTTTTCTGTTTCATCATACTCTCTCCTTGTTGATAATTGTTTTTCTTGGCATTGGGATGAGTTGCCGACACATGGACGATGGTAAGCAGGAAATGTTACAGCCGGCATTTGAGGGTGGGGGAGGAGCCGCGCAAAGTGGCGTATCTGGAATTAGGTAATGTGATTGTGGTAGTTAAGGTTATCTGCGACAGCGTGGTGTATTAATGATTCTGGCTATTGGTATTACGCTTGTCCGTGTATTTTATGTTTGGTTTTTATCCGGCAGCACTGAACCATCGGCGTTCCAATCGACCTGAAACAGGGTGGGGTGCGCATCCCTGAGTTGTTCCAGAGTCCGCTTGCGCTTGTCCAGCTCCTGTTGTTGTGTCCGCACCTGGTCGGCTAGACGGCGGTTTTGTGTGAGGGTGTCTCGATGTATCTACGCCTGTATCAGGGGTGGCGTTCGCGCACCTGAAAGAGACAGTCGATGCCGGTCATGTTTGGCATGCGCTGGTGAGAGAAGACCTTGCGTAGTTTTTTGATCGTGATGATAGGACTATGATGAGGCTGAACGACCGTTAAAGGCTTTGGAGCTACAAGGTGGAGACACACACTTTTTTCCTTTATTTGCTGATCATCCTGCTGACTGCGCGCATTTTTGCGGAACTGGCGGTCAGGTTGCAGGCACCATCGGTGATTGGTGAATTGCTGGCCGGTGTGATGCTGGGCCCCAGTCTGTTTGGCTGGTTGGAACCGGCGCAGGCGATTAAATTGATGGCGGAGATCGGCATCATTTTGTTGTTGTTCGAAGTGGGGCTGGAAACTGATCTGAAACGTCTGGCGCGTACCGGGGCGAAGTCTGTGGCGGTGGCTATAGCGGGCTTTGTTTTACCGCTGGTGCTGGGCTTTTCGCTGAGTTATTGGGGGTTTGGGCTCTCGGTACTGGTGTCTTTGTTCGTGGGTGGTACGCTGACCGCGACCAGTATTGGCATCACCGTGCGCGTACTTTCTGATTTGAAACGCCAGCAGGCGCGTGAAGGACAGATTGTGTTAGGGGCAGCGGTGCTGGATGATGTATTGGGTGTGGTGTTGCTGGCGTTGTTGTTTGAATTTTCCACCGGTGGCGGAATCAATTTTATCAACGCCGGTAAAGTGCTGGTTTTCGTCGCCGCCTTTTTTCTGTTAGCCCCGTTGGCCGCCAAACTGATGTCGTTGGTGGTGAAGCGCGCCGATGCTGTGAGCAGCATTCCCGGTTTGATTCCAACAACGATTGTGTCTTTGGTGTTGTTCTTCGCCTGGCTGGCCTATGTCATTGGCGTACCGGAATTATTGGGTGGTTTTGCTGCGGGGCTGGCACTGTCCCGGCGTTTCTTTTTGCCTTTTGGTGCGGCGGTGCATTCTGATCCGGATTTTGCATCACGCATTGAAAAACAGATGCAGCCCATTATTCAGTTGTTCACACCAATCTTTTTTGTGTATGTGGGATTATCGCTCAATCTTCGTGAAATTGATTGGGGTTCGGCTTTTATCTGGGTGTTTTCTTTATTGTTGTTTGTGGCCGCCTTGCTGGGCAAGCTGTTGGGTGCATTTTTTATCAGGGAATCATGGCCAACACGCTGGATGGTGGGTATGGCAATGATGCCACGGGGGGAGGTGGGTTTGATTTTTGCCGAGCTGGGCAGGGTGAGTGGTATCTTTGACAATGAAATTTACGCCGGGGTGGTTATGGTGATTGCGCTGACGACGCTGTTGCCGCCTTTTGTCATGAAGTGGTATTTCGGACGGTACGGGAAATCACCGTCGGGCGAGCGTAGCGGTTAAAAGATTATTTTTTCAGTGCTTTTGTAGCGTATTATTCTAACACATCAGTTGATGTCGTCATGAGAACGATTATGGTGCTGAAGATAGAAGATTTTTGGGGCTATTTGGGACGACAACGTATCAACCATACGGTGAGTTCAAGATCGCCCAAAAAGTTTTTTAGATTCGGTGCCATAGGTGTTCGCAGCAGATTCATTTGCAGGGATTTTTGATGATGCCACAAGCCCATATTATTCAGGCCATTAGCTGGGAAAACAAGCAATTACAGTTATTGGATCAGCGCTTGCTGCCACACAAAACGGTGTATCTGGAATTTGACAAGGTGACTGCGGTGGCCGGGGCCATTCGCGATATGGTAGTGCGTGGTGCGCCGGCTATTGGCATCACTGCCGCTTATGGCATTGTGCTGGCAGCACGGGCGC
>DROS01000062.1 GCA_011321815.1 Gammaproteobacteria bacterium
CTGAAGACATCCTGCATGATCTGGGTGCTTTTTCCATGATTTCTTCCGACTCACAGGCCATGGGCCGGGTGGGTGAAGTCATTACCCGTACCTGGCAAACCGCGCACAAGATGAAAGTGCAACGTGGTCCCATGAAGGGTGACAGCACGGACAATGACAATAACCGGGTGAAACGTTACGTCGCAAAATACACGATTAACCCGGCCATCACTCATGGCATTGCGCATGAAGTGGGCTCGGTGGAAACGGGTAAGCTGGCTGATCTGGTGTTGTGGTCCCCCGCTTTTTTTGGCGTTAAACCCGCGCTGGTGATCAAAGGCGGCATGATTGCCCATGCCATGATGGGGGATGCCAATGCCTCTATTCCCACACCACAGCCGGTGCATTCCCGTTCCATGTTTGGCAGTTATGGCAAAGCATTGAATTCAACCAGTATGAATTTTGTTTCTGCTGCGGCTATGTCTGCCGGTATTGTGGAACAGCTGGGTTTACAAAAAATGGTGGGGGTAGTGAAAAACTGTCGTAACGTCAAAAAACAGGATTTGATTCATAACCGTTATACGCCGCATATCGAGGTTGATTCGCAGACTTATGAAGTGCGCGCTGACGGTGAATTGTTAACCTGTGAACCTGCTACTGTATTGCCCATGGCGCAGCGTTATTTTTTGTTTTAAAAAATGGGTAGGTTGGGGTGAGGCACGAACCCCAACATGTTCATGACACGGAGCAGGAATATTTTTTAGCGTTTAAAGAAACCGGGAAAACAAGAATAAAACCCAATGCAGAGACGCGAAGATGCAGAGAACGCAAAGAGTTAAGAGAATAGCGAACAGAAAAAAATATCTTTGCGTCTCAGCGCCTTTGCGTTAGATTTTATCGCTCGGCAGACTGGGGTGACCTGCATATGGTTTTGTGACAGCTTGTTATTTTGGCGCGTTGGGGTTCGTGCCTCACCCCAACCTACGCACTTACTGTTTTTTTAGAGGTTGTTGATTTATACCATGATCGAATTAACCCATATCGTTAATGACAAACACTCTGCTGACGGTCAGCTGACCCTGCCCATTGAACAACGTGTGCGCAGCCGTCTGCGTGCCAGACTGGATGACGGGCGGGAGGTTGGTCTGTTTTTACCGCGTGGGACGTTACTGCGCGGCGACGATCAACTGGGCAGTGATGAAGGCCTGGTCATTAAAATAATCGCCGCCGCTGAAACTGTTTCCACTCTTCATTGTGATGACCCTACCCTGCTGGCCCGTGCCGCTTATCACCTGGGTAATCGCCACATTCCTTTGCAAATAGAAAAAGGATGGTTACGTTACCAGCACGACCATGTGCTGGACGATATGCTACGACACATGGGGCTTGAACTGGTTGTTGAGCAAGCCCCCTTTGAGCCGGAAGCCGGTGCTTACCAGCAGGCCGCTGAAGGCCATCACCACTCACATTCTCATGCACACAGTCACGAATAAGGAGCTGCCAATGAAACCTTTGCACGCGAAAGCACGAAAAATAAAAACATGGCAAAAATCACTGTTTGCCATTGGCGTGATCCTCATATCCCCCTTGGCACAGGCTCATGACAACAGCCTGTCCACCGGCTTACTGGCCGGACTGAGCCATCCCCTGCTTGGTGTTGATCATCTTGTTGCCCTGGTGTTGGCGGGACTGCTGCTGGGCCGGCTGACATCCGGCAAACAAAGCGCCTTGGGCGGTTTACTGCTTGCCCTGGGGCTGGGGGCTGCGGGGGGGGCGATGCTGGGCGCTCAAATGTGGATTGAAGCTGCCATATTGCTTTCCCTGCCCATATTTTTTGCCTTGCAGTGGGCCAGCACCCAACTGAAAACAGCGACGATGGTGATGGGTATATTCATGTTGGCCCACGGCTGGGCACACGGTGTTGAAATGGCCAATATGAACATGGCGTTTATTGCCGGCTTTTTATGGACCTCCGCCATAACGATGGCTGCATCCAGCCTGCTGGGCGCAGCACTGCATTCACGAATACAGGCGAGGACAAGCGCAACCCGCCATGTCTGATTCACTGCCAGGCCTGCGCCTGCTGCAACTGATCAGCCCTAACCTGCCCACCGGTGCCTTTACATATTCGCAAGGGCTGGAGTGGGCCGTTGAATGCGGCTGGATACAAAATAAAACCGATACCCGTCATTGGTTACAGTCCGTGCTGGAACACAGCCTGCAAACACTCGAACTGCCGATTCTGCTTCGTCTGTTGCATGCAGTGAACAACAACAGTCATGCGGAATTCCAACACTGGGCACAGTGGCTGTATGCCAGCCGTGAAACATCTGAACTACGCAATGAAGAACAACAACGCGCGCGGGCCTTGCTGATGGTGCTCAAACAATTACCAGATAGTGAACAGTGGCCGGAACTGGAAAACTGGCAAACATCGCTCAGGCATTGCCAGCTAGCGGGTTATGCGCTGGCTGCGCATCACTGGCAGATTCCCGTGAAGGACCTACTCACAGGTTACACCTGGGGTTGGTTGGAAAACACTGTAGCAGCGGCCATCAAACTGGTGCCGCTGGGGCAAACCGAAGGTCAGTCCCTGCTGTACCGGTTCAGTACCGCAATCAATGCGGCCGTCAAATATGCCAGCGCATTGGACGATGATGCCATTGGCGCTAGCACACCGGCCCTGGCCATTGCCAGCAGCCTGCATGAAACCCAATACAGCCGTTTATTCAGATCATGACTACAACAGTCCAAAGGAAAAAAACATGAGTTCAAAAAACCCCTTACGTGTTGGTGTCGGTGGCCCGGTAGGGTCCGGCAAAACCGCCCTGCTGGAAAAACTGTGCAAGGCCATGCGTGACGACTACAGCATTGCCGTGGTCACCAATGATATTTACACCCGTGAAGATCAGCGTATTCTCACCGAAGCGCAGGCGCTGGAAGCAGAGCGCATTGTTGGCGTGGAAACCGGCGGCTGCCCACATACCGCCATTCGTGAAGACGCCTCCATGAATCTGGCAGCGGTTGAAGACCTGTCCCGACAATTTACGGATCTTGATGTGATTTTCATCGAAAGCGGTGGAGACAACCTCAGCGCCACCTTCAGCCCGGAACTGGCGGATCTGACTATTTATGTCATCGACGTTGCCTCCGGTGAAAAAATCCCGCGCAAAGGCGGCCCCGGCATTACCAAATCCGACCTTCTGGTGATCAACAAGATTGATTTGGCAGACAAGGTGGGAGCATCCCTGGCGGTAATGAACACGGACAGCCAGCGCATGCGCGGCGACAGGCCTTTTGTGTTTACACAACTCAAAAGTGGCGAAGGCCTGGATGTGGTCATTGAGTTTTTGCGGCGTGATGGCATGTTGAAAATGACTCACTGACCCGCACAATAGCGTTTGAAAAAAATCAGCCCGCCGGCATTCCCTTTCAGGGATTTAAAAACGCTAAATCACCGGACATGCACGCCAGCAATCAGTTCAACGGCTTCAAGCATAATTCAGGAAATTCACCATTACAGATTGTAATAATCCGGGTTTGTGTATGTGATGCATAACTCTTCACCACGCTTGATATTGCGGGAAGCCTTTAACAGTACCGAGTAATACCCGTTATTATCAAGTATTGTTTTTGAAATATTCGGGCAATCGGAATGATTAATCAGGGCGGCGTCACCAAGGCATAAATAATGAACTTTAGTCTCATGCTCAATTGTTGTGTATACATATTCGCTGATAGTAGTACCGTCTATAAGATCCCACTCCTGATGCGTTAATGGAATAAGGGTACTTTGAACAAGTACATCCCCATCATCGATATCTTCAGTAGCAACCAGCCCTAAACCTTTTCCTGAAATCGCTGATATTTTGTATAACGTCATCATTTTTCAAGGAATCCCATCGCAATATCCAGATCATCCTGAGTCCGGCCTAATATCCATTTTCCATAATTACGACCACCTTCCTCGTTATAGCCACTCCAGTAGCCATACATAATGTTACCATGTGGCCCGACTATCAGTGATACACAACCACAAGCTGATGCGCCTTTTTTGGTTGATACCCATTGTCCGGAAATAAAATTTCTATCAACAATCAGGCAAAATGCATTGTATAAATACCCTTCCCTGCAATTTGAATTAACGAATTTTATTTTCCCTTTAAGAAAAGAAACATCCACTGTCACAGTTTCGTTGTAAAAATAATCCGGGTTGTCAATACTCTGATACCGTGAAATCCAGGCTCCCTGTAAATGTTGGCTGTTTCTTTTTACCTGCAACCATTCCAATGCTTTCGGAATGCTCCACGTAAGCACTGCGACAATTATTCCAGCTATTATCTTAAAAATCAGATCATCCATATTATCCCCCGGATTTGTTGAAAGGCATATTTCATGCCAGCAATGTGTATTAAAAGCCCAACCATACCCGACCTTCGCCGGGTGACATTATGCAGCCAGCACCCCATCAGTTTGGCATCATTGTAATTTCCATACACCCCGGATTCAGGAGTTTAGTGTGCGTTATTCGATATATATACCCATGGCGTTAATCGAAAGTACACCACAAAACCTGACCGCCGGTCGTTGCGGGTATATACCCACCACATTCGGGATTTAAGCATTGTTATATACCTAAATCCTCATCGCTTTGCGTATATTTTCACTGTAAATTAAAAGCACAATATGAGGATAACCCCTGATTATGATTTTTTGCCGCTCCAGACTTATCGTGGCAAATCAAGCAGGACAGTTGTCATCACACCTGCATCATATTTTGAGTAGCAGGCATTTGGCAGGAATGATTGGTTCCAATGAAACATTCATCCATGTCTGAAACACGGAATTTTCAACAAAAAGAAGTAAAGGAGAAGTAAACATGCCCCACTACATCCGCTGGTTCAATGAGATTAGCATCGACGATATCTCTACAGTGGGCGGTAAAAACGCCTCCCTCGGTGAAATGTACCAGGAACTCACGCCACAAGGCATTAAAGTGCCTAATGGTTTCGCCATTACCGCTGAGGCCTATCGGGATGGACTTATTCAGGCCAATAACCAGCATGCCTTGAAAGCCACACTGGAAGGGCTGAACCCGGATGATATGGATGATCTTGCCCGCCGTGGCGCCAGGGCCCGCGCAATTATCTACAGCACACCGCTGGCGAATACTTTACAAGAACAGATTCTCGCTGCCTACAAACAATTACAGGAAGAGTATGGTGACAACCTGAGCCTGGCAGTACGCTCTTCAGCCACGGCCGAAGACCTGCCCACGGCCAGTTTTGCAGGCCAACAGGAAACCTATCTCAACATCCGTGACAATGAACATCTACTGGAGGCTTGTCGCAATTGTTTTGCATCATTGTTCACCGACCGTGCCATCCACTACCGCATTCACAATGGTTTTGATCATTTCAAGGTAGCACTGTCCATCGGTGTTATGAAAATGGTACGCTCGGATCTTGATACCAGTGGTGTCATGTTTTCGTTAGATACCGAAACCGGTTTTCGTGATGTGGTATTTATCACCGCCGCCTACGGTCTTGGGGAAACTGTGGTGCAAGGCATGGTGGAACCCGATGAGTTTTATGTACATAAACCCACGTTCATGGCAGGCCATCGCGCCGTATTGCGCCGTCATCTTGGCAATAAGCAAATCAAAATGATCTATGCTGCGGATGGCTCGCAGGAAAAAACCTGCAATGTACCCGTGCCCGAGATCGGCCGCCAGCGTTACTGCCTCAGTGACAGGGATGTGCTCACCTTGGCAGATTACGCCATCAAGGTGGAAAAGCACTACAGTGAAAAAGCGGGCGAAACCCGCCCCATGGATATGGAATGGGCCAGAGATGGACTGGATGGTGAACTGTACATGGTGCAGGCCCGGCCAGAAACCGTGGAATCACAAAAGCAGGGCAACCTGTTACGCCAGTATCACCTCAGACAACAAGGCGAAATCCTCGCGCGCGGTTATGCTGTGGGCACCAAAATCGCCACAGGCCACGCACGTTATATTGCAAATGCAGCCCAATTGCATAAATTCCGTCCGGGTGAGGTGCTGGTAGCTGAGACCACTACGCCTGACTGGGAGCCGATAATGAAAATTGCCGCCGCTATTGTCACCAATCGTGGCGGACGCACCTGCCATGCGGCCATCATCGCCCGCGAGCTTGGCGTTCCGGCCGTGGTGGGTTGCAACAATGCAACACAGGCCATTGATGAAGGAACAATGGTCACCGTCTCCTGTGCAGGCGGCAATGAAGGGCGCATCTTTCACGGCGAGCTTGATTACGACGTCATTGAAACCGACCTCTCCGACCTGCCACGCCCCAACACAAAAATCATGGTTAACCTGGGCAACCCGGATCTGGCCTTTTCCACATCTTTTCTTCCCTGTGATGGGGTCGGCCTGGCACGTCTGGAGTTCATCATTAACGAATACATCAAGGCCCATCCCATGGCCCTGCTGCATCCCGAACGTATTGCAGGACGCAGCACCCGCGATGCACTGGAAAAGCTTATTAGTGGTTATGCCGATGGCAGCGATTATTTTGTACGGCGGCTTGCTGAAGGCGTAGGCACCATTGCCGCCGCTTTCTGGCCCAAGCCGGTGGTGGTGCGTTTATCAGACTTCAAGAGCAATGAATATGCCTCTCTGCTTGGCGGCACCGACTTTGAACCACAGGAAGACAATCCCATGCTCGGTTTTCGCGGTGCAGCCCGTTATACCCACCCCGCTTATGCCGAAGGTTTTGCACTGGAATGCGCTGCCATGAAATATGTACGGGATAACATGGGACTGACTAACGTGAAACTGATGATTCCGTTTTGCCGCCGCATTGAAGAAGGCGAAAAAGTGCTGCAAAGCATGGCTGAGCACGGCCTGAAACGTGGTGACAACGGATTGGAAATTTATGTTATGTGTGAAATCCCCAATAATGTCATCCTGATTGATGAGTTTTCCAAACTGTTTGATGGCTTCTCCATTGGCTCCAATGACTTAACCCAATTGACGCTGGGAGTGGACCGTGACTCAGAAATTGTTTCTTTTGATTTTGATGAGCGTGACCCCGGTGTGAAACAAATGATCAAACTTGCTGTGGAAGGGGCGCGACGCAACCATTGCCATTCAGGACTGTGTGGGCAGGCGCCCTCTGATTATCCTGAAATGGCGGAATTTCTGGTGGAAATCGGCATTGACAGCATGAGCCTTAACCCGGATACCGTATTGGAAACAACACAGCATGTATTGGAAGTGGAAAAAAAATTACAGAAAAAATTAGCGCCCTGAACAATGATTTTTCCAGCACATCAATCAATCCGTTGATTGATCTCTTTGGGTTAATCATTCCCTGCGGTTCACAGTGACTGCTGTCAGAGAGGGCGCCAGAAAAAAGATATCAACCTGAAGCATCCACCCAGCCGGACTGCCTTGCGCCGATATTTGTATCACTCATCGCTGCCAATGTTCCACAATTTTTCAAAAGGTATATGCCACGCCAAATAGACATTGGCAGTCTCCGGCTCTCCGTTAACGCGCTTGTTGTATGCTATGTTGAATATGCTCCCGACAAATATCCGGCTGCCGTTCTGAAAGCGTGCGATGGGTGTCTGCAACCGTATTTCCAGGCGTTTTGATTTCAGCCCCGAGGTTGTACCGTACAAAATTTCCGCGTAGGTTTCCGGATTCAACGCGCTACGCAGGCCAATATAACGTTTTTTCGTCATATTAATATTGTTTTTGGCAGCGGATTTTAATGCGCCAACAGAGATAACCGGACCATATAAGGCATATTTATCATCAAGGTTCTTTTTCCAACCAGCGTAGAACACATTGAAATTCATCTCCAGAATTTGTTCGGCTTTATTGTCTGTACTGTCGATGGCTTTGGTTTCTTCAGTGGCTTCTGCGGACCCCGTTAACATAAAATTACCGAACGTGTGAAAACCTATACGTTTTTCATTATTGTTGGTTTGATATATCAGTAAACCCAAGCGGGGTATATCCGGCTTGGTAATTGTGTCAACACTTTGTGACTCTATTCCGCCATACAGGTTAATGGAAAAGGCGGGGTAATCCTCAAACGTGGTGATTGTTTCCCCTTTCAGCTCAGCCATTGGCAGCACTTCGCCAAGCACTAGCAGCATATCCTCCGCCGCTTTTTTCTTTTTTCGGATATCGGGAAACTCACGACCCAATTGCCGCAGCAAAGCCTTTTCATAAAAAGTGATTTTTTTGTTCAGATTTTTTGCGAAGGTTTCGAGTTTCTTTTTAAGTAAAGCTTTGCAAGTTTCTTTCTTCACTCCTTCTTTGGTTGCTTTCTCCACTCCTTCTTTGGAAAGCTTTAAATACGTACTGACTGCTGCCTGAACAATCAACAGATCAGGTGGTGGGTCAGCGGAAATATCGAGATCCAGAGTAAGATTATCATTGCAACTCGCATCCCTGCCAATCGCTTTCAGTGCATCCTCTTTCGATTTGAGTTCGGCTGATAACCGGTTAATTTTTTCGGTATCCGTTTCAGCCATTGCGGCCACAGGCACAATGACCGTGAATATTGTACAGAAAAAAATAACCAATGATTTTTTTGATCGACCGCAGTTGCTGATCAACATTATTATCTCCCTTTGCTTGTGTTTTTTTCAGGACTTTCTCCAGACCAACGGGCTTCAAGTATGCAGGACGACAGTCAAACTTGATTTACCGCTTATGTTTTTTTCGGTTGCAAAGATTTTCAGTACGTACCCATACAACATCAAAACAAACAACAGCAGATAACAACGTTATTGTCACCTCAATAATAGCTTAAAAAAGCAGAGCCATATTCTGGATTCTGGCTGCACCGGGGTGACGTTATTAATACCCCCGCCGGCTCGCCTTCATGGCCTACTGGATTGGTATGACAAAACAGTTTATCTTAATGGCCGTGGCCCTGTAGAGTGGAAAAATTATTCATGAGTTCCTTTCTCAGGAATACCACCCAGGAAATCAATCTATAAACCCACGCCCACTTTGCATACTCAAAAAACAAGGCAGCCTGTTTTTTCCACGCCCTACCCTTGCAATCAAAACCAGTGCCTTTGCCGGTTGGACACTTTCCCACAACATGCTACCTTGCGCCGTTGGCTCCACAACAGGAACAAACCATAAAACATGACAACAACATTCAAGACCATCGGCATTATCGGCAAACACGGCGCACCGAACACGGGTGGCGTACTTAAGGAGCTGTTGGCCTATTTACAGCAACGGCAAATAAGGGTGTTGCTGGACAGACTCTCGCTGGCGGCCGATACCCGGCAGGAAAATCACCAGGAAAACTATGTTGAGCGTGCGATGCTGGGGGAATCCTGCGACCTTGTTATCGTCGTCGGTGGCGATGGCACCCTGCTCAACGCTGCGCGCAGCCTGGTGGATTACGAAGTCCCTCTGCTGGGCATTAACCTTGGCCGCCTTGGTTTTCTCACCGATGTGGCTCCATCAGAATTACAGCAAACGCTGGATAAAATTCTGGTGGGTGATTATCAGGAGGAGCGGCGTTCCCTGTTGCACGCCCGTGTGGTGCGCAACCACCAGCAAATCGACGAAAGCATTGCACTGAATGATGTGGTGGTGCATACCTGCAATGTGGCGCGAATGATTGAGTACGAAACGTACATTAATGGACAATTCATCAACATCACTCGTTCTGACGGCCTCATTGTCGCCACACCCACCGGCTCCACCGCTTACGCGCTCTCCGGCGGCGGCCCCATTGTGCATCCGTCACTGAATGCGCTGGTGCTGGTGCCTATTTGTCCACACACCATGAGTTACCGCCCCATTGTGGTGGATGCCGACAGCCGGATTGAAATCGTGCTCAGCGACAGTAATCAGGCACGGGCGCAATGTTCCTGCGACGGGCAAATTGATCTTGGTCTGCAAAACGGTGACAAAGTAGTGATCGAAAAAACAGCACATTCTATTTGTCTGGTACATCCCACAAATTACAACTATTACGGTATCCTGCGTGCCAAATTGCACTGGGGCAAACGCTTGTAGTTCGGATTACACAAATAGGCCGTCACATCATGCTGCAACATATTCATATCCATCACTTCGCCATCGTCGATGAACTTGCCCTGGATTTCCAGGGCGGCATGACCGTGCTCACAGGCGAAACCGGTGCCGGCAAATCCATTCTGCTGGATGCACTGGGGCTGGCGCTGGGTGACCGTGCCGAATCCGGTATTATTCGTACCCATGACGGGCGCGCCGAGGTCAGTGCCGAATTTGATATCAGTGCCCTGCCCACCGTGCTGGACTGGCTCAGTGAGCACGAACTGGATGATGACGGGCAATGCCTGATTCGCCGCACGCTCAGCAGGGATGGCCGCTCCAAGGGTTACATCAACGGTCGTCCCGTACCCATGCATTCGCTGCGCGAACTGGGGGAGCAGCTGGTGGATATCCACGGCCAGCATGCCCACCAGTCATTGCTGAAACGCGAAGTGCAACGGCAGGCACTGGATGCCTTCGCCAGCAGCCATGATAAAAAATACGCCGGTCTGCTGCATAACACCGCACAATGTTTCCAGCAGTGGCAACAACTCAACACTGAACTGGCCCGGCTGCAAGCCAGCCGTGAGCAGCGGGATGACCGCCTGGAATTGTTGCAATATCAGGTGGAGGAACTGCGCGCACTCAATCTCGCCGCCGACGAGCTGGTGGAACTGGAATCTGAACATGCCCGGTTGGCCAATCTCAACCAGTTGCGTGAAGGCAGTGAAAACATTCTCGCCGGACTCAGTAATGAGCAATCCGGCAGCCTTGTCGATGGGCTGGATCACCTCAGTGCCGAACTCAGTCAGTTACAGGTCACGGACCCGACACTGAACAATGCCAGCGAAGCCTTGCAGGGTGCTGCGATTCAGGCCCGCGAGGCGGCCGGTGAATTACGCGATTATCTGGACAACCTCTCGCTGGACCCGGAGCGCCTGCAAGCCGTGGATGAACGCCTGGCGCTGATTCACGAGCTGGCGCGTAAACACCGCCTGCCACCTGCGGAACTGCCCTCCCTGCTGGAACAACAGGAAAATGAACTGAGTCATCTGCAAAATGCCAGCGTGCAACTGGATGAAGTGGCTGCCGCTGTCAGCACGGCCGAAAAAGATTACCACGCCAGTGCGAAAAAGCTGGGTGGCGCGCGCCAGCGTGCCGCAAAAAAATTTGCCAAAGCTGTCACCGATAATATGCACCAGCTGGGCATGCCTCACGGTGTGTTTGAAATCACCCTGGAGCCTTTGGAGGTCTTTACCATCCATGGGCTGGAGCGCGTGGAGTTTTGTGTGACCACCAACCCCGGGCAACCCATCCAGCCGCTGGCCAAAGTGGCCTCCGGCGGTGAACTGGCGCGTATCAGCCTCGCCATTCAGGTGATTGCCGCCGGCAGTGGTAAAATCCCCACCCTGATTTTCGATGAAGTGGACGTGGGTATCGGTGGCGGTATTGCCGAAGTGGTTGGCAGGCTATTGCGCAATCTCAGCGAGCAACGGCAGGTGCTATGCGTCACCCATCAGCCGCAGGTGGCCTCCCTGGCCCACCAGCATTTGCACGTCAGCAAGCACGTCAACAAACAGCAACAGGAAACCGTGACGGATGTTTCACCCATCAGCGAACAGGCACGGGTAGATGAAATTGCCCGCATGCTGGGCGGACTGGAAATTACCGAGCAGACACTGTCTCACGCCCGTGAAATGATCGAGCGTGGTCAGCAGGCGCTGAGTTAATGTTTCAGCCAAAAACCGGACAGGCCCCTGGCCTGCCCAAATATAGAATATCGGGTTATCCACACAACACAGGGCAACCACAGAGGACTGCCCCTGCAAACGATGAATTGCAACATATTTTGACAGCCTGCAAACTGTCTTATGGCAAGTGGCGTTTTTGGGGTGCAAGCTTAAAAATATTCTGTACTTTCAGTGTGTTATGCTATGCTTTTAATGTAATAAAGCACTTTAAAACAAGCCGATAACCTGGCCGGCCAAACATCGACAAAGCATGATGTTTTTATCATAACTTATTGATTTTGCTGTGCATTAGCCTTACCCCCCCCCGCATCCTTTGCGTTGAAAGAATGCTCGCTAACGATCAACCTCTTCCGCCTGACAGTCCGCACAGATGCCATAAATATACAGACAATGGTCAGTCATGGCGTAACCGGCTTTGTCGGCAATATCATGCTGACGCTTCTCGATAATCTCATCCACAAACTCTTCCACCTTGCCACATTTCACACATAAAATGTGGTCATGGTGCTCACCCTGGTTCAGTTCGTACACCGAGTGACCGCCTTCAAAATTGTGTTTTGCCACCAGACCCGCCGCTTCAAACTGGGTCAATACCCGGTATACCGTGGCCAGTCCCACGTCCTCCTCAGACTCCAGCAGGTTGCGGTAGATATCCTCCGCACTCATATGGCGGGTGCCACGGGACTCCATTACCTCCAGTATTTTTCGACGTGGAAGTGTGGACTTGAGCCCTGCGGCCCGTAATTCATTACTGGAAATGGTCATGGTTTCTCTGCCTGCCCAACGTGCGAATCGCTACAATCCCGCCACGTTATCGGTTAAGATGCTGCGCAACTTCATCGTGTTAACGCTGTTTTAAATAACGCTTCATCACACTCGTCTATCCATCTGAGTCCCAAAGCATTATGACTGACTTTCCCGCCCGGCCTTCTTTCGCAAAAACAGGACGCATTGCATCAATCGTATTTTCGTTGTTGCTGCTGTCAGCCTGTTCCGTGCACAAGATCGACATTCAACAGGGTAATGTTATCACCCAGGAAATGTTTGAAAAACTCAAAATTGGTATGGATAAACAGCGTGTTGAACTTACCCTGGGCACCCCGCTGATCGTCGACCCCTTCCGCCGCGACCGCTGGGATTATGTATACATTTATGAGTCAGGCAACACCAATGAACACCAGTCTGCGCACCTGACTGTCTATTTTGAAAATAACCGGCTCAGCAAAATTGATGTGCAAACAATATTACCCAAAGAAAGTGAGGTGAAAAAACCGGGCTCATCCTTACGTGGAGGCTCATCACCCCAGGCACAAGGCGGCCACGCTCACTGATCAGCGTCAGCGCCGCCACCCTTACGCATTTTTTTACCCTCTGCCGCACGCTGTTTGCGCACAGCCTTGGGGTCAGCAATCAGTTTGCGATAAATTTCCACACGGTCCCGCTCCCGCAAAACCTGGTTCAGCTTGCCCAACTTGCCAAAAACCCCCACCTTGTTCACCGCAAGATCAATAGAGGGAAACGATTCCAACACCCCTGACTGGCGGATAGCCTGTTCCAGTGTCGTACCCTCATCAACCCTTAGTGGGATGATCACTTGTGTTTCCGGCTCTGCGTAAGCAACCTCAACCATGATTTTTTTCGGTGCATCCGGCACATCACCGGCGATGCTATTATTCATGTCACCCCCGGCTTCACTATGGGCCGGGTGACTGACAACATTAGTTTCCATACACAACCTCCGCACGTTGACAAAAAGAATCCAGCAAGGCATTGGCAATCTGGTTGAACACCGGCCCTAACGCCATACTCACCAGTCTACTGGAAAATTCATATTCCATGTCGAACGATATCTTACAGGCATTTTCCGACAACGCATCAAAACGCCAAAAACCATGCAGGTGTTTGAAAGGGCCGTCAATCAGATTAATCTCGATCATCTTGTTGCGTTGTAAACGGTTTAGCGTGGTAAACGCCTTGTTCAGGCCGCCATAGGCAATGACCACCGTCGCACGCACTTCATCGTCACTACGCGACAACTCCTCGGAACCACCGCACCAAGGGAGAAAGTCCGCATAAGCAGATACGTTATCCACCAATGCAAACATGTCCGCCGCACTGTGATGCACCAAAGCACTTTTTGCAATCGTCGCCATTTTTACACGACTCCAACAGCATTAAGAAAAACAATGATTACCGCCACCGGTGTAACAAACCGCACCAGAAACCGCCAGCTGGTATGCGCCACACCGTCTTCCGCCAGCGCCAGCTCATCGGCAGTAGACGACGACTTCATCACCCAGGCCGCGAACAGCGCAATAAACAATCCACCCAGCGGCAACATAATGTTAGACGTAAGAAAATCCAATAAATCAAAAAAGTTTTTGCCCCACAAGGTATACGCAGACCATTCATTGAATGACAGCACCGTGCCCAGCCCCACCAGCCACGTCGCAAAACCACACCATGTACTGGCCTTGACGCGCGTCCAGCCCTTGTTTTCCACCAGCCAGGCCACCGCCGGCTCGATAAGCGAAATGGCCGAAGACCAGGCCGCAAGCACCAGCAAAACAAAAAACACCGCGCCAAAAAAGCTGCCACCAGGCATGCTCCCGAAAGCAATGGGCAGCGTCTGGAAAATCAGCCCCGGGCCCACGCCCGGTTCCAAGGCATTGGCAAACACAATGGGGAAAATCGCCATACCGGCCAGCAGCGCAACAACAGTGTCCGCCAGCGCCACAATGATCGACGTTTTGGCAATGGAGGCATTTTTGGGCATATACGAGCCATAAATCATAATCGCGCCCATACCCAGGCTCAGAGTGAAAAAGGCATGCCCCATGGCAATCAACACCCCCTCTCCAGTGAGCTTACTGAAGTCCGGTGTAAACAAAAAACCCAGGCCACGGACAAATTCACCACTGCTGATGGCATAACCCACCATGATCAACAACAGCACAAACAAGGCCGGCATCAAAAACCGAATCGCAACCTCAAGGCCCTTTTTCACACCCCGCGCCACCACCAGCATAGTCATCAACATAAACAGGCTATGCCAGAAAATCAGCTGCCCTGGGTTAGCCACTAACGCCGTAAATATGTTTTGAATCTCCGCCGCTGGCGCACCCGTAAACGCCCCTGACCCCGCATTCAACACATACGCCAACGCCCAACCGGCAATCACACTGTAATAAGAGAGGATC
This sequence comes from Gammaproteobacteria bacterium, assembly GCA_011321815.1. GTDB lineage: Bacteria > Pseudomonadota > Gammaproteobacteria > SZUA-152 > SZUA-152 > SZUA-152. The sequence continues at coordinate 14,973 of DROS01000062.1, forward strand.
AAAAAACCCGCAACCACCCCACTCCACCCCAGCAACGCCCAGGCTTTTGAACGGCCCTCCTCCGTAGCCAGGGTTTTCATGGTGTTAATCGGGCTCTGCCGCCCCCGCCGCCCCAGCAACACCTCAGCCATCATGATCGGAATACCAATAGCGGCAATGCACAGCAAATACACCAGCACAAACGCACCGCCGCCATTTTCACCCGTGATGTACGGAAACTTCCAGATATTGCCCAATCCCACCGCCGAGCCCGTAGCGGCCAGAATAAAAATCCAGCGATTAGACCATTGACCGTGAATGGATTCACGTTTTGTTGACATACCGACCCGCCCTCCCGCAGATTTTGTTGGCCGTATTGTCGGTGAATTAGTGCATCGGCTCAACTATGCCCGCGAAGCCGCATCCTTCCGGTATAATCCCCTCCCATGTCAAAGAAAAAGAAAAAACCCGGCAGCAACACCATTGCGCTAAACAAACAGGCCCGTCACAATTTTTTCATCGAAGACCGCTTCGAGGCAGGCATCGCCCTGCAAGGCTGGGAAGTTAAAGCCCTGCGCGCCGGCCGCATCCAGATTGTCGATGCCCATGTATTCCTCAAAAATAACGAGGCCTACATCAGCAACCTGCTGATCACCCCGCTGATCACCGCCTCCACCCACATTCACCCCGAACCCACACGGGTGCGCAAACTGCTGCTTCATCGTTCGGAAATCAATAAGCTCATCGGCGCCGTAGAACGCAAAGGCTACACCATGGTGCCAACGGCCCTGTACTGGAAACATGGCCGGGTCAAAGCTGAAATCGGCCTCGCCAAAGGCAAACAACAACACGACAAACGCGCCGCCGAAAAAGACCGGGACTGGCAACGGGACAAACAACGCATCATGAAAGGACGCTGAACCCACCAGCGTATAATTCTTCCCAATGCCTCGAAACTTTGCGCTACAATGGGGGTCTCAGAAAGAGAACCAATGGGGCTGACCTGGTTTCGACGTGGGTCACAAAACCTGAGGTGCATGCCGAGGTGCAATTACCTCGTAAATCCAACTGCAAACTTTATAGTTGCCAACGACGACAACTACGCACTAGCAGCTTAATAACCTGTCTTAGTGCCCTCGGCCTTACATGTGCTTGTGCATGGAGATCACCGGGGTCGACTCTCACAAGATCGCGTTGAGGTATGTTCAGGGCCAATTCGCTAAAACCTAACTGAACTCGTCGTCCGTTTTCCCTGCCAGTCGGGTAGCGTACGATTAAACTTAAAGACTTGGCTAAGCATGTAGATCCGAAGGCGGAGGATTTGCGGACGCGGGTTCGACTCCCGCCAGCTCCACCAAATTACAATCACATAACATTGAACAATACACCAAAGCCACTGTTTTCAGTGGCTTTTTTGTTAGACTCCTACTAGTACTCCTAGTACTCCTGTTCACAGGCCTCGCTTCGGCGGGGCTTTTTTTTGTGGGCGAGTGAAACGCTTCAAATATTGACAAAACATTGACACAAAACAAAAGGCTTACACTGTTGAAGTATAAGCCTTTGTTTTATAACGCAAAAATGGCGTCCCCAAGGGAAGTCGATAGATGGCCTGTTTTTATTGGGTACCTGAGGCGCACGCTGAAGGTGGCTGCTAAGTTCGGGCGTGGAGCTTCATGAACCCGTGGCTCTCGCGCCCAATATTCGCTGGAGGCGGAAATTTGAACGTAAGCTCGAAATAACAAGCTTTTTAATCAATACGTTACAGAGTCTCAATTATCCTTAAAGTGATTGTATATCTATCCGATACACGATACAGTGACTTTAAAATAGTCTTGGAGGAACGAACATGGCACAGCCCGCGACCCGTACGGCGCCCATCAATTTGCGAGCACTGGAGTCACAACGCAGCCTGATTGACAGGGCTGCCAGCGTATTGGGTAAAAACCGTTCCGATTTCATGCTGGAAACCATCTGCCGTGAGGCCGAAAATGTCCTGCTGGATCAGCGTCTCTTTATGCTCAGTAAAACCGATTTCGATACATTCATGTCGGCATTGGATGCCCCCGTCAAAGACAATCCCGCATTACGCAAGCTCATGACCCGCAAAGCACCGTGGGAATAAACGCCCCCTGCCCCATTGCCAGCACGCATGATGTTACTGCCTTCGATTGTGGCGACAGCACGCTCAATGACTGGCTGCAACGCCGCGCCATAAAAAACGAAAACAGCGGGGCCTCACGGACATTCGTCGTCTGTAAAGGCAATATCGTGATTGGTTATTACTCATTAGCCGTAGGCGCTATTGCCAGAGAAGAGACATCAGGAAAAGTACGCAGGAATATGCCTGACCCCATCCCGGTTATGGTGTTGGGCCGATTGGCCGTCGATGCCCATTGGCAGAGCAAGCATATTGGTATCGGAATACTGAAGGATGCCATTCAGCGCACCCTCATCGTTGCCGAGCAGGCGGGTATCCGCGCCCTGCTGGTTCACGCGCTATCGAATGAAGCCAGAAGATTTTATCAGCGTTGGGGATTCATGGAATCCCCAACGAATGATATGACCTTGATGTTGCCACTCGATGAAGCCAGGAAGTCGATGGGAGATTAAGGGAAGTATCATACCCAAACCCAGCCACTAGTTTTGCCACGACATATCCCCCAGTTGTATGCAAAAATCGACAGAAAATGCAGCAATTTGCATATGATTGGGTAAAACAGAGGCCGTATTTCGGCACCTCCTCTGTAATCTCCATCCAATTTCAGCACTTACCTGACCCTCCATAGTGGCAGTAGCAAATTCAGGCCTGCTGGTCAGGTGCCAAGGTGTTTTCGATCTTCTGTCCGAGGCCAAAAATAACCTTTGATACAGTTCGGGTTGGTTACTGCGATTTGTACATGGTTTTTTTCTTTGAATCCCGCTGTTGGATACAAGGGCTCCCCTTCCCAAAAAACACCACGTACACAATCGAATGGCCGTAGTTCCTGCTGTTTTCTTTGGGCGTGAAGGAAGTTGATGACTGCGCAATCAAGTGTTCGTAACAAGAGCTCATCCGAGCCAAAGCCGCGCTTCTTATTACCTGGTGTATTTGCCGGCACCTCTTCGCCCGCCACTTTTAGAGTCTCGATTAGCGTGTCGTAACTTGCCTTGAGCAATTTCAGTGAACCGGAGTCCAGCAAATCGAGGCAATACCCTAAGCTGATTGCAGCGCCAACCACAGTGGGCTTTTTTAACTTGTTTAACTTTCTTAGCTCTTCACCATACATCTTGGCGCGGTCGGGGCTATTTTCCCAAAAATACATACCTGCCCCAAGCCAATCGTAGGGGTTATTGCTGATACGGAGATTGGTTTTTTTCGAGACTAGCTTTTCAGCCAGTGTTGACTCGCATACGTGGAATCCAAAAACGATATTTGGATAGTTCGTATACATGAAGGAAGATTAAGAGGCGATCCGCAGGGCTTTTTTGAATTGCTTTTTTACTTCACCTTTTGAATTCATTATTCCCGCAGCCTTTAGTGTGTCCACGGCCTGTCTTTTTGACGATGACACCTTAGTGCCGAACTCTTTCATTTGGCGGATTTGCTCCGTTGTTTCTCGCTTAGTCATTTTCCCTACCTCACCGATGATACAAATATCGGCCATTCCCAATGTTTTAATACTTTCCCAATAGTCAAATCAAATAAACTGTGGCACATACGAAAAAGTCAAAGCATGGTTTTGTAATGGCGAGATTCATTATCCCATTTCTTGCCCCATAGAACAAAAGGCTCACACCGCGAGATGTAAGCCTTTGTTTTATACCAAAAAATGGCGTCCCCAAGGGGATTCGAACCCCTGTCGCCGCCGTGAAAGGGCAGTGTCCTAGGCCTCTAGACGATGGGGACATCGACTGGTGTACTCAAGCAAGCTAATGCTTAAAGCACTGACGCTTTTGCTTTTCGCAATTGGTGGAGCTAGGCGGGATCGAACCGCCGACCCCTTGCATGCCATGCAAGTGCTCTCCCAGCTGAGCTATAGCCCCGAAAAGCGAAGCGCTATTCTAGTGAAATCCGGGGCGGTGTCAACCCGATTGGGCCGCTTGTTTCTCTATTTTTGCCCAGGAGTCACGCAAGGTGACCGTTCGGTTAAAAATAGGGGCGTTGTCAGCCGTTACTGCCTGGTCCTTGCAGAAATACCCTTCCCGCTCGAATTGGAAGTATTCGCCCGCAACAGCCTCACCCAGCGCTGGCTCCAGCACGCAGCGCGTCAGCGTAAGCATGGATTCCGGATTAAGGTGAGCAATGTAGTCCTGGCCGTCTTTGGCGGCATCTGGCGCGGGGTGGTTAAACAAACGGTCATAAAGGCGCACTTCGGCGGGAATGCCATGTGCGGCAGAAACCCAATGAATCACACCTTTGACCTTACGGCCTTCGGGGTTGGTTCCCAGGGTGGCGGGATCATAACGACAGTGCAGTTCAATAATGTCGCCCTGCCCGTTTTTAATCATTTCGTCACAGCGAATCACATAGCCGTTACGCAACCGCACTTCACCGCCATGTACCAGTCGCTTGAATTTTTTATTGGGCGCAATTTCCAGAAAATCATTTTGGTCGATAACTATTTCCCGTGACATGGGAATCTCACGGGTTCCCAGCGCTTCATTCTGCGGATGATTGGCTACGGTGAGCTGTTCCACCTGTCCTTCGGGGTAATTTGTAATAACAACCTTGAGCGGGTTAAGCACCGCCATGCGCCGTGGTGCGTGTTCATTGAGGTTTTCGCGCACGCAATTTTCCAGCACACCCATTTCCACGGTGTTATCAGATTTGGTCACGCCGATACGCGCACAAAAATCACGAATTGCTGCTGCGGGATAACCCCGGCGGCGCATGCCCGCAATCGTCGGCATGCGCGGATCATCCCAGCCTTCCACATGCCCCTCATCCACCAACGCGGTTAATTTACGTTTGCTGGTGATGGTGTACTGCAAAGACAGCCGTGAAAATTCAATCTGCTGTGGATGGCACGGCGTTTCCAGCGTATCAAGAAACCAGTCGTACAGCGGCCGGTGATCAGCGAATTCCAGCGTACACAGCGAATGGGTAATACCTTCCAGGGAATCCGACAGGCAATGCGTATAATCGTACATGGGATAAATACACCATGATTCGCCGGTTTGATGATGCACCACGCCATGGCGAATACGGTAAATCGTCGGGTCACGCAAATTCATGTTAGGCGATGCCATATCAATTTTGGCACGCAGCACCTTGCTGCCGTCTGCAAATTCACCCGCACGCATTTTCGCAAACAGCTCCCGGTTTTCTTCCACAGAGCGATTGCGGTACGGGCTGTCTTTACCCGGCTCGGTCAGCGTGCCACGGTATTCACGCATGTCTTCTGCATTCAGATCGCACACATAGGCTTTACCTTTTTCGATCAGCTGCACGGCAAAATCATGCAGCTGTTCAAAATAATCCGAGGCAAAGAAATGTTGTTCACCCCAGTCAAAACCCAGCCAATGCACATCATCCTGAATGGATTGCACAAATTCCGCATTTTCTTTGTGCGGGTTGGTATCGTCAAAGCGCAGATTGCAGGTGCCGTTGTAATCTTCGGCAATACCAAAATTCAGGCAAATGGATTTGGCATGGCCAATGTGTAAATAACCATTGGGCTCCGGTGGGAAACGGGTAACCACCTTGCCACCATTTTTGTTGGCTGCGATGTCATCGTCAATAATGTGACGAATAAAATTACCGGGTGTTGTTGCTGTATCGTTATCACTCATACTGTATTTTTATCCTGTGCTCGCGGCACGTTTTTCAATAAGGGCCAGGGCTTTGTCGATGCGGCGCAAGCAGGCGTCTTTACCAATCAATTGCAGGGTGACATCAATACCGGGAGACGCGGCACGTCCCACCACCGCAACTCGCAAAGGCTGTGCGACTTTGCCCATTTTCAATTCAAGTGCCTCGGAAACCGTTTCTACCGTTTGATGCAGAGTCTCTGCTGTCCAGTCAGTTAACGCCGACAAAGCTTCACGCATTTTTTCCAGGGGCTCCCTGGCCACCGGGCGCAGGTGTTTCTTCGCTGCCTTTTCATCGTATTCATCAAAATCCTGATAAATAAAACGACTGATCTCCGCCATCTCCACCAACGTTTGCGCACGCTCCTGCTGCGCCTTCACCACCGCCAGAATATCCGGGCCTTCAGCAGGGTCGATGCCCAGCTTGCCCAGATGGATACCAAGATGATGGGCAATATAATCCGGTTTTGCGTTGATAATGTACTGCTGGTTCAACCACAACAGTTTCTCGCGATTGAACATGGAAGCAGCCGCGTTGACATCCTTGATATCAAACAGCTCGATCATCTCATCAATGGAAAACACCTCCTGATCGCCATGTGACCACCCCAGACGCACCAGATAATTCAGCAGCGCCTCGGGCAGAATACCGTCTTCACGATACTGCATCACGCTCACCGCCCCATGGCGTTTGGAAAGCCGCTTGCCATCATCGCCCAGAATCATGGGTGCATGGGCATAAACCGGTGGCTCAACCCCGAGGGCGCGCAACAGGTTGATCTGGCGTGGCGTATTGTTGAGGTGATCGTCACCACGGATCACATGGCTGACCTCCATGTCCCAATCATCCACCACAACCGTGAGATTGTAAGTGGGTGTACCATCGCTGCGGGCAATAATCAGATCATCCAGCTCACTGTTCTGGATCACCACCTTGCCCTTGATCAGGTCGTTGATAACCACAGCACCCTCGGTGGGGTTTTTAAACCGAATCACCGGCTCAACCCCCTCCGGCACATCAGTACGCATGCGGCAACGCCCGTTGTAACGCGGTTTTTCCTTTTTTGCCATGGCTTCCTCGCGCATGGCGTCCAGCTCCTCACGGGAGCAGTAACAATGGTAGGCCAGCCCCTTATCCAGCAATTGTTGGATGACCTCCTTGTAGCGATCAAAACGGTGCGTCTGGTAAAACGGTCCCTCGTCATATTCCAGACCCAGCCAGGTCATGCCCTCCAGAATGGCATTCACCGAAGCCTCAGTAGAACGCTCACGGTCCGTATCTTCGATACGCAGCACAAACCGCCCGCCATGTTTGCGGGCATACAACCAGGAATAAAGAGCGGTGCGGGCACCGCCGATGTGGAGATAGCCGGTAGGGCTGGGAGCAAAACGGGTACGCATTACGGTCAGGTTTTCCTTGGCCCACAAGGGGCTTGGCGGTAAAAAAAGGGAGGTATTGTACCAAGCTCCCACAAAAAGGGGAGTTTTGGCGCATGTCCATGCACTCACCATGGTCGCTTAATTCATTGCATTTTCTCAAGTTTTAATGCGGCGGCCCTGGTATGGGTTCCCATGGGGATCAACAAAAAACGGGGTATTTTAAGCTCAAAATGTTGAGCCATTACGGTCAGCAAGCACGCGCTTAATAAACACGCGGCTTCGGTGGAAAGGCATCCACTGTCATTGGCTTGGTGCGCACGGGTTTGTATTCGATGTGGCCGTCGGTGTGGTACAGGCTGTGTTTCATCCAGCGTTCATCATCCCGTTCAGGATAGTCCACGCGGGAATGTGCGCCGCGGCTTTCTTCTCGTGCCAGCGCGCATTCAACAGTGGCAAGCCCCAGCCCCATAAGGTTTTCCAGTTCCAGCGCTTCGATGCGAGCGGTGTTGAATACTTTGCTTTGGTCTTTCAGGCGGGCGTCTTTTACTCGCGCCACCAGTGTCCGCACTTTTTCAACACCTTCGGCTAAAATTTCTTTGGTGCGAAATACGCCACAATATTGTTCCATGGCTTTTTGCAGTTCAGCACGCAAGTCATCAACTGATTCGCCTTCTCCGGTTTTTTGCCAGTGTCCGATGCGCTTCAGGGCTTCTTCGACCATCGATTCGTTAAATGGCCGGTGATAGCGGTTTTCCTGAAGGTATTCGATCACATGGTTACCCGCTGCACGTCCAAACACCACAATGTCTAACAATGAGTTGCCGCCCAGGCGGTTGGCGCCATGTACCGATACGCAGGCACATTCACCTACCGCATACAGACCGGGAATCGGTTCTTCGGCGCTCTGTGCCAGGGGCACCACCACTTGGCCATAACGATTAGTAGGAATCCCGCCCATGGTGTAATGCGCGGTGGGGAATACCGGAATGGCTGTTTCGATGGGGTCGACATGTGCGAAGGTCATTGCCATATCCCGAATGCCGGGCAGGCGCTTTTTGATCACATCCGCGCCCAGGTGGTCCAGTTTGAGCATCACATGATCGGCATTGGGCCCACAACCACGTCCTTCGCGTACTTCAATGGCAATGGCCCGGCTCACCACATCACGACTGGCCAGGTCTTTGGCATGCGGCGCATAACGTTCCATAAAACGTTCACCGTTTTTATTGACCAGATAACCTCCTTCGCCACGCACACCTTCGGTGATCAGCATGCCCTTGCCTGCAATGCCGGTGGGATGGAATTGAAAAAATTCCATGTCCTGCACGGGAATGCCTGCGCGCAGGGCCATGGCGATACCATCACCGGTATTGATGCGCGCGTTGGTATTGGTGCGAAACAGCTGCCCTACTCCGCCTGTCGCCAGCAGGGTGGTTTTGGCTTCGATGATTAATGGTTCGCCTGTCTCGATACACAACACCACCGCGCCAAGGATGTAGCCATCGTTATCTTTCAATAAATCAATGGCGAAATATTCATCAAAAAAATGTGTTTTGGCGCGGATGTTCTGTTGATACAGGGCATGTAGAATGGCGTGGCCGGTACGGTCTGCGGCTGCACAGGTGCGTGCGGCCTGTTCACCACCGAAATCCCGGCTTTGCCCGCCAAAGGCCCGCTGATAAATTTTGCCGTTGGCCAGACGGGAAAAGGGCACGCCGGCGTGTTCCAGTTCCACCACCAGATGGGAAGCGGCGCGGCACATGTATTCGATGGCATCCTGGTCACCGAGATAATCACTGCCTTTGACCGTGTCATACATATGCCAGTGCCAGTTGTCTGGCATCACATTGCCCAGTGCCGCGTTCATACCGCCCTGTGCCGCGACGGTGTGGGAGCGCGTGGGGAAAACCTTGGATACCACCGCCACATTGGCTTTGGCTTCGGACATCTGTAAGGCTGCGCGCAAACCGCCCCCCCCCGCACCAATCACCAGCGTGTCAAACTGACGCCGCTCAATATTCAAGGCACTCATTCCATTCCTGCCAGTAACAATATACGCAAGGTCCACAGTCCCATAATACTCAACCCCAGGGCAAACACGATTAACAGCACATAGCGCGTGGATGCCGATTTAACGTAGTCGATGACCACATCCCGCCCACCGATCCAGGCATGCACCAGCAATGCAAAAACAAACAATAACAGTGCAATATTGGCTGCCGGGTGCGCCACCCAGGCACGCCATGATTCGAAGGTGATTGTCTGCCCGCCCCACACAAAGGCGAACACTATGAGGAAGACCACGATGTAAAGCGCTGTCAGCCGTTGCGTCAGCCAGGAACGCAGACCGGAGGATGCCCGCCAGCTCACAGTGACACACCAAAAATCAGAGCTGCGAGCACGGCGCTCACCACCAGCGCACCGGCATGCACGAGCCACGCGGTTTTTCGCGCTGCATCACGTTCAATACCCAGATCAAAGTCCAGCAAGATGAAACGAATGCCCGCCAGAATATGGTGTGCCAGGGCCCAGCAAAACAGCACGGCAAGGATTTTGAGTGCGGGGCTGGTGAGTAAACCGGCTACCTGCGTAAAGCCTGCCTGATCAGCAAGGGATAAGTTGAGCAGGTAAACCAGCCCGGGCAATGACAGGATCATCAACACACCGCTGATTCGGTGAAAAATGGAAACCACCGCCATGACCGGCTGGCGTATGCGGAGGAGGTTAAGAAAAACCGGTCTGTTGTCAGTCGCGCTCATTGATTGCCTGTGTAAGATTAAAATTCTGTTTTGTCAAACATATACATAATTCGATATTACGGCCTGAAACATTATTCGCTATCATTAACCGAACGCTACATCAGGTCAATGGCAGGCTCAAAAACATGACACACAACAACTGGCAACAATTTCTGACGGCGCAGGGCGCCCACTGGGGTAATCGTAATACTGAGCAGGAGGATGTTCACCATGATCAAGTGCAGTATTTTGGTGATGCACCCGATAATGCCACAGAGGAAAAACGCACTGCACTGACGGGCAGGCAAACCATTCTTTGCGATCTTTCCCACTATGGTCTGATACAGGCAACGGGTCCGGAAAGTGAACAGTTTTTGCAAAACCAGTTTTGTAACGACGTACACAAGGTGTCAACGTTACAAAGCCAACTCAATGCCTATTGCACCCCCAAAGGCCGAGTGCTCACTTTCTTCCGTTTGTTTCAGCGTGGAGATGATTATTACCTGAGACTGCCCCGGGAAGTTCTTGAGTCTACGCTCAGCCGTCTGCGTATGTATGTCATGATGACAAAAACCGAATTGCACGATAGCAGCGATGCGCTGGCACGCATGGGTTACGCGGGCCCGCAAGCCGGCCAGCACCTTCAGGCATTGCTTGGCGCTGTGCCCTCCGCCACTGATAACGTTACACACACTGCGGGCTTGACGGTTATTTGTATTCAGCCCGAAACCCGTTTTGAAATTTACGGCGATGAAACCGCCCTGCAAAACCTCTGGCAGCAACTGGCTGACAAGGCTACCCCCGTGGGTGCGGGCGCCTGGGAGCTGCTCGATATCCAGGCTGCTTTGCCCGATGTTTATACCGCAACCCAGGAAGCCTTCGTACCGCAAATGCTCAACCTGCAAGCCATTGATGCCCTGAGTTTCAAAAAAGGCTGTTATCCCGGCCAGGAGATTGTCGCGCGCATGCATTACCTGGGCAAACTCAAACGACGCATGTTTGTTGCGCATACCGATGATGATACGGTTGTTCAGCCGGGAGACACATTGTATGCCGAGGGCTCCGAATCTGCTCAGGGTGTCGGCAAGGTGGTGCGCGCCCAACGTAATCCAGCGGGGGGCAGCGATTTGCTCGCCGTCATCGAAATCAGTTGCGCCGGGGAACGCGCATTACACGTACATGATGCCAATGGCCCATTGCTGACATTATTGACATTGCCGTACACGATAGAAGAAGCGCAATAAGGAGCGTGCACGCTCCTGAACCAATTCTGGAGTGTGAGTAAGGCCGAGGAATGCTGACAATGGATGCGGTAAAACTGATTACAGAAATACTCACAGACCTGAAGGCAAACCGTCTCAAACTCCCCACACTGCCACAAGTGGCGTTAAAGATTAACAACATCATAGACAGTCCGGACGCCACTGCCAAAAAAATCGCCCAGGTCATCAGTACAGATGCCGCCCTCTCCGCACGCATGATTCAAGTGGCCAACAGTCCGATGATGCGTGCCAGCTCAACCGTGGATAATGTGCAAACCGCTATCACCCGTATGGGCATGGGGGTCGTGCAGAACATCGTTATTTCATTTCTGCTCAACCAGCTTTTTCATACAAAGCATGACACACTTAAAAAGCGCCTTATGCGAGTATGGAATCACAGCGCCCATGTGGCTGCCATCAGCCACGTACTTGCCAACCGGTTTACCGGACTTCGACCTGATGAGGCCATGCTCGCAGGACTGATACATGACATTGGAAAACTGCCGCTGATTTTAAAGGCCGAGGGCAATGCTGCTCTGGCCAATGATCCCGCATGTATGGATAGTCTGGATGAAAAACTCCACCCTGCACTGGGCAAGGTTATTGTGCAAACCTGGGGGTTTGCACCCGGCATGATTACCGCCGTCGCCGAACATGAAAATCTCGCGCGTGATTCAGAAAAACTTGACCTCACTGATATTGTCACCGTTGCCAATCTGCTCAGCTATGCCGGCAAACAACACCACTCCACCCAGACAAACTGGGCCGGCATACCCGCTTTCAATAAACTCGATCTCGGCCCGGAAGACAGCATCGCCGCGCTGGAAGAAGCGCGTGATGAAATTACAGAAATCGTAAAACTGTTGACGGCCTGATAAAAACCCACACTGATCGGCCCGTGGGCCGCACCTCCTCATTCATATCCCTTCGTTATTATTGCCGCGTTAATAAACATGGAGCAAGGGCTGGCAACCCGCTATATTCTGTCTAAACAACCTCTAGGAATCTGCACATTGTTTTGAAATATAAAAAATATAAACATGGACGCTATTGTTTCAAATAAAGACAGAAAATTGCCAGGGGCTTTCCCGGTAATTTTTTTCTTGCTGGCTTGGTTGTCACTGCCATCAACTGTTTTTTCAAATGAGGTGTCATCAGAAAGCACTGCCTCACTGTCACTGCCTGATTTGCGTCATGAACCCATCCAGCCGCTGATACCGCCCAAAGGATTAAACCCGTACAAAGTCAGTTTGGGTGAGCGACTGTTTCATGACCCCCGTCTGGGTCGTGACAACGACATGGCCTGTAGCCATTGTCACAACCTCAACGACAATGGCGCCGACCATCATGCCCATGCGCCAGGGCGTGATGGCACTACTTTAAACGTCAATACCCTGACTGTTTTCAATAGTGGTTTTAATCATCAACAATTCTGGGATGGCCACGCCCGCACTTTGGAGGAGCAGGTTGATGCCGTGGTCACCAATGCCAAAGAATTTGCCACCACCTGGCCAACAATCATTGGTAAACTGAAACAGGACAAAAGCTATGTCCGCAGTTTTACGAAGCTGTACCCCGATGGCATTACAGCAGACAACATCCGTAATGCCATCGCCACCTTTGAGCGCAGCCTGACAACCATCAATTCACCCTTTGACCGTTTTTTACGGGGTGATGCCGATGCCATCAGCCCGGAGGCAAAAGCAGGTTACCGCCTGTTCAAAACCTATGGCTGCGTCGCCTGCCATCAAGGCAGTAACGTGGGCGGCAATCTGTTCGTAAAGCTCGGAGTTTTCAAAGACTATTTTGCCATACGCGGCAACCCCACTCGTGCAGACCTGGGGCGTTTCAATGTCACCGGCAAGGCACAGGATCGCCATGTCTTCCGCGTACCCAGCCTGCGGCTCGCTGCACTCACTCCCCCCTATTTTCATGATGGCAGCGTCACAACACTGGCGGAAGCTGTGAGCTTAATGGCTGAACACCAACTGGGACGTACAATTCCGGGTCAGGATATCCTGCGCATCGTCACCTTTCTGAAAACCCTGCCGGGTGAATATCGCGGGCAGCCACTGGGACACCAGCCATGAACAGAAACTGGATCAAGTTTTTTGTGCTGGGGCTGGGTGCACTACTGCTCATGTCCTTTCTTTACATCAAGACCCAGGCCGTTGACCTTGACAAACATAATCAGGTCATCAGCCACGCCAACCAGTTCAAGCGAGTGGATGCCATTCTTAACCAGCACATCCTGGAAATACGCCAGGGCCTGCTGCCCTATTACGACCCCACTGTTCACAACATAACTGAACTCAAAGAACATCTGGATGCCACCACTGTGATGGCAATGCAGTTGTATCCCGTGCTTCCGGGCAATATCGCACAGCACCTGCAAACAACCACCCAGGCACTGGCACAAAAACGAGAGCTGCTTGAAAATTTCAAATCCAGCAATGCGATATTGCGCAACTCACTGCGTTATCTGCCCATCGCAGTCACCCGCTTCAATGATCAGCTGCCTTCCAGTGCCACAGCCAACAAACTGAAACAAACCCTGAACACCCTGTTGCGTGATACGCTGGTCAGCAATCTCAACAGTGATATACCATTCAGTCCCACATTGTTATCCCGTAGTAAAGCACTGAAAACCGCACTAGCCTTTCAGGCGCCTGAATTGCAACAGGAACTGGATGTATTACTCGCCCACGTGCGCATTGTGCTCGACAACAAGACACAAACCGATGAGCAAGTGCGGCAATTGCTCATCCTGCCCACAGCGCAAAACATGGATGCTCTGCTTGTCGCTTATGGTGTCGAGTACGATAAAGTAGTCCAGAGCGCCAATAATTACCGCCTGGCCTTGTACGGACTTTCGCTGCTTTTACTGGTTTACATTGCAGGTATCCTGCTTCAGCTCAACCGGACCGCTGCCACCCTGCGCCATGCCATTACCGATCTGAACTACCAGAAATTTGCCCTGGATCAGCATGCCATTGTCAGCATCACTGATCAAAACGGCACCATTACCTACGCCAATCAAAAATTTTGCGATATCAGCCAATATCCAGCAGCAGAACTCATTGGTCAGAATCACCGTATTGTAAAATCTGATTACCATCCGCCCGAATTTTTCAAACAATTATGGGACACCATTACCCAAGGCAATGTCTGGCACGGACAAATACAAAACCAGGCCAGCGACGGCAGCCGCTACTGGACCGACACCACTATCGTGCCGTTCATGGATAACCAGAACAAACCCTATCAATACATTGCCATTCGCACCGACATCAGCGCCATAAAACAAACCAAACAGTCCCTGCAACGTCTGAACCGTTCATTGCAAGCGCTCAGTGCCTGCAATGAAAGTCTGGTAAAAGCCACAGACGAAGCAACATTGCTACGCAGCATTTGCAACGTTATCGTAAAAGATGCCGGTTATCACCTTGCCTGGGTTGGTTATGCCGGACACGATAAGGAAAAAACCATTCGCCCCGCAGCACAAGCAGGTTTTGAGCACAATTACCTCGACACTCTGAACCTGACCTGGAGTGACGATATTCAAGGAAGAGGTCCCACTGGCACAGCCATCCGCAATGGTGAACTCAACATTATTCGCAATATCACAAATGACTCGCGCTTCACCCCCTGGCGTGATGCCGCAGTAAGATGCGGCTATCGTTCTTCCATTGCACTACCACTCAAGGAAAAAAACCAGACCTTTGGCGCACTTAATATTTATGCCAGTGAGGCAGATGCCTTCGATGACGATGAAGTGAAATTTCTACAGGAACTGGCCCGTAACCTTGCCTATGGCATTACCACCCTGCGTTCATATGAAGAGCGTGAGCTGTTGCAAAAACAACTGCAACACGCTCAAAAAATGGAAGCCATTGGTCAGCTCTCCGGTGGTATTGCGCATGATTTTAATAATCAGCTCAGCGTCGTCATCGGCTATCTGGATTTTCTGCGCGAGCATTTGAAAGGCACAGGGCAACCACAACAATGGGTGGAAATCGCCGCCCGCTCCAGCCTGCGCTGCATTAACCTGACCCGGCAATTACTGGCCTTTTCCCGTCATCAGCTCCGGGAAAAAACCGTGGTCAACCTCAATACCACGATCAAAGAAATGAAAACCATGATAGAACGCTCGCTGACCCCGGAAGTCGAAGTACAGTATTTCCTCAACGACGCCCCATGGCTGACAGAGATTGACCCTAACGAATTTCAGGATGCCTTACTGAACATGGTCATCAACGCACGGGATGCCATGCCAGCAGGAGGCAAACTGCTGATTGAAACCAGCAATAAATATCTGGATAACGACTATGTTGCTCTCAACCCCTGGCTTGAGGCGGGTGACTATGTGCAATTGATACTGACTGATACCGGCACCGGTATGAACAAAGAAACCCTGGAACATGTTTTCGAGCCCTTCTTCACCACCAAACCCAAAAGCAAAGGCACAGGCCTGGGCATGTCCATGGTCTATGGCTTTGCCAAACGTTACCGTGGCCATATCAAACTCTATTCAGAACCCGGTGTCGGCACCACCATACGCCTGTATCTGCCGCGTACCCACGCCACCAAACCCGCTATTGGCGCCCAGGATGCTCGGCCGGCACCACTGGCCACGGGTAACGAATCCATCCTTATCGTTGACGATGAAGTTGATCTGTTGCAACTGGCCGACCAATATTTGAAATCACTGGGCTATCGCACACAACAGGCGGAAAACGCCGCACAGGCACTGGAAATCCTCAAAGCCGATAACAACATCGACCTACTGTTCAGTGATGTGGTAATGCCCGGAGGCATGAACGGCTACGAACTCGCGCAACAAGCCACGCAACTGGCCCGCTCGCGCAACCTCCCCGAACCCAAAGTGTTACTGACATCGGGCTTTACGTCCAAAACCATGGCGCACAATGGCCTCGCCCGGTTTTCCGCCCATTTGCTCAGCAAACCCTATCGCAAACACGACCTGGCCCAACGTATCCGGCTGATACTGGATGAAAAAAAGGTGGATGAAAAAAAAGAAGGTACTGCTCACCGGCAGCAAGCAAGCAGCCCGACGGACACACTTTCCGGCCTCAACATTCTGGTGGTCGACGATGACCAGGACATGCAAAAACTGTTTCAACTCAACCTGGAAAAACTGGGCTGCAACGCTATTCTTGCAGATGATGCTGACAATGCCATCAGCCTCTATCAAGAATCACTGCACAACAAACAGCCCATTGATATCGCGATCCTCGACCTCACCCTTCCTGGCGGCATAGGTGGCGTTGAAATCGCCAGCAAATTAAAATCCATAAATTCACAAATAAAAATCATTGTCGCCAGCGGCTACACAGACGGCCCTGAAATGACCCAATACAAAAGATACGGTTTTCAGGCCGCACTGGAAAAAAACTCCAGCCGGGAAAAAATCCGCCAGGTGCTGGAATGTGTATTGTAGATATATTCAATCGTCATATTTTTGCGCACCAAAACCGGTGAACGGCGGTAACCGCCCCTAAAAAAATTAGTGGCCATAATGAATCTCTTTGGATATTCCGGCACAGGCTCCGCCGGAGTGGTGTTATTCATGTTGACACCCCCGCCAGCCCGCCTTAGCACCGGCTGTTGGCACTACGGGGTAGTTTATTTAGCGTGACATGCTTATTTTTACGTCACTCACCGCTAACGCTTTTTTGTTACATGGCACAGCCGCTCTCCATGTCATGCTGAGCGTTAACTGGTTCGGTTCAATAACCAATGTTTCCAAATTGAATTGAGGAGAAAGTGAGTTGCCCATTATGTTTACATCTGCATGTAACTGAATAAAAGGCAGTTCAAAATTGACAGTGCCACCGGGGTGCATATGGGTAATCTCTACAGACTCTCCACCCTTAAGAAAACCGGGATAAATCAAATCCGGATGCGCCATACTAAAAAAACGCTTGTCGAAATCCACAGGCAAATAGGGTGCCCGCTGAGCTTGCCAGGCTTCATCATAAGTACCGGAAAAACCGGAACGGGGTAACCAGTGCGGACAGACAAACCCAAAACCGGCCGGCATGGGTCGCTGCCCGGTACGGACAATCAGGTTATCCGGATCTTCCAGATTGGGAAGCGGTATATCATTCATTTCAGATGACTTGCGTTTCCCGGCAAAACCACAGCCAACCGGATTTCGTACTTCTGTTTCCACAATCTGTCCATCGACAATGTGCGCCCCGCCAAAAGCCTTTTCATAAACCATGGCCATGGTCCGGAAAGGTTGCGGAGACGAAATCCGTCCATCCTGCCAACAACGATCACCAAAGACACGCACCGTTTTATGCACTTTTCCCACTGTCAGGCGGACATCCAACTGGCGCACATCCTTTCCGCCAGGGGCAAAGGCATGACCGAGCATGATAATGTCACTGCTTAATTTACCAATGTGGTAATCAGAAGCCTGTTTGATACTGGATTCACCCGGCTCACCCCAGTATTCATCACCTTCCAGCGGCGGTAATTGTTCATCGGCCAGGGTCCATTGCTTACCGATGATAAACGTGGCTTTAACTAACAAATAGAGTGTATCAATGGCCTCTTCATTGGGGAACAGAGCCATATTGGCGGCGAAAGGTGTGCGGTTATGAAGTTGTAACATAAGCGATACGGTAACAGAACCAGTCCTAGTTGAGCCGTATCGAACCACCCAGAATCCGGTTGACACCGGTTGAGCGCGTTAATAAATTTTTTCCACGGATTAAAATTTTTCCATCACGGGTTAAAATGATGCTTGACTCACCGCATTTCAGGACAATTTTCTCTTTGGCCTCAAAAACAATTTTACTGCCGTCAACCATAACGTCATCAACTTTCAGATGCTCTTCCTGCCCGCTTTCAACGGCAACTTCTTCCTGTCCAAAGTTTTCCAGCATCTCTTGCAAAGGGCTACGGATCATCCCCATGATTACCGGATTTTGCAGATTACCACCTGCAAACAGCAGGGCAACTTGCCGACCAATATGTGACCGGGCAAGCTCGAGCGTTGTTATCGCTTTTAATGAATGATCAGATGGATTACCGGAAAATTCGACAAAAGGGTTCCCCAGTTTATCAATTGAAACCAAGGTCCCGAGAATAACTTCACCCGGCGCGACAGACAATAACGCAGGCGATGTCTCCTCGACGGGTTGAACTATATATGATTTTTCATCTTTCATGATAAATCATTATTCACTAATTGGTAATGACCTTACTTCCTTTAATCACCACATTACCCGATCCCTTGATGTTAATTGTTTTGCCACTCAGAGTGATATCACCATTATTCTTCATCACAATTTTTGCGGCCCCGGTTTGAATAATAATTTCATCATCAGCATTCATAGTGATGGTTTTTGCACGCAAGCCATAGTCTTTTGTGACATCCTCCAGATACTTACCACGAACAGACTCTTTAAGATCCTTGGCAACCGTGATCGTCATGTTGGCCTGGACGGTTTCTTTATGGTCTTTGCCAACTTCGATGGTTTTGTTGTTTTTTATGGTTTCTGTGTGGTCGTTGCCAACATCAATGGTTTTATTGTTTTTTATCGTTTCCGTCTGATTATTATTAACTGTTTTGTTACGATCATTCTCTATTGTTGAGTTTTCATCATTTTTGACAACTTTAGTACGGTCATTATCAACCGTTAAAGTCTCATCATTTTCAACCATTGTATCCAGGTTTTTTTCAGCATGGATATAAACCTGTTCCGAGCCTTTTTTATCTTCAAAACGCAGCTCGTTATAATTTGCTGATGTACCACTTTTGGTTGAATGAGTTTTGATACCGCTTTGTGTTTTTGAGCTATAAGGAGGCTTATTGACGCCATTATAAACCGTTCCGGTCACAATCGGCCGATCAGGATCGCCATCAAGAAAAGTGACAATCACTTCGTGGCCAATGCGGGGAATAAAGGACGTTCCCCACCCATTGCCTGCCCAGGTTTGCATCACCCGCAAGAAACAGGAGCTGTTCTCATCATTTTTCCCTTCGCGATCCCAGATAAACTGGACTTTGATACGGCCAAATTCGTCAATGTAGATTTCTTCACCCGCCGGGCCTGTAACCATTGCCGACTGTGGCCCTTTCATCACAGGGCGACGATGACCTTGACTGGGACGAAAATGCACGTCAGATGGAATACATTCAAAAGTATTTGCATAACCTGTTGTGCCACTTGCATCTGCAAAATAGCTGGCATCAGAAGCATGATGCCCAACTTCCACCAAAACATAACCGCCTTGTTCGCTTGCGGCATCGTGTTTATCCAGATTGAACAACCCACCGGCAAAAAAGGTGCTACAGTTACTCGCCCCGGCAATTATATTCATGGGCACTTCTTCTGCTTCCATCCGGATTTTAATCAGTTCAGCACCTGCATCAACATCATACATGCCAGGGTATGCGTAATTTTGAAACTTACCATTATTGGCAAACTTACTTTTTGATTTTGTTTCAACGATTAAATTTTTAGTGGGCTCTTTAAAATTGTAATCATTTAAAGCCCAGCCACCTTTTCTGAACTCATATTTATGTTCCCATTTCAGAATTTGTTGGTCAGGGGTCGAGCCTTTTGAATAAGTTAGATTTGTTTCAGCACATTCATTATAAGCATTCGCTTTGTCAACAATAATCAGCGTATGTTTACTTTCTTCGTGGGCAAAATAATAAGCGTAGCCTTCTTCTTCCAGTAGCCGTGAAACAAATTGCAGATCGCTTTCATCATATTGAACACAATATTCTCTTGGCGCACCACCAGCCGCCCTGAAATCAAAATCAGTAAAACCCAGGTCAGCAAACACCTGGCTGACAATATCTTTTGTGTTTTTATTTTGAAAAATACGGCGGTTTTCAGTTTTGGTAAGAAACCAAAGCCATGGCACCATAACCAACCCATATTCACGAAAGCTGCTGGATGTGATTTCACCAAACGAAAACTGACTTACAACGCCATGAAAAATCCGGCCATGTTCATTTTGTATTTTAACGGTAATTTGCTTACCGATAAGTTCTTCCGGCTTAATGTCAAGATTTAGAGATAACGCCGTCAGGTAAAACTCAAAGGAAGATGATATAGATTCCGTACCATCAAACTTAGTGAGTAAAAGCACGTCTTTGCCCAACGGCGTATCAACCGCGATAAGACGATTATCTTGGGTAAAATCATTCATTAAAATCCCCTAACCCGGAGGCCGACTACATATATAATCTTATACAATTACTTACAATCCAAATTGTCAAGCCAAACACTTTCTTCAGTATCAGTTAAAGTTGGAGGTATAGTTTTTACACAGACAATTGTATTTTCATTTACCACGCCCAGACATGAGTACATTGTCCATATTATTTTGTCGGATTCAGTTGGCCTGTCAGTGCTCATGGTAAAACACCACTGCAATGCTGAACCCGTCAAATATTAACGGGCTGATGTGCTGGCTTGGCCTCCTTTGAAATCCATATCAACAGGAAAATGTTGTATGCGTAGTGAATTTATATGGAAGCAAAATATGACACAGCAACAGTTAATGCTGCTCACAAGTGAGCAGCATTAACGTCGGTGGTTCTTTATAACGGTATGGCTTTTGCCAGATCGTAACCAGCACGTTGCGGATTACCCGTTTTGTTGGTTGCGTCGTGATCTTTGTAATTGATCTCACATTTGGAAAAGCTCAGCATGATTGTTTCCACAGGCTCCGCATCACCGGAGGCCGAAATTTGGTAACTGCTTACCAGACAGTTTTCCAGTGAGTATTCCATAAACTCTTCAACACTATCGCTACCGGTGCGGGTAAACTTAAGCACCGCCGTTTTACCGGATGAGCCAGAAACTGACTCTTTGAACAATGCAGCAACAGAATTATCGGCTTCTTTCGTTAAAGTCACTTCAGAAATATTGGGTTTGCCGACTTCACGGTTAGCCATTTTACCGGCTTCCATAGTGATTGGGCGTGACACACCAAACTCGACAGAACTGATTTTGACACATTCTTCAAAACCTTCGGCCGTCACATTCCCCTTAATTCCATCATAATCAAGATATATCGCCATTTTTACTTTCCTCTCTCCATCCTGTTTAAACAAAAAATACCCGTAAATCGACTTGCAATAATAGGGTAGTTGTTAGCGCTGGACAACCAATATTCTGTTGCAAACCGCATGTTTTCAAGCGTTTATACTGAGTCGCCTAACATAGTTTATCATTTTGTGCTCTGCCCATCTCGTCTTCTCGCCAAACCGAACATGACCCTGAGCAATCCTGGCATTTTAGAACGAGTATACATACCCTTTCCAGCAGCGACACGCATGATACCGCTTCATTGTAATGAAGTTTCCGAATATTTATGTGACATATTCACACAAGGCTGTATTTTTCTTTATTTTCAACTAGAACAATGGGTTAAATTGCATTTTATGGCCAACTCGCCACTACACACACGCTCAATGTTGGAAAAACGGTCGCTATTTGTTAACCAAACGCATTCGATATACCGTTTCTGCTCAGGTGACGTGAATGTAAATGGGTGGTTTTTACAGTACCGCCGTCAGGCAAACCTAAACACAAACTGAACGGCAGCGGCGCATTTGCTCAAAAACTGTACTGCATATCAAACAACAATCTTTTATTATCTATTTCGGGTTGCCCGGTAATGCCAGTAAACTGATCAAGGACTTTGAAACCCAATTGTAAATTTCCACTGAATTTATAGCCATACGAAAACTGCAACCCGATACCCACATCAGCCAATTGTCCAGTGGGGTCTTTTTCGCCAGACTCAAGTGCGTACTGTTTGCCATAGGCATAATCGAAAAAGACAAAAGGCTTGGCAAACGATTTCAAATTCACTGGACCTATTTGGACATCGAATATATCGGGACTGTTAAACACCCAGTCGGTGCCCAGATACAGCGCATCATCCGCAGTAAACAAACTGGGCGAAAACCCCCGCACCCGCGTTGGCCCGGCCAAAGAAAACCGTGCGATTGCAGACAGGTTGGTCCCGGAATACTGGAGATTCGAGCGAAAAATAAGCCGCGAAGTGCTTTCCGTAAACGGAACCTGCAAAAAAGTTAACAACGTGTAATCGACGGAAAAAATATTGTAGTTTTCATCCTGGTTATTTTTCTTCTGACCCTTTCTATCCGCGAGTTTACCCCGTGTATATTTAATGCTTCCTTCATGCAGGCGCTTGTTGACGCCATCCAGGTAGTCGAGATTATACTTAATGGAAAAGTGCCTTAATTCATTGGCATCACTAGAAGATTTACCAATCTGCACATCAGATTGTATTGTTTCAGAGCGCAGTTCATAACTGCTGTTTTCTGTCCGCCCACGTTTTTGTATGTATTTTCCATAGATACTCAGAACATCCACTTGGCCACTCAGATCAAAATTTGAAGGGATGGTTTGATCCACGACAAATTGATTTTGCGATGATTCAATACCGGCCCGGAAACGCGGACTAAAAAAATTACTCTCAAATGCCAGCTGCCAATATGTGGTATTGCTGGGTGATGTTGCCTGCAATACACCGATTTTCGTATAGTCGGCAATACCTAATAAATTATTCGCCTGAAAATCTGCATAAAACCGGTATAAACCGGATTCATCGGTGCCATGGTTATCTGCTCTGAGATTGGCATTGTAACGGGATTCATTTTTAACATTAATGTTCAGCCGGGTATCGCCGACCTGATAGCCCGGTTCAAAATAACCATCCACATTAATTCCCGGAAAGCTGTTGATGATAAACAGGTTTTCCTCGACCGTTTTATTGGTGACTGGCTTTGTTAAAAGGTCTGCAAAAACCGAGCGCAATAGCTCCGCATCGTACATATCGTTATTTTTTATCGAAACTTCCCCCAATATTCCCAGCAACAATGTCAGACTGACCACGCCATCCCGCACACGTTGTTTGGGAATAAAGGCCTTGGCAAGAATAAAACCACGCTCCCGGTAAAAATTGGTGATTTCGCTTGCGACGGCTTCGATTTGCCCCAGCGTAACACCCCGTTTGCCGCGTTGCTCCCTGATCAGCCAGACCAGTTTTTGGACTTCAAGTGGAGAAACATGCCGCTCCAGCGTTTCCTCCTCAATCTCAACGAGAAGATTCGATATTTCACCCAGCTCATCAATGGTATAACCGGATTCAAGCAGTTTGTCCTCTTTCATAATGGCAAAGCGAATATTTTCAACCAATTGGGTTAATGCCTCACGGGTGATACCCAACTCCGGAAACTCAACCAAGCCTTGAATTCTGAACTCCGAGACGGCAAGCCTTGGCCCGGCAGAAGGGTCCGGCGAGCGTTCACGCACGGTGGGCACATCCAGATCCCGCAGCAGCGTTTTTTCTTCCACGTCTCCAAATTGCTCAACCTCTGGCATTTCCAAAAAGCCTGCTGCTGCAATCGAACTGTAAACGCTGATAATAATAAATATTAACGCATTGATTTTTTTAACTATTACACTAACCATCATTGTCCATTTTTGATCTAAATTGCACTGCCGGTAATAAGGGCGTATTAAGCGCAGTTATATTTTTAATGTCAGATTTTTTACAAACGGAGAGGGCGAACTTATGTATTGCGATGCAGCCAAAACATACATGCCAAATATTATTTTAATAATTTACCATTCCCAGCATGCATGCCAGCGATTTTTGGTGTAGCAGTCCCTGAATTTTCCGCTACAGGAAATCACCCGACAATTACCTTACGGCCTGCCCGTCTTCTTTATCACCCTTGTTGCTATAATGCTGGCCGCCCAGTAGCAGTAGAGGTAGCGCCATTATAATTGTAGTTTCTGGCTTCAGCAAAAATGGCCTGACCAAATTCACTCAGACTTTCAAATTAATGCGGTGCCAGCGCGATAGTCCGGTAAACCCCAGGATAACCAGTAGTCGCAAGTTTCTACAGATGATGACATTATCTGGTCTGCCTGCGCATCACCGGCAGAAATAATACCATTTGATTCAATCAGGGTTACACAACTTGTGTCACTCAACGAATCATCTATTTTTATAAAAAACCAAATTATGGCCTCAACATAGGCATTTTGTTGGTATTCATTATCATGTTATTCAAGTGGAAAAGTCCTAATGGTCAGCGAATTCTCACCATTAACAATCGATTCAGAAACTGGTTTTTGTGGTGACGTTCGCCCTCTTGTATCAGATATTAAATTCCAGAGAGAACATGGGTTGTTTATAACCGACATCCGCAAGCGAAGCATTTATAAATAACATTCCAGTTAGTAAAATAAAAAATACACTTTTTTTATTTTAGTGTTTCACTCTGTAGTGTTTTGCAGATTATTGCTTCTCATCATTTTCATTCGGCTTAAGCCAGCTCCAACGCTTTTCTTTTTTTGCCTTGATTTCCTCATAACTTGGTCAAAGTAACATCAGCCCCCTTAAACTCTACTGTATTCGGGAAATAGATACCTTTATCGTCATTGCCAAATTCATATACGGGTAACGGAGCCAGGGAAATCACGGAGCCCGGAATATCAACCTGAATATCGATATCCAACAGTGGTTTCGCGGTTAGTTTTATGCGGCAGTCATGTTCAACGTAGTTAGTGGTGGTAACGGCGTCGAAAACGATCCTGAATGATATTGGCGTGCATGCACGTATCTTTTTACCGATGCCCGCAATATTAACCAATAATTGCATTAATCGCTAACATGGATTGTGGACACTTGCGACAGCATACGCGCATCAGTCAGGCTAGGGACAACACCCTGCCGGGGGTATCCGGAGGATGAAAACGAAGGGAATTGGTCGGGGCGAGAGGATTTGAACCTCCGACCACCTGCACCCCATGCAGGTGCGCTACCAGGCTGCGCTACGCCCCGATTTTTCTGCCAGAAACCTCAAAAAACAATTTGAGCCCCCTGCAACAGAGCGGCGTATTCTACTCCAGGTGTGCACTGATAGGAAGGGCGCGGGGTGCTTTAGCATTATCAGCGCTTAAGAATTTCCAATACATCTTCCAGCTCACTGATCATCTGATTGATAATCTGGCGGCTGTGATTCACATCCTCTTTTGCCTCACCACCCGCCAGCTTTTGCCGCGCACCACCAATGGTGAAGCCGTGCTCATACAACAGGCTGCGGATCTGGCGAATCATGATGACATCATGCCGTTGATAGTAGCGGCGGTTGCCGCGACGTTTCACTGGCTTTAACTGCGGAAATTCCTGTTCCCAGTAACGCAACACATGCGGCTTTACACCGCACAATTCACTCACCTCACCAATGGTGAAGTAGCGCTTGCCGGGTATGGGAGGAAGTTCGTTATTGTTGGCTGCTTCCAGCATAGGCCTCAACTCGTGCTTTCAGTTTTTGGCCGGGGCGAAAAGTTACCACACGACGGGCTGAAATAGGGATTTCCTCACCGGTTTTTGGGTTTCGGCCGGGACGCTCGTTTTTGCTGCGTAAATCAAAATTTCCGAAACCTGATAACTTCACCTGACTGCCACTTTCAAGCGCATCTCGAATCTCTGCGAAAAAAAGCTCAACAATTTCCTTTGCTTCGCGCTTGTTCAGGCCCAGCTCCTCATACAACTTGTCTGCCATTTCAGCTTTGGTTAACGCCATGCTTTTTCTCACCTATGTCGAAGCTATCGGTTGAAATTTTAGTGGTCCACTTTGTCGTCATTTATTGTCGTAGCGTTGCGCCCAGTTGGTCTGTCAATGCCGCGAGTATGGGGGTCATAGCCTCTTCGACATCGGCTTCCTCCAGTGTGCGTGAGCGTTCCTGGAAGGTCAAGCCAAATGCGACACTTTTTCTACCGGAATCAATACCTTTGCCCTGATACACGTCAAATAACTGGAAGTTGTCCAGTAAGTCTGTAGCGGCATTTTTCACCACATCTTTAAGTTGCTTCAGGGGTATTTTTTCATCAATAATCACGGCCACATCACGCCGGATGGAGGGAAATTTCGACAAAGCTGAAAACTGTGGAATTACAGCATTTTCGAAACATTTCAATGCAATTTCAAACAGAAACACTTTCTGCGACAAACCGAGCCGGGCCTCCAGCGCAGGATGCAATGCACCAATGCTGCCGATTTTTTCACCCTTTTTGCGGTAGATTGCCGCCGACTGACCGGGATGCAATGCGGGATTTTGCTCATTCACAAAAGTAAAACTCTCAGCTTCTGCGACGGTAGCCAGTAAATTTTCCACATCGCCCTTGAGGTCAAAGAAATCCAGCAGACGCGGCTTCTGCGCCCATTGCTCCGGAACAAAATTCCCGGTGACAACGCCAGACAGATAACTTTCCTGTTTTATTTCATCACCTTGTGGAATAAACTTCAGGCCTGACTCAAAGAATTTCACGTCTGTCTGTTGACGATTCAGGTTGTGCAATACGGCCTGCACCAGCCCAGGCCAGTGACTGGTACGCATCACTGACATATCCGTCGAGATCGGGTTTGTCAGCGCGATACCCGCTTGCCCGGGGTCAAACAGTTGCTGTAACTCCGGGTCGATAAAACTGTAGGTAATGGCCTCTTGGTAGCCACGCCCCACCAAAATTCCCTGCAAGCGCGACAGCGGCACACAGCCCTCCGGAATCGGCTGGATATGCGCTGCGGACTGCGGCAGTGTCGTTGGCAGATTGCCGTAACCATAAACCCGTGCCAGCTCTTCAATGAGGTCTTCTTCGATGCTGATGTCAAAACGAAAACTTGGTGCTGTCACCTGCCAATTTTCACCGTCCGGTTTTACGGTCATGCCCAACCGGGTCAGAATGTCGGTCACATCATCCGCAGAAATCACCTGCCCTAAAACACGCGCAATACGCTTGGCCCGCAGCAAAATGGTATTGCGTGTCGGCATATGTGCATCGTGAACAACTTCAACCACCGGGCCCACAGCGCCACCAACGGTTTTTAGTAACAACGCAGCCGCACGGGCCAGCGCACGTTGCTGCAATTCCGGGTCAACGCCCCGCTCAAAACGATGGGATGAATCAGTGTGCAGGCCATAGCTACGCGCCCGCCCCGCAATACTGTGTGGGTTAAAGAAAGCGCTTTCCAACACGATAGAAGTTGTTGCTTCACTCACCGCAGAGTCCGCACCGCCCATAATGCCCGCCAGCGCCAACGGCACTGCTGCATCGGCGATCAGCAAGGTGCCAGGCACCAAATCAATTTTTTGTCCATCCAGCAAACGCAGCGACTCACCCTGCCCGGCATGCCGCACCTGAATACCGCCGGTGATGCTGGCGAGATCAAAGGCGTGCATGGGCTGACCCAGCTCAAGCAGCACAAAATTGGTGATATCGACGACGGGCCCCAAACTGCGCAGGCCACTGCGTCGCAATGCTTCCTGAATCCACATGGGTGTCGTGGCGGCGGGATTAATGCCTTCGATGACCTGACACAAATAACGTGGGCAATCCTCGGGGGCTGTGACCGTCACCGGAAGCTGTTTATCCGAGGTAATTTCTACTTCAGCACCTTCATCCACCGTCACCGTGGTTTTGCACAGTGTGGCAACTTCCCGTGCAATACCGGCAATGCCCAGACAATCACTACGATTGGGGGTAAGGCTTAATTCAATGGAATTATCATCCAACCAGAAGTATTCACGAATATCCTTACCGATGGGCGCGTCTACTGGCAGGGCCATCAAACCCTCCACGCCCTCGCCCATGCCCAGTTCTTTTGATGAACACAGCATGCCAAAGGATTCCACACCGCGCAGTTTTGCTTTTTTGATTTTCATGCCGCCCGGCAGTGTTGCGCCCACTTTGGCCACGGGTACACGCATATCAACAGTCACATTGGGTGCGCCACAAACAATTTGCTGATATTCACTTTCGCCCACATCCACTTGGCACACTTGTAATTTGTTGGCATCAGGATGCGGTGCAATATTTTTTACCTGCCCCACAACGGTATTGTTAAATTCGCCGGCAACAGGTTCAATGCCCTCCACCTCCAAACCCGCCATGGTCATCACCACAGAGAGTTCTTCGGTGCTCACTTTTGGGTCAACCCATTCACGTAACCAGTGTTCGCTGAATTTCATTGTTTGTTTACTCTACTGTGAATTAAGCGCTAAAAACGCGCTGCTTTTAAAAAATCACCGGGTATTTAACGCAGAGGTCGCAGAGACGCAAAGGGCGCAGAGAAAAACACGAAAAACTTTGCGTCCTCTGCGACCTCTGCGTTTACAACACGTTACTTGTCAGCGCCACGACAACATAACGTCTCAATGTACTTCCAGGTAACCTGCCCGGTTCAGAGGTTTACACTCCTGGATTCCGGCTAAAAACATGCCGGAATAACGGTGCTTTCAACAAATAAAGTGCTAATAAAATGATTTAGCCTTTAATTTGCATTTTACCCTTTAATTAAACTGGCGCAAAAAACGCAGGTCATTTTCAAAAAACAGCCGCAAATCATTCACGCCATAACGCAACATGGCGAGGCGTTCCACACCCATGCCAAAGGCAAAACCGGTAAATTTCCCGCTATCCACATTCACGTGTGACAGTACTGCCGGGTGCACCATGCCGCACCCCAGCACTTCCAGCCAGCCGGTATGACTGCACACGCGACACCCTTTGCCGCTGCACATTACACACTGGATATCCACCTCTGCTGAAGGCTCGGTAAACGGAAAATACGACGGGCGAAAACGTACCGAAAGATCCTGCTCAAAAAAGTGTCGCAGGAATTCATCGATGATGCCTTTCAGGTCGGCAAAGGTCACACAGTCATCCACCAGCAAACCTTCCACCTGATGAAACATGGGCGTGTGGGTTAAATCAGAATCGCAGCGATAAACACGCCCGGGGGCAATAATGCGCAAGGGTGGCTCACGCTCACTCATTACCCGCACTTGCACCGGCGAGGTATGTGTACGCAACACCGTGTGCTCATCAAAATAAAATGTATCGTGCATGGCGCGAGCCGGGTGTGATTCAGGAATGTTCAGCGCTTCAAAATTGTAATAATCATTCTCGATTTCCGGCCCTTCGGCAATTTCAAAACCCAGCTGGGTAAACAAGGCTTCGATGCGGTGCAGTGTGCGTGTCACCGGATGCAATCCACCGTTTTGCTGCCCACGTCCCGGCAGGGTGACATCCACCGCTTCTGCGGCAAGCCGCGCATTCAGCTCGGCGGTCTTTAACGTTTCATGACGTGACTCAATGGCCTTTTGCACGGACTGCTTGGCAAGATTAACCACCTTGCCGGCATCACGACGCTGTTCTGCGGGCAGTTTGCCCAGCATTTGCATTTGTTGGGTCAGCACACCTTTTTTACCCAAAAAGCGTACCCTGACCTTGTCCAGCCCGGCCAGATCATTGGCGGCATCAATGGCCTGTTGCGCCTCGTTTACCAGTTTGTCCAAATCTTGCTGCACATTATTCCCCAGGCAGTTAATGGTTGCGTTTGAGGCCGGTCGTCAATAAAAGCCGACCCAATAAAAAAAGGGAAAGGTGTTGGCCTTTCCCTTTTGCTTTACTCTGCGGTCAAAACAAATGGTCACTCACTCAGGAACGCGCATGAGCGACAAACAAATAATTAACCGGCGAGATTTGCCTTGGCTTTTTCAGCCAGCTCCGCAAAGGCCTTTTTGTCAAAAACCGCGATATCCGCCAGCATCTTGCGATCGACTTCAATCTCGGCGTTTTTCAGACCATTGATAAATCGGCTGTATGACAAACCACATTCACGGGCTGCCGCGTTGATGCGGGCAATCCATAATGCGCGGAACTGACGTTTACGTTGACGACGGTCACGATAAGCATATTGACCGGCTTTGGTTACCGCCTGAACGGCAACCCGATAGACGTTTTTGCGACGACCGCTGTAACCTTTGGCCTTGGCAATGACTTTTTTGTGTTTGGCGCGCGCCTGTACGCCGCGTTTTACTCGTGCCATTTCTCTTCTCTCCTAATAACTTAACAAAAAGCAGATACGTGATCGGCTTAAACGTACGGCAACATACGGTTCAACATGCTGACATCTGCATCATGAACCATTTCGCCAGAACGCAAATGACGTTTCCGCTTCGTGCTTTTCTTGGTGAGAATATGACGACGGTGTGACTGGGCGCGTTTAAAGCCCCCGGATGCTGTGCGTTTAAAACGCTTGGCAGCACCACGATTGGTTTTCATCTTTGGCATAACAACTCCGCATTTTGCTTACATTATGTTAAAAAAACAGCGCATTTTCGACTGGAAGTCTGGGTGTGCCACACCTGACCGACAGTAGCGCCCTCGTGCCAGCGCGTTTTTAATTCGGGAATAACCGGCCAACACTTTATCACTCCGGTTTTCGCCGGAATGACATCAGTCAGATATTCCTTAAAGTAAAAAGGCCTAGCTTTTTTTCGGCGAGATCACCATGACCATCAAACGACCTTCCATTTTGGAACGTTGCTCAACACTGCCATGGCCTTCTGATTCCACATCATGCGCCACCCGGTCCAATAATTTTGCGCCGAGTTCCTGATGGGCCATTTCCCGCCCACGGAAACGCAGAGTCACTTTCACCCTGTCTCCGTTGTTAAGGAACTTGATAAGGTTGCGTAGTTTTACCTTATAGTCCCCGATGTCCGTTCCCGGACGAAACTTCACTTCCTTGACTTGCGTCTGTTTCTGCTTTTTCTTTGCCGCGTGCTTCTTCTTGTTTTCTTCAAACAGGAATTTGCCGTAATCCATTACACGGCAAACCGGAGGCGCAGCATTCGGCACAATTTCCACCAGATCCAGATCGGCATCCAGTGCCGCCTGCTGCGCAGCATCAATCGGTACCACCCCAACCTGTTCACCTTCTGCTCCAATTAAACGCACTTCCGGTGCAGTGATGTCTTCGTTCAGGCGAACCTTTTTTTCTTGAGCGATGCTTCAATCCTCCAAAGTAGTGCGGCCGCGACTCGCGACATCTGTGGCAAGACCTTCCATAAACGGCGAAAGCGCCATGCTTCCAAGGTCTTTGCCACTGCGCGTGCGTACGGCCACTGTATTATTTTCCACCTCCTTATCGCCCACAACGAGCAGGTAAGGAATGCGTTGTAAAGTGTGCTCGCGGATTTTAAAGCCGATCTTCTCATTTCTCAAGTCCGATTTTGCGCGGAAGCCCTCGCCACACAACGTATTTTCCACTTTTTGCACATATTCGTTATTACGGTCGGTGATTGGCATCACCATTATTTGGGTTGGAGCCAGCCAGGCAGGAAAGGCTCCAGCGAATTCTTCGATCAAAATTCCGATGAAGCGCTCCAGCGAACCCAGGATGGCGCGATGCAGCATTACCGGTACCTGTTTGGAACCATCTTCGGCAATATAGTGGGCATCGAGGCGACCCGGCATGGAAAAATCCACCTGAATCGTGCCGCATTGCCAGACCCGACCGATGCAGTCTTTCAGCGAAAATTCAATTTTCGGGCCATAAAAAGCACCCTCGCCCGGCTGCAAATCCCACTCCAACCCTTTGTTGTTCAACGCCTTTTCGAGTGAATGCTCGGCCTTGTCCCAATCCGCATCCGACCCCACCCGTTTTTCCGGCCGGGTCGATAGTTTGATGATGACCTCTTCAAAACCAAAATCCCGGTACACCCGGTACAGCAGGTCAATAAATTCGGATACTTCGCTCTGAATCTGATCTTCTGTACAAAAAATATGCGCGTCATCCTGGGTAAAACTGCGCACCCGCATCAATCCATGCAATGTGCCAGAGGGCTCGTTTCGGTGGCAGGAACCAAACTCTGCCATGCGTAACGGCAGGTCACGGTAACTTTTTAAGCCTTGATTAAATATTTGCACATGGCAGGGGCAGTTCATGGGTTTGATGGCATACGTGCGCTTTTCCGACTCGGTGACAAACATATCGTCGCGGAATTTTTCCCAGTGACCGGACTTTTCCCACAATACCCGGTCCACCACCTGCGGGGTCTTCACTTCGCCATAACCGTTTTCTGTCAACACGCCACGAATGTATTGCTCCACCTGTTGATACAGTGTCCAGCCATTGGCATGCCAGAACACCATGCCCGGCGCTTCTTCCTGGCTATGGAACAAATCCAGCTGGCGGGCCAGGCGACGGTGATCACGCTTTTCCGCCTCCTCTAAACGATGCAAATAGGCCTTAAGATCCTTTTTATTGCACCAGGCGGTACCGTAAATACGTTGCAGCATTTCATTATTGGAATCACCACGCCAGTAGGCGCCGGCCAGTTTCATCAGTTTGAAGGATTTGAGTTTGCCGGTGGACGGCACATGCGGACCACGACAAAGGTCGATGAAATCACCCTGCCGATACAATGAAAGTTCTTCACCGCGCGGAATGGCTTCGATCAATTCGGCTTTGTATTTTTCACCTTTCTCCAGAAAAAAGGGAATGGCCTCTTCCCGAGACATCACACTGCGCTCAATCGGCAGATCCTGTTTGACGATCTCTTTCATACGTTTTTCGATAGCAACGAGATCATCAGGACCGAAACCCGGTTCATAAGCAAAGTCGTAATAAAAACCGTTTTCAATCACCGGGCCGATGGTGACCTGCGCCTCGGGATAAAGTTGCTGCACGGCCTGTGCTAACAAATGTGCGCTGGTGTGGCGGATGATTTCCAGTCCTTCCTCGTCACGTTCGGTAATAATTGCCAGGGTGCTGTCATCATTAATAATGTACGACGCATCCACCAGCACATCATTGACACGCCCGGCCAGGGTGGCCTTGGCCAAACCGGGGCCGATGTCGGCAGCGACATCCAGAACCGAAACGGGGTGATCAAAAGTACGTTGGGAACCATCAGGCAGGGTTACGAAAGGCATATTCTTTTTCTCCAGTGGTGATCCATACGAGAGATCACTTGTTGTGCGGTAAAACCGCTGTAATCATTTAATAGGGACTCAGACGAACGCGCCATGTCTATGGTTGCATAGCGCACGGCAAAGCGGGCGAACTTTACCCGCCTGACCACAAACTGTCAAAGGCAAAGACACCCGTCAGGTGATCACCGTGGGCGCATCGCGGCCTGTGTACCGCTGGATGCCCGCCACTTCATGGGCAAGAACGATGAGGTCAGCCAATGCGGCCTGAGTATCCTGCCCGTGACGTTGCATGTCTGCCTCGAAACGTTCCAGATAAACTCGCAAGGTTGCCCCCTCCGTGCCTGTGCCGGAAAGACGAAAGACAATACGGTCACCACTTTCAAAACCGATGCGAATGCCCTGCCCGGTGCTCACCGAACCATCCACCGGATCGGTATAACTGAAGTCGTCAGCAGAGGCGACGCGCAAATCGCCAAACGTTTCACCCGGCAATGTCGCAAGGCGCGCCCGTAACGCTGTCATCAAGGCGTCGGCACCGGCCTTATCCACCCCTTCATAATCATGACGGGAATAAAAATTGCGGCCATAACGCGCCCAATGCTCACGCACCATGTCTGCCACCGGCTGCTGGCGTACCGCAAGAATATTGAGCCAGAACAACACCGCCCATAAGCCGTCTTTTTCACGCACATGACGGGAGCCAGTGCCGAAACTCTCTTCGCCGCACAACGTCACCTTGCCAGCATCCATTAAATTGCCAAAAAACTTCCAGCCGGTTGGTGTCTCGAAGCAATCAATCCCCAGCTCCGCAGCGACACGATCCGTGGCCATACTGGTGGGCATGGAACGCGCCACACCTGCCAGGCCTGCCGCATAACCAGGTACCAGGGTGGCATTGGCCGTGAGTACAGCCAGACTGTCGCTGGGGGTGACAAAAAAACGGGCGCCCAGCACCATATTGCGATCACCATCCCCGTCAGACGCTGCGCCAAAATCGGGCGCATCATCACTGAGCATTTCTTCCACCAGTTCTTTCGCATAAGTGAGATTGGGATCAGGATGGCCACCACCAAAATCGGGCAATGGCACGCCATTGATCACCGTGCCCACCGACGCACCCAGACGACGCTCAAGTATCTCTGTCGCATAAGGACCGGTGATGGCATGCATGGCATCAAAGCGCATACGGAAACCATTGCGAAACAATGTAGCAATGGCATCAAAATCAAACAGTGAAGCCATCAGTTCAGCGTAATCAGTCACCGGGTCGATCACACTGACGCGCATCCCGTCTAACCTAAAGTCGTGCACCTGATCCAGAACAACATCAACCTCATCACTGATATGATATTCACTGATGTGTTTGCTGTGCTCAAAAATGGCATCGGTAATTTTTTCCGGTGCCGGGCCACCGTTGCCCGTGTTGTACTTGATGCCAAAATCGCCATCAGGCCCACCGGGGTTGTGACTGGCAGAAAGAATAATACCGCCGAAAGCCTTGTGCTTGCGGATCACACAGGAAGCCGCCGGCGTGGAAAGCAAACCATCACGCCCCACCAGTACACGGGCAAAACCATTGGCCGCAGCCATGCGCAAAATAACCGCAATCGCCTCCAGGTTGCCGTAACGGCCATCGCCCCCCAGTACCAGCGTCTGGCCCGCAAAATCGTGCAAACTGTCAAAAATGGATTGAACAAAATTTTCCAGATAATGCGGTTGCTGGAAAACAGCGATCTTTTTACGCAGGCCGGAAGTGCCTGGCTGCTGATCGGAAAAGGCCTGTGTCTGAATGGTTTGTCGGGGCATGATGGAAGACTTTGTTTGGAAGAAATCAACGTCGCGTATGCACAACACTACTGCGCCGCGTTATCATACCCTAACACGTCGTGTTTTTTGGTGCATTGCTTCGAGATAAAACCCAAACACACTGGGCCACTGCATCCCCGCTTACTCTTTAGAGCTAAAGCCTGGGCGCCCCGACACTTTCAACCTGTGCGCTGATACTTTGCCTGATATAAGCGCGTGTTTTTTGTGTTGCACGCACCATTTCAGCTGGATTGCTCAGCGTCGCGGTGAGACTACCCACGCGACCATTGCCTCTGACACCCGTTCCAAGCTGAACATCGAGGGTGACGCCACATTCGGCCATTATCCTGTCCTGTCGTTGAGAGGCAATCAGGCGATCTATGGATACCCTGGACGCCTGAGTGCAACGCCGCGCCTGCACAGAAGATGCGGATGCTACCCTGTTGCCCGCTTTATCATGTAGCCAAAACGACATGTGCATCCTGTTTTTTCTATTTTCCATTGTAGGGGCGCCATATTTTTGCCGCAGTGCCTGCTGTGTTTTAACCAGGGCCGGACGCGCGCCTTCCATATATTTCGTCGTCCGCGTCAACCTGACGATAACCGCTTCACGCGGTGGCGGAGCAAATTCGATAACCACCTGCTCTCCTGCATTTGAAATAGCATGAATCTGATGGAGATATCTGGAATCAGGCACTCTGGGTAACTGACTATATTGCTCTTGCACCTGCATCGTCATGTCGTATGTTTGAAGAGCCGCCTTGGCTTCTTGCGCCGTCATGCCCAAGCGCAGCCCGATGACATCCATGTTATTGGTAAATCCAGCGCCGGGCTGCATGGAAAAATTGCCGGCATTGTTGATGGATTGCCTGGCTTGCTCAAGCGCCATTGCAGTCTGATCAACCTGACCATCAATCTGCTTGGCCAGATCGTTAATCTGATTGGCCTCCTCGTTGGCCTCATTGATTTTTGCTGTAAGCTGCTCCGTGAGACCGCCCAAATAATTGCCCGCACTGGCCAACAAAGGCAAGCCCGTCATACACAGCATTATTGCGATAGTTGGTTTGTTTCTCATCGTAATACTCTCCCTTTAGTCTGAGACACCCCATTAACAATAGTGTTTCTGATACAAAAACGATGCTTCAATATTGCGGATTCCATACACAACTCACCGTTTCGATAATCAAATTAACCATGTCACTACCAACAATTTTTGTGGCCATAACAAATATCTGACGGAACAAATTAAAACATCATTGGAAGACTGCTGAGCATTGTTACCCTTCTCGCTTTGATTATTATTTTTTGCCCGGTGACATCGAGCTGTTTACAGTAGTAAATACCGTTGCGCAGATATGCATTATTTATACCCTTGCAAGAAATAATCATTTATAACAAAAGAGTAAAATTTTAATTTACCGTGGATACTCTCCCACCCATGCGAAGTGTAAAATTATCCGACGCCCCACACAGGTGCGGAATTGATCAAAAAGCAAGCAAGAGTGGCCAGCTTTATACAACAGCCTTCGCTGCCCAAGCTGCTGCCCGTTTAGGTAAGCGAGCGGGAACACACGACACTGCACTGATCAACGGAACAGCATTGGGTGTTCACCGCCGTACAAACCACCAGATGGGAATAGAGGAATTTACAAACTTAAAAAAGCTGCATTGCAGCCGGAGGGAGGGATGCGAATACACGGGAAAGGGCAAGCCCTGCTGATGTACTGCACGCCCGGTTTTCGACACCGGCCCGGGGTTTTAAACCGGGCCGGCACGGATGAAAACAACGATTAACCGTTATTTATATTTGTATGTGACTTTGACTTTCTTGAAAGAAATGTAATAAAAGAAACGATGTGTGGGAGGCATATTACCGTTCATTTCACCATTCGGAATATCAAGGAAAGACAAGTTGAGGTTTATTTTGTCTGGATAGACCAAACCTTCGGAGGCCAGCGATGGATTGAAAACCTCGCCAGAGGTGGTGCGAACGACACCGTCGTCGCCACGAAACTCTTCAGAGAGCAAAATATGACCACCCCACAATGAACCCTTAGGAGTCATAAAAGGCAGCGAACCTGATCTATCAGGGAAAGGGTTATCAAAGCGTTGACCATTAAGGGTGATTTTTGCCGGACCCCAAATCGCAACTTGAGCAAAGAACGTAGGAGTTACGGGTCCACCAATGCCGGTATCGCCATGCAGATAGACGTTGGTGGTGATAGGATCACCCACGATTTCCGTCACTGTGTCCCGGGATGCCCCGATACGTATCCCGGTGCCATGAGGCGGTGTGCCGAACGTATCCTGTCTGTATGTCCAGCGACCGTATTCATCTTCCCACTCGGCTCTGATTCTGCCGGTGTTGGCGATAGGGTCTATTTCCAGTCTGGCGTGACCCTTGATCGGAGTCAAGGCCTGGCCTCCCCAGTCAAAGGAATCGACAGGTTCTGTAGGCACGCCCAGGATTCTGTTAGCATCATCGACGGGGCCCGTAACACGGCGGATACGCACAGGATTACTGGCTTTAATGGAAATGCGTGTACTATTTTTCTTTACACCCGGAGCAGTACTACCACCTTTGCCTCCCCCATGAGCAGCAGCACCGCCGACCCATAGCGCAAGGGCAAGCCCACTGGCAAGAATGCCGAGCTGTGTTGAGCGTTTCATTATATTCCCTCTTTTTTACTTGTTAATAATCATTCTTGATTGATTACGATTCTGGCCGCCAGCGCAAAATCCTGCTAGCCGTCCGTTGCTAATTGATTTGTGTTTTAGCCTCCTTTTTTATTTCTTGAATGGGCGATTTATAGCTTGTGTTTTTTGTTTTTATTATTTTTTATACTTATTTTTTATGGCGTACATAGCATTACACCGTACGGGATTCTGTTGCGTATTTGCGATCAATGCAATAAGGAATTTTACTTACCTGTATTAGAAGATTACCAATCTCTTGCCTGCTCAATGCAATGCCGCTGCTATTTTAACTGAGCAATGTAAAAACAGAAAAATAACCAAATCTGTAGTTTTGACAAACTGTTTATTATTGTTAAGAAGAAGACGACACATATTTGTTTACAGCGCTTTACTGTTCGGGCAGTAATTTTATGGTTTTGTTATTTTATAACCACGTTAAAAAACCTACTACAAGTTATGCACTATTCCTCCCTCTGTAGTATTTCCAAGCCGGAATAAAATTTTTCTCAAAAAAACCACTACAACTGGGTAAAATACTGGTTTTCCAACGAACCATATTCCGTTCCAGCGTTTCCACGAAAAATCTGTATGCCAATACTGCCTTCCATATTATTTGTCAGTGAATAGCGCACGCCAAGTGCAAAAAAATTTGGATACAGTTTGTATTATTTCACCATGAATACCGATCACTGCAATCTGGCCGGAAAATACGACACACCTGTAGCGATTGAAATTGAGGTTGTCGCGCTAAAATCAAGAGCTAAAACGTATATAAAAACCCAACTGAGACTTCGGTAGTATCAGCAAGCCCGTATGTCGTTTCCATTTTCTCTTTTCCTGAGCTGTCAACAAAAGAAAACCGCCTTCTTGTATTTTGTTGAAATGAAAATGACAGGTAACTTTCATACGTAAACTCATAATCAAGCCGAATACCAGAACTGTTATATTCATCCTCAAAATAACCGCCCTGCATGCCGGCCACTGGGCTGCTGTCAGAGAGCCTGATTGTGTTGGTTCCGCCTTCACCATAAAACATCGTCGTTGAAAATTTCCTGGTGAAATGATAAGTCAAACTTGTTTCCGGAAATTCACTGCTTATTTCAAATTCACCCGACCAACCTTCTTTTTTGTCATGATTCCATTCAATTTCGAAATCAACCCCAAGCTCTGCTCCCGTTGCATCGAGATATTCCAGATTAACATTTAATGTATAGGCCCATGCTTTTGTTGGCTCATAAATAAAGTCTACGCCTAACTCATACTCATTGGATTCGCTCATTTCTTTTTCAAAAGAGGATTCGGCCTCAATATAATAATTAAATTCCCAGTCATCACCTATTTCATGCTCATAAGCAAAACCAAACTGTAACGTGTTGAAAGTGCTCCAGGGGACACTGTCTACATCAGAAACAAAAATAATATCCCGCGAGTTTGTCCAGTTATAATTCCAGCGTTCGTAATTAAATGTAAAAACCATATTATTTGTTTCGTACTCAGACTGAACAAGCACACCCGATGTATCAACTTGTGCATTTCCAACATTCAGCGTTGAATCAGATATGCGGAAATATTCTATTTCGATACTGCTTTCAGCATGATGGGGGGCATTCGTCGCATCAGTCGCATCGGCTAAAACAACTGACGGTAGGCCAAAAACAAAAATACACGCGAGTAAAAGAAACCATTTTTCACATATCGGAGACTTCATGCGATTTATCCTTATAAACTTATATTCAACTCTGGAATAAAGCTACTGTATAAGATATAAATCACCTGAACATTACCGTTAAGTTACCAAATGGTAATCCGGTATACTTTTATCAGAAAATGGATAAGGGAAAAACAACCTCTTCAGGCACCTCGCCGGCACGCATTTCATCAATGCCTTACCCAAGTGTGCCATGACATGGAACCGGTCCAGGATCTTGATGGCTGATATGTTTTTAGCCAGAGCCCAAAGACTTGCACGCCTGGGCCCCGGCCTGCGCTGGGGTGCGCTGTGGGATTAGATTTAAAGAAACTGCCTCCCGGTTTACCAGAAGCTGCAAATTGTGCTCTGTTCTGGCTTCTTTGAAGTTACCGCATATTTGTTGGCAGGGACTTTCAATTCCTTGCAAATACAAACACCCTCCTCATTTTCTGCTGCGCACTTCAAAACGGCCTGATAGTTAAGGGCCGAGTGACAAGCCAGCAAGTCGGCCTTTCCTATCCAGCTGTCTTTGTAGAAGGCAATAATGTAAGCATGAGAGAGATGATGGTAGCCCATGTCTTCCAGCGGAACACACGGAACCTTGTCGTAGGTGTTTTGCACGCGAAGTGTTCGCGTACTGCTGTTCTGTTGCGCTGGCTGTTGTTCATAAAAGGTAACAAAATCACGATTACCTACCCGTGGACAGGCGTAATTGATATTCGATGCGGTTATGGAGGGACGTGATAAAGCAACATCCAGCGTAAAGAGTTCGCTCAATGCTGATCCGAGACTATGGCCGGTAATATACAGTTGCTCGATGGGTTTACCTGAAGTTTCATATTTATCAATCAGGTGAAATAACTGGCTTTGCATGGAAGGTGTATTCTTCCGGCGTTCACTATAAATATCATAAAACCCGGATTCAACCGTTACCCCTGAAGGTACCGCCACATCTTTTTCATACGGTGTAAATGATGTCGACTCCGCGCCAAGGTCATCGAGTATATCCAATATGGACGAGGTGCCACGAAAAGCGAAAATATACGTGTACGGCGCCGCTTTTGAGCGAAATACAACACCATAGCATTCAACGGTCTTGTCATGACTGAAAATGGCGTCGATGCCTGTCCAGCATTCGACACATTCAAAACCAGCGGGTGCGGAAATATTTTCTTCCTGACATTTTTTTGGCGCATTATCATTAAAGGCGTTGTAGGCCTGGAGACTGGCCTCGATCAACAACAGAATTTTCGTTTTGTCGGTGTCATTAATACTGGTAATGTATTGTATTTCCATTTCAGAAAACCTCCATAGTGGTTATTTGTCATTATTATGGAACATCTATTCTTCACGGCAAGGTGGACGACCATGTGTCAGGCCTCATAACAAAATCATCCCGGCGGAAAAACAAGCCGATAACCGGAGCAACCATAGCACAATAATAACCGGAAAAATTTCCTGTACGCGGAAGAAAACCTCGGGTTTATCAGCAGTCTGTACCAGGCAGCAATACCTACACAAAATTTATCATACCTAAAAAGTACACTGGCCTCTCATTTTCGGCGCACTGTTTTCCAGCCTATAGAGGTCAAGCCAATCTTTTGCTACTGAGAGTACAGCAGGTTGAATGACATAATTGATCTATGGTTTGGGGCATTGGCCGGTTACATTATTTTCTTCACGGAAAAGTAACGTTGGCGCGCCGCACAATTATATGGAAAATTTAAAAATGGTGGATTCGAAAAAAAAGGACCAAAGAAGATAAACCGAATACAACAACATGAAAGACAACTGACGGATTCCTTATCGTTCCTTCGGTTTCATTTTATCGGTAATTTTACCTGGAATATTATCTGGATGATAACATCGTACTGCTGTAGCCTCGCCCGCAGTTTCATTAATCAGTCTGTTCTGTAAAGGCTAAAAACATATGTATAAAACAAGACAGAAGCGACTAAAAATATAAACCGGACAAATATTTCATTGAGGAAATTATGAGAAAAAAACTGATTTTTGTGAAACACCTGGTTGCATTGTTTTTATTTTCTTCGGCTTGCCATGCTCAGTCCGGTTTTGATAAAGCCGGTTTTGGTAGTAACTTTAATGAAGGAAACTTAATAATATACATGCCAATACAGTTTAAAAAATTTATTATTGAACCAACCCTCCGGTGGTCATCATATGAAATAAATGAGCGTTTTTATGACGGAAGTGTTGATGAATATGATACGTCAATTTATGAGATTGGCATTGGTGTATTCTCCAAAAATGAAGTCTATGAAAACACATTTATTAACTATGGCGTCAGAGTAGGGTATTCAGAAGGTGAATATGTATCAAGGTATACCTCTTCCCCCTCTTATTCTTATTCAGACTTTCGTAAACAGGAAAGTGAAACGTATTTCGTTTCACCAACAATATCATTTGAATATTTTTTGTTCCCCAAAATATCCATTGGTACAAATGTTGGCCTGATTTACACAAAGACCGTAAGAACCTACAAAGATTCAGATTCTGATGCGCACTATGAAAATCGTGCCACCCTGAGGAAAAGCGCGACATATACCACTGAGGCAATAGTCAGATTCTATTTTTAAAAATCCGGCCCGATAAAATAACGTGGGCAAGGTATCACTCAGATTTTTTTCTGTGGCAAGACGGGTGTTATCTTGCCTGCCCTTACACTGATTTCTTTGATCGCATATGCGGAAACAACAGCACATCACGAATAGAGGGTGAGTCGGTAAACAACATAACCAGACGGTCAATACCGATACCTTCACCGGCTGTGGGTGGCATGCCGTGTTCCAAAGCTGTGATGTAATCCTCATCGTAATGCATGGCTTCGTCGTCACCGGCTTCTTTTTCTTCCACTTGTTTGCGGAACCGTTCGGCCTGGTCTTCGGCATCATTCAGCTCTGAAAAGCCGTTGGCCAGTTCACGACCACCAACAAAAAATTCAAAACGGTCGGTAACAAAGGGGTCTTCGTCACTGCGGCGGGCCAGCGGTGATACTTCGGTGGGGTATGCGGTAATAAAGGTGGGATCTTTGAGTTTGTGCTCAACGGTTTTTTCAAAAATTTCAATTTGCACCTTGCCCAGGCCGTAGCTGTCCTTCAACGGGATTTTAAGTGATTCAGCGGCCAGTCGGGCAGCGTCCAGAGTCTGCAAATTTTCTAACTGCAAGTCGGGAT
Source organism: Gammaproteobacteria bacterium (assembly GCA_011321815.1). Classification (GTDB taxonomy): domain Bacteria; phylum Pseudomonadota; class Gammaproteobacteria; order SZUA-152; family SZUA-152; genus SZUA-152. The sequence goes on from DROS01000062.1 coordinate 57,334, forward strand.
TATAGTGCAAAATGGATTCCACAATGGTCATGCGCGCAAAAGGTTTGCCGAAGTCGAATGTTTCACCCTGATAAGGCAACACGGTAGTACCGTGAATTTCCTGCGCCATGCCGCGCAGCATTTCTTCGGTGAGGTCCATCAAGTCTTTATAGTCGGCATAGGCCTGGTAAAATTCCACCATGGTAAATTCGGGATTGTGGCGGGTGGACAGACCTTCGTTACGGAAGTTGCGGTTGATTTCAAACACCCGTTCAAAGCCACCTACCACCAAGCGCTTCAAATACAGTTCCGGCGCAACACGCAAATACAAACCCATGTCCAGGGCATTGTGATGGGTGACAAACGGACGTGCTGTGGCGCCGCCAGGGATAACGTGCATCATGGGCGTTTCCACTTCCATGAAGTCGCGCTCCAGCAAAAACCGGCGCATGTAATCCACCACTTGTGAGCGCACACGGAATGTTGTCCGCGTGACTTCGTTCATGATGAGGTCTACGTAACGTTGGCGATATTTGGTTTCCTGATCGGCAAGGCCGTGCCATTTTTCCGGTAACGGACGCAGGGATTTGGTGAGCAGACGAATGTCATCCACACGCACGGACAGTTCACCGGTCTGGGTTTTGAACATCACGCCTTCGGCACCGATAATGTCGCCGATATCCCATTTTTTGAATTGCTGGTTGTAAAAACCTTCGGGTAGTTCATCACGGGTGACAAACAGTTGCATCTTGCCTGACATATCCTGTACATGGGCGAAGCTGGCTTTGCCCATGATACGGCGGCTCATCATGCGCCCCGCCACTTTCACACGCACCGGATTGGCTTCCAGCTCTTCTTTTGATTTTTCGCCGTATTCGGCGTGCAGCTCACCTGCCATCACATCACGGCGGAAGTCATTGGGAAAGGCGTTTCCTGTTTCGCGCAGTGCTGACAATTTGCTGCGGCGCTGTGCGATAAGCGCATTGGTGTCTTCTGCGATTTCGGTTTTTTGTTTTTTGTTATCTGGCATGGGGTGCATCTCGCTATGTTTTTGCATTTTTCCCTCTCCCCTAAGGGGAAAGGGTCGGGGTGAGGGAAAAGGCTGAAGAGTATTACAATATTAAAAATATCAAAGCCCTGACTTCAAACTCGCTTCAATAAACTGATCCAGTCCACCATCCAACACGGCCTGTGTATTTCCCGTTTCCACGCCGGTGCGTAAATCCTTGATGCGTGATTGATCCAGCACGTAAGAGCGAATCTGACTGCCCCAGCCGATGTCGGCCTTGCTGTCTTCCACCACCTGTTGATCGGCATTGCGTTTTTGCATTTCAAATTCGTACAGTTTGGCCTTGAGTTGTTTCATGGCCGAGGCCTTGTTTTTATGCTGTGAGCGATCATTCTGGCACTGTACTACGATGCCCGTGGGATTGTGGGTAATGCGCACAGCGGACTCGGTACGGTTAACGTGCTGACCACCGGCACCCGAGGCACGATATACGTCAATACGTAAATCCGCAGGATTGATGTCAATATCAACATCGTCATCTATTTCTGGTGAGACAAACACTGATGCAAACGAGGTGTGCCGACGGCCACCGGAATCAAAGGGTGATTTGCGCACCAGGCGGTGTACACCGGTTTCGGTACGCAGCCAACCGAAGGCGTATTCACCTTCAAAGTGAATGGTGGCGCTTTTAATGCCTGCCACGTCACCGTCCGAGGCTTCCACTAATTCGGTTTTAAAACCGTGCGCTTCACCCCAGCGCAGATACATGCGTAACAGCATTTCGGCCCAGTCCTGGGCTTCGGTGCCGCCGGAGCCGGACTGAATATCGAGGTAGGCATTGTTGGGGTCCATTTCGTTGGAAAACATGCGGCGGAATTCCAGCTTGGCGAGTTGGGTTTCCAGCTCGTCAAGGTCTGCCACCACGGCATCCACCGTTTCCTGGTCATCCTCCTCGGCGGCCATTTCCAGCAGGTCAGCGGCTTCACCCAGGTTGTTGTCCATACTGCGAATGGTGTTGACCACCAGTTCCAGCGACGCACGTTCTTTGCCTAATGCCTGGGCGCGCTCAGGATCATTCCAGACCTCGGGGACTTCCAGTTCGCGCACGACTTCATCCAGCTGTTCGCATTTTGTTTCATAGTCAAAGATACCCCCTCAGAGCGTCGGCGCGCCCTTGCATGTCTTTGATGCGGGAGGAGATGAGGCTGATTTCGAGCATGTGCAATAAACCCCGTTCAGGCTTGGGAAAAACGCGCCATTCTACAGCAGGTGGCGGCCGGGGTGAATGACGCTGCTCTTTATTTATTTGTTTTCCACGTCACCGTTGTTGACTGTGGGCCGGGCAATACCGGCATGGGTAGCAGGCTGCGTGTTGTAAACGCAAAGGCCACAAAGCCACAGAGGACGCGAAGAAAATTGCGATTTTTAGCGCCTTTGCATGAACTACAGTGACGTTTACAAACAGGCTGAGGTGGCCGGAACATAATTCCGGAGGCAGGCTGTTGTTCTGGCACGTTGGGGTTCATAAAAAACATTCACCCCAACCTACGCTCTTTTAGACTGGCTCGATGTATTCCACCATCAACTGGGCACTACGTTTGCCATTAAACTCATTGACGTCCAGCCGGTAGGCCAGTTCAACCTGCTTCACATCCACCGGCCAGTCGTCATCGGTGGTATTAAAGGCAATGGCGTCAATCACCTGCTGGCTCCCCGCGGGCCGCACTACCAGTTTCAGGTGTTTTTCACCCACAATGCGCCGATTCACCAGTTCAAATACACCGTCAAACAAGGGTTCGGGAAAACCCTGCCCCCAAGGGCCAGCAGCACGCAGGGCTTCAGCCAGTTCCAGATTCAGTTCATTGTCGCCCAATGCGCCATCACTGAGAATTTCCCGGCGCAGATCTTCAGCTGTCAGATGACGCCGCACTTCCTCATCAAAGGCCTCACGAAAACGGTCAAAGTCCTCCGCTGCCAGGCTCAGTCCGGCAGCCATGGCGTGGCCACCAAACTTACTCAGCAAACCAGGGTGGTGGGCCGCCACTGCGTCCAGTGCATCACGAATATGCAGTCCGGGCACGGAACGCGCCGAACCTTTGAGACTGCCATCATCGGCCTGAGCAAAAATAATCACCGGCCGATGCAGCCGGTCTTTGATACGCGACGCAAGAATGCCGATAACCCCCTGATGCCAGTGGGGCTCGAACAGACACAGGCCCGTGGGCAGCTCCTCATTTTTATCCTCCGATGCTTCCAGCTCCATTTCATCCAGAATGAGCATGGCTTCTGCTTTCATTTCGTTTTCAATCTGCCGGCGTTCGTGGTTGAGGTCATCGAGGCGCTGCGCCAGCTCGGTAGCACGCACCGGGTCATCGGTAAGCAGCAGTTCAATACCCAGCGACATATCGTCCAGCCGGCCTGCGGCATTGAGTCGCGGACCCAGCGCAAAGCCCAGATCCGTAGCGGCCAACGTGGACGGGTTGCGCTTCGCCACAGCAACCAGCGCCGAAACGCCCGCCGTGCATTTCCCCGCACGGATGCGCGCCAGTCCCTGCCCCACCAGAATGCGGTTGTTGTGATCCAGTGGCACCACATCCGCCACCGTGCCCAGTGCCACCAAGTCCAGCAATCCGGCCAGGTGGGGACCGTGCCCATCGGCAAATACACCCTGCTTTCGCAACAGCGCACGCACAGCCAGCATCACGTAAAAAATCACCCCGACGCCGGCCAGGTGCTTGCTGGGAAAATCATCACCCTGTTGATTGGGATTCACAATAGCCGCTGCCGCTGGCAATGCGTCACCCTGTAAATGATGGTCCGTCACCAGCACACGAATGCCGCGTTCATTGGCCGCAGCCACACCTTCAATGCTGGAAATACCGTTATCCACGGTAACAATTAAATCGGGAATACCGTCAGGTTCGCGTTCTGCCGCCACAGCAACTATTTCCGGCGTCAGCCCATAACCATACTCAAAACGATTCGGTACCAGGTAGTCCACCTGTGTCGCACCCAGCATGTGCAATGCGCGTACCGCCAGCGCTGAACTGGTGGCGCCATCGCAATCAAAATCCCCGATAACAAGAATGCGTTGTTGGCTGCTCACCGCCTCGGCCAGCAATGCCGCCGCTGACGCAACACCTTTCAACTGATCCGGCGGCAACAGACAGGCAAGACCTTGCGCCAGTTGTTGTGCAGATTCGATACCCCGCTGGACATAAATACGTGCCAGGGTGGGATGAAGACCTGCCCCGGCCAAAACAGCCGTATGGCCAGCGGGGCGGCGGTTAATAGTAACGCTCATAATAAGGCGGCAACCTGGAATGAATAGTGAAGGCGCATTATACGCAGTGACAGGCGGGAAAATGTAGCCATCTCCGGCGTATACCCGTGGCGTTTGGGGTTTCGGTTTAAGTGTGCGTCATATTTTCTTCATGACGAGGCGGTGAAATTTTTATGGCAACCGGGGAAACATGCAATAAAAAAGGCCTGAACATTTACTGTTCAGGCCTTTTTCAAAACACCTCTGCTTTTGCCGGAACAGAACTCAGTCTGTACGGCTCGTGACTTCCAGCAAATGATAACCAAACTGGGTTTTAACCGGGCCTTGTACCGTATTGATATCAGCACTGAAAACCACCTGATCAAACTCCGGCACCATCTGACCGGGACCAAAAGAACCGAGATCACCACCCTGTGCACCCGAAGGACAACTGGAATGTGCCTTGGCCACTCCACCAAAATCGGCACCCGCCTCGATTTCATCCTTCAATTGCTGACATTGTTCTTCACTGGACACCAGAATGTGTCGCGCTGTTGCTGTTGCTGTTGCCATGATGTTCTCCACTGTTTGGATTACCTGAAAATACCCTGTGCAAAAATACACCCGGTAGATTTTGCGCAGTATAACAGAGCCGGGGCAGCCCGAGAAACAGCCGTACTGACAACCGCAAAGCACCCTACCTTCATCACAATCAATCATAATATGGTATGACTCATGGTGTTTTTTCGGTGTGTTGGCTGAGAGGCAAGCCGGGAACAGGCTTGTGCTCCTTACCAATCATTTCTGTATAAACAACAAATTTGAATGGATCAAGAAACTGTGCCGCACTTCTGATTCGGTCGGCTGCCTCTTCCTTCAGTTGTATAATGGCCTGGTTGGCGTCGTAGCGTTTTTCTGCGGCAATGGCGAATTGAAATGCCAGTTCGAGATCACCACCAGCGATTTTTCTTTGCAACGCATTTTCGACATCGCTTGCAGAAAGCCCCAGATAAACATCTAAAAGCCGCCCATATTCAACAGAAGTCAGATTGTCCAATCCCATGGGTTCCTCACCTGAGGCATCTTCCTCCCAGATACCAGTCATATGATCCACAACCCGGGCAATAAGATGATCCCGTGGCGCCAGATAAGATAAATAAATATCCGGATGATCCTGAAGACCGGGTGGTATTAAATTGAGACGCACAATATCCTTAACCGAGTAACCATTGCGCACAAGCTTCCTGGTGATATCAACCAACCATATATATGCGTCCCGGTATTTTCAGATTTGTTCAGGCCCATACAATAGGGTCAGAGGATAATGACCATGCAATACCTGTTTTGCATTGCGCTTTATCACTTCGCCCATCGTTGTCATCGCTTCATCAATGAACCCCTCTTCAACCCAAGGCTCCCCGTAATACGGCATCAATATATCCCCAGTGAAGATAACATTTAGTATCGGCATAAAAACAAGCATGGCGTCTTCAGTTTCGCCACCCACTACAGGTATCAGTTCAATTGACGTTCCATCAATTATTATTTCTGTACGTTGGTCCACAATGACATCCGGGCGGTAATTTTCGACCCATTCATTTTTGAAACCAGCTCCACGAAATTGCTGATGCTTTTCATGGCTTTGTTTCCTTTAGTGTATATACACACATATATTCTCAAAAAAATACGCCGGCCAGAATCACCCCATAAAACGCCTTGTGAATGGGGTAGTTTGTGATATTTTTCATCTATACGTGTATATACACCCATAATCATAAACCACCAACCGGAATTATCCGTTGAACCATAGCGGGAACGACGGTGCTACGTCGTTATTGGAGGTTGGGCAATGTGTCCCATAAGGCATCGAAGCGGTCCTGAAACGCACCGGCAACCACAGTATTATCAAGAAGTACGCTCAGTTCATGAGTGTATGCGAACGAGGTACGGGTCCAGTTGTGGCTCCCGACCACACACACTTTCCGGTCGACAACCAGCACCTTGGAGTGTAACAGCGTTTCTTTGGTATCCAGCTTAACCTGCACCGCGCCTGCCTGTAGGCGTTTAACAAGCGCCCGGTTGATTAATGCGCTTTTGTAGGGTACGCCGTCATCATCCTGATCCAGGATCACACTAACCTCGACACCCGGGCGATTGGCGGCCGCCTCAAGCGCTTCCACAAGGGGTAATGGTGCACGCCCGGCCTCACCATCGCTCGCCGACCCCAGAAACACCATCAGACTGACCGACGTCGTTGCCGCCTCAATCGCGGCTTTGGTGGCTTCGACATAGGCATCATTCACCAACAGAGCGCCTGTGGTTTTTTGGGTCGAGGCCAATAATTTTTGCCGGAGCTCGTGGCGGTTCAACCAACGCACTGCCTCGCTGGCCAAAGAACCGGCTGCGCCCGACACCGATACTTCTGCACGCTCAGTAACAAATGCGATGAAGGCCGAAAAGCGTTCGTATGATCCTGCGCCAGCTGCGGGCAGACGGCGCTCAATGGCATTCGCATCACCAAAAACAAAAGACACATCCGACGTTTCAAACAATACCAGGGCACGGGGAATGCCCGGCATCGACGCGAATGCCCACATCGCCGGCGAAACCAGGACAGCGCTAGGCTCATCCAGATAGCTCGTGTCCTGTAGCTGCTCAACACGCTCGGAACCAATGCCCCGAATCGCTCGCAGGGCCGCCAAATCACGGACCGGGGGACGCATCGCCAGACGTTGACGGACATCGGTGGCAAGCTCGGCGCCAATGCCGGGCAGGGATTCAAGCTCTTGCTGTGTGGCGCTGCGCAAGCCTACCTGCGCGCCACTTCTTGAGGATACGGGAAACTGATGCGCCGCCGCCATGACTAACCAGTCTTCCAGGTGAGCGACCGTCCGGGCCAAAAAATAGCGCTGAGCACGCTCGGGTTCCAACGGTACATCCGGAACCAGATGCGGTTCAACAAAACGGGCAAGCCTCACCAGCTGGCCGGCAAGGTCAGCCTGCTGCTGTTCAGTCCACGGCGAAGCAAGCCCGGCCGACCATTCACCAATACGCCCACGGGCGGTGACTTTATCGAGCGACATTTTTTGGCAGCCCCTTTCCGTTATCCCATAGCGTCAAAAACTGCGCGGCAAGTTCATGAACCGCACTGCCGGTCAGCAAAACTGCATCTTCGATGTTTGCGGTGAACGCATCATCGGTCCAGTTCTGACTGCCCAGCACTGCTGTATCATCGAAAATGGCAAATTTCGCGTGCGATCCGTTTCGTTCTGCATCCGTCGAAAATATACGCCGCTGGGGAACACCTGCTCCTGCGAGATATAACCCGCTGGCAAGGTTTGCAACAGCAATATTTTGCGTCCGCACATGCCCTGTCATCAATACACGCACATCCACGCCACACTGCCGCCGTTCAATAAGCGCCGTGGTAAGCTCAAGAACCAAACCTTCGAGATCCTGACCGGGGCGGATGTCATAAATAAACAGCGATGCCCAGATACGTCGTTTCGCTGCCTCAACACTGGCAAGCGTGACATCAAAATAGTCACGATCGTCAATGCGCACAGCCTGTGAATCTGTGAACGTAGTCATGAAGTTCCTTCGTATTCGTCCAGCTCGGCAATTCGTCGGCGGATTTGCTCAATGCGGTTCTGAAAAACCAGATCGTTTTCCCGTGACACCGCCATCTCACGCATCAGGCGCTGCTGAAGTTTAAAACGCCGGTTCGGGTCCTGTTCGTTTCCTTCAAGCTCGATACTCATGCGAGTCATCACCATTGCGCTTGCACGGCTTGCCGCGCGATAGGCATGGTACAGGCGTTCAAGTTTCAGCGCACCGATGCGCGCCTTGACAGCTTCATCTCGGGTCATCATCCCCAGGGCCACTCCAGTTTCACGCCGGGACCATCGTTCCAGTCCGGCGTCGCTCTCCCACCACCGGGCAAATCAACGCCAGGCACTTCGAAATCGTCGAACAAACCGCCATCTGCGTCATCAGGCGCCGGGTCCCAAAAGTCATCCGGCAACCCCCCATCATCATCCCAGTCGTCAAAATCATCCGGTACATCCAGATCAATATCATCATCTTTCAACCAGTCGTCATCGCACACCTCGCATTCGAGGCATTCTGAAAAACAACCCAGGTTTGGATAAGACATGGCTATTCGCTAAAGCCGAGTTCGGCCAGACTGGAATCCACAAACATCGTGAGTTCCTGTTGCGTGTACACCGATTGATACAGAAGCCGCAGGCGTTTGATTTCACTCGGTGGATCATCAGGTGAAGCTTTGTTAATCGCACCCAGCGCCTCGGCCTTGATGCGGGCAAGGCTACCGCTGGCAGCAAGCCGACGCTGAATAAGCGATGCCTGTCGCGCCGCCAGCTGCCGCGACATCGGAATGGGTTGTAGGGTCAAGGTCTCTTTGAACACCAAGGGCATGCTCTAACTCCATGTTGCGTGTCATGACGACAATAAAAGCACTTTTCCAAAAAGTCCATACCTGACTCGTTTTTCTTTTCAATTCCCGGGACACCAAAGGTTTATTGCAGACATATACCCGTAGCGTTTGGGATTCAGGTCTCATTGCACGCCCTGTTTCCGCCATGGCCACGCTGTTGTCCTTGCCATAGAATAACGATGGCGCGTCATGTCGCCTCGCCATGAAGAAAATATGACGCACACTTAAACTGAAATCCCAAGCGCCACAGGTAGTATAAACCCTGAAAGCCGGGTCATCCTTCAACCATAAACAAATAAGGCGAACCCCAAATGGGGTCCGCCTTACAAGGCTCAACCATAAAACAGCAGGTTGATAAATCAATACATTCTTTATTTATCCACAGCGCGCGGCAGAATGTTGTCACCCTTGCCCGCCTTGGGATCAGCATCCGGGCTGTTAATCAGCACAGTGATGGCGCCACGAAGAGCAGCACTCATGGTGTGGTCAACAATGGCATTGGCAGTATTTCTGCCTTCCGGCGATACGATATCCACAGCCACGGCTTCAGAAACTGCGACACCATAAGTGGCAATATCATAAAGCGTATTTTTAGGGCTGCCATTGATGTAGACACGATCCCAGATACCCGCAATAGGATGTAAGGCAACAGGCTCATTGATGTTGGCATTCACAAAATAAAAGCGCACACGTTCGCCTGGCTTGGAGGCCAGGGCCAGAGAAGCAGCCGGATCATGCACGGGATCATAATGGAACATACGGCCATTGATCAAAGAGCCTTCCGAGCCTTCGTTACGCAGCATGGCTTTGTAGTTATCTGCATCAGGAAAATACTGGCCCTGAATCAACACATATTCACGATCAGGTTTCGGGAAATCCTTGGTGTAACCCTCTTTGGGGTCAACAATGATTACGCCATACATACCTCGTGCAATATGTTGCGCCATGACGCTGGCGCCACAATGGTACATCCACACGCCTGCCCGTTTGGCCTCAAACTTGAAATGCTTGGTTTGACCGGGTTTGACCGGGGCAAATTCTTCCAATACATGAACTTCTGCCGCATGGAAATCCATGGAATGAGATTCTTTGTTGGTTTTGGGGTTAATAAGCTTGAAGTCGATAATATCGCCTTCAGTGACACGTACAGTTTTACCCGGAATCGCGCCATCAAAAGTCCAGGCCTTGTAGGTGGTGCCCTTGTTGTCGATTTGCACCGTGGTTTCTTTCGCGGTCATGGTGACATGTACCGTTTTGGCTTGTGCAATTTGCGTACCCACCAGACCAATGGTCAATACCATGGCGCTTACGGATAGTTTGTTAAACATAGTTACTCTCCCTTTTTCGGTTAGAAAGCGTGGCTAAAATCAAAACCACTTTTAAAAAGCAGCATCCCGGCTAAAACACTCAATCCTCCATTAATAAAGTCACTCATGCACACTGCTGACTGTTTTATCAGTAATCAGCCGCATTGGCAGAGTTTTCTCAGGTACTTGACCAGATCATGAATTTCATCATCGCTCAGGCTGTCGCCCCAGGGCGGCATCAGCACAGATTTGTCAATTGCCAACCCACCTTCTTTGATGACTTTAAAAAGATCGGCATCACTGCGCCCGCCCATGGCTTTGGCACTGGTATGATCGCGCGGTTGTACAGACATATCCTGCACATTGAGTCCCATGCCATCACCTGACATTCCATGACATTGCCAGCAATAGTTTTTGTAATTGTCTTCCGCATCATCAGGCCATGCTGCTGTAGAAAAAATCAGTAGCATCATAAAAAAAGCCGGGAATAATTTATTTTTTCTCATCCCAGTTCTCCTTTGCCAACGCTTGCAAATACTGCACAATTTTCTGAATATTGGGTTCTGCAACATGTTTATTGGGCATGGGTGTTTTCGGGTTCCACGCTTGTGGGCTGCTGATAAAGCTGACCAGATAATCCGCCTGATAACGTTTGGCGGCGGTGTAAACCTCCGGTCCGGAGAGACCACCGTAACCCGGCTCAATTTCGTGACAGGCCATACAGCCATTAAATTTGTCGAACACCATTTCACCGAAACTGACGGAAATACTGCCTCCCTTAAAAGCAGCGGCACCCATCATCTCCGCAGGCGCCTTGAGCTTCATCAAAGCCTCGGCAACATCCTCCGCTTTATCCGATGACAAGACTGGATGCGGTGTCAATGTTGCGGCATCAATCATGTCGCGTTTTTTACCTGGCTTGATGTGCTGAATATAGTGATAACCGGCAGGCCGGATGCGGCGTGGTTTAACCAACCATTTTTCCAGCCATTCACGATTGTATTTGGAACCGGCATAAAACAAATCAGGGCCTTTACGCTGCCATAATGCCTGCACACTTTGTGCGGCAGGACCGCTGAGGTCATGACAATTCGCACAGCGTTTTTGCAGTATGGCCATGCCATCATCCGCCAGGGTTGCGCTGGCAAAAGTGAAACCAAGAAACAAAAGAAGATATTTCATATTATCCCCCTAGTCCCGATGCCGACGCCGTTCGCGGGTGAGAGGTGTGCCTTTGAAACGTGGGTTCTCGATCAGGCCATAACCTTTTTTCATGGCTTCGCTGAAGAAGAAGTCCGGGTCATAGTCGATGTCTTTCCACACATACCAATCGTCCATGGGTGTGCCCTCGTATTCCATTACGGTAATGGGACCTCCGGGAAATTTACCTCGCGCAGTCACATGCTTGTCCACATGGTCATGGAAGATAAAACGACCTTCATCGTGATTGGCTTTGATGATGACGTCATAACGCTCGCCAGGGCCGATGAGCACGGTATCGACAGAATAGGGATTGGACAGTGGCAGACCGTCTTTATGGGTAACGAGCATGTCGTGACCATGTGAATGCATGGCATGAATCGCACCGCCGGCACCCACAAAACGTACCCTCACCACATCCCCCGTTTTAAAGCGTATGGGCTGGGTCAGTGGAAAGGATTTGGCATTGACGGAAAAATAATCCTCAACATCATACGGAGTGGAGCCTTGACCGAATTTGTCAGCATTTTTACTCTCCCAGGTGGAAAGCATCATGATCACGTCTTTGGTCACACGTTTTTCGATCGGCAGCGGATTTTTGGGATCAACGATCAGCGGGCCCCACATACCGCGAATACCGACATGCTCGTTGACGTTGACATGACAGTGATACCAAAGGCTGCCGATGCGGTCGGCCTTGAATTTATAAGTGTAAGTGTCACCGGGTTTGATCGGCTGCTGGGTGACACCGGGCACACCATCACTGCGCCAGCTTCCGGTCTGTAACACCCCATGCCAATGGATCGTGTGGGACAGTGTGGTGTTGTTGGTGACGTGGATAACCACATCATCACCTTCCTGAACATGGATCAGTGGGCCAGGTACCTGACCGTTAAAAGCAAAGACTTTGTATTTCAGATCAGGGGCTACATCAATCACCATCTCGTCAATGGACATGGACATCTCACGTTTGGCCGCTTGGACGAAGCTGCCAAACCCCAACGCAAAACTCACCAAAAGCAGGCAAATTGTCTGTCGGATTTTGCGTGGGCTCTTGAATCTCAAATCGCTCATGGGTACTCCCTCCAAAATCAAATACCGTGTATATCCATCAACTTTCTCATAAACATGTAGAACGAATACATTTTTAGATAATCAACAACCATTTGTCAAGCATGGATTTTTCATATATTTTTGGATTTCATCTAAGCAATTAATATAAATAGAAAATATCTTATAATTTGACATTTGCGATGGAGAATTCATATCCGCTATCCACGCCCAAAAAGCGGATTGACGGCTTCCACCCCCTCGCCTTTCACAAATTCCCCGGCTGCGGATACAGCCGGTATAATCCCCTTGCACACAATGCCTTTGGCAAACGAATCCATTACTGAATGAGCAAAAATCAATGAGCCTCTCGAAAAAACAACACGACTTTATCCCCCTCAACATTGCCATCCTCACCGTGTCTGACACTCGCACAGAAGCCGAAGACACCTCAGGCAAAGTGCTGGTCAGCCGGCTGGAGGAGGCGGGTCACCAACTGGCTGAAAAGAGCATAACCCCCGACGATATTTATCAAATCCGCGCTGTTGTTTCGCGTTGGATCGCCGACCCTGAAATTCACGTCATAATCAGCACCGGCGGCACTGGTGTTACTGGCCGTGATGGTACGCCGGAAGCATTCCAGCCTCTGCTGGACAAAGAGATTGAAGGTTTTGGTGAGATGTTCCGGATGATTTCTTTTGGGGAGATTAAAACATCGGCATTGCAATCCCGCGCCCTGGCGGGAGTCAGCAATGGCACCTATCTGTTCTGCCTGCCCGGTTCTTCCGGCGCCTGCAAAACCGGCTGGGACAACATCATCAGGGATCAACTGGATCACCGCACCGTGCCCTGCAACCTGGCCATGTTGATTCCCCGATTGAAAGAATGCTGAAAAATGGGATTGGTTTCAATCGAAGTGGTTTTCTATGTTTTAGAGGCCATCACTGCGCTGGGCCTGATTGCTGTTATTGTTTTTTTCTGGAAACAATCACGCAAAAGCAAACACCAGCGCCATACCCGTAAAGTAGTGGAATCCCTGGGGGTGAAATATTTACACGATGTCGTTTTGCCGGATGGTATCGACGGACTGGTATTTATCGACTACTTGTTGTTAGTCCCTGATGGATTTGTGGTACTGGGCACACAACACAATGCAGGCCATTTATTTGGCGGCGAAACAGTTGATCAGTGGTCGCAGGTTAGTAACAATAAAACCTATAAATTCAACAACCCGCTGTATGACAATCAAAGCGCCTGTCAGGCAGTGCGGTGGAATTTGCAACACGCCGACAATCCATCGGCCAATACACACTGGCAGGTACAGGGCTGGGTGACGTTTTCCAATGCGGGAAATTTTCCCAAGGGCATTCCAGCACAAGTCAGCATGATTGATGAGCTGAAAAGTAATCTGGCGCCAGTGATCAAGAACAACAATATTGATGAAAATCTACAAAAGGCATGGGATGCCTTACACGATCTTTCCATCAGCACCCGGGCGGCAAATAAACACTAAAGCGGGTTTTTGCTGAAAAGCAGGGAAAGTGCTTTGCCGGTATGTGGTGTTAACACATCAGTTGAACCTGTTGCGAACACCGATGGCGCAGAATCTAAAAGCCATTTTGAAAAAATGTTTCCTTCTGGGTATTTCGATGCCGTATTCCGGGGTTCATACCCGTGCCGCAGTGACTGCCAGTGATTTCTTTCGACGCCACCAGCGTCGTAATCCGGCACGGGACAGGATAAACCTGTTGCCATTGCAAGCATAAAGCATGAGTTCGTCAATCTCGTTCCGGCGTAATGCGTTCAACAAAGGCGACATCCATTCACGATTGACTGCCTGCACCTGTTGCACCCAGCCTGCCACTTCCCCGCTTTGCCAGCAACGCGATAAATCATCCAGCACCAGCAGATGCTCACCGGGTAAAGTGGCGGCATCTAACCACGCTGCCGCATTTTCTGGCAAAGCCTTGCCCGTGGTGTTTGAAAGTACAGCCAATCCCTGACCCACCGGTTCATTGCTCCACACTTGATGCCATGGGCTGTCCGTATTGGCCGAAGGTATCTCTGGCGTTTCTCCGCCACCCCAAAACCACAGGCTGCTTACCGGGGGCTGCCCGGTGGCTTGTCTTTCCCGATTTACGACACTGGTATGCAAAACCATTTGCACTTCATTCATCAGGCGATGCCATTGTTTGCCATCTTCTCCCACGGGCAAATATTGACCAATCGCCCGACCACGCACCTGCGTCAAGCGGTAAGTACGCAACCTCGGTGCATCGGATTGGTGTAAATACCAACGTGTGGGGCTCGCCGTTTCGATGCGCCAGCCATCCTGTGCAAACTGCTTGTTCAGGTCTGACACCAGCAAATCAGCCTCGGTTTGGGACAAGGACAAACTTTCCGGCCCCATCAACACCAGTTGATCACGATCAGGAATCAGTTGCACCGGATCGGCCCGCAGGCACCAGCCCGTGGCTGGCTGTCCCGTATCTCCCGCATAACCAACGGCAGCGACAGGCAAATCACTATCCGCTGGCAAAACAACATCAAAAAGTGCAAACAACACCGTGTCAAAATCAGCGCCTGAAAAAGCCTGTTTTTGCGCACGGGAAAAAAACCATTCCAATTCAGGCAAACGGCCTGCTTGTGCAAACGCGGACTCATGCTCAACAGAGGGTAAATCCAGCAGGCCCGGCAGTACCAATGTGCAACGGCGAGCCGGCATATGTTGATCGTGCCCCATGAGGTTCAGGTAGTCTTCCGATGAAGAAACATCGCATCGCCATAACTGAAAAAACGGTACCGTTGCGCAATCGCATGCGCGTAAGCGGTCTTCACCTCATCAAAACCGGCAAAAGCACTTACCAGCATCAACAACGTGGACTCCGGCAAATGAAAATTGGTGATCAGCGCATCCACCACACGAAATGTATAACCGGGAGTAATAAAAATATCCGTATCCCCCTGAAAAGGCATCAGATCCCCACCGCAGGCAGCACTCTCCAATGCGCGCACGCTGGTCGTACCTACCGCCACCACCCGGCCACCACGGGCGCGCGTCTGTTGCACTGCCGCCACCGTGTCCGCTGGCACGTCAATAGCCTCTTTGTGCATGTGATGCTCGGCAATATTATCCACACGCACGGGTTGAAATGTACCCGCCCCCACATGCAGCGTGACAAAAGCCGACTCAATTCCCTTCTTTGCCAATTCATCCAACAGATTCTGATCAAAGTGCAGACCCGCCGTTGGTGCAGCAACCGCCCCCTGCCGCCGGGCAAACACCGTTTGGTAACGCTCACGGTCTTCAGGCTCATCGGCGCGCTCGATGTAGGGTGGTAATGGCATATGGCCATGGCGCTCCAGTAGCGTCGCCACGGGTTCTGTTCCTGCAAAGCACAGACAAAAAAGTGCGCCTTCACGCCCCGTTACCGTCGCCCGCATTTCATTTTCCAACAATAAACAGCTGCCCGGTTTAGGGGACTTACTGGCTCGCACATGGGCCAGTACACGATGCGCATCCAGCACCCGCTCCACCAGCACCTCCACTTTGCCACCGGTGTTTTTCTGGCCAAACAGGCGCGCCGGAATAACCCGGGTATTGTTCATAACCAGCAAATCACCCGGCTGCAACAGCGCAGTAATTTGTGCAAAAAAAGTATCCTCCACCGTATCACCACGCAGCACCAGCAACCGGCTGGCTCTCCGTTTGGCGAGCGGACGCTGGGCGATCAGTTCAGGAGGCAGGTCAAAATGGAAATCACAACAACGCATGGCGCGGGAGTGTAACAAACTACCCTGTGTTAAATCTTCCCCCTTCTCATCACTTGCCTGTGAAGCGCTAAACACATATCATGTGCGCCGTCTCAACAAGTGAGGATGCCGGGGTGGCGGAACTGGTAGACGCGCCGGATTCAAAATCCGGTTCCTTCACGGGAGTGCCGGTTCGATTCCGGCCCTCGGTACCATTCTCTCTTGTTTTCGACTTGCCGCAACACGCGGCCATCCCCCCTATTCATTTGATTTTAAAGGGTTTTTATTCTTTCTGTTTTCCAGAACAGGAGCAGCGCGCTGTTTTATCCCGGTCTTCAACATCCGGTTATTGGGAAAGGCGCTCGCCGTTGATGATGGAGCTGCTTTCTTTGCTGATTCTGTCTGTGTGCCCCTCCCCTGACTTACTGGTTTTCATTCAGGCGCACTAATTGCCGTTCTAACATATCGAACATTTTTTGTTCTCTGCTGTTATCCGCTGGTGCCCTGGCAAGCGTTTCCGCAAACGCATCGCGCTCAGGTTTTGTGCTGCGACGGGCCAACAAGTCCAGCATACGCTCATAACCCATGGCGTTACCGGGGGAGTATGCTATCGCTTTTCCTGCAAAAACCTTTGCGTCCGGTAACAGCCCTCTACGTTCGAGAAGTGAAGACAATTCCATCCATACTTTTAATTCGGGGTTATTCACCGATTGTCGCATGACCTGGTAATAATATTTTTCTTTTTTCAGCTTTTTTTCTTCTTTGGCCAGGAACAGATTACGATCTTTAGCCCATCCTGGACCGTAAGGAATGAGGTGGTTCAATCCCCATGTTCCTCCATATAAAATCAGAATAAGTCCTGCACTTAATACAACCCTCTTTTTTGACCGGTGTCGAAAGATACGCCACACACCATATGCGGCAATCGGAACCAACAGAACAACCAGGGTTAAACGATAACGCTCCCCAACAAAAAACACCCATACTGATAACGCGTAAAACAATGAACCATAAACTATAAAAGCTATTCCTGGTTCTCGAAACCTTGAACGTAAATAATACACGCCAAACCCCGACAAGATCAGCAGTAGCCCCGTATCAATAAAAGCAATAATTAAAGCAGGTCGTTCCCAACGCCACATATGATACTGTTCCGGCAACCCTTGGGAATATTGCGCCACCAACAAGCCGGCTTTTCGCAACTGCAAAATGATGTATTCATATGGGTGCTCGACATAATAATCAAACGATTTCTTAAACCAGAACTGACTGACCTCCCAACGATTCAGTGACCGCCCGGATTTTTCTTCCGCAAATTTTTGCGGCTCGGTACGATGGCCGATGATGTCATCCTGTATACCGTCAATAACGGTATACCCTCCCCATGAGCCTGGTGAATTACCAACAAAAAAATTAAGTCCTACCGGGGAAAATACTTTTGGCTCAACCTCGGATGGATTCCAACCTGAAATAACAAGTAAAAGAATAATGGCTGAAATACAGGCTGCTCCGATAAAACCCCGTTCTTTTTTGAAAGCGCTACGCCAGCCATGTAAAACAATCAATACAATGAGAAGAATGATGAGCAGCAAAAGATTCTGCCTCTCTAACGCTGCCAGACCAAGCACAAACACAGCCAAAAAGGCCCACCAATAACGTGTCTCCTGGAAAAAACGAACGGCAAAATAACAGGCCATGGCCACTAAAAACAAAACCAGATTGGTCTTAACAGTAATTCCGGCAAAGAAAACAACAGGGCCAGTGAGGGTCAGCATTATGCCCGCAATCCAGCCAACCTGCTCACCAAACAAACGCCTGGCAGTCAATGCGCTGAAAACCGCAGCAAAACTTACCAGGAGTGCATTTACAAACAAAGGCACAAAATAATCCGGGCCGAACCATTTATAAGCAATCGTTTGCAACCACACATACAAAGAAGGTGACATAAATTCACCAGTGATGCCGCCACTACTATCAATAAATGCGGAAAACCATGCCTGATATATATAGATGTAGGCATCTGAACGGGGATATGGTGATAAAAGCCCTGTCCCCCACTCCGCCATGCCCAGGTGTATAAGATGGATGGTAAGCGCCAGCCCCAAGATAGCCACGGGCATTTGAATCGTTTTCCAACAGAAAGAAACCAAAAACAATTGCAGTTTTGTCAACACTTTTTGCACTGCCAGTATCAGCTATATTTCAAACGGTATTTAACTAATGCCCAACAAGCCACGAAACCGTCTATCCAGCCGATTTTTTTACCTTCTGATTTGGTTCTGGCGTTATATTTTATAGGCACCTCTTGAAAGCGTACTGTATCTTTCAGCAAATGAGCGGTTAACTCAATGTCTATACCAAACCGGTTTTCAGTCAGGTAATCAACATCAATCAACTCACGCCGAAATAATTTATAACAGGTTTCAACGTCGGTAATTTTTTCCCCAAATAAAACACTTGCCAATAAACTTAAAAAACGATTTGCTATCCAGTTAAAGGGATGCCATCCATTTCCACCCCCCATGAATCTGGAACCATACACAACATCCATATTTTCCCCATCAATAAGGTCAAGCATTTGTTGCCAATCAGAGGGCTGATACTCATTATCAGCATCCTGAATCAGCACAAGCTCGCCACGGGCCCGTGCCAGACCAGTACGAATAGCCGCGCCTTTGCCACAGTTTTCGGCATGATCCACCAGTATGAAAGGATATTTTTTATTTAACGTCTGAAGAATATGATGTGAGCCGTCCGTGGAACTGTCATCAATAATGATGACCTCTTTTTGATAGCGCCCTGTCGGTGCTGTAAAAACGGTTTCAACAACCTGGGCAATCGAACTGTCCTCATTAAAAACCGGAATGATAATGGATAACAAAGCACTAACCGTTGAAGGGGGAGGCTGCTGATCAACACCTGCATTCATAAAAACTACCTTTAAGCGAGAACGTTTCACCAGCATTTAACACCAGCCCATTATATATTCTACCCGTCCCTTATTGCCACATCACCCCAAGGGGATTCCGTCAGCGCGTATGGCAACACTACCCCGCCCCACAGGCGGCAACCTTCGTTCCGAAACACGCTGCACCCTATCAATCCGCTGCAAACCTTGCTTGAAATTCATTCCCATCGCACATATTTCGGAAATTTACGTAAGACGTTCTCTGGAGAAAAGCGCTATGGAACAAAACGGAAAAAATCCCGGTGTATTTACCGAGACCCGCAAACACTGGCCCGTAATGACTTTTTATGAACGCTTTGAGCAAGTGGTCGCCATCATCCTCAGCTTCGCCATTGCGGTGGTGGTGATCGTGGCGCTATGGGAGCTGGTATCACATATCGTCAGTTTGCTGCTGGCCGGGACACTGGACCCGCTGGAGCACAGTGGGTTTCAAAACATTTTTGGCATGATCATGACACTGCTTATCGCCATGGAGTTCAAACACTCCATTATCCGCGTCATCCACCGCCACGAAAGCATCATTCAGGTGAAAACCGTACTGCTCATCGCCATGCTCGCCCTGGCGCGCAAGTTCATAATTATCGACTCCGCCACTATTGATGCCGATAAGCTGGCGGCGCTGGCAGCCGTCCTTCTCGCTCTGGGTGTAGCCTATTGGCTGGTGCGCGAAGGTAAAAGCCATTAACCCGTTAAAGTACCCCACTGACCATAAATAACCATAGTATTAAGCAGGATACCCACAGCCATATCCACTATTTCATCATGGTATTTGGGTGGTGTTGACCCAGATTTACATATGCTTTACCCTGCTTCAGCCTGAAAGCTAACTGTTATCCGGCATTTTTCACATCATTGATACAATCAGATAAAGGGGAGTTGGCTATGACATTTGCTATTACGCTTTTTGTTATACTTATGGGTACTGCATTTGTAGGTATGTTTACCTCTTAATTGGCCATAACCAGCGGTTTTTCCACTGGGTAAATTGCCAAAAAAGGGCTGAGACAGCAGTATATTGCTTCAGCCCTTTTTTATTGCGTGTTATCTTAAACCCGGTGGTTCCCCGCAAGTTTGTAATAAATATTTTGCGGTAAAATCTACCTCGTGCTCGATTTCGCGCACCAAATCGGCAAAATTTTCTGCAAAACCATTTTTTCTGGCCCGGTCAACAAGCGCATCACACATTTCCGATAGCTTCCGGGCACCGAGATTGGCGCTACTCCCCTTTAATGAATGAGCAGAAAACTCAATGTTATCCACATCAAGATCTTGAATGGCGATGCGCAACTCATCGAGCCGCTTGTCAGCACCATCAATAAATAACAGGACAATCTCGGCATACTGTTCTTCTGAAAGCACCGAAGCCAGGTCATTCAACAATTTAAAATCAAAATGTGTGGATAAATTTACATCATCATCGTGAGCGCCCGTGAAACTGTCGTCCGTGACGGCAGGGCTAACCTCACTCTCGGCACCGCCACTGTCGATTTTGAACCTGGAAAAAACGTCACGCAGTGCTTTTATGCGTATGGGCTTGACCAAAAAATCGTCCATCCCTGAAGACAAACAGGCCTCACGGCCTGTATCCAGCGCATTTGCAGTCAGTGCAATAATCGGCGTGCGTTCCAGATTTTTTTCATACTCCAGGTTTCGCATCTTCATCGTGGCTTCAAACCCATCCATGACCGGCATCTGACAATCCATTAAAACCACGTGATATTTCTTCGACTGAAATAACAAAAATGCCTGTAAACCATCATCAGCAACATCAACGCTATAGCCTTGCTTTTGCAGCAGTGCCACCGAAATCTGTTGGTTTATCGCATTGTCCTCAACTAAAAGTACTGTCGTAACATCATTCTGCATTGAAGGGTATTGACATGTATCACCTCTATCGCCGGCGCCCCCCCTGTCCCGCAATAATGAAAAAATCTCAAACAATGCCGCACGCCGAAGCGGACGGCTTATACTCTCATCAAGTTGAAAAGTCCTGACCTTGTCTGTGCTATTGCTGTCCGAGAGCCGGAAAAGCCCGATATATTTTTTGGCGGCAACGACTTTTTTTCGTAAATTACAGGCATCAGTGATATTGCAGTCCAGCAATGCATCAATATCCAGTATGGCAAAATCAGCTGAAGGAACGTCCTGGCCGGCAAAAGCATCACTCGTACAATCACTAGACTTCACCACGGTACAGCCCCAATATTGAACAAGACTGGTTATTGCCTCCCGAACAACAGCACTTGGCACAAAAATATAAACGCTTAAGCCATGAAAATATCCCTTTTCCCGATGATTTACCGCTCTTCCCGAAGGGGCAAGCTTAACGGTAAACCAAAATGTACTGCCAATTCCTTCTATAGAATCAACCCCCATTTGCCCATCAAATAATTTCACCATTTGTTGACAGATTGACAACCCCAGACCAGTCCCACCATATTTCCGGGTGGTGGATTCATCGGCCTGCGTAAAAGTATTAAATATTAATTTTTTAGCGGAATCAGAAATACCAACACCGGTATCACGTATGATAAATTTAAGAAATCCACCCTCCTCTGAGGAGTAATTTTTATCGCATTCCAAGCCAATAAATATTTCACCGTTATCAGTGAATTTCATGGCATTACCAATCAGGTTGTTTAAAATCTGCCGTAATCTGGTCGGGTCACCAAGCACGTAGTCAGGAACATCATTATCAATATGACAAATAACCTCGACACCCTTGTCCTGTATTTTTTTGGCGTATAGACCGACCACTTCCTCAAGCAAATGCCGCACATCAAAGGGAATAGACTCAAATTCAATTTTCCCTGCTTCAATTTTCGAGAAATCCAATACATCATTGATTACGGACAACAACGCTTCTGCCGAATTATAAGCCGTATCAACAAAATATTTTTGCTCAGAAACCAAACGGGTATCACGCAATAAATCCAACATACCCAATACCCCGGTCATAGGCGTCCGAATCTCATGACTCATATTGGCAAGAAAAGTTGATTTTGCTTTTGTTGAATCCTCGGCCTGCGAATACGCCAACGATAATTCGGTATTTTTTGCACTTAATTCCTGGCTCTTCTTTTTTACGTTCTGTGTTACTGCCCGCGCAATAGCAACACCTACCACCAGCGTAAAAACGCCTAGCAAAAGCAGCATCAGCCAAATAAACTGATAGTCATTTCTATTGCTTTGTACAGCGGTATCAGTATATTGCTGCTGCAAATCGATTAATCCATCCAAAGTATCAAGCAATATTTTTTGTGCCTCAAGGCCTTCAGTTACCGCAACAGAGATAACATTATCCGGTGTTTCCTGCATCAACAGCTCAGCAACCTTGCGGTTCTTCAGCTGTGCCTCATTTGCCGCCATTTCCAGGTGTTTATAAATTTCCTGTTCTTTTTCATTTGCACCCAACTTAACCAGCTCTTCCCTGCGACTGCGATAATCACCAGCATATGAATAAAAACGTAACAGTTCCGCGTCACGGGAAAAATAATCATCCATTGCCAACATTGTGTAAATGCTGATCGCTCTTTGCAGAATGGCATCGCGCATGGCAAAAGCCAATGCAACCTTTTTATTATGTACATCAACAATAGCCTCCATATTGGAATTAAATTCGTTTAACCGATACAAGCTCACTGAGGTAACCAGCAAAACAAGAACCAATATGGCGCTAAACCCCATACCCACCACATTTGACAAACGACTATATTCTGTACGTTTTTTTTGCTTCTGATGAAAACGTTGCCACGGCGCTCGCATTACCGCCACCTCGAAGCGTAACTATCAGTTTTTAAATAAACAGGCATGACACCGTGTTGGGATCGACCGCTGTTAGAATAACGGCACACCCCTGAAAAACAGGCCGACTTTAGTATTCTCTTATTATTCAAAGACATATAACCCACCATCAGTATCACTCTGTCAGTAAAATAGTGATTTTTTCGGGAAAACCCCTGAAGTTCCGATGCATTTTGCCGCTATTTTGCAGAGAAATCATTACTTATGGATATCAATCTTCATGGGTTTCAGCACAGCTGGAAATTAAACATATGTGGAATAGGGTCAGGACGATTCCGCGACAACACCGCGTGCGTAAGATTAACGTCTTTGCAAAGGCATTAATGTGTGCCGCTTTTTTACTTCTTTCAACATTTAGTGTGGCAGCTGAAAACGCCACCATGCCAACAAAAACCGCCACACCCATAAAAGATATACGAATTCTGATTGATATTTCAGGAAGTATGAAAAAAACGGATCCCAACAACCTTCGCCAACCTGCCGTCAAACTGTTTGCCAACCTTTTACCAGAAAATATACTTTCCGGTGTGTGGACGTTCGGCAAGTGGGTCAACATGCTGGTTCCCCACGGTATGGCCGACTCAGCATGGAAAGCCAATGTCCATACACAGGCACAAAATATCAATTCAACGGGTCTGTTTACCAATATTGAAGAAGCACTGCGGCGCGCAACCTGGGACTGGAAAGAATATGATCCCGCATATGAACGCTCGATGATTATTTTATCGGATGGAGTGGTCGATATATCAAAAAGCCCAGAAGAAAATAGAAACTCAAGATCAAGAATCCTAAAGGATATACTGCCATCCCTCACCAATGCCAAAGTAACAATCCATACCATTGCCTTATCATCCTTATCCGATAAGGATTTATTACAACAGCTGTCCTTCGCCACTGGTGGTATATATGAAACCATTGAAACAACAACAGAATTGGATAAAACATTTATGCGCATATTTGATGTCGCAACACCACGGGATGAAATACCCCTTATTGACAATCTGGTAAAAATTGATGAGAGCATCAAAGAAATAACATTTTTGATATTTCGTAAAGAAAAATCACCAAAAACCGTTATCATCGCCCCATCAGGCGGTAAATATACTAAAAACAGCGAAGGTGTTACCTGGCATTCTGAAAAACGATATGATTTGGTTACAATAAAAAACCCGGAAACAGGGACCTGGAGAATCAATGCAGACACTGACCCGGATAATCGGGTTATGGTGGTAACCGATTTACGGTTTATCACCAACCAGCTTCCTGACAACATCCTGTCAGGAGATAGAATCCCCTTTTATGCGCACCTGGAATCTGAACAGAAAATCATAAAACGCCGGGACTTTCTTCATTTTGTACGCATGTCCATCAGACACTTCAACGAAACAAAGAAAAAAAAACGCTCTGTTAAACTAAAAGATGATGGAATAGGCGTTGATGAATACAAAAGGGATGGGATTTATTCAGCAGAAATAAAAAAAACCAAAACCTTGGGAAAGCATACATTTGAGCTTCTCGTTAATGGAACCACATTTAAACGGAAAAATACAAAAATAATAAATATTGTTAAATATCCTGCAATTATCAACATAAACGACACGCCTGATGGTGATATCGCCATAAAAATTGTTCCTTACCAAGACCTGGTTGATACAGAATCATTACAAATTACCGCCATCCATCATCCACCTGTTAACGATAGCGAAGAGTATCGCATTAAGAAAACAAATTTATCAGCGTGGAAAGCGACGATTCCAACAAATAATATTTCCGGAAACCACACAGTCACCATTGAGGTTATCGGCAAAAATAAAAGTGGTAAAACAATAAACTTCGTGACAGAGCCGGAAAGTATTTTTATTGGCGAAAAAAATCAGGGACATGAAAACAATAACCACCATTCAGAAAAAAACCATGAAGAAAGTAATCACGAAGAATCTGACAATAAGGAAAATAAATCAACAACCTGGTTTGATGTAATTTTATCGATTGTTGGATTTAACCTGGTTTTACTATTTTTCACATTTTCCTTATATAAACTATGGGGTAAGTATAAGCATAAATTGCTACCTCCACCTTTCGAGGAAATGATTAATGCCTAGCCCTGGATTAAGTACAATAATGATTTTGGGTGAAATAGTTTTAATAGAAACCATTTTAATTATTTTATACCTGGTATATCTATACTTGAAATCAAAAAAGAAAATATTAAAACTTAACGCTCTTCTTGAATCCTTTCTGAAAGATGAGAAAAACAGACTGGATATTCTCTCCTCAATGTTTCATAAATCTGAACTTATTGATGAGGAAAAATATACCGCTGCACTAAAAAGTATCATCGAAAAAGAAAACCTGTTTTATAAATACCTGATTACCGTTTTATATCACAACGACTTAAAATCACTGGATTCCCTTTCTTCAGAAGTTCAGGAAATAATCAAACCCTGTGTAGAATTGATCCCCATTAACAAAGAAATGGATGCAGAGGAAGCCGAAGACTCTCCCGAGGTTAATGTGGATGATGTAATGGATGAATTATTATCCGATGATGAACCAAAAATTGAAAGTGATCCCGCACTCGATTTAAGTGAATCCGTCGACGATACACTCATTACAGAAAATGAACCATTAATTGAAACAACGCTGGAAACGGATGAAATTGCAGAAATTCCCAGTGATCTGTTAAACAGTGCTGATTTGCCAATTGAAAATGAAATAGAAGCAAAAGACAGCACCGAAGAAGACACGTTTGACGACAGCAATAAGCCCAGTGAAAGTCATCAGGAAAAATAACTGTGTAAATTTTGACCAAAATGAAACTTTGGAACTTAAAAAACAAGTACATCCTGATTGTGGATGATTTTGCTGGCATGCGTACAATGTTACGCAACATGCTCTCCCCTTATCGTCCGGAACATATTTCGGAGGCCAACTCAGGAGAAGAGGCATTGAGCGCTATTCGGGAGCATGATTTTGACATCATTCTTTGTGATTATAATCTTGGCCCGGGAAAAGACGGGCAGCAAATATTGGAGGAAATCAAAGAGCGGGAACTGCTCCCCTACTCTTCAATATATATTATGACAACCGCAGAAAATACTTCTGAAATGGTTATGGGGGCTGTGGAATATTCCCCGGATGATTATTTATCAAAACCATTTACAAAAGAAGTATTAATATCACGACTCAAAAAGCTCCTTAAAAGAAAATCAAGCCTTAAAAAAATATCCAACGCCACCCAACAACGTGATTATGAGTCTGCAATCACTTTTTGTGATGAACAACTTTCCGGGACGCCCAACAACCGTTTTGAATTACTAAAAATAAAAGCGGAACTTTTATTACGCATCAACGACTATGATGCTGTTGAAAAACTTGTCAAACCTGTCCTTGAGGAGCGTGAAATACCCTGGGCGTTGCTTTATCTGGGGCAGGCACATTATTACCGGGGAAATTATGATGAGGCAAAATTTATTTTTGAGGATTTAATCGAGGACTACCCCAATTATCTATTTTCACATGACTGGCTTGCCAAACTTCATAGAACCCAAAAAAATTACAACGAAGCCCAAAAAATCCTGGAAAAAGCCACAATAAAATCCCCTAAGGCCATAAAACGCCAACAACTTCTTGCTGAAGTTTCATTTGAAAATGAGGATCTTGATACATCTGAAAAATCATATAAACGGGTGACAAGAACGGGGAAAAATTCATATTACCTGAACCCGGATGATTATTCCGGCCTTGCTGAAGTTTATTTGAAAAAAGGGATGGTTTCTGATGCATTAAACACAATTTCCGATATGAGAAAAGAATTCAGTGATGCCGCCCCATCAAAAAACATGAAATCACATATCAATGAGGCTTTTTTATATGATCGACTAGAACGGAAAAAAGAGGCCAATGGCCGCCTTGATAAAATAATTTCGATTTTCTCAAAGGACCCGGGGACGGTGACCAGTGTTGACGCTATCGAGCTGGCAAAACTTTGTTATTCTTACGAAAGAAATGATGATGGAAACAGGTTTATAAAATATACCATTAAAAATAATCATGACAACCAGGAAATCATTGATGGAATCATCGGAATCCTCACTGATATTGGCTTCTCTAATGCAGAGATTAATGCATTGTTAAAATCACGGGATGAGGTCATCGAAATCAACAATCGCGGGGTAAAACTGGCTACCACAGGTAAAATTGCCGAATCCATATCCTTGTTCGTTGAGGCGGCAACTGCAATGCCGGAAAATCACGTCATCAATCTGAATACGGCACAATCATTGATCATGCACATGAATAAATCCGGTGCAACAGAAAAACTAATGGCGGAAACAAAAAAATATCTGGACAAGGTAAAATTTACAGGAAAACCAAGTGATAAATATAAAATATTGACGGCTTCCTACCAAAACCTTCTGGAAACACTCGGCCTGCAATCCTGATCGTAATTGAAAATCACCATGAAGACCAATATCAAAAAACTGGATTTTTCCACTGTATTGGCGGGAAGCGTCCATGATATGAAAAATTCACTGGCAATGCTGCTGGGGTCACTTGCCGATATTTTATCTGAATGCCAAACTGATACCTGTTCAATAAAAAAAGAACTTTCACGAATCCAGCATGAGGGTCAACGGGTTAATCGTGACTTAATTCAATTATTAACACTCTATAAAATAGACCAGTCTCAGTATTATCTTAATATTGCGGAGGTTTATATTTACGATTACCTGGAAGAAATAATCCTGGAGCATGAGTCTCTACTAAGTGAACGGGGGATTGATATCTCCCTTCAGTGCGACACTGCTTTACATGGTTTTTTTGATGCTGAACTTGTTTCGGGTGTACTAAAAACAATCATAAACAACGCTTGCCAGTATACTAATGATAAAATACTGGTTAGCGCCGAATCCGTAGACGGCTTTATAAAATTAACCGTTGCGGACAATGGAAAAGGTTATCCGGCGCACATGTTATTTGAACAGACAACGTACAAAACCACCAGTAATTTTGGCACAGGCAGTACTGGCCTTGGGCTTTATTTTTCTTCGCAAGTTGCGGAATTGCATAAAAATAAAAAAAAATGTGGCTATATACAGATTACCAATACCACTGACTCCAGCTCTGCACTCAAAGGTGGCTGCTTTTCGATTTTTCTGCCATAATTTCCTGTCGCATATCTCGTCATGGAATACGATGTCTTCTTTGATTTTATATTTGGCCTGATTATAAAAATAAGCACACTCATAGCATGGTATTTGAGTTGCGTTCATTGCCCAAAAAAATGGCTCAATTCTCTCAAAACAAACAGGTTAATAATGCCAAGCCGCTTATCATGGTGGGGTTTTCCACCATATTGATACTGATGATTTTATTGATTGGGTTTTGGAGCAAAAGCCTTTCTGATAATAAAAATCTGCTATTCAGCATGGCAAATATAACGCTTGAAAGCGGATTGATTACAAAACTGTTCAACACAGTGCATCAACAAACAACTGTACTGCACCAGATAAATACGGCACAAAACGCTAAAAAGAAAAAAGACTATTACGATCAATATCTGGCCTTTGGAGAAATATTATCCGATACCTATGCACAGCTGGCTGAATTTGAATTTACCGATGATGCCGCACAATCCTGGGATTTAATACAACAACAATTATCGCAATGTCGCAATATTGAAAAGGTATCCAGAAATTTTTATCTGAGTGGGGAGCATGAAAAGTCTTTCGAATACCTGACAGACAATATTTCACCAATACAGGGTCGTTTGATGAATGAATTGTCGACCCTGCTCAATAAAAATCTGTTAAATGGCAGCGAAAGTAATGTCGATGACATTATCAATGAAGCAACACACAAAATTTCCACCACCTATTTTTTTGTTTATTTATTAGGCGGAATCTCCATTTTTCTCGGTATTTTTACTATTTATATCCTCAAGCGTAAAGAAAGCACCGAGGAGGCACTGGTTGATCAGGGCGAGAGAATTCAATGGTTATATGAAGCAACATCAATATCCGGCATCAGCCTTGATGATCGCATTACCGAAACCCTGAAGTTAGGTTGCCGCGTACTGGGTATGGAAGTCGGGAAACTGGGCCGCCAGTTTCCCGAAAAAAATGAATCGGTATTCCTGAACACTGTTGCTCCTCCCGAACTTCCTGCAAAACGTGGATTGGTTCTCCCTCTTGATAAAACGTTTTGCAATATTACTTTTTCAACAGATGGGCCAATTGCCATACAACACGTCAGCAAGTCCTCTTATCAGGATCACCCTGCCGCTGAATTTCTTGGTATGGAGGCCTATATTGGCACCACCATCTATGTGCACGATAAAAAATTCGGGACCGTTAATTTTTCCAACAGACAACCCATGGAAAAGCCCTTTACACAAACGGACATGGATTTTGTCAACCTGTTGGGAAAATGGATCAGCGTGACCATGGAGCAGATTATTATCGAGGATGAGTTACAGCAATCCAAGGATGAGGCAGAAGCGGCAAACCATGCAAAAACTGCTTTTCTGGCAAACATGAGTCATGAAATCCGCACACCACTAACAGCAATTCTGGGTTATTCTGAAATGCTGTTGGATGATGATCAATCGCAGGAAGAAATCGAACATGAAATTGATTCCATCGTTACCAGCGGTAAACATCTACAGCAAATTATCAACGATATTCTCGATTTATCAAAAATTGAAGCCGGACAGCTCATCGTTGAACACCGGGAGGTTTCTCCCATTCTTTTCATGAATGAACTTGATGCCATTCTGGGCTCACAAGTAAGTGAAAAAGGCTTAACATTTGACATGGAATACCAGTTCCCTATTCCTGGAATGATTAGCACAGACCCTACCCGTTTAAAACAGATTCTCATCAATCTCTGCAGCAATGCCATAAAGTTTACCAAGGAAGGCAGCATTGGTATTTCCGTCCAATATCTTGCGGATTCGAATCAATTACAAATCAGCGTTACCGATACCGGCATTGGCATCTCTGAGGAAGAGCAGAAAAAGATTTTTCGCCCCTTTACTCAGGCCGATGACTCGACGACACGCATTTACGGTGGAAGTGGGCTTGGTTTATGTATTTCCAGACAATTGGCCAAAACGCTGGGCGGTGATATTACTGTGTCCAGCGAAAAAGGAAAAGGCAGCAAATTTACCACAACCATTGATGTCTGTATTGCGCAAGACAAGCTGGAAATGATTCATGAAGCCCCCGTTAAAGAAACCCTTCTTAATACCAAACCGGCCCATATCCATTTGAATGGGCACGTATTATTGGTGGAAGACAACAGCGAAAACCAACAACTCATTACAAAATTGATTCGTCAAACCGGTCTGACCGTCGAAATTGCTGAAAATGGAAAAATTGGTGTGGAAAAAGCGCTATCCGGCAACTACAACCTTGTACTGATGGATATGCAAATGCCCGTAATGAGCGGTTTGGAGGCCATACAAAAATTGCGCGGCAGCGGGTATAAAATACCTATCATCAGTCTGACGGCCAATGCCATACAGGAAGATAAAACCAGTTGCTGCGCTGCCGGTGCGAATGACTATCTCACAAAACCTCTGGATTTCAGTCATTTTTATACGGTACTTTCTGCTCACCTGGCTACCGGTAAACAGCAAAATTCAAACAATTCCGTAACTTGACCCGCGGTCGTTTTGCGATGAATATACCCACCATGCCATCGTCTCATACATCTTCAAAAATCAGTCTGCAACAGGAGTTTCCACTGCTTGATTCAATCGCTTATCTGAATCATGCCGCAGTCTCCCCATGGCCAAGCCGGACAGTGGATGCCGTCACGACGTTTTCGCATGAAAATGCCACGCAGGGGTCAAAACATTATCTTCAGTGGGTCAATACCGAAACAACATTGCGTAAACAGTTACAACAGCTGATCAATGCCGATTCAATCAATGAAATCGCGCTACTCAAAAACACGTCGGAGGCCCTTTCCGTTGTCGCATTCGGGTTACCCTGGCAAGCCGGGGACAATATTGTCAGCGTCAAGGGGGAGTTCCCTTCAAACCGGGTGGTGTGGCAGGCCCTGAAACCCAAAGGGGTTGAATTGCGCCTAGCCGATGTTAACAGTGCCAATCCCGAGCAGGACTTACTGGCGCTTGTCGATAAACACACTCGTCTTATCACTGTCAGCTCAGTGCAATATGCTTCCGGGTTTCAGCTTGATCTTGCCCGCATTGGCGCATTTTGCAAGAAAAACGATATCCTGTTTTGTGTCGATGCCATCCAGACTATCGGAGCACTGCAATTTGATGTGCAGGCAATACAGGCGGACTTTGTCATGGCCGACGGCCATAAGTGGATGCTGGGGCCTGAGGGGCTTGCATTGTTTTACTGCCGCGCAGAATTACTTGAAAAACTGGCATTACACCAGTACGGCTGGCACATGACCGATACGTTTACTGATTATGACAACAATAACTGGCAGCCGGTCGATACCGCCCGCCGGTTTGAATGCGGCAGTCCCAACATGCTGGGCATTCACGCACTTTCCGCCAGCCTCTCATTGTTGCTGGCGTTTGGAATGAAAAACGTGGAAGCCCGTATTCTGGAAAATACACGTTATCTGTTTGACCACATCAACAATGCAAAACAATTGATATTATTGAGCAATATGAATGAAGGGCGTTACAGCGGTATTGTGTCCTTTCGTCATCGCACAGTGGACAATGACAGGCTTTTTTCACTGCTCACCGAAAATGATGTGATGTGCGCACAGCGAGGGGGCGGTATTCGTTTTTCACCGCATTTTTATACGCCGAGAGAAAAAATTCTGCATGCCCTTGGTATTGCTATGCAGGCACGGTAAACCGTCGAAAATAATTCTCTGTCGTTTGTGTGGCGACGGTTTCCCAGCGGGTATCACGCAATCCGGCAATGCATTCAGCAACGTACCGTACATAGGCCGGCTGGTTCGGTTTGCCGCGATGTGGCATCGGTGCAAGGTACGGGGAATCCGTCTCCACCAGCATACGTTCCCTTGGTATTTTTCTGGCAACTTCTTTTAATTCTTTTGCGGAGTTAAAGGTCACAATACCGGAAAAAGAAATATCAAAATTCAGATCCAGCGCCCGTTTGGCCACATCCCAGTTTTCCACAAAACAATGCATTACGCCGCCCACTTCATCGGCACCTTCTTCTTTCAGGATACGCAGGGTATCTTCCGTTGCTTCCCGCATATGAATAATCAACGGCTTTTTCGTCGCTTTTGATGCGGCAATGTGGGTGCGAAAACGCTCACGCTGCCATTCCAGGTCACCCTCTTCCGCTTCCGTACAACGAAAATAATCCAGGCCGGTTTCACCAATGGCCACTACTTCCGGTTCGGCGGCCAGGCTGATCAGTTTTTCACCGGAGGGTTCTTCACCGCCCTGTTCTGTAGGATGCACGCCGACAGAAACAGAAATTTGTGCATAGGCCTTGGCCAATTCCAACAAAGCCGGATAGTGTTCCAGATCAATGGAAACACACAGGAAATGCCCGACACCCTGTGTCGCGGCATGATCAAGCGCGCCTTGTAACTCACCGTTCCACGGCGAAAGTTCCAGACGGTCCAGATGACAATGTGAATCGACTAGCGGGGTATTTTCAGGCAACAAAATAGACACGGGAAAACCGTCCTGTTGGAAAAATCAAAGGGGTTGGCGGGTAAAAACGAAACTACATGGTATGTGTCTGGCGGTCAGACTTCAATGCGCCGGCAAGGTAGGTTTCAATTTTGTTGCGTACCGCACCGTTGTCCTGATTACTGAATTGCACACCGATACCGGCAATGCGCGCACCTTGAGCGCCTGCGGGTGTAACCCAGATAATTTTACCGGCCACCGGTAATTTTTCTGTTTCTTCCATGAGCGTGAGCAACATAAACACTTCATCGCCCAGTTTGTATTTTTTGTTGGTGGGAATGAACAGTCCGCCGTGTTTCACAAAAGGCATATAGGCCGCGTACAGCGAGCTTTTGTCCTTGATAGCCAAAGAGAGAATGCCGCCCTGCCGAAAATCACCGCTCATTTATGTGCTGACTCCTGATCTCATTTTCTATTTTGCAACAGTTCGTTGTCGACTCCAGCTCACCATCAGGTCTTCCATGGCCAGCTGTGCATTTAACTGCCCATTGGCCCAGCGCGCAGTTTCGGTGATTTGTGCCAGATAGGCAAACAACTGTTTCAGTTCCAGTCCGCCCACCAGCTTTTGCAATTGCGGGCGCAGATCACCATTGGTAATAGCGACCGGGTCAACCCCTGACTTGAGGCGGATCAAATCCATGACCCAGCTGCTGAGCCACCGGGTGGCTTGGGGCAGCCCCAGTTCGGACCACTGTTTTGCGCAGACTAACGGATCAGCCCTGCCTTCTGCCACACCCACCCACAGGCTGGCAAGATCGTGACGCACCGCCACTCCCCCTGTTTCATGCAAGGCCTGGGCAGCCAGCGGCGCACCGTTGCTCAACGCCAGCAAATTTTTGATCGTTGCAGGTTCAACCGCGTTTTTGAGTTGCGCCTGCAACCAGGCTTCGCTGACCTGTGCCGCCGGTTGCGGAAAAACCACCTGCTGGCAACGACTGCGAATCGTCGGCAATAGTAACGAAGGCTGGCTACTGATCAATATCAACAACGCATCTTCACTGGGTTCTTCCAGGGTTTTCAGCAGACTGTTGGCAGCATGCCGGTTCATGGCTTCGGCAGGGTTGATGAACACCACCTGGCGGTCACTATACTGGCCCTTCAGGGCGAGAAATTCTCCTACGGCGCGAATACGATCCACAGGAATTGCCTTGCCCGCCTCTTCGGGCTCCAGCCACATCAAATCCGGATGAGTGCCAGCCATCAACAAGTTGCAACTTTGGCATTCACCACAGGCAACGCCGTCATCCGTGGGAGACTGACACAGCAACCCATGAATCAACGCCTCAGCCAGCACCGATTTGCCATACCCCACGCTACCGGTAAACAACAAGGCATGTGGCAGACTGCCGGCGCGAAAGCGTGAAATCAACCCATCCCAGAGGGGGGTCTGCCAAGGCAGCGGTGCTTTTGTCATGCCAACCCAGCCAGCAAAGGGGTTAATGCAATATCAATTTGTGCCTGCACCTGTTCAATACCCTGTGCTGCATCAATAATGTGATAACGCCCCGGTTCCGCAGCCGCCCGCTCCCGGTAAGTTTGCCGCACCCGTTCAAAAAATGCCCGTTGTTCGCGTTCAAACCGATCCAGTTCACCACGGTCACCCGCACGGGCCATACCCACCTCCACCGGCAGATCCAGCAGCAGGGTAAGATCCGGGCGCAGATCCCCCTGCACCCAGTTTTCCAGTACAGCGATGCGGCTCATGGCAATGCCCCGTCCACCGCCTTGATAGGCATAAGTGGCATCGGTAAACCGGTCACACAGCACCCAGTCGCCCGCCGCCAATGCGGGGCGAATCAGCTGCGCGAGATGTTGCGCCCGTGCAGCAAACATCAGCAATAACTCGGTGTCGCTATCCATCACCGCTTGCCGGTGGTCCAGCAACAACTCACGAATCCGTTCACCCAGCTCAGTGCCACCCGGCTCCCGGGTCACTTGCAGGTGCCTGCCCACTGCTTGCAGGCAGTCTTGCAGGCGCTGCTGCACAAAGGCCATTTGCGTGCTCTTGCCCGCCCCTTCGCCCCCTTCAAGCGTGATAAACAGCCCTTTTTTCATATTCACCAATTACTGACAACAATTATTCAATATCAAAACTTACCATCAGGCAAAGAAGAAAATGGCTTTGCCCGGCCACCCAGCTGATATTTCACCACCGCAGCGTTATGCTCTTTCAAGGTCGCTGAAAACTGGTGCCCACCATCGCCCCGGGCAACAAAATACAGCTCCTCACCCGGCAGAGGGTTCAGTGCTGCCAGCACTGCGGCACGCCCAGGCATGGCAATAGGGGTGGGCGGCAACCCCCGGTGCAAATAGGTATTGTAGGGAGTCTCCTTGCGCAGGTCACGACGACGGATATTGCCATCAAACGCGCGGCCTAATCCGTAGATCACTGTGGGGTCCGTTTGCAGGCGCATGCGTTTTTTCAAACGCCGGTTGAACACGCCCGCAATCTGTCTGCGCTCGCTGGGCAGCGCGGTCTCTTTTTCAACAATGGAAGCCATGATCAGTGCCTCGTACGGTGTTTTGTATTCCACATCGCTGGCACGATCCGGCCAGTTTTTGTCGAGCAGCTGTTGCATGGCGTTGTAGGCCCGCTGTAAAAAAGCCACGTCCGTGGTCAAACGTGGAAAATGGTAAGTATCCGGTAAAAACCGCCCTTCAGGGTGCTCACCAGGGTGGCCAATTTGTTCCATGATTTCAGCATCACTGTAGTCCGATAATGTATGCAACAAAAATTCGTTGCTATGCACCGCATCCATAAGCTGACGAAAATTCCAGCCTTCGACAATGGTGAGAGAATATTGCAGCATTTCACCATTGACGATCTGCTCCAGCAGACGCGCCGGGGTAATACCACTGTCGAAATGATATTCACCGGCTTTGATATCGTTCGCTGTTCCCTCGAACTTGCCCAGCCACACCAGATATGAGGCCGACTCAATCACGCCGCGCCGCGCCAGGTCTTTGGAGACATAAGTAAGCGTTTTGCCAGGCTTTATTTCATAGCGTAACCCCGTATCGCTCAAGGTTACCGGCGAATGGACAAATGAGCGGTAGTCCATGGCCACCCAGGCGCCATAGAGGCTGCCCAGCAAGACGAGCAAACCCGCAAGCTTAAACACTATTTCCCGCCCGGATCGGACTCTCGCTTTAATCACGTAGAGACTCCAGCGCCTGGCTCAACTGGCGGGTTACCGGTCCTACCGTAAAATGATGCTCACCCAGTCGGCGCACCGGCCAGATACCCATGAGCGTATTACAAAGAAACAGTTCTTGCGAACGATACAGGTCAGTCAGCCCCAACGTTGTTTCCTGCACAGAAATACCGGCGGCGCCTGCCACACGGATAAC
This sequence comes from Gammaproteobacteria bacterium, assembly GCA_011321815.1. Classification (GTDB taxonomy): domain Bacteria; phylum Pseudomonadota; class Gammaproteobacteria; order SZUA-152; family SZUA-152; genus SZUA-152. The sequence continues at coordinate 93,143 of DROS01000062.1, forward strand.
GTTCTCACGAGTGATGCCCTTTACCCCGCAGTGCACCAACGAAGGTGTCTTTAGTATTGACCCGCCCTCACCTTCTTGCACACAAAACAGATTGCTCATGGTCCCCTCAATAACATTATTATTATTATCCAGCATCAGGCCTTCGGCGACCTCACTATCCCTCCCCTTATCCTGCCACTCTGCACGCGCCAGTACTTGCTCCAGCCGGTTAAGGTGTTTAATGCCTGCTAATGCCGGATTGCCCGACAGCCGTGTATCACACACCCGTACCGATACACCCTCACGATAATACAGCGATGGAAAAGCCACCGCAGACGATAGCGACAACACGCGCGTCGTAACCGCTGGCACTGGCGGCGCATAGCCGCGCTCCCCCCTCCCCCGTGTCACGACAATTTTCAGCACGGCGTCCGTTTTACCGGCACATAGCGCCATGGCCTCCGACCATAATAATGCGGGTTCCGGCATGGTAATACGCAGCCTTTGACAACCCCTTGTCAAACGGGCCATGTGCTGTGCCCAGCGACGTGGTTTACCTGCCGACACTCGCAGGGTTTCAAACAGTCCGTCACCGTACTGGAAACCACGATCCAGCACGGAAATATGTTCCGCCGGTTGGCCGTTAATCAAAATTACAGGCAATGGAATCGATCCGCTGGAAATTGTTTTTTTACCCATAAGCAAATACAGCACTGCACAGACAAGCATCAAAGCATACCATACGCCCGGCTTTACCAGCCCCTGCCTGGTCTAAGGAACGTGCACGGAACCGGCAATCAGTCACTCATCAGCGCCAGCAACATTCCCCGCGCCTTGGCGCGCGTTTCATCCAGCTCTGTTTGCGGATTTGAATCGGCAACAATACCTCCACCAGCGCGCAACTGTAGCTGCTGCCCCGTCAGCGTGATCGTGCGAATCAGGATATTCAAATCCATATCACCATTGTGATTGAGATAACCCATGGCGCCAGTGTAGGCGCCACGCCCTTCGCCCTCCAGCTCCGCAATAATTTCCATGCAACGCACCTTGGGACAACCGGTGATAGTGCCACCGGGAAACACCGCACGAATGACCTCACCCGGCGTCACCTCATTCCGCAACTGCCCACAGACATTGGAAACAATATGATGCACATGAGCATAACTTTCCAGCACCATCAATTCATCCACTTTCACACTGCCCGGCACACACACCCGGCCAAGGTCATTACGCTCCAAATCAATAAGCATGACGTGCTCAGCGCGCTCTTTGGGATGCGCCAGCAGCTCTTTTTTCAGGGCAGAATCACCCGCCACCTGTATACTGCGCGGCCGGGTGCCCGCAATGGGCCGGGTCTCCACCCATCCTTTGTTGACTCGCACCAATCGTTCCGGGGAAGAACTGATAATCGCCGCCCCATCAATCACTGCCAGACCGGCAAATGGCGCAGGATTGTTTTTGCACAAGCAGTGATAAATGTCAGCGGGTTGCAAGGCACGGTTGCTCTGGCCACGCCAGGTTCGTGCCAGATTTACCTGAAACACGTCACCCTCGACAATGTAGTTTTTGATAATTTCAACATTCTGCAAATAACGCGATGTTTCCTCTTCTGCCATCACAATGCCTGGCGATACCACTTCCACTGTGGTTATTTGCGCACGATCGTCGTCAAGCATATGGAGCAGATCGGCGCGGCCTGTCTCGGCCACAAGAAAAGTCTGTTGCTGCACATGATCCACAATGATGGCCGCCGGCGTGCGAACAGCACAGGCAACGGGCAAACCATCACGGGCATCTGGCAGAGAAAGACTGGGCTCAATCTGCCCTGCCAGCTCGTAAGCCAGAAACAGAAACCAGCCGCCGGTAAACGGCAATGAGGGAAAACCGGGGGCAGCCTCCGCAGGCCCGATAGTGCTCGCAGCAACCCGCCAGTGACGGTCCAGCTGCTGGAGAAAATCCACCGAAGCATCCGTGGTGTCCAAACGAATATGCTCGCCGGGAAAGGCAAAAAGAATATCAAAACGAGCCTGCCCTGCTCCCTGTGCATCACTGTGCGCCGCAGATTGCAGCAGGTAGGGATAGCGCTGAGGGTTAGCGCGATGGAGCGCTAACAGGTCGACAGTGTGCTCGACGTGACGAATGTGCGTCATTCTGTTGTGAAACCAATTGTTTGTTGGTGTTGCATTGACACACCACGCACTGGTTTGCCATTAGTCCGGCTTGCGGAAAATCAACGTACCGTTAGTGCCGCCAAAGCCAAAAGAATTGGACATAACGATGTTGATGTTCATTTCACGCGCCGTACCCGGTACAAAATCCAGATCACATTCGGGGTCCGGGTTGTCCAGATTGATGGTAGGAGGGGCCACCTGGTCACGAATCGCCAGCGCTGAAAATACCGCTTCGATACCACCCGCAGCACCCAACAGATGGCCGGTCATGGACTTGGTGGAGCTGATTGCCACCTTGTACGCATAATCACCCAAGGCCGTTTTCATGGCATGGGTTTCACCCAGATCACCCGCCGGTGTGGAGGTGCCATGAGCATTAATGTAATCCACATCCTCAGCGTTAATACCCGCGTTTTTCAAGGCCAGCTTCATACAACGTGCCGCCCCTTCACCCCCCTGCGATGGCGAAGTCATGTGATAGGCATCACCGCTCATACCAAAACCAATCACTTCAGCATAAATTTTCGCACCACGCGCCTTGGCAAATTCGTATTCCTCCAATACCACCACGCCGGCACCATCGCTGAGCACAAAACCATCACGGTCCTTGTCCCAGGGGCGGCTGGCTGCCTGCGGGTCGTCATTGCGCGTCGATAATGCACGAGCGGCGGCGAAACCACCCAGTCCAGTGGTTGAAGTGGACATTTCCGAACCCCCCGCCACCATCACATCAGCGTCACCGTATTCGATAAAACGCGCAGCATCACCAATGCAATGCGTTGCTGTCGCGCACGCCGTGGTGATCGCGTAATTGGGGCCTTTCATGCCATAGATAATCGACAGGTTGCCGGAAATCATATTGATAATATTGCTGGGCACAAAAAACGGGGATATCTTGCGCGGCCCGCCTTTGAGAAAGGCATCATGCCCCTTTTCGATACCGGTAAGGCCACCGATACCGGAACCGATCGCCACGCCAATACGTTCGGCATTCTCTTCCGTCACTTCCAGACCAGAATCGCGCACCGCCTGAATACCGGCGGCAATACCGTAATGAATAAACAGATCCATCTTTTTGGCATCTTTGGCAGAGATGTAATCGGTAACATCGAAGTCACGCACAGAACCGCCAAAACGCACCGAATAATCGCTGACATCAAAATGTGTGAGTGGTGCAATACCACTTTTGCCCGCCAGCACATTCTCCCAGGCATCTGCCACATTCAGCCCCACCGGAGAAACCATGCCCAAACCCGTAATCACTACACGTCGTTTCGTCACGAAAAAATACCTATCAAATTATCTGTTTGCTCATACCCGGTTGGACCTGTCGCCACAACACAAACCAAGCAAGGTGGGCCATCTTAAATCAAAGCAATTTGCGCCGGATATTTTTCGATATTCAAGACGCTGCGCAGGTGAACATAGTGAACTATGTGACCAAAGCAACAATGCAGAAGATCAGAAAATAGACAAGCAAATGTTAAAACAATTATGCCCAGCTGCTTACACCCATAAAAAAGGCCGCAATCCACGGGGTGGTTCTGCGGCCTTGACACGTAATCCTGTTGTACAACTCTGCGCTTACGACACCGGAAACCAAGAGTTTCCCGCGTTCAGCAAAATCAACTGGAGTGCGTGGTGACGTAATCCGTTGCTTGTTGCACCGTGGTAATTTTTTCCGCATCTTCGTCAGGAATTTCGGTTTCAAATTCCTCTTCCAACGCCATAACCAGTTCCACTGTATCCAGGGAATCGGCACCCAAGTCGTCAACAAAAGATGATTCGCTGCTGACTTCTTCTTCCTTTACGCCAAGTTGCTCAACAACGATTTTCTTGACTCGTTCCTCAATGGTGCTCATTTCGGATTAATCCTCCAAAGTAATTTCGAAGCAGCCCTGGCTTTCTCTTTGTTTTTATAAAATCTTATGGAGTTTATAAAACAGCCCCGAGCCGCGTGGCGGTATTCTAGTAAAAAGCCCGCTCGGTTACAAGCGATAAAAACCTTTATAAAAATACCGTATTTTATTGTTTTTTATAACAATTAATTTTCAAAAGAATAAAAAACAACTTATGTCATGTACATTCCGCCATTCACATGCAAAGTCTCGCCGGTGATATAAGCCGCACCCGGTGAAGCCAGAAAGGCAACGGCAGCCGCAATTTCCTCCGGTTGACCCAGGCGGTTCAGCGGAATATCGCTGAGCAGCGCCTCGCGCTGCTCATCCGGCAAAGCGCGTGTCATGTCAGTATCAATGAACCCGGGGGCAACGGTATTCACCGTAATGCCGCGCACACCCACCTCCCGCGCCAGCGATTTACTGAAACCAATCAACCCTGCTTTAGCCGCGGCATAGTTGGTCTGCCCGGCATTACCCGCAACACCTACCACCGAACTGATGCTGATAATACGCCCTTTGCGTGCCTTGGTCATCGCTCGCAGACAGGCTTTGGACATGCGATACACCGAAGTCAGATTGGTGCTGATAATGTCATCCCACTCCTCCTCTTTCATGCGCATCAGCAGGTTATCGCGGGTAATGCCGGCATTGTTAACCAGGATACTGGGAGCACCGAAAGTCTCAGTCATAGCCGCCAGTATTTGTTTAACAGAATCGGCGTCGGTGACATCAAGGGCCATGCCCTGCCCAGTGATACCGCTTTCAGCCAGATAGGTGCTAATAGACTCGGCACCCTTATCCGACGTCGCGGTACCCACAACGGTGGCCCCCTGTTTACCCAACGCCAACGCAATACTTTGACCAATGCCCCGGCTGGCGCCGGTAACCAAAGCGATTTCGCCACCCAGAATATCAGTGTTTGTCATTATTATCTCCCCTCCCCAACGGCCTGCACGGCCTTATCCAGACCGGTGATGTCAGACGTCGTCAAACCGGTTATTCCACGATCAATACGTTTGTTCAGTCCCGCCAACACCTTGCCCGGACCGCATTCCACAACCTGTTGCACCCCCTGCTCAGCAAAAGCCTGGATAGTTTCCACCCAACGCACCGGGCTGAACAATTGGCGTTTAAGCGCATCACGAATCGCATCCGCCGTACTTTCTGCTTGTACATCCACATTATTAAAGACCGGAATCACTGGCGTCCGGATTGTAATATTCGCCAGACACTCAGCCAGACGTTCGGCGGCAGGCATCATCAGACTGCAATGTGACGGCACGCTCACCGGTAACGGCAGCGCACGCTTTGCACCAGCTTCTTTGGCCAGCTCCACGGCACGACTCACCGCAACCGTATTCCCCGCGATGACCACCTGCCCCGGCGAATTATAATTCACGGCAGTCACCACTTCACCCACCACATCCTTTGCCGCTTCAGCACAGACTGCGCCGACCGTGCCATCATCCAACCCTAAAACCGCTGCCATGGCGCCTTCGCCCTCAGGTACCGCCTCCTGCATAAAACGACCTCGATCAGCCACCAGGATCACAGCATCACTCAACGACAAACTGCCGGCAGCCACTAAAGCGCTGTATTCGCCAAGACTGTGTCCCGCCATCGCCGCCGGCTGCGCCTTCACCAGCGATTGCCATACACGCCACACTGCCACACCACCCGCCAGCATTGCCGGTTGAGTAATGTGCGTTTTATTGAGTTCCTCTTCCGGACCATTTTGCACCAGCTGCCACAGATCGTAGCCTAAAGTGTCACTGGCTTCCTGAAAGGTCTCTTTAACTTGTACATAAGTTTCAGCCAACCCCATCAACATACCAATGGATTGTGAACCCTGACCGGGGAAAACGACCGCATACGTCATTCTTTGCTTCCTGAAATATTCTGTGTTTCTGTATTAGTACCGCAACAACGCCGAGCCCCAGGTAAAACCACCACCAAAGGCCTCCAGCAGCAATGTTTCGCCGCGCTGGATGCGGCCATCACGCACCGCTTCGTTCAATGCCAACGGCACTGAAGCTGAAGAAGTGTTGCCATGCTCTTCTACCGTTACGACAACATGATCTGTGTTTATTTTCAGTTTTTTGGCCGTAGCATTAATAATGCGGATATTCGCCTGGTGCGGCACCAACCAATCAATGTCTGTCTTTTTCATGTTATTCGCCGCCAGGGTTTCATCAACAATGCGTCCAAGCGTATTTACCGCGATCTTGAAAACCTCATTGCCTTGCATGGTGACATGCACCACACCATCCCGCTTATTGCCATAACCTTCCGATACACCGCCGGTGGTGGATAATAAATCCTTGTATCGGCCATCGGCATGCAAATGCGTGGAAAGGATTCCCGCCTCGTCACTGGCGCCCAGCACCACAGCACCGGCGCCATCGCCAAACAGCACACAAGTGGCGCGGTCTGTCCAGTCCATAATGCGCGACATGGTTTCAGCCCCCACCACCAATGCCCGCCGATGACTGCCGCTGCTGATAAATTTATCGGCAATACCCAGTGCGTAAACAAAGCCGGTACATACTGCCTGCACATCAAAGGCAGCGCAGCCGTGAATATCCAATCGCTGTTGCAACAAACACGCTGTGCTGGGGAAAACACGGTTCGGCGTGGTGGTGGCAACAATAATCAGATCAATGTCTGCGGGTAAAACACCTGCTGCATCCATGGCCTGACGCGCAGCGTGCTCGGCCAGATCACAAGTGGTTTCATCGTCTGCTGCGATGTGGCGTTTTTTAATGCCGGTGCGATCCGTAATCCATTGATCCGAAGTCTCGACCATTTTTTCCAGGTCGTGGTTACTCAGCACTTTCTCCGGCAAATAACCACCGGTGCCTTCGATGCGCGAATAAATACGGGATTGAGCTTGAGAAGTGGTCATACTGCCTGCCCCTGTGTTGCAGCTCTTTGGGTCATCGCCGTCTCGACGTGTTTACTGATGCGTTCCGGCACATTCTTTTTTACTTCCAAAATGGCCTCACGAATAGCGCTGGCATAGGCCAGCTCGTCAGCACCACCATGGCTTTTGATGACAATGCCCTGCAAACCCACAAAACTGGCTCCATTGTAGCGTCGCGGATCAATACGTCGTTTGAGAGCATTAAGCACCGGCATGGCCATCAACGCCGCCAACCGGGTTAACAGATTACGTTTGAATTCTTCGCGCAAAAAGTGGCTGATCATTTTCGCCACACCTTCGGTGGTTTTCAATGAAATATTACCGACAAAACCATCACAGACCACCACATCCACCGTGCCCTTGAAAATGTCGTCACCTTCCACAAACCCCACATAATTAAGCTCACTGTCGGCCAGAATGCGTGCGGCTTCCTTGACCCGGTCATTACCTTTAACTTCTTCTTCACCAATATTGAGCAGGCCTATCGTCGGCGCCGCAATATTTTCCACCGCACTGGTGAGCACCGATCCCATTACCGCGAACTCAAACAGATTATCTGCACTGGTATCAACATTGGCGCCAAGGTCCAGCATATGCGTCACACCTTTTATGTTGGGCAGCATGGAAATAATTGCCGGGCGATCAATGCCCGGTAACATTTTCAAGACAAAACGCGCGGTGGCCATTAATGCTCCGGTATTACCCGCACTGACACAGGCCTGGGTACGCCCCTCTTTCACCAGATTGATGGCCACACGCATGGATGAATCTTTTTTGGTGCGCAGGGCCACCGAGGGTTTTTCATCCATGGCCACCTGTTGCGAAGCATGCTGGATGCTCAGGCGTTTGGTTGGTTTTTTATTGTGTGACGCCAGCTCTGCCATCAACATTTGTTCATCACCCACCAGCACAATGTGCAATCGGGGTGTTTCGGAAAGCACTTGCAATGCTGCGGGCACAACCACAGAAGGGCCGTGGTCACCTCCCATGGCGTCAAGGGCAATGGCGATTATTTGAGTCATCGGTAATTTGGAATAAACCCCGGAAGGGTGTTCTCGATTAACAGAGTTGCACTGCCAGACCTTGGCGTTGCGCCTGAAAAAACACCATGCTGCATTAAGCATTTATTTGCAATGCGCAAACGCCTCTCCCCACGCCTTGTCTGGCGCTTTTTCAGGCGCAACAGTATGGCCTTGTTAATTGAAAACACCCCCTGGTAAAGACAAAATTATAAAGATACAACACAACAAACACCCAGCGTCCTGCATATTGATCAAGACGCCCGGTGTTAGTGTAATGCCATGGGGAAAGGCAATTATTCGTCGTTGGTGGTTGCAACGACTTTGCGGCCACGATAGTAGCCATCGGCACTGACGTGATGACGGCGATGGGTTTCGCCGGTGGTGGGCTCAATCGACAACGTAGCACCTTTCAACGCATCATGTGAGCGACGCATGCCTCGGCGTGACGGAGTTACCTTACTTTTTTGAACGGCCATTGTTATTCCTCGTATTTAACGTGTTTTCTCAGTCATTTTTTTCCCGACTGAGAGGTTTTCAACTGAGACAACACCGCAAACGGATTTTCACGTTGTGCTGTTGCCGCATCCTCTTGTCCTCTCCCGGTATTGAGAAAGGCTTCGCCCTGTGGACATTCTTTGCTGTCATGCATCGCCACCTGCGGCAATGCCAAAATCAATTCATCTTCAATAATAGACGCCAGGGTGACTTCGTCATCAAGCACCAGCAGCGGATCATAACATTCCGGCAACTGTTGCGCCGCCGCCCGGGAAGACACAATACCCAAACGGGTTCGGGTCAAAACAGGAAATTCCATGGTTTCCATACAACGCTGGCATATCAGCGGCAAGGTCGCCTTCACTGACCCCACGACTCTGGGGTTACCCCCTTCATCCGTGCCAAATTCCAGTGAATACGCCACATCGCCTTGCATTGCCGAACCCGGCGTATCCGCCGCCAGCGCCATCGGAGCCAACAGTGGCAGTAGCCTTGGCAACAATGATACCGGCAGACGTCCTTCCAGGGTACGTCCTCGCGCAGCCAAGGCCAGCGGCTCAATCGTTTCCCTCGCAGACATCACCAAAACACCTATTCAGCCAGCCTTATGAAGGCCGATATTATGACGCACCCGCGCCCGCCAATGGCAGGCGGCCAACACAAACGCGCGATTCTATGTGGATTCCGGCTTTATGTCAAAACACACTGCCGTCAGTGTGCATGACCATCGTCTTCGTGCCCGTGGCCTGCTTCTTCCTCATGACCACCTTCTTTTCCATGACCGCCCTCTTCATGCCCATGACCACCTTCTTCCTCATGACCACCCTCTTCATGCCCATGACCACCTTCTTCCCCATGAGCGCCCGCTTCATGCCCGTGACCAGCTTCTTCAGATTCGTGTTCATGGCCGTCTCCGTGACCGGCATCTTTTGGTGATTCGGAACCACCACCATGGTCATCGCCATGGCCGCCACCGGCATGGCTATGCCCCTTTTCCAGCCGGGCATCAAACGCCAGGTATTCGCTTTTGGTCATCCCCGGCAATTTCTGCACAAATGCAACAATGTCCCAAAGTTCATCATCCTTATGAGTCGGTCCCCATGCGGGCATCCCGGTCATCCGGATGCCATTTTTTATGGCCCAAAACAATTCAGCAGCAGACATGTGTTCTGCGCTTTTGGCCAGATCAGGCGGAACAGGATTGAGTCCCTTGGTTATTGGTGAATCTCTACCACCAGGCGGGGTATGGCAAAGCGCGCACATTTCACGATAACTGCGAAACCCCGTGTCAATCTGTTTGGCGCCTTTGGTGGGGGGCGCCACAATTGAAGCGGCACGACTTTCTATCGAGTTCTCTCTGGTTGTCACCAATGCCCAACGTATGGGGGCAGGATCTTCCCACGTTGTGGCTACGTTAAACATGCCCGTATAAATCACAAGCAATGCTGTTAAAGCTGCGAAGGCAGCTGCTGCAACCAGAGTGCCAATAATTGTTTTCATAAATTTCCCTGTTGGTAAAAAATAATACGAAGATACGATTGTAATATGTCAGTCGTTACGAAAATACCAAGCCACACGCCAAAACCACAGGCGACCCTCTTCGCCGATAAAAAGAGCATGGATTCTACCCCAAACCGATCAAGGTGCTAATCCTTAAAAGCCAATAATCGTAAAAACAATAAATTGTCAATTCACTACATTGCCAAAATAGCCTTGCGGTTTACCATCCGGTTTTCAACACATACTGCTTTCCAGTGTAAAACTTGTGTGCTGGCAACAGGTCAAACAGTTTTATCTGACACTGGATAATCAAAGGCCAAAATATAAAGTAGCCGCCACATTATTTTCATTCATAACAATATAGGCAATATCCCCTAAAAAATGGCCATTAAGCAGGCGGGCGTCGTGAGCCGTGTGGCCAAGACAACAATATAAAAAACCAGAAAGCAGACAAGCAAGTGTTAAAAAATTATGCCTGCCTACTCACAACCATCGCCTGACACTCCAGCCCAACAACTCGGCCAGTCGTGGCACCCACCGGCGTTTTCGCCAGCGTGTGGCACATACTGCCGAAGCCTCTACCAAATCAGTCTCAAACTGTGCTTGCAAACGATGACAAAGATCAAGGTCCTGGCTTAGCAAATTCAATTCATAGTTTTGGAACAGACTGCGATAATCAAGGTTGGCGGTACCCAGCGTTGCCCGGTTTCCATCCACAATGATTACCTTGGCATGCAGCATTCTGGGCAGGTATTCAAAAATCCTGACGCCAGCATCCAGCAGGTGTGCATAAACCGCATTGGCCGCCCAACGCGCCAAGCGCACGTCACTGGCGCGAGGCACCAGCAGACGCACATCGACACCTCTCTCTACGGCGGCAAGCAGTACCTTTTGGGTACGATGATCCGGCACAAAATAAGGTGTGGTCAAACAGATTTGTTCTTTGGCATTTTCAAACAAATCGTTATATATGCAAGCAAGCCGCCGCCGGCAGAAACGGGATTGATTAGGAACCAGTACGCTGTTTTTCTTTTCATCATCAGTGGTCAACCAGCGCCGGTCCCCACGCCAAAATGCATCAAACAATTCACCGGCCTGCCGGGCCAGGCCCGCTTGAAAAGAAGCATGGGTATCGCGCCAGCGCGCAACACCAAAATAGCGTTGCGAGCTTTGCCGATGGATATTAAAGCCACCCAGAAAGGTTTTATGACTATCCACCACCAGTAATTTACGGTGATTGCGACGGTTGTAACGTAGCGGTTCACGCCAGTTCCAGCGATGAAAATGGCGCACCTGTACCCCTGATTCTTCCAGTTCTGCGCCCAATGAGCGGTAAAACTGAAACAACGACCCGAGAGCATCCACCAGCAGGCGCACTCTCACCCCTGCCCTTGCCCGTTCCGATAACGCGCGGGCAAAACGACGCCCCACTTCGTCATCGGCAAAAATATAAGTCTCCATTCTTATCTGCTCTTGCGCACTGGCAATGGCTGCAAGCATCGACTCAAATAAATGATCACCTTCTGTATAAAGCTGAATATTGCTGCCAACCGTTCCCAGCTTCGGCACAGGATTGCATGAACAGGGCTCAACCATAATTACATTTGCTTGTCTGTTTTCTGATCTTCTGCGTTATTGCTTCGGTCACGTAGTTTACTATGCCCACTTGCGTAGCACCTTGAATATCGAAAAATATCCGGCGCAGGTTTCATTAAAGCAATAATGCCCGCCTGTCCCCTTCACCGTCTGCCTGCTCCCAAACGACCCATTGATGATCATCACGCCGCGACACATGCGCGAGCGCTTCACGACATCGAACTGATGTGATTTCCATGAAACGGGTTCACTTACACGGGTACGCCGTGCTCTGATATCGAAACAGCCCCCAACGCGGAAAGAAAGAATCGGTAAATTGAGTCAATACTGCTCCGACAGCCTCACGGGCATTTAGTTTATGTGCAAGCAATCAGGGGGAAGGGCGGTGCTGCAACCAGGTTTTTTGTAATTGAACAGCCATGCCGGGCTGATCAGCACCAATGGGGCAAAAAAAAATCAATACGGTATTTTTACAGTTAAGGGTTACATAATTTTGTGACTGAACATACCGCTATTCTGGTATGTTTTCAGCCGGAATCCAGAGGCTTAACCTCCCGGACATGGGGCATCAGCCCCGGAATGACAACCATCTGCCACCCCGGGTAACAGGCCTAACCGCAAATACCGCTAAAATAATTTGTTCGGCCCCAGTAACCAAAGGCCGATTTCACCCTTTCTCGCGTGTACCACATAGCCTTTGAGGTCGTCGCTGTGAAAACGCTTTTGTTGGTTTGCCGGCAGCTCTATTTCTACCAGCGTACCTGGCGGGAATGGCATATTGTCCAGTCGTGCGGCAATTCCTTCCCTGCTGATATCACGTACTTGCGCATTAACACGGCCATGGCGGGGATTGCTGAGGGTAACATTAAAGTCATCGTTATTCCGAGGGTAGCACCGGTGTTCCATGTTCAATTTCTCCGGATTCCAATAGACGATCCACCAACACTTCGGCCTCCAGCCAGTCGTCGACCGGGGAGTTGTTAACAAAGCCGTGCCGTTCGGCAATAAAGTAGGAGGTTTCTGCGATCATACGACGGCGGTAATCCGGGTCGATTTTTTGTGGTGATGCATTGTCGGCAGTTTGTTGTACGGGTGGAATCTTGCCTGCCGATTTCTGGGATGCTGCTTTTTTGCTGCTGGCCTTTCTGGTGCTGGTCGCCGGTTTTTTTCTGGTGGATTTTTTACCTGCCGCTTTCTTGCTTACCGTTCTTTCCGCATTAGCCATACCCCTGCTCCTTTGCGTTGTCTCGACAGAAGAAAATATAGGTTCCCATTTCACAACTTACAAGCTCCCCGGCATAAATAATTTGTGAAAAGCATTTCCGGCAAATGGAAAAAATGTCAGCAACGAATGCTTATTCGGCGTTAGACCCTGGCGCCGGTTTGGGATTGGTCTGTTGAGCGCGTTGATAAAGTGTAAGGTATTCCCGTGCGCTGCTTTGCCAGGAAAAGTCTTGCTGCATGCCCGTGGTTTGCAACTGCCGCCATTGCGTTTTATCACGATAGCGACGCAGGGCGCGTTTGACAGTTTTCAGCAATGCCAGGCTGGCATCTGTACCGATAATAAAGCCATTGGCCGTGCCCTTGATCAGCGTTTTGGCGCTGGTGTCGGTCACGGTATCGGCCAGCCCACCTACGTCACGTACAATGGGCACGGTGCCATAGCGCAGGCTGTACATCTGGTTGAGGCCGCAAGGCTCGAAACGGGAAGGCATCAGGTACATATCAGCACCGGCTTCGATGCAATGTGCCAGGGTTTCGTCATAACCAATGCGGACGGCCAGTTTGTTGGGGTATTGTTTCGCCAATGCGGCCAGCCGGGTCTCGAAAACCCGGTCTCCACTGCCTAGCAATACGAGTTGCAACGGCAGTTTCACCAGGTTGGGTATCGCATCGAGAATGATATCAATACCCTTTTGCGTTACCAGCCGGCTGATCAGGCCAATCAGCGGTGCATCCGGTTTTTGCGGCAGCCCCAACATTGTTTGCAGTGTCTGTTTATTGACTTGTTTGCCGGACAGGTCATTTATACTGTAATGCTTTTCCAGCAACGGATCAGTGGCCGGATTCCATTCTTCTGTATCAATGCCATTGAGAATGCCGTTCAATACTGCGCTTCGGTGGCGCAGCAAACCATCCAGCCCATTGCCAAATTCGGCGGTTTGTATTTCAAGCGCATAGCGGGGACTGACGGTGTTAATGCGATCAGCAAAAACCAACCCTCCCTTGATAAACGAAAGCTGCCCGTGAAATTCCAAAACATGATGGCTCCACCAACTGGCAGGCAGTCCCAGCTGCTGCAAGTAGTGTGCGGGAAACAGCCCCTGATAAGCGAGATTGTGAAGGGTAAATATGGTGGCGGGACGTTGTGCGGATAATGCCAGTAACGCTGGTACCAGCCCCGTTTGCCAGTCATTACAATGAACAATATCCGGTGCCCAGTTCAACCCTGCCTGGTTCAGCGCCAGACGGGTGACAATGCGGCTGAACAATGCGAAACGCTCAGCATTATCCACCCAGGGTTGGCCATTGCTGTCGAGGTAGGGATTGCCAGGGCGATCAAAATAACCGGGGGCATCCACCAGCCAGACTTTCAATGGGTTATCGGGTAACTGCCCTTCACGCAAAGTAATGGTGTCAGCACCTTCGGAAAATTGCGCGAGAATTTTTGTTTCGCCCAACTGCCCAAGTGCTGTCGCATAAGCTGGCATGATCAGGCGCACATCGAGTTGCAGGTCCAGCAATGCGCGCGGCAGACTGCCAGCCACGTCTCCCAGTCCACCGGTTTTGATCAGTGGGTAAGCCTCGCTACTGACAAACAGAATACGCAACGCAGTATCAACCGGCACGACGTGGCTGTAATACCACCGCCGCCAGTGGCGGCAGGTCCAGCAGCACAGAACAGGGGCGCCCCATCCAGGGTATGGCTTCGGCAGTAATGCCACCGCCATTACCGATATTGCTGCCACCGTAATGTCCGGAATCAGAATTGAGCACTTCTGCATAGAAGGTGTCATCCGGTACGCCAATGCGGTAACCACTGCGGGGTACGGGGGTAAAGTTAAGAATCACGATCACATATTCATCGCCGTCGCGGCGCAAAAAAGAAAGGATGGACTGGCCGGCATCATGGCAGTCAATCCACTCAAATCCTTCCGTTTCAAACTCGTGCCGGTACAGCGCAGAAGTGTCCCGATAAAGGTGGTTCAGGTCACCAACCAATTGTTGTACTCCCTGGTGCAGAGGATAGTCCGTGACATACCAATCCAGCGTCTGATCAAAATTCCATTCGTCGCCCTGAGCAAATTCACTGCCCATGAACAGGAGTTTTTTGCCGGGATAAAGAAACATGTAGGTGTACAGCAGCCGCAGGTTGGCGAAGCGTTGCCACTCGTCACCGGGCATTTTGTATAACATGGATTTTTTACCATGCACCACTTCGTCGTGGGAGAACGGTAACATGAAGTTTTCGCTGAACAGGTACAGCAGGCCGAAGGTCAGCCGGTCGTGATGGTAGTGCCGGTGTACCGGATCTTTACTCAGATAGTCCAGCGTATCGTGCATCCAGCCCATGTTCCACTTCATGCTGAACCCCAGACCGCCCAGCCAGGTGGGCCGGGTTACCTGTGGCCAGGCGGTGGATTCTTCGGCAATGATCATGGTACCGGGTTGGCGCTCATGGGCGACGATATTCAGCTCACGTAAAAATTCGATGGCTTCCAGGTTTTCGTTACCGCCATAAATATTGGGCACCCAGTCGTCAGTCTCACGGGAATAATCCAGATACAGCATGGAGGCCACGGCATCCACCCGCAAACCATCGATATGAAATTCCTCTAACCAGAACAAGGCGCTGGCCAACAGAAAGTTTTTCACTTCATTACGGCCAAAATTGTAAATCAACGTACCCCAGTCGCGGTGTTCACCACGACGCGGGTCTTCATGTTCGTAAAGCGCGCTGCCATCAAAGCGGGCCAGCGCAAAATCATCTTTGGGAAAATGCGCCGGAACCCAATCCAGCAACACACCAATGCCATGCTGGTGGCAGTGGTCCACAAAATAACGGAAATCATCGGCCTGCCCAAAGCGGCTGGTGGGTGCAAAATATCCGGTGGCCTGGTAACCCCAGGAGGCATCCAGCGGGTGTTCGGTGACAGGCAGCAGTTCAATATGGGTGAAACCCAGTCGGGTGACATAGTCCACCAACTGCCGGGCCAGTTCCCGGTAATTGAGAAACTGGCCTGCGTCATCGCGTTGCCAGGAACCAAGATGCACCTCGTATACCGAAATGGGCCGGTGCAGCCAGTCAGTCGATTGACGTTGCTGCTGCCAATCTGAATCCTGCCAGTCATAGCCCACCTTGCTGCGCACAACCGCAGCGGTATCAGGACGCAATTCATATTGTTGCGCATAAGGATCCGTCTTGATGAGCAGTTGACCACTGTCCCGGTTACGCAATTCAAATTTGTACAAGACACCAGGTTGCAATCCAGGGATAAACAGTTCCCAAACACCGCTGCCACCTCGGGATCGCATGGGATGGCAACGCCCGTCCCACTGGTTAAAGTCACCCACCACGCTGACCCGTTCCGCATTGGGTGCCCAGGTGGCGAACAACACACCCCGGATACCTTCCACTTCATGTTCATGCGCCCCCAGTATCTGATACAAATGCCAATGGCGTCCCTCCCCGAACAAATGCAGATCGAACTCAGCCAGTTGCGGTTCGAAACTGTAAGGATCGTGCTTTACATGCAGCTGGCCATGACTATCTTTCCAGTGCAGTGAATAGAAACGGGGGATTGTTTCAGTTGAACCGCTCCAGCCAAACAAGTCGGTATTACCGCGCCGCTGCATGAGGGGGCCATCGGCGCCCAAGCGTATTTCCTCACAATGCGGCTGGAACACACGGATGATTTCCTGCTGCTCATCGTTATGCCGGGCCAGGTGATGCCGGCCTAACACATTGAAGGGGTCATGATGTCTGGCCTCGATGATTTTTTTCTCATCAGCGGACAGGGACGTGGTAGTTTTGTGGTATGTGTGTGTCATGATTTTATTGTACGCCAATTAATGCATTAACGGCTGAACAATGTTGAGGCCCCCAGGGTAACGGGATATAAACCGTCCTGTCAGCTATCATCAAATGTACAGCATACTACCCGTAGCGTTTGGGATTTAGGTGAGTGGGCTGCTCAAACTCCGGGACCACCTCGGCCATCAGAACTGCTACGCTTAGAAGTGTAGGTATCAGTAACGTAATATCCAGTAAGTCGTGGAGTGTTTTTCCAGCACCACGCTTTGTACCACGCTGTACTGTAGTGTATCGCCCGGGTGTTGAGGCTGCACTGTTAATAATAACCAAAGCTGTCCAAGGAGAATTCACAACACCATGAGTCATTCACCCCGTTTTGTCAGTCGTCTGACACGAGATACACTGGCCCTTATTCTGGCAGGTGGGCGCGGTTCACGCCTGAAACAGTTAACCGAGTGGCGCGCCAAACCGGCAGTACCGTTTGGTGGAAAATTCCGCATTATCGACTTCCCGCTGTCCAATTGCATCAACTCCGGCATTCGACGCATCGGAGTACTGACCCAATACAAGGCCCATTCGCTGATTCTGCATATCCAGCAGGGTTGGGGGCACTGGCGTGGTGAATTCGGTGAGTACGTGGAGTTACTGCCCGCTCAGCAGCGTATTGCCGATTCCTGGTATGCAGGCACGGCTGATGCCATTTATCAAAACCTGGACATCATCCGGGCGCATAACCCCGATTATGTATTGATCCTGGCGGGTGACCATATTTATAAAATGGATTATGGTCCGATGCTGGCGGCACACGCAGAAAACGAAGCAGATCTCACTGTCGGTTGTATCGAAACAGATCTGAAAATGGCGCAGGCCTTTGGTGTAATGGGCGTGGACGATGACCATCGTATCCGTACCTTTACCGAAAAACCCGAAAATCCCACGCCCATGCCCGGCAAGCCAAACATGGCTTTGGCATCCATGGGCATCTATATTTTTAATAAAGCCTTTTTATTTGAGCAATTGATCAAAGATGCCGACCTGGCAAAATCTGCTCATGATTTCGGCAACAACATCATTCCCTCGCTCATCGACAAATACCGGGTATTCGCCTACCCCTTCCTGGATGCACAAAGCGGCACACAAGCCTACTGGCGGGACGTGGGTACCGTCGATGCCTTTTGGGAGGCCAACCTGGAATTGATTGGCGTTGTACCAGACCTGAATCTGTACGACGACGACTGGCCCATCTGGACTTATCAGGAACAGGCGCCGCCTGCCAAGTTTGTCTTCGACGACGACGACCGGCGCGGCATGGCCGTTGATTCCATGGTCTCCGGCGGTTGCATTATCTCCGGCGCCAGGGTGCGCCATTCATTGCTGTTTTCCCACGTACATGTAGAATCCTATACTGAAATCGAAGATTCGGTGATACTGCCACATGTGAGAATTGGTGAACATTGCCGTATTCGCCGGGCGGTACTGGACAAAGGCTGCCATATTCCGGCAGACACGGTTATCGGTTATGACAAAACGGAAGACGCCAAACGATTTCATATTTCCCCCAATGGCATAGTACTGGTGACGCCTGACATGCTGGGACAGGAACTGCACCGGGTACGTTAACCCATTATTATCTGCCAATCCGGGAACGTACATCGTGCCAAACAAACAAAAACTCAAAGTCGTGCTGTACTGGCATATGCACCAGCCGGAATACCGCGACCAGCGCAATGGTGAATATTATTTGCCATGGACTTATCTTCACGCCATTAAAGACTACGTTGACATGGCAGCCCACCTTGAAGCCGTACCAGAAGCGCGGGCAGTGATAAACTTTGTCCCGACCCTGCTGGAACAGATTGATGACTACGCCCAACAGGTGCAACATTTTCTGCACAACACCGGCAGCATCAAAGACCCCCTGCTGGCCGCCCTCGCCGAACCCGTGCTGGCTTCCGCTGCTGATCATCGTCTGCGCCTGATCAAGGAATGCCTGCGCGCCAACCGCCGCCATATGATTGACCGTTTCCCAGCTTATGCACAACTTGCCACCATTGCCGACTGGTTACTCAAGCATCCAGAGGCCATGGTTTACACCAACGAACAATTTTTTATTGATCTGTTGATGTGGTACCACCTTGCCTGGCTGGGAGAAACCGTGCGCCGCAATGACCCACGCGTCCAACGACTGCTGGAACAAAAATCGACTTACAACCTGCATGACCGTCATGAACTGCTGGGTATTATCGGTGAACTGCTGTCTACCCTTATTGGCCGTTACCGCACGCTGGCGGAACGCGGCCAGGTGGAATTATCAGTGACGCCTTACGCCCACCCCATCATGCCTCTTTTACTGGATATTAAATCAGCCCGGGAAGCCATACCCGATATTGCCCTGCCCTCTTTGCAAACCTACCCCGGTGGCGATGAGAGAGCGCGTTGGCACCTGACCCGTGGATTGGAAGTGTTCAAACATTATTTTGGTTATACCCCCCGAGGCTGCTGGCCCTCGGAAGGCAGCCTGAATGAAGCCACACTGCAACTGCTGGATGAATACTCATTTGACTGGACCGCCAGTGGCGAATCCGTATTACGCAACAGCTTGCATAAACCTGCCGAAAACAATGACCTGTGCGGCACAGAAAGCGTCCATCACGCATACCGGTTGCAAAACACAAAAACGACCATTTTTTTTCGCGATGACGGCCTCTCCGACCTCATTGGATTCACTTATGCCGACTGGAAAGCCGATGATGCTGTAGCCAATCTACTGCATCATCTCGAAAACATTGCCGCCGCCTGCAAGGATCAACCTGACAGCATGGCGTCGATCATCCTCGATGGCGAAAATGCCTGGGAATATTATCCTGAAAATGGTTATTACTTTTTGCGTACCCTGTATGAAAAACTGTCCACACACCCCGATCTGGAATTAACCACTTTCTCAGACTGTCTTGATGCCAACATTACCCCCACCGAACTGCCCCATCTGGTAGCGGGCAGCTGGGTCTACGGCACCCTCTCCACCTGGATCGGCGACACCGATAAAAATACCGGCTGGAATATGCTGGGAGACGCCAAACAAGCCTTCGACCGGGTACTGGCAAGCGGCAAACTGGATGCAGAACGACAAGCCCTGGCCGAACATCAACTGGCTATTTGCGAAGGCTCGGACTGGTTCTGGTGGTTTGGTGATTACAATTCGGCTGAGTCGGTCGAATGTTTTGAATACCTGTACCGCAGCCATCTGGCCAACCTCTATCACCTGTTAGGCGAAGCGCCCCCCTCCTACTTGTCACAAGTATTTTCCCATGGCAGCGGCCAACCCGCCATGGGCGGCACCATGCGGCCCGGTCAGGCAACAGACTGAACATCCCAAAAGGAATCACACCTCATGCCAGGTAAAAAAATGTCATCAGACGGTTGGCCATTTCAACATCGTCGATGCAGCGGCCTGTTATTGCACCCCACCTCACTCCCTGGTGAACTGAGTGCAGGCGACCTGGGCCATAACGCCTATCGTTTTATCGAATTCCTGGATGCCAGTGGCATACAAATTTGGCAAATGCTGCCTCTGGGACCAACTCATGAAGACGGCTCCCCCTATCAATGCCTGTCAGTACACGCGGGCAACCCTCTGCTGATCAGCCTGGACTGGCTGGTGGATCGCGGCTGGCTGCACAAACCCCGCTGCCCAACAAACACTGGCATTAATACCAGCGAAACTTATCGCCTCAGCTGCCTGCGTCAGGCCCATGCCGGTTTCAAAACCGCCTCCGGCGCAGCAACACAACAGGCTTATAATGCATTTCAGGCAGAACACGCCCACTGGCTGGAAGACTACGCCCTGTACATCGCCTTACGCCAGGAACAAAACCAGCAGGCCTGGTGGAACTGGCCAGAAGAAGAACGGGACCGCAAACCAGCCGCCCTGGAAAAAGCAAAACAACGTCTGGCGCCAGAAATTGCCCAGGTACTGTTTGAACAATTTGTATTTTTCAGCCAATGGCATGAACTCAAAGACTATGCCCACCAACATGGAATAGCACTGTTTGGTGACGTGCCCATTTTTGTCGCCCATGACAGCGCCGAAGTATGGGCGCAGCGTGAATATTTTTCGGTTGACGCCCACGGCAAAGCACAAACAGTCGCAGGAGTACCACCGGATTATTTTTCCGCAACAGGACAATACTGGGGAAATCCACAGTATCGCTGGGAGCGGTTACAAGAAGATGGTTTTACCTGGTGGATTGAACGCCTGCGCACCCAACTTGCCTTGTTTGATCTATTGCGGATAGATCATTTTCGTGGTTTCGAAGCCTTTTGGGAAATACCCGCCGGAGCAGAAACCGCCATTGAAGGCCACTGGGTCAAAGCGCCAGGGGAAGCGCTGTTACAGACATTACACACCGCCTTTCAACGCCTGCCCCTAGTGGCCGAAGACCTGGGCATCATCACCCCGGAAGTGGAGCGATTGCGACTGGCATTCAAACTGCCCGGCATGAAAATCCTGCAATTTGCGTTTGACGGCAATGCAGATAACCCGTATCTCCCGCATAATCATCAAACCCACAGCGTGGTCTACACAGGCACCCATGACAACGACACAAGCCTGTCCTGGTACCAGGGACTATCACTGGATGAACGTCAACGACTGCGGGATTACCTGGGTTTTGATATAGAAGCCAGCATGCCCTGGCCATTAATACGCTGCGCCCTCGCCTCAGTGGCAGACATGGCCATCCTGCCCATGCAGGATGTATTGGGACTGGGTGAAGGCAACCGCATGAACCTGCCCGGCACTATCGGCAACAACTGGCGCTGGCGTTTTCAATGGGCCCAGTTACCGACCACACTGGCCGCACAACTGCGGCATCTGAATATGCTTTATGGCCGGTGTGAGCATGCGGAATGAATATGGGCATTGAAAACGTAGGGGAAAGCCCCCGCCTCACATAGTGCCCGTTGTTCAACAAACTGTGTGGCTGAGTTCGCTGTTGAAAAATCTGACATCGGGGAATGCTTTTACGGCTAACAGACTGCTGGGAATGAAGTGGTGCTGTCGGCCTTCCGGTGTGTCGATGAGTTTTCTGGTTGGGAACCCGTACCACACTTTAAATTATCCGCCATCATATGCATTCCCACGTTGGAGCATGGGAACAAGAAAACCCGTAATTATTCCGTGCGCGTTCCCAATGCTGGATAATGACTTGTTATTTTTCTTTTCGACCGCGCGCGCCTGTTGCTTTGTCCGCTTCCGCGTTTTCTGTTTCATCGTCGTCATAGTCATAACGCTGATCAGCCGGCAGCAGCAGGGCAACATCATCGTAGTTGTAGTTTCGGACTTCCGTAAAGATGGCCGGGTCAATTTCACCCAGGGTTTCAATATCAATGAGTTGTTGGCTCGATATGCCAATGAAACCCCGGATAAGCAGTAGCGCCAGACCTTTTCTAGTGAGGATATTCCCACTAGGTTTGCCTCCAAGGTAGTATACGGCGCCCTGGTTGGCGCTCAGCATAAAGTTATTGTTCACTCTTAATCCTATGGGGCTGGTTTGGGTACCAAACCGGGGGATCTCGGTCACCGTAAGACTTTCAGCAATGATGTCAGCATTACCCGAAAGGGTGCCCACGCCCTGGGTCAAAAAAGTGTTGGTTCCGGTACCCGTGATGAAGACATCACCTGCGTAGGGGGCATCACTGATGTTGCCGCCGTAGTTGGCGTCAATGGCGCCACTGCTGCTGGTAACGCTCAGGATAACATTACCCGAATTCGTCAAAGTAATGTTACCGTCAGGCTTATCGGGGGCGGCACTGCCTGTATTACGAAGATCATTGATAGTGACATCACTGGTATTATTGATGTTGATTGTCCCTGATGTCGCCATTACATTGACATTGGCGGCTCCTGATCGCGTGTCTGCACCATCAAAAGAGGCATTAATAACGCTTAATGTGGCGGCATTGGTGTTAATGGCATTGGTAGTGGTATCGCTACCACTACCAATGCCGGATGCGGCCGTCAGGGTGATGGCCTCTGCCACCAGATTACTGGACTCACTGACAATGGCGCCTTCGCTGGCGTTCAGGTTGATCGTGGCGGCAGTGATATCTCCAACGCCCATCTTGTCGATAGCGGCATCAGTGGCGGCCAGTCCATTATTGGATGTTACGTTCAGTGCGCCACCGACGGTGGCATCCTTGATAACGATGCCATCGGATTCAATCACCGTCGCATCATTGGCGGCATTGAGGCTGATGTCCTCAATATTGTTGTTTTCATTCTCCAGGAGAATGTCGCCCTCTACCGAGGTTAATCTCGTCAACCCGGTCATACTGCCATCCTGGACCACCATGGCTCCTCTGCCCGTTATGCTGCCGGTTGAGCTTATCGTCAGGTTTTGTGCCGTAACGTCTGCCAGTGTGGTGGCAATGGTGTTGTTGATATCAATGGTGGCGCCTGACAGGGTAAGTTCGCCTGCCAGTTGGTTTTCGCCGGTCAAATCAATATTCGCTGCGCTGAGTATCATTGGTGAAGAAGCGACAACATTTCCTGCAAAGGCAATAGTATCCGTTGCCGTCATGTTGATGATATCCGAAAAAATCGTGGTGCTGGTTAATCCGCCAAAGGTAATACTGTTTGTGGCGGTCATATCCACAGTGCCAGAAAAGGTGCTGTTGCCATTCAGCATGATGTCGTCAGTTGCGGTGAATGTCGCCGGTCCGGAAAATTGATTCTCGCCGGTCAGGCCAATGTTCGTTGCATCCAGTGTTATCGCTGAAGAAGCTTCAATATCGCCTTCAACAGCAATATTGCCCGTGGCGGTCATGTTCACGGCATCGGAAAAAGCCGTGTTGCCCGTTAAGCTGATGTCGTCAGCCGCAGCAAAACTGGCCCCTGAAAGCTGGTTCTGCCCCGTCAGGTTGATATTGCGCGCATCGAGTATGAGTGGGCGGGAGACAGTAGTAACGTCGCCCATGAAGGTGATGTCGTCTGCTGCTGCTGTCAGATTTACAGCATCGGAAAAGGTGTTGTTGCCATTCAGCATGATGCCACCGGTTGCGGTGAACGTCGCCGGTCCGGAAAATTGATTTTCGCCGGTCAGGCCAATGTTCGCCGCGATTAACGCCACCGATGAAGAAGCCTCAACATTTCCGCCAAAGGTAATATCGTTGCGTGCTGTCATGTCCACCGTGTTGGCAAATGTATTGGCGTTGCCAAGCGTGATGCTGTCTGCTGCATTGAATGTGGTGACTCCGGAGAACTGATTCCGGCCCGACAAGTCGATGCTGTTCGTGGTATCAAGATTGAGTGTTCCACCGCTTGCCAGGTCAGCCGTGCTGGCAATGGGGCCGGCTGCCACAATATCAATATCACCCGCAGTACTGGATATTTCTGCAAGCGTGATGCCGTTTTGTTCATTGAGGAAAACCGTGCCGCTGTGATTGATGATGGCAAGTTCGCTTACGTTTGTGGTTAATCTATTGTCAACCGTTCCGGCCTGATTGACGTTATTCAGCGTCAGGGCATTGGCCGTAATCAAAGATGAGCCGGTCTGAATGATGTCGTCGGCGGTTATCAGCAGGTCGCCATTAATCGTGATATCACTGGAAAGGTTGACATCACTGTTATCAAGCGCCAAAAGAGAAATATTATTTTTGCTTTCGGTAATGTAATTAACATTAACCGCGCCACTGTTTGTACCAAAAATAGTGGCGCCCAGTTCAATAACATCATCATTTCCGGCACTGTTAATGATGAGATTTGTTGTTTGAATATTATCATTAACCGTTTCTGCTTCGCGATAATTAACCGCGAAGGTGACGCCAGTGTTGTCGTCGGTGTCGTTGACATAACTGAGCTGGTCATAGATTTCTGTACCAATCATGCTGGCAGGGGTGTAAGTCTCACTGTAGACATTGGCGGCACCGGCAATCGTAACCACATCGTTTCCATTGCCACCCACAAAATTAACCTGTCCAGACGAAGTGCGA
>DROS01000063.1 GCA_011321815.1 Gammaproteobacteria bacterium
CCTGTGCCATGAAGTGGAAAAACCAGCGATTACTTATTCAAGGCTTAATGGTGACTCCGTCCTGCTTCTGGTAAAACAGAAACAGGGCGTGCAATCCGGCCTGAATCTCAATCGCTACGGGTATAGATGTCATACCGCGTATTTTTCGATTGCACATTCCCACTGGGTTTGCTGTCATTAACCAATGGTGCCCCTTTGGGGCGTTTGACTACCACACGTTTTCGCGCGCACTGTCGTGCGGCGTGTAGCAACTGCCCTGCGTCTTCATCATCTCCCACCAGCGCCCGCAGGGCGCGCATTTCTTTTTTCACCAGCGCACTTTTGCTGCGGTGCGGATACATGGGGTCGAGGTAGACAACTTCGGGACGGTTGCCTGTTTTTCCGTTGGCTTGTTGTTGCAGCCACTCGATGGCATTGGCTTGCACCAGGCGCAGTTGTTGTTCGCTGATGTGGGAAAGTCCGGGTTCGGCTGACAGTCTTTGCAGGCCGTCTTTGAGCAGGGCGGTGAGGATGGGGGAGCGTTCGATCATGGTGACTTGTGCGCCGAGGCTGGCGAGAATGAAGGCGTCGCGTCCCAGTCCGGCGGTGGCGTCTATGACGGTGGGGTTGATGCCGTGCTTCATGCCAATGGCTTTGGCCAGGGCCTGCCCCCGGCCTCCACCAAACTGGCGGCGATGGTTGAGTTTGCCGTGCACAAAGTCAATGTGTACGTTGCCCTTGAAGTCGCCGGTTGTGCTGGCAAGGCCGAGGGTTTTTATGCTGTCTTGTGGACCCTCACTGAACAGTGACAGGTAAAAGCGAAAAGTGTTGCATGAGCCCGGTGTGGACAGGTCACAAACGGGCAGTTGCAGTTGCCGGGCAAGTGTCTGTAGCCGGGTTTGTGCAGCCGGGTCATGCTGTGCAGAAGTTGCGACCGCGATGTCTTTTGGCAGTGTGCTCAGGCAGGGAATCCCCTGGCTTGTACTTCCTGTTTGGCTTGCAGGGCGAGCAGGGCCATTTGCAGGTCTTTTTCCCAGTCATAACTTTGCGCAGGCGGGATGGCTTGCGGGGTTTGCAGATCATCAACCGAATTGTGTGCGTAAATGTGTACGTGGCGGATTTCTTCGATAGAAGGGGTCATGTCGGGCCAGATGCTGTGCAGGATGTCTTTGGGGCGTATGACTTCCCAGCTGTCGACGAGTTGGTAGCTGCCGGTCAGCGTACTGAGCATTTCATCGCTGCCCGTTTGGCGTTGTTGTGTGGTGGGGTCTGTATGTTCGGTAAAAATGTAGACGAGTAATTTGGTTTTGCGCTGCGCCAGTGCTTTGCTTGGGTTGCTGTGTGCAGGGGGCCAGGAGACCAGTGCGGCGTCAAATGTCAACTGCGCCAGTGGTTTTTTGCTGTAGCTGAAGTGTTCGGCATCAAAAAATGATGCAATCTGGTTGGGTTTGCTGTGGGGGGTATGGTGTTGCAATCCCAGCAGCTTCAGGCCTTCGCGGGCAAGCAGGCTGCCAATAAAACCGTTGCCGGGGTAGATGTCACAGACGACGGGGCTGTTTGCAAGTTGCCGCACATAAAAAGCGATTTTCTGCATTTCTTCACGCAAGGGGTAGAAAGGCGCGACGGTTGCGCTGAATTTTTCCGGATCACGATCCGGGTTGCTGAAAATCAGGTTGTGCAGGGGCAGGCCTTTGATGCGTGCGTCAAAAGACAGGTTGCTGTTCCAGGCGTGGTGATTTTTTTCCTGAAAGGCAATAATGCGGTTGAACATGTCTTCGGTGAACGATTCCATGTTGCGCAGGGGCTCATATTTATTGGGCATATTCATATTGGGATGGCCATGGAAAACGGCGTGTGAAACCGGTTGTAAATGCGGACAGATAATTGGCGGTCAGTGTAATGGCCTCGTGTGATCCTGGCAACCACGTGGTTTTTGGGGTCGGGTGATGGAGGAGATTGATAAAATGAGCATTTGCCGATGTGGGCGATGGATATTGCTGTGGGGCATCCTGTGCAGTAGTGGCATAGTGTGGGCGGACGCGCCTGCTGTGAGTCCGCTGACACTCAAGCCGGTTCCGGTGTTTGGGGCGGTTGCACTGAAAAAGCCGTTGTTATTGCTCGAAGCGCCCGGCAGGGGGGCGCGTATCTGGTTTGTGGTTGAGCAGGCAGGGCGTGTGTTGCGGCTTGAGCAGACAGGAACAGCCGTAAAACGTACGGTGTTTGTTGATTTACGACGGCGGGTTGAATCCGGGCCTAATGAGGCCGGTCTGCTGGGCATGGCGCTGGCCCCCGGCTTTGCGCAAAGCGGCCGGGTGTATCTGTCGTATACCCGGAAGGGGACAAAGACTGCGTCGCTGGTGTCTGTTTTGTCGCGTTTTACCAGCCGTGATGGCGGGCGCAGCCTGGACCCGGCTTCGGAGCAGGTTTTGCTGCAAGTTGCGCAACCCTACAGTAATCACAATGGCGGTCATGTGCTGTTCGGACCGGACGGTTATCTCTATTTTGGTCTGGGCGATGGTGGCTCGGCGGGCGATCCCAAAGGCCATGGGCAAAACCGGCAAACCCTGCTGGGGTCATTGTTGCGGCTGGATGTGAGTGGTGATGGCGTTTATCAGATTCCACCGGATAATCCATTTGTCAATAAAAGTGGCCTGCCGGAGATTTATGCCTATGGTCTGCGGAATCCCTGGCGCTGGAGTTTTGATCGACAGACGGGGGATTTGTGGTTGGCGGATGTAGGGCAGAATGCCTGGGAAGAGGTGAATGTGATCACCCGCGGTGGAAACTATGGCTGGAATTTGCGTGAAGGGGCGCACTGTTATTCCGGGGATTGTCGTCGTGCCGGGTTGATTGAGCCGGTTGCAGAATATTCACATGATGATGGCTGTTCCATCACCGGGGGGTATGTGTATCGGAGCAAGAAAATCCCTGATTTGACCGGAGTGTATTTATTCGGTGACTTTTGCAGTGGAAAGATTTGGGGGTTGTTTGGGCGTGGGCCGCAATATACACGCCGGTTGTTATGGGAGGGGAAATTGAATATCGCCGCTTTTGCTGAAGACCGGGAGGGTGAGGTTTACATTGTGGATCTGGGTGGGAAGGTTTTTCAACTTTCCCGTTAACCTAAATGAATCCGTAATCTTTCAGACCAGGGTCAGCTGACCCAGAACAGCGGGAATATTGATTTCAGCAGAGGTGTCAACGTCAAGCACATGTTTTTTTTCATCACTGTTTAACGATTGTTGTTTGCTTAACTGTTTTTCCAGAACCTGTAAATCGGCTTCGGAGGCGTCCGTGCCTTGTTGTGCGCGCTGTTGAATACGCTGGCGCATTATTGTGGTTTTTGTCTGGCAATTCAGAATTCGGAAGTGGCACTTTAATCGTTGCGCCAGTGAGTGGAACAGGTTGCGTTGAGAGTGTTGCAGGAATGTGGCATCCACGATCACCGAAAATCCACCGTTGATACAGGCTTCAGCCAGTGTGCATAAACGCTTATAAGTGGCTCGTGTTGCATCCTGCTGGTAGATGCCGCTATCAATCAATGAATCGCTGTGGTCTGTTTCACCAAGTCCAAACAAACGCTTACGCTCCACATCAGAGCGCAGGTGTATCAGGTCAGCATTCAGCGCCAGTTGTCGTGCGAGGTAACTTTTTCCTGAGCCTGACAGGCCGTGGGTTATCACAAGGTTGACGGGGGAAGGCTGTGTGTAATCCCTGGCAAGCTGAATATAGTTATGTATTTCCGCAAGGCTGTTTTTTGTTTCGTTTGTTTGGGGGGTACCGGAAATCTGCGCAAGCCGCAGGCTGGCAACCTTGGCGCGCACCATGGCACGGTAAACCTGATAAAAACGCAACGTGGCCAGGCCAGTGTAGTCACCGGTGAGGGAAAGATAACGATTCAATAGTTGCCGGGATAATTTTTTTTGCTGATGGTCATCCAGGTCCATGAGTAAAAATGCCAGCTCACTCATGACATCAATCCAGCGCAGGTTGGCATTAAACTCGATGCCATCGAAGGGTATGACCTGATTATTGCAAAGTACAATATTGCGCAGGTGCAGGTCGCCGTGGCATTCGCGGATAAAACCCGCCCGTTTGCGATGTTGGAATGTCACACGCAGTTTTTCACACTGTGCTTGTGACCAGCGGCGTAATGCCTTGCAGGCTTTGTGAATGTCATCCGCATTTGTTGTATCGGCAAGTGTTTGTTCCAATTGCTCAAAATTTTCCAGCACGGGTTGCGCGATGGCATCGGGTGTTCCAAAGTGAGTGTTTGTCCCGGCAATGGCGATCTGCTGGTGGAATCCGGCAATGACAGCAGCGGTTTCGTCGATAATCGGTAAGGTGAGCGCGTTATGTGCCAGCAATTCATCAAAGGTTTTTTGTGGATCAAACTGGCGCATTTTAACCGCATATTCAAATACGGTGCCTGTGCCGTCAATATGTGGTGTGTCGGGAGAGCCACAGACAGGCACAACATCCAGATAGAGTTGTGGCGCAAGACGTCGGTTGATGCGCAGTTCTTCTTCACAATAAAAACGGCGTTTTTCCAGTGTGGAAAAATCAAGAAAACCAAAATCCACCGGTTTTTTGATTTTATAGACGTATTCACCCGTCAATAGCACCCAGGAAATGTGGGTTTCAAACAAGGTGATGGCTTCAACGGTGTGCGGGTAGGCTTCCGCCTGTTGTAATGCGGAGACCAGGCGTTGGGAGTTGTCAGCTGTTGCGATGACCGACACCGTGTGTGCTCCTTGTTGGTTGGTCGTTTATGCCAATAGCATAGCAAAACCGGAGCCGCAAGGTGCGATGAAGATAGGCCGTGTTGTCAACGCAGAGCACCGCCCCCACCCAGGTTATACCGGCTTGGTCCGGTACTTGGGACGTTGTTGAAATGACTGGATTCCGGCAGGCGCCGGAATAACGGAGAGAAGCCAGAGAGACAGCACCGGTCTGTTTTATATGGGATTGCGCTGAGTAATGTGGGGTACAATACGCCCACATGTTTGGTTTACGTAAAAAACGCCCGAAAAAAAGGAAGAAACGACGTGCCCGGAAAAACCGGCGAAAGCGCGTTTCAATGCGTGACAGGTTGTTTCGATGGCCGGTTTTGCTGTCTTTGCTGGCGGCGGGTGTTGTTCCGTTTTTTATCTATGTGCTTTATCTTGATGCACAGGTGCAAACCCAGTTTGAAGGCAAGCGCTGGGCTTTGCCTGCCCATGTGTATGCGCGCGCACTGGAATTATATCCCGATCAGCCTTTGACCGCCGGGCAGTTTGCTGCGGAGTTGAAAATGCTGGGCTACCGTGAATTGTCCCGCCCGCAGCTGCCAGGCAGCTATGCCCGCCTGGGCGATGCCTTTGTCGTAACAACGCGGGCCTTCCAGTTCTGGGATGGCGCTGAAAAAAGCGCGTCTTTGCGTCTGGAGTTTTCTGCGGACAGATTATTGGGTATCTGGCAGGCCAACACAGGGGATTCCGTGGATTTACTACGCCTTGATCCCCCACTTATCGGTAATATTTATCCCTCCCATCGGGAGGATCGTATTCTGGTCAAACTGGATGAAGTGCCGCCACTGTTGATTGATGCCCTGCTGGCGGTGGAGGACCGCGAGTTTTTTAACCATCATGGCGTTTCACCGCAGTCAATATTGCGTGCCTTGTGGGTGAATCTGCGTGCAGGGAAAACCGTGCAGGGAGGGAGCACGCTGACCCAGCAACTGGTGAAGAATTTCTTTCTCACGAACGAGCGCACACTGTGGCGAAAATTCAACGAAGCCATCATGGCCTTGTTGCTGGAGTTTCATTACGACAAAAATGAAATTCTCGAAGCCTACATCAATGAAATCTATCTCGGCCAGGACGGGCGTCGTGCAATTCACGGCTTTGGTCTGGCCAGCCAGTTTTATTTTGGCCAGCCGTTGAAAAAACTGGCCCCGGAACAGATTGCCCTGCTGGTGGCCCTGGTGAAGGGGCCCTCGTATTACGATCCCCGTCGGCGCAGTGCGCGCGCCTTTGAACGGCGCAACCTGGTTTTACAGTTGCTGGTGGAGCAGGGCAAACTGGCCCCGGAAATTGCACAGCGTGCCAGTGCAGAGAAACCCGCCGTGCTGCCACAAAATTCCACACGGGTATCGCGGGTTCCGGCATTTATTGATCTGGTTCGCAGGCAGTTGCGACGTGATTACAGTGATACCGATCTCAGTTCCGAGGGTTTGCGTATCTTTACCACCCTTGATCCCATTGTGCAGCGAGCCACGGAACAGGCCGTCAGCTTGCAGTTAGACCGGTTACAGCGCGAAGGGGTGGATGCGGACATCCAGGGTGCGGCGGTAGTGGCGAATGTCAACGACGGCGAAGTACAGGCCGTAGTGGGTGGGCGTGATCCGCGTTTTGCCGGTTTTAATCGTGCGCTGGACGCAATACGCCCGGTTGGTTCGTTGATCAAGCCCGCCGTATACCTCACCGCGCTGATGCGGCCTGAACAATACACCCTGGCCAGCCTGCTGGACGATGGTCCGCTGGATGTGGACATGGGAGGTGGTGAACACTGGCAGCCACAAAATTTTGACCGCCAAAGTCATGGTGTAAATTATGCGGGTAAAAGTCATCAGGTGCTGCTGAATGATGCCCTGGTGCATTCCTACAATATTGCCACCGCACGACTGGGTATCGCCCTGGGTGTGCCCACAGTTATTGATACCTTGCGTGGGCTGGGCGCTGAACGTCCGCTGACAGAATACCCGGCATTGTTATTGGGCGCGGCGAATTTTTCTCCGCTGGATATGACGCAGGTATACCACACGTTGGCCGCCGGTGGTTTTCGCACCCCCTTGCGCGCCATTCGTGCCGTGTTGACGGCGGATGGTCAGCCCTTGCAACGTTATCCTTTGTCAGTAAAACGCGCCTTCGACACTATACCGGTGTACCTGCTGAACAGTTCCCTGCGCGCAGTGACCCGTGAAGGCACGGGGCAAAGCCTGCAATACTATTTACCAAAGGGACTGGTGGTGGCGGGTAAAACCGGGACCAGTGATGATCTGCGCGACAGCTGGTTTGCCGGGTTTAGTGACAGTCATGTCGCCGCAGTGTGGGTAGGGCTGGATGATAATCGGCCAGCCGGGCTTACCGGCTCCCGTGGGGCCTTGCGTGTGTGGGGTGATATCCTCTCCCGCCTGGGTACACGCAGTCTGTCAGCTGATCTGCCCGCAGAAATTAAATTGGCCTGGATTGACCGGCGTAACGGACTGCTGGCCGATGACGACTGCCCCTATGCCGTGCAGTTGCCATTTGCCGTTGGTACGCAGCCCGGCGAGTACAGTGCCTGTGAACTTGATGTACTGGATGAGTGATAATAATGATGATGACTGATGGTGATACGGCTAATAAAAGCAAAGCGCATGCTCTGAAAACTGTATGCGCGTTACTGGCAACAGTGTTGATTTTAACAGGTTGCGCGGGTGGCCCCATGGTCAGCGAAACAGATACGCATGGGGATGATATGGGCGCTACCCAGGATGCCGGTCGTGCGGTAACCACGCTTTTGGCCAAAGTTGAAACCCAGGAAAACCAGGCCCACTGGGAACGGGCAGTGGCCTTGCTGGAACGCGCGTTGCGCATAGCGCCGCGCAATGCGCAGCTCTGGCACCGGTTGGCAAAAATCCGTTTACAACAAGGGCGGTATGGTATGGCCGAAAGTCTGGCGCAAAAATCCAATGCGCTGGCCAAGGATGATGAAGCACTCAAACGGCGCAATGCCGAATTGATTGACGCTGCACGACGTGCGGTGGCGGCAGGTTGATTTTCTGGGAATGTGCGCGTTTCTGGGTTAAGTGTATTTGACCAGGCTTGGTGTTTGTCAACGCAGAGGCCGCAGAGACACAGAGTTTTTATTGTTTCTCTGCGCCTTCACGTTTCTGCGGCCTCTGCGCAATAAACGCCATGTTTCCCGCGATGTGCTCCCACGGGAGGACCGTGGGAGCCAGAAGCCTCTGCCTGACAGCACTTCTCTGTTTTAATATCTATACGGTGGTATAACAACTGGCGGCCAGGGTGGTGGTATTACCGGGCTGACATGACAAGTGGATAATACCGCACTATGAAGGTAGACCGCCCAATAAGGTGAGCTGTGAGCGGCGTCCACATTGATGATGAACGGAATACTGGCGCTGGTGTTTTTCTGTAATCGGGATTTTACATTCCAGCATTTCGTCAAGGTTTCCCCATCATTACCTGGAAGTATATCCAGAGTCGTGTTTCCAAGTTGAACCACATTCAGCTCCGGGGTATATGCGGAGGCGCTGGTGAAATCAACATCCTGATATTTGATGCACAAGGTTGCCGATTGAAGTGTGGTTGCATTGAAATTAGGATCAATAAAGGTGTCGTTCACATCTTCGTTATACCACCGGTAATTTTTTGAATCCAAATCCATGACCTGTCGCGTGCTTAAATTACAGATGCTTCCCGGGGGCGGCGGTGTGAGTGACAGGGACGGTGATTCTGTAAGATTTTTCTCTGCGCTTCCATTGTCGAGAGTCATTGCACCACGTTTGACTTCCGTGTTGTTGGTAGCATCCTGGAAAGGCTTTACGGCATCACCACCGTCTGTGGCGTTTGCCATACCGATACCGGAAAACGGTAATACGACACACACAATACTGCTTAATGTTAAACGAAATGCAATCATTAGAATCTCCTTTTCTTTGATGTGTGCGTAGATACTATTTTAGATATTTGTTTTGTCAATGTGAAAATTTAAAACGCCACGAATATATAACGTAAATATTCCCGGAGTTTATGTGATAAATATCATATAGAATTTTTTATCACGGCTGCATGGTGAATGTGTGGCCGTGGGCAGTTTCTGTTGCTTGTGTTGCCGCCGTGTATTAAGACCACTGTTTTCCAAATGCTTGAGCCAATGTTTTTTGTTTTTTCGTCTGTACAAAAAACGCTTATCAATTCAAGAGGTAGCGTCATGTCAAATACCAAGCACAGCAAGCATAGCAAGTCCATGCATGCGAAGGAACGTTCCCAGTTTCGCGCATTGTTGTTAAACAATCCTAATTATTTTGGCAATCTTGATAAATGTTGCCAGATCAAGTCATCGCTCAATATTCAAGGCAGCACCGTTTACGAGGAACTGGGTTGTGTTGGTTTTCAGCCGCAGTTTAATCGTCTGGAGGCTGTTGTTTATATAAAGCAACCCACTGGCTATAGTGGTGATATCTGTTCCAATGGTTCTCCAGAGTTTGTGCGTTTTTACCTTTCCTACGATAATGGCGCGACCTGGGTGGATCAGGGGTTAACAAGCTTCACTGCTTCTGATATTCCGGAAGGAACCAAAGGCAGCAAGCGACTTGAATATGCTGTCTCACTGACAGTAAACCCACCCAAGACGTTTTGTGTTACCGAAAACATCATTCTGGCACGGGCTATCCTTTCCTGGAACAATGTGCCACCTGAAGATACTCCGGATTTTATTCCTGTGTGGGGAAATGTACACGACACTCATATCCAGGTAGATCCTGAAACGTTTTTTCTGGTTGGCGATTTTCTTCAGGCACTGGACGTCAAGCTTAAACCGGAACTGTTACCGGCTATCGATATGAATGCAAGCATTGCCCCAACAAAAAAAGAGGGGGTAACCGTTGCGGAATTGCAGAAGATTTATAAAGGTAAAGATGTGCCGGTACATCGCTTCGCTTTGACTGAGTTGAATAAATTAATGAACCAGCCCGTTTTGTCGGCTTCACTTGCCTCATCGGAGAATGAAGGACTATTGGCGGGTCTTGATCTTGATATCGCTGTCGATGATCTGGTGTCAGTGATAAATCCAGGGGATGGCGATACACGCTATGAAGAGATGGAGTGTATCGGTTATGATCCGAAAACACAGACGCTGGTTGCTACAATCCGGGTCAAGTTGTCATCGGGTTATTCTGGAAATTTATGTACAAAAGGCAGCCGTGAGTATGTAACCTTCTGGGCGGATTTCGATGGCAACGGCAGTTTTGAAACCTGCCTGGGAACGACCTCGGTCAACGTGCATGATATCAGCAATGTACCGGATGCAGGGCTGGAGTATGCTGTTTTTCTCCCGGTCAATTTTGACCAATACCGCCAGCCCTGTTCGCAGGGGCCAAGACTGGTTCCTGTGCGGGCGATCATGTCCTGGAGTGTCGCGCCGCCATGTAACAATCCCGGTTATATACCTGTGTGGGGTAATCGTGAAGAGACCGTGATACATATCGAACCCGGTTACGCTTATCCCCCCGGTACACACGTACCCATCATTCAGACAGTGGCGAGCATGGATACGGATGATATTGATCCCGTTACCGGTTTGGCGAGTGGTGCGGCTGCTTTGGCTGGTTTTGTTGCAACGGAAAGTCCGTTTGGTGGTGAAGTTATTATTACCGGGCACATTGCCAACACAACGGATATCAGCGCCGGTGCGGCTAACCTGAAATACAGGGTGGAAATCAAAGAGCATGGTGGTAGCTGGCAACCGCTCTCCAACAGTTTCATGCTGGGTCGTGATCAGTTGTTAAACGGTGTCTGGAGTGATTTGCCCAAGGTGAATCAATCGGTGGATGCAACAAACTGGTATGACTATCAGGAAGACCTGGTGGGTGGTCCTGGTAATGCGCAGATATTTCCGGTGGGTAATGTCCTGGCGCGCTGGCAGACGGCAGGTAAAACCGGCTTATGGGATATTCGCATCACGGCAAAAGACCCATCAGTGCCTGGTGTGGTCTGGTATGGCGATACCGTAAGAGTCATGCTGGATGACGATACTCCTGATCCTCTCATCAACATTACTTCGGGCGGCGGCGATTGTGCTGACTTCACGATTGGTGATGTAATCAACGGCAGTTATTCGGTTTCCGATTCACATCTGCGCCATGTGCGTCTTTTGGTTGAGCCGGCCAAGGGGGGTAGCTTCACCAGTCCCGCACCGCTACCTGCAGGTGGAACAATGCCGTTGAGCCGAGTGTTTTCACCGACGAAAACCTTTGAAAACGGAAATTGGTCGCTGGATACCACGGGGATGCCACGCTGCGGTTATATCGTAAGGCTGAGCGCCTGGGATAATACTATTGTTAATAGTGGTTCCGTCGGTCGTCACCGGTCTGCGGTTGTGGGATTGTGTTTACGCGATCCGGATGACTAGCACGCTTGTCACCTTGCATGAAAATGCGAGAGAGGATGCCCGGTGGTTTGGGCATCCTCTATATTTTCTGCTTTGTCTCGACAGGCTTTAGCGTCTTGTCAGGTTAATGATTGAATGCAGGTTTCTATACCCCTGCGGGGTAACCCATAGCGGGTATCTGCTGTAGTACATCAGGACGTTACTTTTGGCAGCTCACTGGAAAGAATGTCGAGATTTGGTAACATGATAATTTCTATGCGACGGTTGAGTTTTCGGCCTTCTTCTGTTTCATTGTCAGCCCTTGGACGAAATTCGCCAAAGCCAGCGGCAGAAATGTTCTCGGGGGAAACACCCATATCTGTTAGTAGATGGACAACGGTAAGCGCCCGGGAAGTGGATAATTCCCAATTGCTGGGGAATCGGGCGCTTTTGATTGGCCTGTTGTCAGTATGGCCTTCAATCTGAAAACGCCTGTCAGAGAACTGCCCCAGTACCGTTGCAATTTGCGTCAGGGCCTCTTTACCTTCAGGATTCAAATGGGCGCTTCCACTTTTGAACAGAACATTGTTGGGAAGATTAATCACAATGCGGCCTTGTTCAATACTGACGGTTAACTGGCCACCATCAATCATGGTTTTTAGCCGGTTAACAAATTGTGCATATATTTCGTTACGGCGTTTGGTTTCGGCTTCAATATCGCTCAGTGTGGCTATTTTCTCCTGAGAATCAGAAAGGTCTTTTTGTAAAGCCTGTTTTTTTGCTTCAAGTTTTGCTAGCTCATCCTGTGTTGCGGTAACCTGCATCCTGGCGGCTTCCAATTCCTGCTCTGTTTTTTTAAGCTGTTCTTTACTGAGGCGGATTTCGTTTTGGGCGTTTTCCAGAGATTGGCTCATCGCATCCTTTTCGGCCAGCGCAGCCTCAAATTTGCTGCTGGATACACAAGCGGACATCAGTATTATAAAAGGAAGAGTGATTATCAGCGTGACAAATCTCATGATGATTCCTTACGTTTGGTTATATGTACTGAGTTGAACGCAATTGATTGTCTTGTTGTTCCCGTTTATCTTGAGCCGGTAAATGAAATCAGCAGACCCTAAATCTGACAACGAATATTTGTCGTTATACTATGGAGAGTTAAAAAATGAATATCCGATTTACCGTTTCCAGCTTGTTGCTGGTGTTTTTTCTGTCTGCCAATGGTTATGCGAAAGAGGTGGCCGGGGTCAATGTGCCGGAACAAATCACGCTTGACAATGCCACCCTTGAATTAAATGGTGCGGGCATTCGCACCAAATTCTTTTTCGATATTTATATAGGCGCACTTTATCTGCCACAAAAAACGAAAGAGGCCGCAACAGCTATTAACATGGACGGCCCCAAGCGTGTGTTGATGCACTTTCTCTATAAGAAAGTTGAAAAAGAAAAAATCATCGAAGGCTGGAATGACAGTTTTGAAAGCAACCATACCCGTGAGCAACTCAAGGCGCTTAAAACGAAGCTCGATGCCTTCAATAAACTGTTTGTTACCGTCAAACGCGGTGACCGCATTGCGCTGGATTACCTGCCGGAAACCGGTACCCGGGTGCGTATTAATGATCAAATAAAAGGCAATATTCCCGGTAAAACATTTTATTCCGCCCTGCTCAGGGTCTGGCTGGGTGATGATCCGGCAGACTCGGGATTGAAAAAGGCGATGCTTGGCAAATAGTTTGAGTGGTTTTTCATGTGTTTGGTTGGCCTTCTTCATGTGTTATGGCTTCCAAAATGGCGGCAAATAGGGTTAGATACGCAAAACCTTTTTTCCTGATGGGCAGCGTTTCGCGATTCAAACAGCCATGGCCGTATACGACGTCGACAAATTGATGCACAAGGCTCGCAAGCTGGCGGCGGATTATCGCCGGGCGACAGGGCAGGCGTTGGGCATCAGTAATGAAATTGCCACCCATGACGTGATCCGTCTTATGAAACTGGTGCCCGCAGAGCCGGGCGCCGGGGGCTACGATGCCATTGGTACCGGTAGCCGCGAGGGCAAGTACATCCAGATCAAAGGCCGCACCATTTTTAACGACAAAAAGAGTGGCCAACGCATCGGGCAGATCAAAATGGAGCAGGACTGGGATAGCGTCATGCTCATCCTCATGAATGAAGACTACGAGGCGCAGGCGATTTACGAGGCCGACCGTGAGGCGCTGGTGGCCGCAATGACGGAAACTTCCGAAAAGCGCGCCAAGCGGGGCGCAATGTCCGTGGCGAAATTCAAGGCCATCAGCACGCAAGTGTGGTCGGTGGATGATGTGGCTGAAGAAAACCTGCCTGACGAGCAGGCCTCGTAAGGCTGTTCGTATCATTTTTTTGTAATTTTCATGCAAACCATTGTCGACATTCTGGGGCCGGATGGCCCCCTCGCAAAGCATGTGCCCGGATTTGCGTCCCGCCGTCAGCAGCAGGACATGGCCGAGGCCACGGCCCGTGCACTGGAAAATAATGAAATGCTCATCGCTGAAGCCGGTACCGGCACGGGCAAAACTTACGCCTATCTTGTGCCTGCGCTGCTTTGCGGCAAAAAGGTGATGATTTCCACCGGCACCAAAAACCTGCAAGATCAGCTTTTTCATCGTGATCTGCCCACCGTGCGCAAGGCATTGGGGGTGTCCACCTCTGTCGCGTTGCTCAAGGGGCGCGCCAACTATTTGTGCCACCACCGGTTGGCGCTGGTGGAAGGCCGGCGTCTGCGTCCTGAGCAGCAGGATCAGCTGGCGCGTATTCGTACCTGGCTGGGCCGCACCACACGTGGTGATATCGCCGAGTTGAGTGCAGTGCCGGAGGATGCATCCATTTGGCCCAAGGTCACCTCCACCGCTGATAACTGCCTGGGCGGGGAGTGTCCGGTTTACAGCGACTGTTTTGTGGTGAAAGCACGTAAAAATGCCCAGTCTGCCGACGTGCTGGTAGTGAATCATCACCTGTTTTTTGCGGACCTGGCGTTGCGTGATGAGGGTTTTGGCGAATTGCTGCCCAGTATTAACGCCTTTATTTTTGATGAGGCCCACCAGTTACCGGATGTGGCCAGTGTTTTTTTTGGCAACGATCTCAGTGCGCGGCAGCTCAACGAACTGGCGCGTGATGCACTTGTTGATGTGCTTACCGAGGCGCCGGATGCGAGCACGGTGCAGGCCAGTATTACCCGGTTGGAAAAAACGGTGCGGGATTTTCGTCTGGCGCTGGGTAACGACACAAAACGCGCCCCCTGGGCATCCATGGACGACAACGCGGCATTGGCCACGGCCACCGAGGATCTGGTTGAATCGCTGGCGCGCCTGACATCTGACCTGGAACCATTGGCCGAGCGTGGCAAGGGGCTGGATCGCAGCTGGCGGCGCTGCCTGGAATTAAAAGCCCGGTTGGACCAGTTTGTGAACGGCGGCAGCGACGAACAGGGTGTGATTCTGTGGTTTGAGACCCACGCGCGGGGGTTTGCGCTGCACATGACGCCGCTGGAAATCAGCGAGACCTTCCGCAGCCACGTCGATAAACACAAAAGTGCGTGGATTTTCACCTCGGCAACCCTGGCGGTGGGGGATGACTTCACACATTTTTCCCGTGAACTGGGTATCGAAGATGCCCACGCCCGACGCTGGGACAGCCCTTTTGATTTCACCAGACAGGCCTTGTTGTACGTTCCCACCGCACTGCCACCACCCAATACGCCGGATTATACGGCAGCCGTCATTGATGCAGCGCGCCCCGTGATCGAAGCCAGCGGTGGCCGGGCCTTTTTCCTGCTCACCAGCTATCGCGCGCTGAATATTGTCGCCCGTGCCCTGGAAGGCAAAACCGGCTACCCGCTGCTGGTGCAGGGCAGCCTGCCGCGCGGTGAATTGCTGGACCGTTTTCGTGAACAGGGCAATGCCATACTGGTGGGCACCAGCAGTTTTTGGGAGGGTGTGGACGTGCGCGGTGAAGCGTTGTCCTGTGTGATTATCGACAAGCTGCCGTTCAGTTCACCGGGTGACCCGGTAATGCAGGCACGACTGGAAGCCATGCGCGAACGTGGCCTGAACCCGTTTTTTGATTATCAGGTGCCCCAGGCGGCCATTGCGCTTAAACAGGGTGTGGGGCGGTTGATCCGCGACGTAAGTGATCGTGGCGTATTGATGATTTGCGATCCCCGCCTGTTCGGTAAAAGTTATGGGCGTATTTTTCGTAACAGTCTGCCGTCCATGCCGGTGAGCCGGGACGTGGCGGATGTGCAGAAATTTTTTGCAAGTGAGCAAAAACGCGGGATGGCAACTTCATGAAACTGCTGGCCATTGAAACCGCCACCGATGCCTGTTCGGCAGCGCTGTCCGTGGATGGCGAACTGTGTGAGCGTTTTGACATCGCGCCACGGGCCCACACCGAACGCATTTTGCCGATGATCGATGAACTCATGGCCGAGGCAGGTATCACGATCTCGCAAGTGGATGCCATGGCTTTTGGTCGTGGCCCCGGTGCATTTACCGGCGTCCGCATTGCGGTGGGCGTGACCCAGGGCATCGCTTTTGCTGCGGATTTGCCAGTGGTGCCGGTGTCGACGCTGGCGGCATTGGCGCAGGGTGCGGGAGGGGATCGGGTGCTGGCGGCGTTGGATGCACGTATGAACGAGGTCTATTGGGGCGCTTATCAACGCAATGCGGCAGGTCTGATGGAACGGCTTGGTGAAGAGTGTGTCTCAATGCCTGGTGACATATTGTGCCCCCAGGGCGATGACTGGCAAGGCGCCGGGGCAGGCTGGATGGCCTACGAAGCGGCATTGTTGGCGCGTTGCACGGGACAGGTGGTGTCATGGGATGGCGCGCTTCTCCCCCGTGCCCGTGATGTGGCCTTGCTCGGTATAGCAGGTTACACAGCCGGGCAGGGGGTCAATGCCGAGCAGGCTTTGCCGGTGTATCTGCGTGATAAAGTTACCTGGAAAAAAATCCGATAGACCAAGTAGGGATTTAAGGTATTTTACATAAATGCTATATTGTCGCGGCCAATGAGCAAGCGCCTTTTGCGTGCATCCAGATTTCTGGCAATGGTGTGGAACATCAGTTTACAAAATACGGAAGATTCAATGGCTGCAAAGACGTGCCGGGCTTACATCACTCTATTACTGGTTTCATTGCTGATCAGCGCGTTGGCGGGTTGTGGTGGTACATCTGTCAAGAGCATCGACGCCGCATTTGCCAAACCCATGTCCAAACTGGAATTGGTGCGCCTTCTTGCCGGGCGGAGTCAAGAGAAAGTCGTCAGTTTCGCCCACAAAAATCTCGCCGGCCTCGAACTGCGTAACTTTAACTTTCAAGGAACTGTATTTACCCAGGCCTACCTGGCCAGAACCGATTTTCGCAATGCACGTTTTCTGCGGGCGCGCTTTGACAAGGCCGATCTGACCGGAGCGATTATGGCCGAGGTTGATTTGCGTCAGGTGAACTTCCGTGGCGCCAATCTCACCGGAGTGGATTTTACCGGAGCCAATCTTAATGGCGCGGATTTGTCCGGCGCCAACCTGCAAGGAGCGGTTTTCAATCGCTCGTTATTGCAAGGCATTAAACTGGAAGGCGCGGTTTTATATGACGCGCAATTTGTGAATGTATATCTGGGGGCCACGGACCTCAGCGGCCTGGATTTGCGCGAAGTCAATTTCCAAGGCTCGGACTTGAGTAACAGTATTTTACGTAAAGCCAACCTGGAAGGAGTGGATTTAAGTGGCGTCAACCTGCGCGCAGCAGACCTGGGCTCGGCCAATTTGATGCGCGCCAAACTGGATTCAGCGATTCTTAGTGAAGCCCTGTTGACCAGCGCCTATTTTGTGGATGCCAGCCTGGAAAACTGTGACCTGCGCGGGGCCAATCTGTTTCATGCCCGCATGCAGGAGGCCAACATGCAAAAAGCGTTGCTACGGGGGGCTAATCTTAGTGAGGCAAACCTGACGGGAGTCGATCTGCGCAAAGCCAATTTATTTAATGTGACCGCCGTTAACGCCAATTTCAGCTGGACGGATATGCGCGAAACAGTGCTTACCCGGGGAGATTTCACCGGTACGAATTTCAGTGACGCCAAATTGAATGAAGCAATTTTGCTAAAGAGCGTGTTGGTCAGGGCGCGTCTGGTGGCGACCAGCCTGCAAGGCGCCAACCTCAGAGGAGTCGACTTTAAAGGCGCCGATGTGAGTGGCGCCAATTTTCGTGATGCAGACTTGCTTGATGCAAAAAACCTGTCGCGTGTCCGGGGCCTGGATAAAGCGCGGTATCTTGATAAAGCTGTGCTGTAGCCGTTATCAGCGGTATAAATGTCGTCGCATTTTCAAATCACACCAGTCAGGGATGAACGGTACAAATGCAAATCACTTCCACCAACGCAGGGTTTGTTTCCAATCCGGGGTTGCCAACAGCACGTAAGCAGGCTGCCAATACCCACGCCGATGCAGCCTCGACGGCCAATGCGCATACATTGCAGCGAACAGCCCCGCCCGTTGTGCCCGCCAATACACCAACGAATACATCAACCAATGCTGCAAACAATGCTGGTGCGCCACGCATGCTGGTGCTGGCGCGTCAACGTGAAGGCGTTGATGGTTTGTCTGGCAATGTGCAAACAGGCAGGTTGGGCAGCGAAGCGGCGGCGCAGCGTGCTGTCGCAGAATATAATAGTGTGGCCATGCACGAGCAGCGGCTTGAACTGAGCAGTGTACTTGTGGGGGTTGATGTTTTTGCCTGAACAAGATCAATGATCAACATCATGCCTTAATCACAGCGTTAGCCAACTAGCCCATCATTCCGGCGAAGACCGGAATCCAGGAAGCTATTGGCCCCCTCTGGATTCCGCCACAAGTCCCGCCGGGATGGCAAGGAAAACAGACTCGAAACAGCGGAAGGGAAAACCTTCACAGAAAAGTCTTAAAACCGCACACCGATTTTGGCACTGGTAGAGGCATTGTCGCCAGTCTGCTCGGTTTCAGCCGCAAAGTTAACCAGCCCCAGGTTGAAATTAATACCGAGAAAATATTTGTTTTTGGTGAGACTTTCATCTTCCAGGCCGGTATTGGTTTCACTGTTGATCCACACTTGGCCGATACCGGCGTAAGGCGTGAAAAAGGCAAAGCCCTTGGAGACCGACAACTCCAGCCCCTTGGTGCTCAAATCCAACTGGTCTACGCCGGTGAGCCGTGAAAAGGTACCGCGAATGGAGACGGCCGGGCTGAGCATGCCACCTTCGAGCAGGGCATAACTGAGTTCACCACCGATCAGTCCAATATTGCTGGAAGGCACGGACGTATAAAACGCGCCAACATCAAAACCGAAGGGCAAGCCCTTGCTGATGTGCAATTTGGGAACCAGTAGCTGACTGGAAGTTGCTTCACCACTGGTCGCCGTTTCCAGCGCAGAACTTTCCAGAGAAGTGCTGCTTACTTCAAAACCAATGTCAAAACCCAAGCTGCCCAGAGGCTCCGCAGGCCGAATGGCCTTGTAGCTGAGCGCGGCGCCAAGGTCGGAGGTCAGGTCTTTGAACAGACCCTGATTGAGCGCGCCAATGTTATTGATATCACTACCGGCCCAGGTCGCAGGGGCCAGAGCGAGAGCCGCCACCATTGTAATAACGCGCTTCCGGCTTGGGTGTCTGGTTTTCAACATGTTTACTGCTCCTGGCTTTTGTTGACTACGGGTACTGACTATACCGGTGCCGTTCTTAATAGCATGTGACCTTTTTCACAAGCTGTCAGGAAACACGAGTATAGCTTCGTTCGCAGGGTTTGGTGTAGTGGACAGCGCATTTTTTTTGGATTCACCTTAAAAGGAACACCCGTACATTGCCCATGTATCGGCCATTACCACGCTGTTGGCGATTAAAAATCCACCTTGTTAATTATACGCTGGTAACTGGCAAAACGATCCCTGGATATTTTTCCGCGGCCAACCGCTTCCTGCAAGGCACAATCGGGCTCAACATCGTGGCGGCAATTGCTGAAACGGCACTGGCCAAGATAAGGGCGAAATTCCCGAAAGCCCCCGGTAATTTCCGCCGTGCTGACATGCCCCAGCCGAAATGCGCGTACTCCGGGTGAGTCAATGAGTTCACCCCCCTCAGAAAAATGATACAGCCGCGTGGTGGTTGTGGTGTGGCGTCCCTCACCACTGCTCTCAGACAAGGTATTAACGCGCAACTCCTCTTCAGGCAATAACACCTGGATTAACGAAGACTTGCCGACACCAGACTGACCGACAAAAATGCTGGTTTTATCCCGCAGGTGTTTTAATAAATCGTCCAACCCGTGTGTCCGTTTGGTAGAGGCATAAATGACACCGTAACCGATATCCTCATAGGCCTGAAAACGACGCCGCAATCGGGCAAAGGCCGTATCGCCAAGCAGATCAATCTTGTTAATGATCAGCACTGGTGGTATTCCGGTTATCTCGGCCGCCACAAAATAGCGATTGATAAGATCGACATCCAGCGCCGGCTCCGGTGCAGCTACCACCAGTATCTGATTGATGTTAGCGGCTACCGGTTTGAGCTGATTGTCAGCATCCGGGCGCGCCAGCAGGCTGTGGCGCGGCTCCATCGCCACCACCACACCCGTGCGATCAGGCCCAGCCTGCCAGATCACGCGGTCTCCGCACACCAGCGGCGGCAGATTTCGGCGCAACAGGCAGCGATGCAGTCTTTGTTGACTGTCCTCAAGATCAACCTGCGCACCATAACG
Source organism: Gammaproteobacteria bacterium (assembly GCA_011321815.1). Taxonomy (GTDB): domain Bacteria; phylum Pseudomonadota; class Gammaproteobacteria; order SZUA-152; family SZUA-152; genus SZUA-152. The sequence continues at coordinate 19,862 of DROS01000063.1, forward strand.
GGTAATGACACGCCCTGGCTGTTCCGGGCCGAGTTCACTGCCTTGCAGCTCCTCTTCAAGCCGGGCGTTCTTTTTCCGGGAGCGGGCGAGGCGTTCGGCCTGGATTTTTTCCGCACGCCACTCCTGACGGCGGGTGAGTTTACGCCTGGCCATGGCACCCTTGGTGGAAAGTGGTGAACATGATAACGGTTGTGAAGGCGCTGGCAGCGGGAAGCACGTCAAGCATACGGGTTTGACGCATTATTTTTTAAACTTGTAAAAGTCATTGTTAAGGTATTCCACCACATCATCAAGATCATTATTCGAAAAATCGGCATTGGCGGCCGAATCACAAAATTTGACCCGTGCGCGTAAATCCTCAAAGGAATGGATAATGCGGTTAGAGCGCGTGTACTGGCCATTATCATGACAGCCCATGCACTTTTGTTTGTGCAGGGACTTGCCATGGGCAGCATCAGGAGTATGTTTGGCAGCGAATGCGGGTGACAGTGAAAAAGCCATCATAATGAGAAAAAGGCATGTTTTGGTAATGTTTGTCATGTATTGGAGTCCCTTTGGTTACCAGTAGTCAGTCAGAGGCAGATTACACACTGACCTGTCGTGCACGCAGTGTAGCCGACACCGGCTTTGAGCAAAAGTGCGTGCGTTTTGTACAGTAACCCCACCAGCATACCTGATTGCCAGCAAATATCATTTCCATTCACAGGCACGCCTTTGTCGCCAATTTTGCTGATAGCTCTGGTAGTATTCCTGATCTCTGGAATAACCCTGCGGGAAATCAACCATGCCTGAAAACATAGCGCCTGACGAAAAAAATCTGATCTGGATCGACCTGGAAATGACCGGGCTGGATACCCAAACCGATGTCATCATCGAAATTGCCACCATTGTTACCGACAGCGAACTGAATATATTGGCCGAAGGGCCCATGCTGGCAATTCACCAAAGTGATGAAATCATGGCAGGCATGGACGAATGGAACACCAAACAGCATGGTGGCTCCGGGCTCACCGAACGGGTTAAAAACAGCAACATTACCGAAGCTGAGGCCGAACAGCAGACCCTTGCCTTTTTGCAGCAATACGTACCCAAAGGTAAATCCCCCATGTGCGGCAACAGCATCTGTCAGGACCGCCGTTTTCTTGCACGCTGCATGCCCGAACTGGAAAGCTTTTTTATGTACCGCAACCTGGATGTCAGCACCCTCAAAGAGCTGGCCACACGCTGGGCGCCGGAAGTTGCCAAAAGCTTTAAAAAAGACTCCAGCCATCTGGCGCTGGATGACACACGAGACTCCATTAATGAGCTGAAACATTATCGGGCGCATTTTATTAAATTCTAGGAGTCTGTCGGGCTTAGGGAATCGTCGCGAGAGAAAACCATTTTGAGTCCATTTTTTTGATCGTTTGAGGCGAATATTGGACATATTCAACGAAAAGGATCGAGAAAATGGGCCGAAATGGTTTTTTCGCAGTAGATTCATCCTAAGTCCGACAGAC
>DROS01000064.1 GCA_011321815.1 Gammaproteobacteria bacterium
CCTTGTCAAGCACTGCACCAACAGTAGGCGCTTTAGGCGACGCCGCAGCGGAACACCACAGGAACGCCCGAAGGGTTGGCCTGTCAGCGTCCATGGCGGCGTTGCTCCTCTTGCAAAGGACGACGGCCATTCGCTGCGAGGAGCGTCTCGCCTAAAGCGCCTACTGTTGGTGCCCTGAACGCTGACAGACCAACTGAATCCCAATTTATTACCTTGAAAGAGTACTAGCGCTCACATTACAAACATGACCAGTCAGAATGTCCAGATTATGTCGTGCACGTTCCTTAACACAAAACCACCCGCTGTTGCGGGTGGTTTGTTTACTCCTGGTTATTTACTGTCTTCCGGTTTATCACCGGTTTCATCTGCCGGGCTTTCTGCGGCTTCAACCGTTTCAACCAGTTTTTTCCGCTCCGCATCTTTCAGCGGATTAATCTCCCAATCGGCGGTTTTATACCGTGTCGGCTGGTCTGAGCGCTGTAACAGATAACCGCTTCCTTCCAGTTTGGAGACGGTGTAATCCAGTCTGCTGTCGTCATCCAGTACCACGGTTATTTTCAGCGGGTTTGTATTTTTCTCCAGTTCTGGATTGTCCCCGGCTGCAAACAGTGATTCGACAGTCAGCCCGGCCAGTTTTTTGATCAGCTCTCCGGCGTTGTCCGTAATGGTTTTTTCATCCGGAGCCAGTTGTGCAAGCTGCCATTTTCCATCCTGACGTTGCAGGGTAAAACCGGGGAATTCAGCACGCATGATTTTCTTTTCATCCAGCTTGAGCACTTCGTTATCTATCCAGTCGGTATTGTCAGCGCCTGCTTCAAACAGGGAAAAGTCCACGGCAACGATCTCATCGTCATCGGCTGTGCGGGCGTGTACCTTGCGCAACCCCGGTGAAGTACCAAAGTAAAGCTGCGCTACAGTATCTCCCCCGTGTTCCAGGGTGATGCGGCGTTCAAACTCATCCTCATCCACCTTGAAACGTTTGGCGGCGCTGGCGGTGGTTGCCACTGGCCAGCCTCTTTTCAGTGCCGCCAGAGTATCAATCAACTGCGTAACTTTGCGTTGATCAGCTGGAAAATTATCCAGTTCAGGCAGTTGCCACTCCCCGCCGGTTTTTTTCAATACTGCTTTTTTGTCGGCCGTTTCAATCAGCATGGCGTCTACCTGTGCCGGTGCAAACCCGGCCAGCTTTTCATTTGGCGTAAAGGCGCCGTAAGAATCACTGCCCATGTTCAGTGCTACAGCCAGCACAATCTGTATGACGAGAAGACCGCCAAGTCCTGCAATCCACTTCTTCTTCATCGCTTAAGCCCTCCCTTCATTTAACACGGTTCGGTAATAACGTTGTGCGCGCTGGCGTGCGATGCGGCGCAAGAGCCATACCACCGCCAGACCCAACAGCGCCAGGGCATAGTTGAGATATTCCCAGAACTGTTGCGCATCCCGGTCCAGTGGCTCCAGGGTACGGGAGAAATGTCCCCGGCCACGGATGGACAGCAGTCCCCGCTCTTCCAGTGACCAGTCAATAGCATTTTCCACCAGTTGTACCGGATTGAGGTAGCGGGTGCGCAATGCTGCCGAGGCCAGTTCAAGCGTGTTGTCGCCAAGGAAACTGTTGGAGGAAAACAGGATGATCCGCCCCGATTCGGGAGACTTGTCGATCACCCGGGTGATGAGAGGCTCTTTTTCATCCTCTTCATTCGTCCCCTCTTCCGGTTTTTCGCCCTCTTCCTTCTGTTCCAACAGAGGGGAAGGTTTATCCTTGAAAAAGGAGTCGAAGCGACCTTCGATGACCACTCCCAGCAGCTGCTTTCCGGCCTCGCCCTCACGGGCAAAACCAAGCTGGCCGTATGTGCGGAAATCCGGCTGGATACCCGTACTGGCGGAGACCCAGGATTCCTCCGAGCTATGCAATAACGGGATAACCCGTCGCGCATTGTTTCGCTCTTTGTCGATGACAATGGGGGAGGCCCAGTTCATGGTGACCTGGTTGAGTCCGGCACTGATACCGCTTTCCTGCTCCATGCCCTGCTCCCGTATATCAACGAAATAGGGATAGGACACCATCTGGGTTTCCTGCACAATGAAGCCGCCAAGATTGCGCTGCACCGGAATGGGAAAAGCCGTGTTCTGCGGGTCGAGCACCATCGCTTTCCTGAAAGTGATGCCATTGTGCTCAAGCCACTGTTCCAGCCCCGATTCATGAGGACTGGCTGACAAGGCCCGTTGCATGGAAACATCAAAGGGAGAGGTGGAAAGCACCACCGTGCCGCCTTCCATCAGGAATTGATCCACAGCAAAAAGCTGTTTTTCATCCAATGACTCGGGGGCAACCACCAGCAACAAATCGGCATCGGCGGGTACCCGGCCCGTTTTCAGGTCGCTGGACTGTACCGTATGTTCCTCCCGCAACTTCTCCTGTAACCAGCTGAATCGTTTGCCACCGCCTGGCATGCCATGCTGCGGCGCGCCCGGCGGGGTATAGACCGCCACTGTTTTCAGGAATCCTTTTGAGAACCGTTTGAGAGCGGTGTCGATACTGCGCTTCAGGCTGGCGGTATCAAGTGTTTCCGGCAGGGGTACCGGCACAATTTGATCTCCGCTTTCCAGCAACATGTAAAACCAGAAAGTGTCGGGATCAAACAGGCCAACGGCCATGGGACGGAATCCGTATTCACTCTCGATTTTTTGGGCCAGGATGCCGCCATCAGCGTCGGGGTCTTTAATCTCCACCTTCAGACGATTACCCGCTTCTTTCTGTAATTCCGCCAGCGTCTCGTCGAGCCCCTGTCTGAGCTCGGCAAGCTGCTGGGGTAAACGCTCCCCAGGGGAAATATAGCCTTTGAAAGTGACAGGCCGGGTAATGTTTTCAAACAACTGCCCCGCCCCCTGATAGGCAAACAACACTTTCTTTATTGTCCGGGTAATGTCGTACTCCGGATTGCGCAGTTCCACATCAAGATCCGCCTCGCTCTGCGCCTTGATCTCAATGAGGTCCCGGAAGCCCAGGGTTTCATACTGGTCACCGTATTTGATCAGAATATCGAAATAGGAGTTAACCACTGCGGCCTGATACTTGCTCGCGGTCTGGAAGGGAACCGGGCGGATGCCGTACTTCTGCCCTGCCTCCTGCTCCAGTTCGGGGTTCTCCAGCGGGTCGATAAATTCCACCCGCACCCTGCCCTTGCCGGCAACGGCATATTCCTCCAGCAGATCATGCAGGCGTGGCACCAGTGGCGCCAGCAGCGGATGGGTCTGGGCGCTGAAATAACCACGGATCAGCAAGGGTTCACGTAACTGGGCAAGATAGTTGCGGGTGGAGTCAGATATGGAATAGATGTTGCCCTGGGTGATGTCCGCCCGGGCCCAGCCGACGGGCTGTAACCAGAGATTGCCAACGATGAAATTGGTGACCAGCAGGGAGGTGATGACCCCCCATTGGCGATGACGCCTGTTGGACGGGTTGCCTGCCCAGCGCAGCCGTTCCAGGGAGAATACGTTGAGGGCCAGGAAGATTCCCACCAGACTGAGGTAGTAATAGAGATCACGCAGGTCGATAACCCCGCGGGTGATTGACTCAAACCGCGAGCCGGTACCCAGCAACTGCAACAGCTCGCTGCTGCGGTTGCCGAACAGCCCGGTCAGGGCATCAGAACCCAGCAGATAAAACAGACCACACAGCAACGAGGTGACAATGAGACTGATAATCTGATTATCCGAGCGGGCGCTGACAAACAGACCAATGGCAATATACGCTGCGGCCAGGAACAGCGTTGCCAGATAGCCGCCAAACACCGGTCCCCAGTCAAGATTGCCGATAAACGCGACGGTTATGGGCAACGGCAGTGTGAGCAGCAGCGTCACCCCCACCAGCACCAGGCAGGCGAAAAACTTTCCCAGCACCAGCTGCCAAGGGGGTACCGGTGAAGTGAGCAGAAACTCCAGCGTACCGCTGCGCCGCTCCTCTGACCACATGCGCATGGTGATGGCAGCGGTCAAAAAAATCAGCAACACCGGCATCCAGGCGAAAACTGGCCGTACATCGGCGATGTTGCGTGCAAAAAAGGTCTCTACCCAGAAAAAAACAAACAGTGTTACCGCCAGAAAAGCGCCAAAAAAGATAAAGGCGATGGGTGATGAAAAAAAAGCGGCAAACTCTTTGCGTGCAATCTGAAACAATTGATTCACTTTCGCTCCCTCCTTTTTTATTGAGCGGCGGTTTCGAGGAATATGGACTCCAGGGTTCTCTGCTCCGGCTGCATGGCATAGAGCGCACAACCCTGCCCCAGCAGGGCCGATGCCACAGCGGGCGCGCACTGTTGCGGTTCCGCCTGGTCACGAAACTCCAGCGCATAACTCTGCCGGTTATCATCATTTGCAAGTTGTTCCACCGACTGGACTACCGCCACCTCCTTCAGCGCGGCGTCCACCTTGCCGGGCTCGGCCTGCACGGTAACTAACAGGCGGTGGGCGCTGCGCAGTTCTTCCATGCGGGAATCCATCACCTTTTTTCCGGCCCGGATGATGATCACCCGGTCACATATTGCCTGCACCTCCTGCAAAATATGGGTGGAAAGAATGACCGTTGCATGCTGTGCCACCTCCCTGATCAGATCGCGCATATGCTGCACCTGAGAAGGATCAAGACCGTTGGTGGGCTCGTCGAGAATAAGAATGTCAGGATGGTGCAACAGTGACTGGGCAACCCCTACCCGCTGGCGGTAGCCTCGGGAAAGTGTATTGATCAGCTGGGTGGCCTTCCCGCTCAGCTCGGTTTTGGCTATCGCCTCACGCACCCTGGACAGACGCTCTGTTTCCGAAACACCATGCAAGGCAGCGGCATAGTTGAGGTAGTCAATAACCGTCATCTCGGGATAAACCGGGCAGTTCTCCGGCAGATAACCGATTTTGCGCTGGATAGCCTCCCTCTCCCGGTTGATGTCCAGCCCGTCCACCGTTATTGAACCATCCGTTGGTTCAAGAAAACCGGTGAGCATTTTCATAATGGTGGTCTTGCCTGCACCATTGTGTCCTAACAGACCGACAATCTCCCCTTGACCGATTTTGAATGAAACATTATCTATTGCAGTAAAATCGCCATAAGTGCGAACGAGTCCGTCAACACTGATCATCTCGCCTCCTTTATGTTTGATTAACGTTTATAGTGCTGTCGATAAAACGCAGGGCGTGAAACGCCCTGACAATCCAAACGGAAATATGTGACCATTGGACCATAAAAATGGTTCCCAAAAACGGCCATCCGCCGTGTTACCCATTGATTAAATTGATTTTTCTGGCAAACAACACAACCGCCCCGCCCGCTATGATGGTTATCCAGGATTCAACTCAATATTTATTACCGGGTATCTACCGCAACGTTCGCGAAGGCGCAAAGGGCGCAATTCTATGGCAAGGAGGCTCAACATGGCCATGGTGGAAGCAGGGCGCGCAATCAGACCACATGTATGTTGTGTCAGACCAAAAGGAAAGCTAGGATGCTCTCCCGCAAGTACACCGCGAAATATGGCCTGTACACAATCCACTCCACTTTGGAAACTTTGTAATGTCACGGAAAAAAGCAATTTTGGTCACCGGCGGCGCCGGTTATATTGGCAGCCACGTGGTACGCCAGCTTGGTGAGGCGGGTGAAACCGTTGTGGTACTGGACAATCTCTCCACAGGATTCAAAGAATCTGTATTATCCGGCGAGCTGATTATTGGTGATACCGGCGACCGGGAGCTGGTCTCACAGATATTGAAGGAGCACAACATTGGTTCGGTAATGCACTTCGCCGCCCATACCATCGTCCCGGAATCTGTCTCCAACCCGTTAAAATATTACGGAAACAATACCTGCAATTCACGCAACCTGCTGGAATGCTGCGCTGCAGCCGGTGTGGAGCATTTCATTTTCTCCTCCACCGCCGCCGTGTACGGCATCCCCGAGGTGGAACAGGTCACCGAAGACACCGCCACTGCTCCCATCAACGCCTATGGCAGTTCCAAACTGATGACGGAGCAAATGCTCAAAGACCTCTCTTTTGCCACCGGACTGCGCCATGTCGCCCTGCGTTATTTCAACGTTGCGGGCTCCGACCCCGAGGGCCGCATTGGTCAGTCCACCCAAAAAGCCACCCTGCTGGTCAAAGTGGCCTGCGAAGCCGCACTGGGCAAGCGCGATAAAATCTGTATTTTTGGCACCGACTACCCCACCCCGGACGGTACCGGTATCCGTGATTATATTCACGTGGAAGACCTGGCCAGCGCGCATCTTGCGGCCCTGGCATACCTGCGCAACGGGGGTGATTCCACCACACTGAACTGCGGTTACGGCCACGGCTACAGTGTGCGCGAGGTGCTGGATTCCGTTGAGCGGGTGCATGGTGCGCCACTCAATATTGTCGAAGAGCCCCGCCGTGCCGGTGACCCGCCACAGCTGATTGCCAAAGTGGACGCGATTCATGCGGCTTTTGACTGGGATGTAAAATACGATGATCTGGACGTGATCGTAAAAACCTCACTGAATTGGGAGAAGAAGTTGCTCGACAAGGCCAAGAGTTAATTTTGATGTGAGTCAGGCACTAAAAACCGATAACAGTATCCGCAAAACCTCATTAATGTTGGCACACCAACGCAGGCCGAAAAGGTTTGAATAACGAAAACCTAACGCGAAGACGCAGAGAGCGCAAAGATTACTCTTTTCTTTGCGTCCTCTGCGTCTTCGCGCCTTTGCGTTAAATTGTAGAAATGTAAAAATAAACCCGACCGGGTACCAAGTGGTAAACTTCGTTGAATGAGCCGCTTATTACACCACCTCATCAAAGACTCTGCCCAAACCGAACCGGATGCCAGCGCCCTGACCTCCGGGAAAACACACCTTTCTTATGGCGAGCTTCAGCATCACCTGGAAACCACCGCAGCGGGGTTGCAAAACCTGGGACTGAAGCCGGGTGACCGCGTCGCCGTCTACCTGCCCAAGCAACCGGAAACGGTACTGGCCCTGTTTGCCACGGCCTGGACAGGCGGCATTTTTGTCCCCGTCAATCCCCTGCTCAAACCCGCCCAGGTGGCCCACATTCTTCATGACTGCGGAGCCACCGTGCTCGTCACCTCGGTGGATCGGGGCAAACTACTGGCAGATGTGCTGCCTGCCTGCACATCCCTGCAACACCTGATTATCACCGATGGCACAGCACAGCCTGAAACCTTTCCTTCACTCACCGTGACGGACTGGCAGGCACTGCAATCCGACAATACCCCCATACACACAGACATCACGGACAACAGTATCGCGGCCATTCTTTATACTTCCGGCAGCACCGGCCGACCCAAGGGTGTTGTGCTTTCCCATCGCAATCTGGTGCTGGGTGCGGAAAGTGTCGCCCAATATCTCGGCACCCGGACATCAGACCGTCTACTTGCTGTGCTGCCTTTGAGTTTTGATTACGGTCTGAATCAGCTGATTACCGCATTTCATGCGGGAGCCTCGGTGGTATTGATGAACTACCTGCTGCCACGGGACATCGTACGCACCGTGAGCCGGGAGCGCATCACCACCCTTGCCGGAGTGCCATCGCTGTGGATGCAGCTGGCCTCTCTGGCATGGCCGGAAGACATCACCACACATTTGCGCACACTCACCAACTCCGGTGGACACTTGCCCGTGCCGGTGATCAAAAGCCTGCAACAGCGCCTGCCAGCCAGCCGCCTGTTTCTCATGTATGGCCTCACTGAAGCCTTCCGCTCCAGCTATCTGCCACCGGAAGAACTGGCGGCCCGCCCTGCCTCCATGGGCAAAGCCATTCCCCATGCCGAGCTGGCAGTGGTGCGCCCGGACGGCACCGCCTGCGCCCCTGACGAACCCGGTGAACTGGTGCATGCCGGACCGCTGGTGGCACAGGGTTACTGGAACAACCCCGCCGCAACCGAGCGGCATTTTCGCCCACCGCCAGCGGCCATGCCGGTCCATAACACCAGCGAAAAAGTGCTCTGGTCCGGTGATACCGTTACCATGGACGCAGACGGCTATTTGTATTTTGTGGGACGTGAAGACGATATGATCAAGACTTCCGGTTACCGGGTCAGCCCCACCGAAGTGGAGGAAGTGCTGCATGCCAGCGGGCTGGTCAACGAGGCCACGGTATTCGGCGTGCCACACCCAACGCTGGGGCAAGCCATTGTGGCGCTGATAACCCCCGCTACCGGTACACAGGTAGACGACGCCACTGCCGTGCAACAAGTGCTCGCCCACTGCCGGGCGGCACTGCCTGCATTTATGCTGCCGACACACATGGAACAACGGGAACAGCTGCCCAAAACACCCAATGGCAAAATTGACCGCCAACGGTTAAAGCAGGCATTTCACGCACATTTCACAGAGGCGCCATTGACAGAAACACCATGAGCAAACCCCAACGACCCGGCCACTGTGAATTAGCGTATTTTCCTGTGGTGAACAACCAATTGCAGGCAGGCGGACAATCTGTCGCGCAACTCGCACAACAGCTGGGCGACACACCATTTTACGCCTACGACCGCGCCATCATAGATCAACGCATTCAGGCATTACGTGACCTGCTGCCGGACCCAATCCGCTTGCATTACGCCGTCAAAGCCAACCCCATGCCTGAACTGGTGCAGCATATTGCTCAACAGGTGGACGGCCTCGACATTGCCTCACAAGGTGAACTCACCTCCGCCCTGCAAACCGGTATTGATCCGCGACACATCAGCTTCACCGGCCCCGGCAAAGGGACAAACGAATTGCAGACCGCCATAGACGCCGGGGTCATACTCAACATTGAGTCAGCCACAGAAATGCGCTGCATTGCCAGACTGGCAGCAAAGAGCGGCGTGCGCCCCCGGCTCACCCTGCGCGTGAATCCTGACTTTGCACTCAAATCCTCGGGCATGCGCATGGGCGGCGGCGCAACGCCCTTTGGCATCGACGCCGAACAGGTGCCCGCACTGCTGAAAGAACTGGCAACCCTGGATCTGGAATGTCTGGGTTTCCACATTTTCGCCGGCTCACAAAACCTGCGCGCCGCGGCCATTATGGAAGCGCAAAATGCCACCCTCGCACTGGCAACCCGCCTCGCAGAATATGCACCCTCCCCCGTGCGCCTGCTTAACATGGGCGGCGGTTTCGGCATCCCTTATTTTCCCGGCGAACAGCCCCTGGACGTAAAACCCATTGGAGAAAACCTGGCACAACTTGTTGAACAGGCAAAAACCACCCTGCCCGAAGCTGAACTTGCACTGGAACTGGGCCGGTATCTGGTGGGGGAAGCCGGGATTTATGTATGCCGGGTACTGGATAAAAAGGTTTCCCGTGGACAAGTCTTTCTGGTGACAGACGGAGGCCTGCACCAACACCTGGCTGCCTCCGGCAATTTTGGTCAGGTGATTCGCAAAAACTACCCGGTGGTTATCGGTAATAAAATGGCAGGAGAAAAGACCGACGTGGTCAACATCGTAGGCCGACTTTGCACCCCACTGGATTTGCTCGCCGACAAAGTAGAACTACCGCAGACAGAAATTGGTGACTTGGTGGTGATTCTGCAATCCGGAGCCTACGGACTCACCGCCAGCCCGACGGCATTTCTCAGCCACCCTGCGCCAAAGGAAATACTGTTGTAGCGACACGGGATCAAACAGAAAGCGCTGACGAGATATCCGAGCGCACCTTCCTTGCCGAAAGTCTCGTTGTTATAGGCAAAAGCGCTTTCCCAGCCGAGCTGTGCTTGCAGATAATCGGCGGTAATATGCTGAACCAGCGTATCTTCATTCAGCGGTAACATGGTCTTCATCCTTTAGCAGGATAAAATGCTCCACCAGACGGATCATCAACTCTTTTTGATCCGGTTTGCTTTCGGCGACCAACAAAGCCAGCGCCACCAGCGTATTGTCGTTAATCAGTTGTTCCACAGGCTTTGCCAGCAAGTGCTGATGCAGTCGCAAATACCACAGGAACAAAAATGAGCCGGTGCGCTTGTTGCCATCGGCCAGAGGGTGGTTTTTGATCACCAAATACAATAAATTCGCGGCGCGGCTGGCCACATTGGGATAAAACAGCTCATCACCAAAACCCTGCTCAATAGTCGCAATGGCGGAGGCCAGACCCTCACCGCGCAACTGCCCGAATAACTCCGTCGCTTCGCCTTTGCTCATTAACGCTTTTTTTAATTCCGTCATGGCGGTCA
>DROS01000065.1 GCA_011321815.1 Gammaproteobacteria bacterium
GAATCGTCGCGAGAGAAAACCATTTTGAGTCCATTTTGTTGATCGTTTGAGGCGAATATTGGACATATTCAACGAAAAGGATCGAGAAAATGGGCCGAAATGGTTTTTTCGCAGTAGATTCACCCTAAGTCCGACAGACTCCTAGAGTCACTTGTTTTCAGCGCGGCGTGTGCTGAAACCAGCCAGCGGATACAAGGGACACCAGCTGATTAACCCCGTGGCCAGCGGCACAATGCCAATCCAACCCCATACACCAATCACATCGGTTACCGTCAAGCCAATCAGGACAACACCCGCAATGATACGGAGTGTTTTATCAATACCACCGACATTCAGCTTCATATTCCAGCCTCCTTTCTTAATGAATGAATTCACCTGAAAAATAAAACACTCACGCAGAAATAGCAGTGACAATGTCACACAGAACTGTCTGCCACCTCTGCCAAAACCTGCCGCTGCTGCAAATGAATACAGCCCCGTTGCAGCGCCAGCCAGCCATGGCGCTCAAATTCCTTTAATAAACGACTCACCACCTCACGAGCCGTGCCCAGTTCACGCGCCAGTATCTGATGGGTGGCATGCACCACATCGCCGGCATCGGCCATCGTCAACAATAGTCGCGCCAGACGTGCATCCATGCGCCCAAAGGCAATGGCATCAATCAGCGTTACCAGCGAAGTAACCCGCTCGCCATACGTCGCAAAAACAAACTCACGAAATGCCGGAACCGCCAGCGCCTGCTGAAAGGCCGGCAGTGGAATAGTCACAGCCTCCACCGTCGTCTCAGTAATGGCTTCGGCATGATAAAATTCGCTGGACAGCAAACAGGCCGTGGTCAGCACACACGACTGCCCTGCCTCCACGCGATACAGCACAATCTCCTTGCCCGATTCGGAAAGCTTTTGCACCCGCACCGAGCCAGCCAAAACCAGTAGATAATTCTGGCAAACATCGCCTTCGTGAAACACCGTAACCCCGGCAGGCAGGGATAACGTCCCGGCTTCTGCCAGCGTCAGCAGCCAGGCCTCATCGTCAATGGATTGCAGCGCAGGAAAATGGTCAAGCCATGTGGAATCAATGGTCATAGCACTCGAAACTGCCGCAGGATCAGCGGGCAAAAAATCAAAAAAACGCCAGCGGGTTTTTATTCACCGCCACGGAAACAATATAAACAAACACAAACATCGCCGCCAGCCACGCCACTACACGCACGCGCTTGCTACGCCCCAGCCGCAATGCCACCATACCCAAGCCGATATACACCAGCAGCGCTACGATTTTCGCCAATAACCATGGCTCCTGCAACGCTGCCCATCCCCATTGGGATGCCAAAACGATAGCACTGACCAACAACAGCGTGTCTACCACATGGGGAATAATCTTCACCATGCGTACCTGTAACCAGGCCGATTCGCGCATCATCAAAATACCACGGGTAAAAAAACCGCTGCCGCTCAATAATGCACAAGCCACATGTAACCATTTGATACTTTCCATCAATCAGCCGATTAACCGCTGTATCTGTTGCTGATGCTGCTGACAATTGTATTCACTGCGCAAAACCTGTAAGCAGGCCGCACATAAGCAGTCATCAAACTGTGCGCTCACGTAATCTATTTGTTTCGCAGACAAATAAACAGTTTGACATTGGCACAATAAAATTGAACCGGACTTGCACTCGAATTCCATACCACAACGGGGGCAGCATTTGGTTTCATGTTTGTGGGTTGTTGGCATAACGCCTATTGTATGACGTAGCGTGCGTTAGTGATAGCCATGAAAAATAGGTACACTTCCATATTCAATCTTTACCTGGCTGACAGGATTGTACTGACAAGTCACCACGACCGAAATGCCCGGCGGAGGCATTCAAAAAAACCGCATGTAACAAAGCGGAACCAATTCATTGCACCAAAACAGGAATCACTCATCGTGAGCAAAACCCTCCCCCCCCTGCGCCTCAAAAAAAATGAAGAACGCCGCCTCAAAGCAGGACATTTATGGATCTACAGCAACGAAGTTGATACTGACAAAACACCGCTGAAGGATTTTACTCCCGGCATGGCAGTCAGCGTGGAGGATGCGCAAGGCCATGTGCTGGGTAATGCCTACGTTAATCCACATTCGCTGATCAGTGCGCGACTGGTAAGCCGTGACACAAAATATGTGCTGGACCAATCACTGATTACCCACCGCCTGAACATCGCCCTCTCGCTACGCGAGCAATGCTTTGCACAGCCCTTTTACCGGCTGGTGCACGGCGAAGGCGATAACCTGCCCGGACTGGTGGTGGATCGCTTCGCGGATGTGCTGGTGGTGCAAATCACCACAGCAGGTATGGAAATACAAAAACAGGCCGTGGTCGCCGCACTGGAAAAAACCCTCAAACCCACAGCGATTATATTTCGCAACGACAGCCCCTCCCGCAAAGCCGAGAAACTGGACAGCTACATTGAAACCGTCAGCGGCACCCTGTCCGGGCCGGTGCTGCTGGAAGAAAACAACACACGTTTTGACATCGACGTACTGGCCGGACAAAAAACCGGCTGGTTTTACGACCACCGCATGAACCGGGCACGGATGCGGCATTATGTGAAAGGCAAGCGGGTGTTGGATGTATTCAGCTACATTGGAGGCTGGGGCGTTCAGGCGCTCACTGCTGGCGCCAACGAGGTTATGTGTATCGACACATCGGCCAAAGCGGTTGATTGCATCCATCACAATGCCAGCCTGAACAACGCAGAGGATAAACTGGTGAGCATTGAAGGCGATGCTTTCGAGGCCCTGAAGTCCCTGCGCCATGAGCGCGAGCGCTTTGATGTGGTGATTGTCGACCCACCTGCCTTCATCAAGCGCAAAAAAGATTTCAAGGAAGGCCTCACTGCCTACCGGCGCATTAACCAAATGGCCCTGCAAATACTCAACAAGGGCGGCTACCTGGTCAGTGCCTCCTGTTCTTTTCACCTCAAGCGAGAGCAGCTGCACGACACGATTTTAAAGGCCAGTCGCCACATCGACCGTAATGCGCAAATTATCGAGCAGGGCCATCAGGGGCCGGACCACCCGGTACACGCAGCCATTGCGGAAACCGATTATTTAAAAGCGTTCATCATTCGCATTCTGTCAAACTGACCTCTCCGGGGGGTGATTTTTCGTGCCCCCTGGGATGATTTGATCAGAAGCAGAACCCATGCCCGGATTATTCAGTACACCTTCCTGAACAAAGGTCTGCGTCAGGCTTTTTTCCCTGTTTTCAATATGAGATAACCAAGGATGCCTGAGACAAACGATCCTGCAATAACGGCCAGTTTATCGGTATATTGAAACAGGCTGTCATCACTAAATGCCAGCGAAGTAATAAACAGACTCATGGTAAAACCAATACCCGTCAGTACGGACACCCCGTAAAGCTGCCGCCAACTGCTGCCGTCAGGCAGCTTGGCCAGCCCCATTTTGATGGCCAGCCAACTGAAACCAAATACACCCAGCTGCTTGCCCAGAAACAGTCCCAGGAAAATCCCCATTGGCACCGGGCCTGACATTTGACTCAGGGAAATTTTCGTCACATCCACACCGGCATTCACAAAAGCAAACAAAGGCAGGATAAAAAAAGCCACCCAGAAATGCAGGTCATGCTCAATCTGTTTCACTGGTGAAAACCTTTTGCCACTACCATCCTGCGCATTGAGCGGAATGGTAAACGCCAGGGCCACACCAGCCAGTGTGGCATGCACACCGGACTTGAGCACACTCACCCACAACACAATACCCACGATAAAATACGCCGCTTTTTTTGAAATACCAAAACGGTTCAGCGCGATCAAAACCGCCAACGAGGCAGCCGCTATTACAATCGATAATGTGGATAACTCCGTCGTATAAAACAGGGCGATAATCACAATGGCGCCAAGGTCATCAATAATCGCCAGCGCCATTAAAAATATTTTCAGTGACACGGGAACACGCTTGCCCAATAACGAGAGAATGCCCAATGCGAAGGCAATATCTGTTGCTGTGGGAATGGCCCAGCCACCCACTGCCACTGAATCGCCCAGATTAAACACCAGATAAACAACTGCTGGAATTGCCATGCCACCCACTGCTGCCAGGCCGGGCAATGCAATCTGACTCAGGGATGACAATTCACCCTCCAGCATTTCCCGCTTCACCTCCAGGCCGATGAGCAAAAAGAAAATGGCCATCAAGCCATCATTCACCCAGTGATAAAGTGATTTGTCCAGCTGCAAGGGGCCGATGCGAATCTCCATCGGAATGTGTAAAAAAGATTGGTACAAGGGCGACAGTGCCGTATTGCTGAACACCAGCGCCAGTACTGTGGCGAACATCAACAGAATGCCGCTGGAGGATTCTTTTTTTATAAATTCTTCAATTATGGTCATTGTCGGAAAATTTTATGCTTTTGTGAGTTGATTATGCGGATACCATGGCAAACACACCATTGGCAAACGGCAAAAATAATGGAGTGCGCATTCTACACGGGTGTCAGCCATTTATCCTAACTCCAATGCTTTTAAACACCTAGTACTCTTTCAAGGTAATAAATTGGGATTCAGTTGGTCTGTCAGCGTTCAGGGCAAGGCGCTCCTCGCAGCGAATGGCCGTCGTCCTTTGCAAGAGGAGCAACGCCGCCATGGACGCTGACAGGCCAACCCTTCGGGCGTTCCTGTGGTGTTCCGCTGCGGCGTTGCAGTGCTTGACAAGGGAGCAACCATTGCCTGCGCACTGCGCCTTGCCGCGGAACACCACAGGAACGCTGAATCCCAATTTATTACCTTGAAAGAGTACTAGATAATCAGGGTATATTGACGTTTCCCTGATTTCCGCGCTCTATCTGAGCGCATCTTATTGTTCTATAAATTAGATCGCTATCATAAACATAATCCATTTTACCAATCAAAAGTCTGTACCTACAATATCCCCAAGTTTTGGCAAAACCTGTTTTTGAAATAAACCGGAAAATCACTACCGACCTGAGGACATCAACATGAGCAATGATACAGACAAAAAAATATTCCCCAATAAAGAAGGCCAGCGTGTGCCAAACGTCACGCTGCACACCCGCCGCGATCACAACTGGGTTGACCTCAACAGCGATGATATTTTCGCCGGTAAAACGGTCATCGTATTCTCGCTGCCCGGAGCCTTCACGCCCACCTGCTCATCATCGCATGTGCCGCGTTTCAATCAGCTGGCGCCTGTTTTCAAAGAATATGGCGTGGATGACATCATTTGCATGTCCGTCAACGATGCTTTTGTGATGAACGAATGGGCCGCCGATCAAAAGGCGGAAAACATCACCTTCCTTCCCGATGGCAACGGCGATTTCACCCATGGCATGGGGCTGTTGGTGGACAAGGAAGACCTCGGTTTCGGCAAACGTTCCTGGCGTTACGCCATGCTGGTGAAAAATGGCGTGATCGAAAAACAGTTCATCGAGCCCAATGTACCCGGTGACCCTTACGGTATGTCCGATGCCGACACCATGCTCGACTACATTGCGCCTGATGCCAAACGACCATTGGATGTCAGTATTTTCACCCGTCCCGGCTGCGAATACTGCGCCCAGGCCAAGGATTTGTTGAACGCACACGGCATCGCCTACGAGGAACTGGTACTCAACCGCGATTACACCAGTCGCACCCTACGGGCTGTGGCCGGTATGGACAGTGTGCCACAGGTGTTTATCAATGGTGATTATGTGGGTGGCGCAGAATCACTGGCAGAATGGCTTGCCGATGAAGACAGCGCCACTACTTGATGTACAATCAGGTACAACTTGGTCTCTACGATATGCAACCAGGCCGGGAAGGAGTTACTTCCCGGCCGATTGCACCCAACCACCATGACCCTGAACC
Source organism: Gammaproteobacteria bacterium (assembly GCA_011321815.1). GTDB lineage: Bacteria > Pseudomonadota > Gammaproteobacteria > SZUA-152 > SZUA-152 > SZUA-152. Next base: position 5,877 of record DROS01000065.1, read on the forward strand.
CCGATCCCACACTGCTGAACAACCTGTACTGGATAACGCTGGTGGCCGTGGTGGTCTCTTCGGCCTCCGGCGTGCTCAAAGCGGGATTTCAGGAATTTGATTTGTTTGGCGTGGTTATCATTGCCATTGCGGTAGGCCTCGGCGGTGGTTCCCTGCGTGACATCCTGCTGGACCGTGAGGTTTTCTGGATCAGGGATCAGGTATTTTTTATTGCCTCGCTAGCCAGCGCCATCAGCATTTTTATCGGCGCACGTCTGGTGAAAATTTCACCCCGGCTGTTCCTGATCCCTGACGCTGCCGGTCTGGCCTCTTTTGCCATCGCCGGAACCCTGGTGGCGTTAATGATGGACATCCCCTGGCTGGTCGCCAGCTTTATGGGGGTGATGACGGGCATTATGGGGGGTATTTTTCGTGACCTGCTATGCAACGAACCCCCGGTGGTATTTCAAAGCCCACTTTACGCCACCGTCTCATGGGCGGGCTCGTTGATGTTTATCGGCCTGCTGTACATCGAGCTGGATGTCACCGTGGCTGCCGCCATCGCCGGGCTCAGCATGTTTATTGCTCGCCTGCTGGCAATTTATTTTGATGTCGGCCTGCCGAGATTCCGCTTCAAATCCTGAGCCAAAACAATTGTGGCATTTGAGAACACCTCTCAGGCAATAGAAAAAACGGTTTCTTTTCCTTCACGCCCTTTTGTATCGACTACGCCCAACGGGGTAACAGGCATAAATCCCTCAACCATTTTTGCCGTTTTGTGGCAAATGACGATGGCCGGTGACAATTCTTTATTTGCCAACCCAGATAAACGAAATGCGAGATTGGTACTGTCTCCCACTAATGCAAGGTTTTCTGAGCGCACACCGTAGTGGGACACGGTAACCGGACCGGTTGCAATACCCCAGCCCAGTTCCAGATAGCGTAATTTTGAGAATTTTTCCGGCAAATTAGAAAACAGCATGATAGCTGCCTGTTGCTGAGCCAGCGCAGCCTGACAAGCGCTTCGCGCTATCGCTGAGTCATCCCTGTGGTTGTGCTCCCAAAATGCAAAAATGGCATCACCTGCAAAGTCTTTTACCGTGCCACGGTTTTTATGAACGATGCCCGTTAACGATTCATAAAGCTGTGACAAGACTTCAAACAATAAAGAAGACTCTGTTTTTTGCGCAAGAGCGGAAAAACCCCTGATATCCGCAACAAGGTGGGTCACTGTCTCCTGTCGGGACAAAACCCGGGTGGTCTCACTCTGATCGACGTCACCGAGGTTATGACGCTCCAATTGCTCAGGAAAGATGACATGCAACCTTGTTGACCCAATGAGCACAAAATCACCTGAAATCAACTTTTGCTCGCCGCCCGAAGTCATACGAACATCGTTCACCCATGTCCCATTCCGGCTGACGTCCTTGATAATAAGGGCACACCCGACACAGGTAACAACTGCATGGTCCCGGGATACGTTCGCATCACCAATAATAATGCGTTTATCCGCAGGCACTCCCTGACAAACCCGTCCGATATATAATCTTTCGATAATGTCGACACGATGACAGCCACCCTTAGCATCCTGCCACTCCAGACAGGGAAATCTATTATTTTCCTGTGCCATGCCACCCGTATTCTCGCCACATGTTACATTCTTTCACGAATGTAGAACTCCCTTAGCTTCAATCTGGGCTATTAGAACATGTTATAAAGGTACTGGGGAGGTTTGAACCATCGCCCACTTAAAAAAATGACATTCCCGATATATTATGCGGCAAACCCACCCAAAAACCTGCTCAGCTATTAAACAATTTATTATGGCCGTTTCGGATGGGTCAAACTGTCTAAACAAGCACCGGGGTTTACCGGGTTTTCGCCCCAAATCCCTGAGACACTGCGGTGTTAAACCTAGAGGCCTGCCGGGCCCGACCGTGTTAATATCCGCCCCATGTTGACTTTCCCTGATATCGACCCCGTCGCCCTCAGCCTGGGCCCCGTAAAAATCCACTGGTATGGCATCATGTACCTGGTTGCCTTCGGTGCGGCCTGGTGGCTGGGCAGGTACCGCGCCAGGCAACCTGACTCCGGCTGGAATGCCGAACAAATCTCCGATGTGATATTTTACGGCGCCATGGGCACCGTGCTGGGTGGACGCATCGGCTATACGCTGTTTTACGGGTTTTCCAATTTTCTCGCCGACCCCATTTCCATCTTCCGCATCTGGGAGGGGGGCATGTCCTTCCATGGCGGCCTGCTGGGCGTGTTGGTGGCCATGTGGTTGTTCGGACGCAAAAGTAAAAAAAGCTTTTTTGAGGTTACCGATTTCATCGCGCCGCTGGTGCCTTTCGGCATCGCAGCGGTGCGCTTCGCCAATTTCATCAATGGCGAACTGTGGGGCCGGGTGACCACATCACAGTGGGGCATGGTATTCCCCAATGGCGGTCCGCTGCCACGCCACCCTTCCCAGCTCTACGAAATGTTTCTCGAAGGCGTGCTGTTGTTTATCATCGTTTGGGTTTACTCCGCCAAACCCCGCCCCCGCATGGCGGTATCCGGCGTGTTCGCCCTGGGCTATGGCAGTTTCCGGTTTTTTGTGGAATTTTTCCGCCAGCCGGATGCACATATGGGTTTTGTGGCTTTCAACTGGATGTCACAAGGACAGCTATTATCGGCGCCACTGATCATATTAGGTATTGTTTTACTGATGCTGGCCAACAGAAAAACGTCCCCCCCCAAAGCAAGGCCCCCAAAGACAAGACGAGAAAAAAGAGGCAGGATATGAGGCAGTATCTGGCGTTAATGCGCCATGTTTATGAAAATGGCATCCACAAAACTGATCGCACCGGCACCGGCACGCAAAGCGTATTTGGTTATCAGATGCGCTTCAATCTGGCCGAAGGCTTCCCCATGGTCACCACCAAAAAACTACACCTGCGCTCCATTATTCACGAACTGTTATGGTTTTTGAAAGGCGACACCAACACCCGCTACCTCAAGGACAACGGGGTAAAAATCTGGGATGAATGGGCCGATGAAAACGGTAACCTCGGGCCGGTATATGGTTTCCAGTGGCGCAGCTGGCCCACCGCCGATGGCCGCCACGTTGACCAGATCACCCAGGTCATCGAGCAAATCAAAAACACACCCGACTCACGCCGCCTTATCGTCTCCGCCTGGAACGTCGGCGAAATCGACAACATGGCCCTGCCTCCCTGCCACGCTTTTTTTCAGTTTTATGTGGCTGAGGGCAAACTCTCCTGCCAACTCTATCAACGCAGTGCAGACATCTTCCTCGGCGTACCCTTCAACATTGCCTCGTACGCTTTGCTAACCATGATGATGGCGCAGGTCACCGGACTACAGCCCGGCGAATTTATTCACACCCTGGGCGACGCCCATCTGTATACCAACCACCTGGAACAAACCGAACTGCAACTTTCGCGTGAACCACTGCCCCTGCCCACATTAAAAATGAACACCGACATCGACGACCTGTTTGCCTTTACCTTTGATGATTTTGAAGTGATCGGCTATCAGTCACATGCACACATCAAGGCACCCATCGCCGTATGACCCTGTCACTGATCTGGGCCATGGCTGACAACCGTGTCATTGGTATCGAAAACCGGCTACCGTGGAAACTGCCTGCGGACATGAAATGGTTTCGACAGAACACCATGGGCAAACCCATTATCATGGGCCGGCTCACCTTTGAATCTTTTGGTGCAAAACCCCTGCCCGGCCGGCGTAACATCATCATCAGCCGGAACCCCTCGTACACTGCCGACGGAACAGACGTTTACACATCCCTTGAAGATGCTTTGCAATCCACTCAGGATACCGAAGAAACCATGATCATCGGCGGCATGTCATTGTATAAACAGGCCCTGCCCCTCGCTGACCGTCTTTACATGACCCTGGTGCATACCAATAGCGAAGGGGACGCTTGGTTTCCGGAATTTGACTTGCGTGAATGGCAGCAAACTGCGCGTAGCGATTTCCCGGCAGACGAAAAAAACCCGCACGCATACAGTTTCGTTACATTGGACAAACAACCGGTAGCCTGAATCCACCGGTAACCGAAGGTGCAATACCTGAGACTCAGAAATGATAAGGAGAGTTTAATGAGAACATTATTATTGCAGATAGTCACTGGGTGCCTGTATCTGTCGAGCGTATTGAACACTCATGCCGCCGACGTGTTTCCCGAGGATATTTTTGTCACGCTCAAGGATTCCGGCGAAATTGCCCAATATGGTGGACCATCCGTCTGGAAGGGTGATCCAGTCATGCTCTACAACGCCATCACACCGGATGGTCAACGTCTGGTGGTAAGCAGTCCAAAAACAAGCAGCATCTATGTATTCGATACCAGGACACACAAACGCCTGGCACAGATCAGGGTTGGCAAAGCCGCTAAAGGCCTGAAGGTATCACCGGACGGAAAAGAGGCTTATGTCGCCAACGAGGCCGAGGCGACGGTGAGTGTCGTTGATTTGCTCAACTACAAAACAGTCGCCACAATAAAAGTCGATAAAACACCGCACAATATACGTTTCAGTAATGATGGGAAATGGGCCTATGTCACCCTGCAAGGTGGCGCAGGCCTTGGCGTGATCAACACCCAAACGCGCAAATATGTAAAGGTGATCCCGACACCGGGTATTCCCAATCCACATAACCTGGATCTCTCCGAAGACGGGAAAACGGTTTATATCCGCGACCTCGGCAATACTGTCGGCGTACTGGATTTAATATCTGAAAAAATGAAAAAGGTGATCACCGTTGGGCAGGGCCATGCCGGCATTGATATTGCCCCTAAAGGACAATATATTTTTACCGGCGCCATTGCTGACGATGTGGTGACCGTCATTGATGCGCAAAGCTTAAACGTCATAAAAAAAATAAAGGTTGGCTTTGGTCCCCACGGTGTGCGTAGCAGCAAAAACGGTCGTTGGCTTTATGTCGCCATTACTGCGGAGGACAAGTTTGTGGTAATCGACACCCAGACCTTTGACATTGTGCAAACACACAGCATTCCGTCTTTCCCCTTCTGGATCGCCGTTAACGGGAACCCTTAAGACAACCGGGGAAACCCCGGTTAAACCGGGCGCTCCTTCAAGGAGAGTGCTTCAGAGGCAGTGCGCGCGTGTCAGCAAGCGCCGTTTTATCTGGCAGGCTGTTTTGCAGTTTGTGCAGCACTTTTTCTGCGGTAGCCCGGTAGGCTGTTAATTTTCCGCCATAAATCGTCAGCAGCCGGGGGGAACCGGGGCAGTCGGTTTGCAATACGGTTTCGCGCTGGCGCGCCGCGTACTGATTTTTTCCTTTGTATTCATTCTGATTTTCAGGCACTGGCAACACCCGCAAACCTGCAAATGCCGCACGAATGTTTGGCGTTTCTGAAAAATAACAGCGATATGTTTCCAGTAAATATTCCTGCTCGGCAGGCAATGGGTGCACTTCTGCGGGATTACCCGTGAAACGGGTTTCTGTGGTGCCAAGCAATATGGCACTGCCTGCTGTCTCTCCACCAAGCTGCCAGGGCATTGCAAATATGGGGCGTTGATCCTGGGGTGATTGCAGATAGTAGATGCCACGCGCCAGCTTACCGTCCAGCACCAAATGGGTACCCTGCACCAGTTCCACAGCCACTGGCTTTGCCGTTGATGCAATGCGTGCCAACACTTCGTTTGCCCAGGGGCCTGCAGCATTCACGATTACCCGTGCAGTGCAGGTGTATTCCTGTTCATGCTGCCGGTAACGTATTTTCCAGCAATCCTCCCGCCTGTCTTCAAGGCCGGCGGCAGCAATAAACGTGGCCTGTGTTTTGAGCTGTGCGCCCAGGGTTTGCGCCGAAGTCATTACGGCACGGGTCAACGCTGCATCATCGGTTTGCGCATCCTGGTACTGGAACACGGTTTGCAGTCCGGTGGTTTTCAGTCCATCCAGTGCGGCCCATTCACGACGGGGCACCCGGCGGAATCGTGTATCCTTCCCGGCTCCGCCCAACAATGAATAGAGGGTAAGCCCGGCCCTGAGCAGCCAGGAACTGCGCACCGAATCTGCATAGACCGGAATAAAAAATGGCTGCAAACGCACCAGATCAGGGGCATTTTTCAGTAGTAGCGCACGCTCATGCAGGCATTCGCGCACCAGTGCGAACTGTCCGTGTTCGAGATAACGCAGGCCACCATGAATCAATTTGCTGGAGCGGCTTGAGGTGCCACTGGCCAACTCGCCCTGCTCCAGCACCAGTACATGATAACCGGCTGCCGCCGCTGCCTGCGCAACCCCAACACCGTGAATACCACCACCAATGATCACCAGGTCGTAGTGTTCACTGCCCATTATTTTCTGCCGGTTTTTGCGCGGAAACGTCTCTTGCCTGCAATCGGGGATCGCATACCATGGCGCCAATATCCCAGGTTTCGACCAAGTGCACACCGCGAGAAAACCAGTGCAATGCTATCGCCGGATCGACTATGTCATAAAGTGCCCACGACCATACTCCCGGCCACAACACATCATTTTCAGGTATCTTTTCGTAGTTACAAAATAATACATCAGGAGCCAGCTGCCCGGCTTGCTGGTGTTCAGCGTCGTCCCATTTGCCCAGCACCCAGCCGATACGCTGCATACCGGCATTGCGGGCAGCCTGCAAAACCTCCGCATCGAAAGAGATCAATATACAATTATGCTGGTGTGCAGTCAGTGCGCTCACCATGCGTTGAGCCACGGTCTCTGTGCCAAAATTCACAACTGTTTCCTGTTTGATTTCTACAAACGCGGTGACCTCCGGCCATTGCACCAACAGTTGCAGTACGTCGTCCAGGGTGGGTATGGGCTCATCAGTAAACTGTTCACCAAAGCGTTGTGTTTCGCTGGCGTGTAATGGCGCCAATTCGGCAGCGGTCAGTTGATGAATACTGACATTGACGCCAGCAGTACGTTGCAAGTTATCATCGTGAAGCACTACGGGCACTTCGTCGGCAGTAAACTGAATATCAAATTCGACATAACGCGCACCGGCAGATAACGCGGCCCGCAAGGCACTGAGGGTATTTTCGGGATAATTCTGACTGTATCCACGATGGGCAACCAGACGATGGGCCAGGGTCGGTGGCAACGTTGTGGGCATTTTCATAACTCGGCCTTTTTATACTGCATTCACTTCATCTACGGCTGCGTGCAACGCACGGTGCCAGTGTTGATAACGTTCATGCAGCGCTACATTATTTTGCGGCATAAAGTGAGAAGCTTCGCTCGCGCTCACCCATGCTTGTTCGGGTTTGGCCAGCAGGTATGCCAGTCCCTTTGCCGTCGCTTCGGTTTGCGGTGAACGTTCCACAGGCAGCCGGCTTATATCAGCCAGTCGCTGACACAGGCCATCCAGTATCGACAAGCCTCCACTGATCACTATGCGTTGCAACAACACACCAGCGTGGCGCATTTGTTCCAGATTAAGACGTAATAAAAACACGATACTTTCCAGTACCGCCACCATTTTTTCTGATGGCTGCGCATTTGTGGCATGCGGCCCGACAAATTGTGAGGTAAATTGCGGCAGCCAAAACGGTGAACCCAGGCCGGAAACGCCATTGAGATACAGCGGAATATTTTCGGCGGTTGCCAGCCAATGGGAATACTGACTCTGTGCATCTTCCACCGATATGCCCAGTCCCTTTGCCGCCGCCAGCAATGCGCTGCCCGCACCATTTACTGTGGCTTCCAATACATGCACGGAATCATCACCATCATCCCAGACCACACTGTGCAGCAGGTTTGCCTGCGCCGGGTTTTCTGTTGCGGTTTTTATGGGCGGCGCAACGCATTGCAAAAAGGCACCGGTGCCAATATTGATACAGGCAACCCCCGCTTCGGGCTTCCCGCCAGCAAATACTGCGGCCGACTGGTCACCGGTACATACCGTTAATGGCACAGTCGCATGCGTAATGTCCAGTTCACCAAACGCATAACGGTTGGCCACACATTGCGGCAGATACTTATCCGATAACCCAAACATTTTCAGCAAATCCACAGACCAGTGGCGCTGCCGCCAATCCCATAACAAGGTCCGTGAGGCATTAACAGCGTCCACCACAAAGGGATTGGCTTTTAACAGGCGAAACAGCAAAAAACTCGCCAGCGGGCCGCAGGCCAGCGTGCCCCTGTCGCATGCAGCTTTCACCTCGGCCAGCTGTTCAAGGCACCAGTGTATCTTGCTGACACCATAATGCGGGCTGGGCAGCAGGCCGGTGAGATCACGAATCTGTGCCCGCTGAGCTGAAAACTGTTGCATCCAGCGCCACGCGCGCCGGTCCTGCCAGCTGATGGCAGGTGACAGCGCAGCCCCGGTCTCACGATCCCAGCACACGATATTGGAGCGCTGCGTCGCCAGCCCGGCACTATGGATGTTGCAGCAGCGTGTACCAAGCTGTTCTGCCACATCGGCCAGAGCCTGTTGTACTGACTGCACGATGTCACTTGCATCCTGCTCCACCCGGTCCGGCTGCGGTTGACGTATATCCACCTGCCGCACAGCACTGGCCAGTTGCGTACCACGGCCATTGAATACAAGCACCCGGCTGGCGTGTCCGCCCTGATCTATAACCAGAAACAGCTTATCATCAGTACCGGTTTTGATAATGCCTCCTCCAGTTCAGGGCTTTTGCAAACAATAAAATCCAGTTCAGAATATTAATTGACTTTAATATTGGAATTAGACTAAACTCAATTCCAGGTTCTACTGGTCCCCTATGTAGAACGTACTTTGGCCCTGCATACCACTGCTCCTCCCTTCTTTGAGCGCTTGCAGGGCATTTTTTTGCCTGTAATTCAGCGCCTTCAGCCATTAAAAAGGAACGTCGCTGACAAACTGTAGCGGCTCAGCAGACAGCGGATGCACAAATGCCAACAATGCCGCATGCAACAACAAGCGTGGGGATTTGGCCAGCGCCTGCTCACTGGCATAAAAACGGTCCCCCAATATCGCATGCCCCAGGGACTGCATGTGCACCCGCAGCTGATGTGAACGCCCCGTTTCCGGCACCAGTTTCACCCGTGTGCTGCCTGCATCAATGCCCGGCCCCAGTACGGTAAACAAGGTGCGGGAAGGCTTGCCCTGCTGCTGGTCCACCTTTTGTCGTGGCCGGTTTGGCCAATCACAAATCAACGGCAAATCAATACTGCCTGTTTCATCTTGCAGCACACCATCAACTATCGCAACGTAATGCTTTTGCACCGCGCGCTGCTGAAACAGACCACTCAACTGGCGATGGGCCATTTTATTCCGTGCCAACACCATCAGGCCTGAAGTTTCCATATCCAGGCGGTGCACAATCAGCGCATCGGAAAATTCCATTTGCACACGGGAAACCAGGCAGTCCTGTTTATCCTTGCCCCGCCCCGGCACAGATAACAGGCCGCTGGGTTTATTCACCACCAGCAACGCATCATCGCTGTATAAAACATCCAGCCCATTATCTGCTGGGGGCTGGTAATAAAACTCCACATTATTGTTCGCGTTTGTCATCATGTCTCAAAACCGGTGACCCTGGTTTATACATCAATAACACCGAAGCCAGATGCCTTGATTAGACACCCCATTGACGTGCAGGGGCCACTTATTAAAGGTCTCAGAATTGTATTGACACAGCAAAAATCATGAATGAGTTTCCATCTATACATTGCGTTCTTGCTATTTACATTGCATGAATTGGTGTTGAAATAATTATGAGACTTTTAATAAAAGACTAACGCCAGCAATAACTGGGATTTTGGAGCGGTGTTTGTGTTGTGCTAGTTGATTGTTTTTGTTCGCTTTAATCTCCTTGCTGGTACCAATTGTATGAATCCCCATCCCAATAAAGCACAGCACTTGCAGACTCTGTCTTTTCTACAAAAATAGATTCTCCAGTCGTCTTAGGTGGCACTTTATCACTGGCACCGAGACCAACAGCTCCCTTTCTTTCAACAGCCCAGTTAGTTAGCCAATCAAAGTTATCTCCACCGTTTCCAATTTTCTCCCCCGCACCTAATAGAAACATATTTTTGCCCTTGTAATGGACGACGAATATTCCTACTTTCCTAGTCTTTTTGTTCATGACCATTACGGCAATATCTGGCTCAGAATCACCATCAAAATCTCCTCTGATATAGACGGGATTCATTGTGTAATAGTACTCATATGTTTCATTTAGAGATCTGTTTCGGAATTCGTCTTTTACCCATGTAGGAATATTAAGCTCTTTCTCCCATTCTGATAGCTCTCTCGAATATGTGATTGAAATATGAGAACAAATAGCAACTAAAAGAAGAATCTGTATCTTTCTTTTCATTTTTTGTGAATCCCGTGCGAGAAGTCATGAAACTTCTCTTCATAGATGGTGCTCAACAGCATCTCCACCGCTCTCTGGACGATCTTATCCTCAAATTCAGGGATGCCGAGGGGGCGTAGTTTTCCGTTTTCCTTTTCAATCCACACCCGTTTTATTGGTGGCGCTCGGTAGCATCCGCTACGTAGCCGTTGGTGCAGGTCGATAAGATTCTCTTCAAGGTCTTCAGCATAGTTCGCAGACGTGGCCTTGTTGAGTCCGGGTGCTCCCTTTTTATTGAGGCGTCTATACGCTTCACGCAGAAAGTCCACATCAAGATGACTCTGAAGCAATCAAGTTTATCCAATGACCACAATTATACATTTTTCGGGACTCAATACTGACCCTCCGTTCTTGATCCACCTGGCTTCGGACTCCCGTTACCGGGTTTGCCCTCAGGTTTCACTACTGCCCTGTCGGCTAGACTTTTGGCAGGTGGGACTTGTACCTTTCGATATTCACCCGCTGGGTAACACTAACCAATTTCATCCCTTTACAGGGAATCCCGAGGCTCCGAGTTTAACTCGGCAAAAGGACGCAATTGTTATGTGCTTCATTTATAAAATTGAAATGTATATGCTTATTTCAGTTTGATTTTTGTAATGCTCAAAGTCTGTTTTATATGCCCTTTTATACTCTGATTTATCGTTACTAAAATAACCCCATATTTTTCCCCAAGTTTCTATCACCGCTTGCACTCGCCCTTTATCATCGGATGTCGAGGCCTTGCCTTCAAAAACTAGATACTTTCCTTTTTGAATGGTAACCCCCTCAAGGGAATTGTTGGGCTTCTCGGTACCCGCTAGCACGTTAAATTCACCATTAGCATCAGACTCATAATTGTAATAAACACCATAGACCCTTTCACCACCTTGATAATTGACAGAAACTTCACTGTCGAATTTTTGCCATGCTTTTCCTATTTTGGCAGTTTCAGGGCTCATCTCATTGGCATTGGTTGTTCTTACCGATATTCCAAATATCTGCTTTTCATCTACAACTTCGATTTTCATAGTTTCTCCGTACTAGCGATTTTTTTTACACATAATGTCTGCGGTAAGCGGCAGAACGGAGCGCCGCGGAGGACTGTCCGACTTGACCGCCTTTGTTAGCTGATGCTCGCAAACACAACAACCGTTGATGATTCTACCAAAGCCCAAAGCCGAAAAAATATTTGACTTTTTAAGTTCAGCATAAAAAGGGTAGCATCTCCTTTTAATTCCGTTGTGCCTTCGTGATACAATAGCAATGCTGCTGCCTTATTTTGAGCAAGAAGCAACCTTAAATTCTAAAATGGAGTGGATATGTTGAGACTATATACAATGGCTGTAGCGCTTTGCATTATGATTTTTCCAGCGGTACAGACGTACGCGGATGATTGCGGAAATAATGATCGCGTGAGTCCTCCTAATTGCTTTAGTACCGGCCAAGGGTGGGACGGACAGGACTGGAAGTTTATTAACAGATGCCAGGGCCCCATAACCATCAAGCTCGATAAGCCCGGTTCGGATAAACGCTGGGATATTCCAGCCAGTACGGTTGGTATGTGGGATGGGGGTGATCTCGGCACCAATTGGCGAGTGCACTGCTGCCCACGATATAATCGCTGCAACCTTGAACCCTCTCTTAACTCTCTTCAGGAAATCCGGTTACACTAACCTGGATCCGCGACTTCAACGTGGCCGATGACATACGTCATCCGTCATCGGCCACGTTGAAATTACGCACGGACCAAAACAAGCAAGGACACCCATCAAGAACCGAGCATGGAATACTCATTCCAGTAGTTTTGACTTAACCCATGCTTCATCAATTCTTGGTAAGACCCTTCGATATTTTGAAGCCTCATTTTACCTAATTTCTTTCAAAATAATTTAGCCAATCATTTTCAACAAGTGGAATAAAGGAATTATCACTCCCGAGTTTTCCTAAAATATATGGCGTTGTGAAAACAACAGAGTAATCGAATGAATTAAATAGTGGTGGAAAAATTCTAGCAAACCAAACCTCTCCTTTCTGCCCCATATAACCACTAGAAGAAATCGCCCTTATTTCTGAGTTTGTTATCAATTCCCTAAAATTAATGTACTTGCCAAATACCCCTTCATGCTTATAGATACCCATTCGTGAATTTTGCATTTCTTCAAACACTTCGATCTGACCATGGCCAGTATTTATAAAATCACAAAAATCAGTCGCAATGCTGCATAATGTTTCCTGCTTTGCGCCAAAGGAACAAAGATCAAACGTAACCGTTCAAACTAAAACGTCATTGACCCAGCGTCTCTAAATCGCTACGTAAAGGGTTGGCAGCGAATTTTTCTTTCCATACTCTGGGAGTCAGCTCAATGGTTTTGCTGGCCGGATGCTGATTGATTCGCTGCAACACATCCACCAGATATGTGTGGGGGTTAATACCGTGCAGTTTGCAGGTCA
>DROS01000066.1 GCA_011321815.1 Gammaproteobacteria bacterium
CTTAGGGAATCGTCGCGAGAGAAAACCATTTTGAGTCCATTTTTTTGATCGTTTGAGGCGAATATTGGACATATTCAACGAAAAGGATCGAGAAAATGGGCCGAAATGGTTTTTTCGCAGTAGATTCACCCTAAGTCCGACAGACGCCTAGCCGCTGACCACGGTGAGCAGGTAAAATGCCCCGCTTTGGTGGTTTCTTTACGGGGTCGCCCAGTCCAACCTTAATTTTATTTTTGAGAGATGTCCTAACGTGAGTGAGTCGAACGACTACAAGTCTACCCTGAATCTGCCCCAAACCGATTTTCCCATGCGCGGTAATCTGGCCAAACGTGAGCCGGACATGCTGAAAAAATGGGAGGAGACGGGCCTGTACCAAAAGCTGCGCGAAGTGGGCAAGGGACGGAAGAAATTTATTCTGCACGATGGCCCGCCCTACGCCAATGGCGACATTCATATTGGCCACGCGGTGAACAAGGTGTTGAAGGACATCATCGTCAAATCCAAAACCCTCAGCGGTTTTGATGCGCCTTATGTGCCGGGTTGGGATTGCCATGGTCTGCCCATTGAACTCAATGTGGAAAAAAAGATTGGCAAAGCGGGTGCAAAAGTGAATGCCGCTACTTTTCGTGAGGCCTGTCGCACGTATGCGCAAAAGCAGGTGGATGGCCAGCGTGAGGATTTCAAACGCCTGGGCATTTTTGGCCAGTGGGATAATCCGTACCTGACCATGGATTTCCAGTTTGAGGCGGATATTATCCGCACCCTCGGCAAAATCATCGACGCAGGACATTTGCACAAGGGCTCCAAGCCAGTGCACTGGTGTACGGAGTGCGGCTCGGCGCTGGCCGAAGCGGAAGTGGAATACAACGATAAAACCTCGTTGGCCATCGACGTGCGTTTTGCACTGCTGGATGAGTTAGCACTGTTTGCGCGCGTACACCATGTAGAAGACAGTGACGGCAAAAAACATATTGGTGAAGGCCCTGTTTCTGTCGTCATCTGGACGACGACGCCATGGACACTGCCCGCCAACCAGGCGGTGGCGGTGAATCCGGATCTGGACTATGTGGTGGTGCAGACGGAGGGTGAGCATGGACCGGAACGCTTGATTCTCGCTGAAGCTTTGCTGAAAGATGCCATGGGACGCTGGGGACGTAACGACTACCGCGTCATCGCTTATTGCCGTGGTGATGAGCTTGAAGGTCTGAAGCTGGGGCATCCTTTTTACGCACGCGAGGTGCCGGTGATCCTTGGTGATCATGTCACCACTGAATCCGGTACCGGCTGCGTGCATACTGCACCGGGCCATGGCCAGGAAGATTTTGTGGTGGGTATGAAATATCACTTGCCAGTGGAAAACCCCGTGGGGGGTAACGGTGTATTTTTGCCTGACACGGAACTGTTTGCGGGTCAGCATGTGATGAAGGCCAATCCCCAAGTGGTCGAGGTACTGAAAGCCAAAGGTACGCTGGTGCATGAAGAAGCATTGCGCCACAGTTACCCGCATTGCTGGCGGCATAAAACGCCGATCATCTTCCGCGCCACACCGCAATGGTTTATCAGCATGACCAAGAATGGTCTGCGTGATGCGGCGATGAAAGAAATTGAAAAAACAGACTGGATGCCTGACTGGGGCAAAGCGCGCATTGAAGGCATGGTCACCAATCGTCCCGACTGGTGTATCTCCCGCCAGCGTACCTGGGGTGTGCCGATTCCACTGTTTGTGCATCAGCAGAGCGGCAAGTTGCACCCCGATACCGCAACGCTGATTGAACAGGTTGCGTTGCGTGTTGAGGAAAAAGGCGTGGATGCCTGGTTCCAGTTAGACGCAAAAGAATTGCTGGGTGACGCGGCAGACGAATATGACAAAGTGGGCGATACGCTGGACGTGTGGTTTGACTCCGGTGTCAGTCATGCCTGTGTACTGGATCGCCGTAGTGAACTGCAACGTCCGGCAGATCTGTATCTGGAAGGCTCGGATCAGCACCGTGGCTGGTTTCAGTCTTCGTTGCTGACGTCGGTGGCGACCACCGGCAAGGCGCCATATCGCGCGGTACTGACTCATGGTTTTACCATTGACACCAAGGGGCTGAAAATGTCCAAGTCCATGGGCAATGCGATTGCGCCGCAAAAGGTGGTCAATAATCTTGGCGCCGACATTTTGCGTCTGTGGATAGCCGGTGTGGATTACCGTAACGAGATGACGGTTTCAGACGAAAATTTCAAGCGCACTGCCGATGCTTATCGCCGTATCCGTAACACGGTACGTTTCCTGTTGGCGAATCTGGCGGGTTTTGATCCGGCAAAACACGGTGTGGCCCCGGCGGAGATGTTATCGCTGGATCGTTGGGTTGTGGCTCATGCAGCCAAACTGCAATCAGAGGTTATCAGCGCTTACTGCCGTTATGACTTTCATCATGTTTACCAAAAAATGCATCATTTTTGTAATACCGACTTAGGTAGTTTTTACCTGGATGTGATTAAAGACCGCCAATACACCACGCAGGCCGACAGTCTGGCGCGGCGCTCCTGTCAAACCGCCATGTATCATCTTATTGAAGGCATGGTGCGTTGGTTTGCACCGGTTTTGAGTTTTACCGCAGAAGAGCTCTGGCCACATATTCCGGGCAAGCGCAGCGAATCTGTTTTTCTGGAGCAGTGGTATACGTTTCCTGAAATTGCTGCTGACAGTATGGACACGGGTTTTTGGCAGCAGGTGCTGGAAGTGCGTGAGGCCGTGAGTAAAGAGCTGGAAATTTTGCGTGTTGCCGGTGACATCGGTTCATCGTTGGCTGCGGAAGTGGATTTATATTGTGGAGGTGATATTTATGATCGCCTGATGAGCCTGGACGATGAACTGCGCTTTGTATTGATTACATCGTATGCGCGTGTTTATCGTGAACAGGAACGTGATGCGGAAAAAACCGGGGATGCTGCGCATGTCACACTTGAAAACGGCGACGAGCTTTATATTGCCGTGTCGCCTTCGGCGCATGCCAAATGCACCCGTTGCTGGCATCATCGTGAAGATGTGGGTGCCAGCGATAAACATCCTGAGTTGTGTGGGCGTTGTATCAGTAACGTGGATGGTAATGGTGAATATCGCCGGTTTGCCTGAGCATTGGATATGTCGAGTTCAAATAATATGTTGAAATGGTTGTGGTTGTCTGTACTGGTGGCGGCGTTGGATTTGGCAACAAAAGCTATTGCGTCACACTACTTGGTGTTATACCAGCCGGTGCCTGTGTTCCCCGGGTTTAACTGGACACTGGCACATAATAGTGGTGCAGCGTTTAGTTTTCTTTCTTCTGAATCCGGCTGGCAACGCTGGTTTTTCAGTGTGATTGCATTGGTGGTGAGTATTGGTATCACTATCTGGATCAAGCGCCTGAAGCCCACAGAAACCTGGCTGGCCGTGGCGTTGGCGTTGGTGCTGGGTGGGGCTGTGGGTAATTTGTGGGACCGCGTAACACTGGGTTATGTGGTGGATTTTATTGATGTGTATTACCAGCAATCGCATTGGCCGGCATTTAATCTGGCAGACTCGGCAATCAGTGTGGGAGCCGTATTGTTGATTATTGACAGTCTGCGCAGCAGGCATGACGAAGACGGCAGGAAAAAACAGTCACGTAAAGGCGAGGTGTGATGTGACGGACGAAGTTGCCATTTATCACGGTAGTGAAGTATTGATGCACTTCACTATTTTTTTGGAGGATGGCACCGTCGCCGAGACCACGGAGGGTGAAGAGCCACTGCATTTTGTTATGGGTGATGAAACCCTGGCGGAAGGCTTGGAGCTGGCCTTGTTTGGTCTAAAGGCAGGAGATAAGCAAAGTCTGAAAATCGGCCCGGAAACAGCTTACGGTTATCCCGAGCCCAATAATATTTATTCCATGGCGCGCACCGATTTTCCTGAGGATATGGAACTGGAACGGGGAATGATTGTGAGTTTTGCAATACCGGATGGTGAAGAATTCCCGGGTATGATTACCGAGGTAGATAAAAAACAGGTGACAGTGGATTTTAATCACCCGTTGTCCGGACACGAAATTTTGTTTGAAGTGGAAATACTGAAAGTAACGGGTGGCGAAGAGCCGCCGGCGATGCAATAACGATAACCGGTGGATGTATGAGTCTGCACGATATTAAAGAGACGTTGAAATGCAAATTTTATTAGCGAATCCGCGTGGGTTTTGTGCTGGAGTAAATCGTGCCATTGAAATTGTGGAGCGTGCGCTGGATTTGTTTGGTGCGCCAATTTATGTGCGCCATGAAGTAGTACATAACCGTTTTGTGGTGGATGGTTTACGTGACAAGGGTGCGATTTTTGTCGATGAGCTTGAAGATGTACCGGATAATTGCACGGTTATTTTCAGTGCCCACGGTGTTTCACAGGCAGTGCGAAAAGAAGCAGCAGAACGCGGGTTGAAAATTTTTGATGCGACTTGCCCTTTGGTCACCAAAGTGCATATGGAAGTGATGCGTCATGAAGACGCATCGAAAGAAGTGGTGTTGATTGGTCATGCCGGGCATCCTGAAGTCGAAGGTACTTTGGGGCAGTACGCAGGCCGGGGTATGTATCTGGTGGAGTCGCCTGAAGATGTGGCACAGCTGGAGGTGAGCAATGCTGATGCGCTGGCTTATGTCACGCAAACAACGTTATCTGTGGACGATACCCGGCAGGTGATTGATGCTTTGCGCGCACGTTTCCCGAAAATCCATGGTCCCAGGAAAGATGATATTTGCTATGCCACACAAAACCGTCAGGATGCGGTAAAAGGGTTGGCGGCACGTTGTGAACTGGTGCTGGTGGTAGGCTCCGCTAACAGCTCCAACTCCAACCGTCTCAGCGAACTGGCGCAGCGTCTGGGTGCGGCGGCTTATCTGATTGACGGGGCCGCACAGATACAGGAAGAATGGTTGTCTGCGCTGGATGAGAAAAGCATTATTGGGGTTACTGCGGGAGCCTCTGCGCCAGATGTACTGGTGCGTGAAGTCATTGAACGTTTGCAGGTGCTGACGGGCGCAACGGTGCTGGAGTCTGAAGGGCAAGTGGAAAACGTGGTGTTTTCATTACCCAGGGCATTGTTGGCCAAAGAAGGATAGCCTGATCTCAAAATTGAGTGATGCAGAAATCGATAGTCTCGACCAGTGTCTGCTGGATCGTATTGACAGGTTAGTGGCGACGGCGTTGAAAATATCCAGCAATGCCATGTTTTTCCCGTTCCATGCGCAGTGCTATCAGCGCATCGGCTGCGGCGGAATCGTTTCTGAGCCGGCTGTGACAACGGTATTTCCCCCAAAGGGAGTCGTGCAGAAGCCCTTTGATGTTGTTCCTTTGCGACCAGTCTTCCACCGCTGGCAACTCGATTAGACGTTGCCTGATTTGCGCCAGGGTGGGTGGCATCACGGCATTTTTTACGTACCGAAATCTCGGTGACTGAATCGTTTGATTTTTCCAGGTTAATAAAGCTTGGTCCGCCAGTAAGTTTTTTCTATCTGGCTGGCATCGGGTATTTTTTCACATTTGGCGCCTACGCATTGGCCTATTCCGTTTTTGCGGAATATGGCAGTGGGGCCTGGCGGTATGCCGGGGCGTCTCAAGATGTTGGTCCGATCTTGCAGTGTCAGGGTTTCTGTGCCGGAATCACTTAGTTCGGTTTTGTTGCGTATGGGGGTGGCATCAAACAGGCTGACGCGGTAGAGGCGACCTATGCCTGGTTGTGGTCCGCATTCAGAAATAGTTACCTGTGCCGGGGGTGTGTAAGTGGTAAAAAAGATTTCTCCGTTGAGGGTCATGGAGGGGGCCAGCACTTTTTCGCCGCTGCCGTCGCCAAGGGTGATGTACCAGCCCCTGGCGCCGGCCAAAGCACTGATATCGCTGCTGCTGGCGACCAGGTTGTTGGTGGCGTCGAACAAGTTGCTATCGCTACCATCACTGCCATCGCTGATCGGTGTAATGGTTACATTGGGGGGAATGGGGCCTGTTACATAAGGGTCGCGGAGAGAGTAAAAGCGGTCATTGACGCGCTCACTGATGCCGTCAGCAGAGGTGGGCGGATTCAATGGGTGGGCCCGGTAACCGGAACCGATATTGATGGAAATATAAGGTGGTATACCATTGCGCTGGGTGAGAACCACGTCTGGTGGGTAATAAAAGCGGCGGTTGTCGGCTTCGGTATCACCACTGAGGCTGGCCAGTAATACGCCTGTACTGTTTGTGAGTGTGGGGTTGAGATCAATGCGAAAGATCTGTCCGCGCATGTCGCCTACATATAAACGATCAGTGTGGCCGTCGCGGTTACTGTCCAGCAGGCGTATATCAGAGGGAATACTGTGAGTCATTTTCCCCAGTTCCAGGTCTGCACCACTGCCTGTTGGCCCAGCCCACCACAGGCGTTCGCCGGTACCGGCATCTACGATAAAAATGGCGCGACCGATAGTGTCGTCATTGTCATCCAGGGAGTCTGCATTTAATGGATTATCATCTTGTGCGGTGTCGTAACCTCCGCCAAAAATCAGTACTTTTTTTGTTTCCGCACCATATTTGATGGAGGACAATGTGGGCTTGGACCAGCTTTGCCCCAGTTCTTCAAAGCCTGGCGTGCCACCGGGGCCGCCGCGGATGACCCACTTCAGCGTGGGCGCGGTGCGCGTGGTGACATCTAACGCATAGTAGTTGTTTCCACCGCGACGCATGCCGATGTAGACATAAACGTGATCTCCATCGGCTATTTCAATGGTGCTGTCCGGATCATTGCTTTCGTTGACCCAGACCGAGATGCCGCCATCCAAACCGTAAACCATGGAGCCGGTTTTGCTGGCCAGTTTTGGCAGGTTGGGTAGCAGTTCTTTGGGAATGAAGGCAAACAGTTCTTTGCCGGCAGTGCTTTCATTTTCAGGTGAGGCGTTAAGTGCATGCAGGAAGCCATCATTGGTTGTAAAAAACAGTGTCAGGTCGGCAGTTTCTGCATTTTCACCGCCGTAGGTGACCAGCACGGGCTGTGAATGCAGCGGGGAGCCGATTTTGGTGTTGCGGATGGTGCTGAGCACGCGGGTGAATTCGGCGTCGGTTTTTGTGTTGTCTGTTTCTCCATTGGCATCGGTGATGTTTATGTTCAGCATTCCGGCGGTCAAGTCGCTGCTGTCAGTGTTTTTCAATGCATTGTTGGTCGTGCTGATTCCGGGGGAATCGGGAACCAGGCCCGTTTCATCTTCGTCATAGCCACCTGTGTAAGTGTACAGGTTTCGGTCTCCCGGGGCAGGCAAGCGGTCATTGGCGCCACCGGTGACGATGTTGACGCCATCGGGTCTGTCAGACCAAAAACTGCGTGATGTGGTTTTGAAAAACCCGCGTTCGTCGACAGCGGCCTCACCATTGGCATCAACTAATTCGTAATTATCATTAAGCTCATAGGGCTTGACATTACCGTTCCATTTGGGTGCGGCGGCAGGTTCAAACAGTGTGTAATACAGTCTGTTTATGTGCGAGACACCATTAAAGGTGTTGGCGGCCAGTGCTGGTGCGGAAAAGCTGTTGTTGCTGTTGGTGATAACGCTGAGAATAGAGGTGAAAGCATTTTTCAGCTCTTTTGCGTTATCGGCAACGGTGTAGGTTCCTCCGCCTGCGGTGGCTGTCTGTTGTAACAGGGTGTTGTCTGTGGTGAAGCCAATGGTGTAGGTTTGCACAGTTTGTGTGCCGGGGATGCCGCCTTTTTTATCAGGGCTTTGATCCACAGTGTTCAGGTATCTGGCGATGTCGTCCAGGCAACGGCCGTCGTTGTTGCCGTCGTCAGGGACGTCGCAGGCTTCGCCGTTGAGGAACTGTTCACTTACGTCGTCATCGGCTTGGTTATCACCATTGGGGCCACCATCGGTGAGCAGGATGACGTAGTTTTTCTGGCACTGGGAGTCGCTAATGGGGCTGATGTAATCACCGTTACTCTGGAGGACGTCGGGATGATTGGTGCCGGGGGCGGTGCCGCCATAGCCAACACTCAGCCCACCCCAAAAGCGTGCGGCTTCGTAGAGTGTTTCAGCTAATGGCGTGTTGCCATCAGCATCCAGTTTCCTGGATGCGTTGATGATCTTGTTCCGTGTGCTGTCGTTCAGTTCCTGCATGGGGGTAACAAAATAGCCGCCTCGGCCATTGCTGGCGAAACGCATCAGGGCGACATTCATGCCCTGGTAGAGAGGATCTTCCATCAGGCCACGAAATACATTTTGTACGATGGACAGGCGCGAAGGGCCCGTTACGGGTGAATTTTTGTCTTTCGCGTCTACGCTCCATGCCATACTGGTGGAGGTATCCAGGATAAACAGTACGTTGGGTTTCATTTGGCCCAGGCCGCCTGGGCCGACAAGTACTTCGGTGTCTTCGGCCAATACGGGGTGGCCAACGGCTAATGCATATAGTGTGCTGGCGCATAGTGCGAAGAGGCGGCACTTGTTTATTGGTTTCATTTTGTTTTGGCCTTTTGTGTATTTTGGCAGGAGGTCTTTTGTTGATGTGATTGTCATGGTTTTTCAACGATGGTGGACACCTGTGTTCAGGGGCGCCGCATGACGTTTAATACCCGATAGCCCTGGGTATTGACGTTTCGGATGGCGCCGACCTGGGCGGTGCCAACAATTTCGAAAGAGCGTGCTTCAAAGATACTGTCACTGCTGTTTTCCATGGCGGCGCCAGGAGCTTCGGGGTTGTATTTGTGTTGACTGGTGCTGGTGATGGCGGTGGTGATGCCATCAATGGTAACGGTGTGGTTGCGATTGACCGGAGAGTCGTTGTCTCGGTCATTTCCCACTGCTCCAAAGGGGTTGGCGCGTTCGGTGTAATAGGCTTCGCGTATTGATGATTCTGCTGTTTGGAAAGTGGCGGTGGCGATTTGTGAATTGGAGGCCATCTTTTCCTGCATAATCGAACCATCCAGGCTGCTGACACCAACAAGGGTAAGCACCAGCAGGATAAGCAGGCTTATTACCAGTACGGCGCCATGTTGTGGATTTTTTATGTTGTGTTCTGTGTGCATGTTGTAGTCCTGTTTTTACAAATTGTTACGCAGGGAAACAGTGGTTGTAATCTCGCGGCGCAGGAGGCGGTCATTGGGGGTGAAGGGGGCGGCATCCAGCAGGGTATATGAGTTGGCGTCGATGGCGGAACGCACGGTCTCTTGACTGATAAAACGCATGCCGATGCGTACACTGACCACGTTACCCATGTCTGCAATCTGTTCTGCACGTACATAACGGTTGGCGGAAAGCGGGTCGTCATTGGTGTTTTCGCCGTAGAGAATTTGCAGGCTTTCCACGCCGTCCACCAGTGGCTGAGCAGTTGCATTGCCATTACCCCGGCACATCAATCGTTGATCTCTGATGAAGTAGTGGTTGATGGCAAACCGGTTACCGGCAGCAGGACCGGCGGCAACAACAGGGGTGGTTTGGCCGAGACAATCCTGGTCAGATTCGTAATTCAGGGTGATTGTGTCGGAGCCGGTAGTATTTAATTCGTTGCTGTCATCCCATGTGGTGGCTACGACAAACGGTGCAATGGGGGCTGATATGGGGTTGGCTGAGTTGTCATCTTCATAATAACCGGCCATGCGAATATCCCGGGCCAGCAGTTCCATGGCGCTACGAATATTTTCCTGCACAAAACCCATATTGCGTTGCAGTCTGTTGGATTCCTTGTTGGCCTGATTGATTTGTAAAATGCCGGCCAGCATCACCAGGCCAATGGTGATGGCTATCATGATTTCCACTAAGGTGAAGCCGTGTTGTTTGTGCCTGATGTCCTCTTTTTTCACGTCGGGATACCTGGGTTCAGGGTACGATTGTCAGTGATATGGTTTGTGGCGTGAACGCGCCGTCTGTGGGACTGAGTTCATTCCAGCTTATGGTGATGGTGTTCTGTGAGCCTGGTGTGCAGGGGAAAGCATCATCGGGATTATTGTCGTTACAGGTTACGCTGGCCATGCCGTTGGGTAACTGGTTGGCTACCCCTCCTTGTTGAACGCCAGGGGGCGCCATCCCGCAACCCCAGACCCAGGCATCGACAGCGGCCATTGTGGCCCCTGTTGTACAGGATGGAACAATTCCGTTATTGCCGCTGGTGCTGCTACAAAATGGTACAGGTCGAACGCCTGCGCAGATGGTCTTTGATGCCGCAATGCCATGATATGCCCCGGCGGCTACCCCTAACGGGTTTGCACGCATGCGTTCTACGATGTCGCTGGCCAGCAAGGTCGCTTTACTGCGTGCCTCGGAACTCATGTTGGCGCGCAGGCCGCTGATTTGCAGTTCGGCCAGACCCAGCAGACCAATGGACAGGACCACGAGGGTGACCAGCACTTCGATGAGAGTGAAGCCGCTATCGTGCTGGCAGCAGGGCAGTGGTTTTCGGCTGGTGGTGTTGGGCAGGATTATGGGCATGGAACAGGGTTTCCGCTGCCATTTTCGACAATGCCATCGTTATTGGTATCTTCGGCCTGACGCACTTGTCCACCCATGGAAATAACCAACGCAACAGCGGCTGTATTGCCTCGTGAATCACAGTGGGTGATGGTGCCGCCAAAGCCATTGTTGATTTTACCTTGGGGCATAAAGGTAACCTGGTTTACCACCGGGCCGCTGCCAATCAGTGTGGCATTACCCTGCAAGGCGTGGTGGACACGTAGCAGCACTTCTGTACCAGGATTCAGGCCAGTGACGCCATCAATGTCATCGGGATTGGTAAACATCATCCAGCCCTGTGACCAGTCGCCCGAACCACCACCGGTAACGCAGTTGATGCCGTTGGGGCTTTTGCACAAGGTGACGGGCACCCGGCGCGAAATAGCGCTGTTGCGTGCCAGTTGCAAGGCAGTTGCCATTTCGTTAATGGCTAT
This sequence comes from Gammaproteobacteria bacterium, assembly GCA_011321815.1. Lineage (GTDB taxonomy): Bacteria > Pseudomonadota > Gammaproteobacteria > SZUA-152 > SZUA-152 > SZUA-152. The sequence continues at coordinate 10,884 of DROS01000066.1, forward strand.
GGTCTGACGGTTATTCTGGATGTACGACTGGAAGCTTGGAACACCAACGGAAAGCACAATGGCGGCGATGGCCATAGTGACAACGACCTCGATCAGTGAAAAACCATTCCACCTGCTCATGAGCCCGATTATAACGACGCATGTTAATCAGAGTGAAGGACAGGATGACGAATGGTGGTTGCTGGCTGACGGGTGGGCTAACGAAAGCTACAGGGCAGATGATGAGTCTGTTGTTATCAGTAAGGCATAGGGGTTATCACTGATGCCAACAAGTGGTTATGCGCCGTTATTATTGTTTGGCATAACGAAAATTTGTTGTCTGGACGCTTTCTGTTTACCAGCATTCTGTTACGTTCCATGTTCCGGATTCGGTTTTGGCGCCGGTCTGACTCAACGTAAGTGTGCCACATTGGGTATCGCCAGTCTGACTTCCTTGCGGTACTGCCTGCAAGGTATAGCTCATGGGGGCAACGGCTGAGAGGGAAATGGCGTAGCGCTGGTTTTCCGTTATTTCCACCGGGTTGAAGTCAGGGCAATTGGCATTGTTGTAGGCGTTGAATTCGGTGAAACAGCGTTCCAGTCGTTGTGCTGCGTTCAGCAGAGCTGCCTTACCCTCTGCCCGGCCGCTTTTGAGGACAGAGTTTTGATATGAGGGTAGGGCAATGGCTGCAAGAATGGCGACAATGGCCACCACGATAATGACTTCGATCAGGGTGAAACCGCGGGAGTGACGATATTTCATGCCAGTGTTACTTTGTGGTATGTGCATTGGTGGGTCTATTTACGGTTATTTAGCGGTTGGAAAAAATTATTTTTGTTGTGGCGGCCCGGAAACCGGTGAAGCGCCGGTTTCCGGAAAAGCCTGTTTGCGCTGATTACTTCAATTGTTGCCATGACTGGCGGCCCGTGCTGGGGCCGGAGGTGCTTTCAGCAATGGTATCAATACCGCCGGATGACCCGGAGATATATTTAAACTCCCGGTCACCGTCATTGAGAATGCCAGGTGTGTTGGGGATTTCCTTGCCTTTTTTGCCGCTAATGGCCACAACGGTGTTATCCGAAAGTGTGATGAGGTCTGCGTTAGTGAAATCTCCATCATTGGTCAGGTCGAACGGCGTGTATGCCAAGCGGCTGCCGGACAAGGCGTCCAGCTCCATGAGCCAACCCTGGCCACCGGGAGAGCAGGCGGCCGTATCCGGAATAAGGGTGGTGAAAATGATACGTCCTGCATTCAGAATCGGATCACTGACCACACGTTCGCCTTCTTTGAGGCCGCTGGGTGGAATGAGGTCAAGATACCAGCCTGATTCCGAGGTCAGCTTGTCATCACTGGTAACACGTACCTCGAACGGAGGAATGGTGCCATCCAGAGTGGTGGCGGCGCCTTCGTATATGATGGTTTGCCGCAGCAGCGCATCGCGGTCAGCAATCGTGTTGCCACTGTCCCGTATTCCGTAAAAGGTCTGGAGGGACTGGTCACCGGTGTCTGCTGATTCCACATATTTGCCGGTGCCGAAATACACCATGATTCCACTGCCTTGGGGGCCGCGCCCGACATCCATGCGGCTGGTGATGGGTTGAACGTCATTCGCCGGACAGGGAGTGGTAGTGGATGCACAGGCTGTGAACAACGGTTCCGGTGCGTTGGTAGCGCCAAAGGCGATTTGCCAATTGCCCGGATTGCTGCTGCTAACGTCGAATTTCCAGACATTGCCAAACAGGTCACCTGCGTAAATGGCATCAATATTGATGTCGCCATTACTGTCAATAGGCGTGACTGTGGCGAGGGCATTGGGCCGGTTCTGTCCTGTAGGGTCTTCGTCGCTACCCACCTCGGTTGATATTATTTTGTCGATAAGCTCGCCGGTTTCGAGGTTGACGATGAACAACACCGCATCTCCGGTGCTGCTGGCATTGCCGTCAGCTTTGGTGTTGTTATATCCGCTGCCAAACACGGCTGCCCAAACACCATTGGCCATCCTGACGATATTGGGCCGGCTGAAAGTGTAACCCAGGTCCGCATCGGTGAATTCCCAGAGCACGCTGGAGTCGTCGAAGTTGTCAGGGTTGGTGACGTCGAGAGCATAGATGCCCTGACCACCGGCATTGAGGCCACCGACCAGCACAGTTTTCCAACTGCCATTAATGAAGGCATCGCCCACTGTGGGGGTGCCATCCACATAGTAGGTATGGCTGTACTGAGGCGACGTCAAACGGCTCAGGTTGTTGTAAACCATGCTGGGAACATAAGCCAGCTTTTCAACGCCGGTGACGGCATCAAAACCGTGCAGCATACCGTCATTAGCCCCGGTGTAGACCATCGGTGTACGGTTTGTATTACTGGATTGAAAGCTGGAATAAGCAGTGCTTTCCAGGGTGTCCGGATAGCGGAAAGCAGGGACGCCGACGTAGATTGGTGCAGAATTGACAATGTCGCCCAGTACGCTGACAGGACGGTTGCGGAATACACCACCTTTGCTGATTTCATTGCTGTCATTGCCGCGCAGATAGGCCAGACGATCTTCACCCAAGGCGTCGGTAATGTCGGTAATATTGGTATTCAATGCTTTCTGTTGGGTGGTATTGAGATTTGACCACAGGAAATCAACACCAGAGGAACCATCATAGGTAATGATATTGCGGTTTGCTGCCGAGGGGATCAGGTCACCGGCATTCCAGAGTTCAGCACCGATGCTGCCGTCAGAATTGATGGGGAAAGATAGCAGTTTTCCCGCCCAAGTGGCGCTATTGAATTGCGCCTGATAGATCCTGGTGCTGGCACTGATTGAGCCTGTACTCAATGCGACAGCCGCTGCTGAGGATTTGCGGCCGGCGATATTGTTAAGTACGGCCTTGAAGGCAGAGTTGATGGCCAATGGTGTTTTGGCGTTGAGCATGGCTCCACGGCTGTTGACAGTGGCATGCCACAGGTCGTCAACGGAGGAAGGGCCGCGGGTAGTAAAATCGTTTGTTCCGGGCCATGCGGGTCGGTTTGTATACGGGTCAGCGGTTGCTGCCGTGTCGACTTCGAATACATTACCTCTTTGTGCCAGCACGATGCCAAAGGTCACCATGTGTGGATTGGAATTACAGTCCAGCCTTGGGTCAGGGTTGAGTCCATTGCAGGCCGGAGGCACCGGCACTTCTCCTTCGGCGAGATCCGGGCGGAGATTTTTCGTGTAATAGCTCATGCTGATGTCCGCGATTGTATTGGATGCTGTATCCGCATAGGGCGCTCCTTTATCCCCGTCGGCGTTTCCTACCCCTGCACCACTCCACTTTGCGGCATAACCGTCGGTGAACAGTGTGCCGAAATTCTGTTGGCAGGACTCTGTAATGGGTGCATTGGCATCGGTGCGCTCGAACTGTTTCCCGATATAGTTCAATGCCTGTTTGTTTGGTGTAACCCCTTCGCTGCCGTACTTGTAAAAGGTTTCGTAGAAGGTATTTCGGTCCACCGTATTGGAGAGGTCCCACATGGTAATATTCTTATTACCTTTTTCTGCCTCGTTGATGGTGACGCTGCCTACGCGCAAGTCACTGATATCTGCAAATGAACGCCCGATACCGGCGCGCATCGCGAGGTGACGCTTGCGGTAATAAGAGAACCAGTTGGCAAAATTCTGGATGGCAGCCTCATAAGCATCGCTGTCCGCGAAATTCTTCGGCTTGATTTCATAGCGTTTCAGGTTTTTTTCCCCCTTGGGAGTGTAGCCGTCTTTTACAACCGGCCCGGTATAGCCAAACCCGGCAGGCAGGGGCCTCTGTGCCGGTAAATAAAACGTCGCTGGAAAATATTCGATACCGTAGTCAGCGGAGTCCTTTTCGATTGTGATATCCTGGTCGGCAGTTTTCCAGTCATTATCTTCCTTCTCTGAGTAGACTGTTCCTTTGGGGATAACCATCTCTTCATACAGCCTGAATGTAAAATCCTCATCGTCGTTTTTTATCTTCTCGGTTAGATCGAATTTATAGTTACCTCGAATGGGGTCGGATGGCGCCTCGGTTTTATCAATCTTTCCGAATGTTTGTCCACCGTAATTCATCCACGGTTTATAGGTGACTGATGGATCAAAATAGGCTTTGTTGTATCTTGGGCTGCGTGTCCAGGCATATTGGGGAAAAGGTGGAATGGCCACATGGTCGTCATCGTCGCCTTTGACACGATTGCCTTGTCTGGTGCCGTTGGGAAACAGGTACACCGCTCTTTCCCAGTCATTTCCCAACGATCCGCTTTTATTAAAATTGATGACACCGCCGCCGACCCGGTTATCATTCTGGTCACGTCCGGTGAAGCTGTGGTCATTTTTGTTCCACCATAAGGCACCGTTATTGGTGGAGAACAGTACTTCAAAATCCATACTGATAGAATCATCCACCGCCATGATGAGATTGCTTTTAACGAGGCTGACATAGAGTGGCGCATCACTCAAATTAACCTGGGTGGCGGTGGCTACAGGTGTGTTGAGGCATAAGCCGAGAAAGGAGAACGTGGCGACCAGAAAATAGTTTCGTATGGGCTGCATCATGATGGACTCTCAGTGTTTTTATTGGGGTGTTGAATTCGGGGCTTGAACGATGTCAGTTGGAGATAACCATGTAATGGCTTTGTAAAATGATTTCGGCGGAGTCATTGCCTCCCGTACCACGGGCGGTCACGCGGTAGTAAAGGTTTTTCGGTACCGGAGCTATTCCCCTGGCAAGGCTGCCTGTTCTGTCTGCGGCTGTTCGTTCTTCCACAATGAAGCGAGGATCAGCGGACACGCCAGGGATTTCCTGGGCGTCTGTCTCACCATATTCACGGGCGTTGCTGTTCCACCAGGCATTATTCTTTATCGTGACATTTCCAAACCCACCCAGCTCCATTACTTGGCAAGGCGGTGCATTGCAGTTGCTGACGGCATTGGGTACCGGGTTCTGTGCCTCGATCCAGGCTTCCCCGGCACGCAGGGCTGCCTCGGCGGACTGGAAAGCCAGATTTTGGTTGCGTACACCACCGGCCATCTTTTCTTCCAGGATGGTGGTGGACATGGAGGTGACACCGACCAGGGTCAACACCAGTAGAATCATGAGGCTGACCATCAGGGCTGCGCCGGTCTGGCGTTGTGCTGCGGGTGTGTGGTTTTGTCTGTCCATGACGTTTTGTCCGTAGTGCTCCAGTGGATTGTTGTTTTAGGGGACGCGGTTACGCAATACAATGGTGGAGGAAAAGGTGCGGCGCAGGCGTCGGTCGACAGGGCCGGCTGTCGTGGCGACGTTGTCGCTGAGGCTGCGCAATACCAGGTTGATCCGTACGCTGACGACACTGTTCATATTGACGGCGTCCGCAGCGCCATAAGAATTGGTTGCACCATCGCTATCGGTATCCTCCCCATAGAGGATTTGCAGATTTTCCACGCCTTCCACCAGCTCCATGGGTGCGCCGCCGTTTACGCTACGGAACAGGCCCGGCTGGCCGCTGTTGCCGTTGGCGATGGTGTAGGTCACGCTGCCAACGCGGTAGAGCATGGCATTTGTACTGTAAGCGTCAGTGGGTCCGGTGGCATTGCCAGGGGTGCCAGCTCCGGTGTCGAAGGTAACCGTGCCCGAATCGGGATCGGCATTGGTGATTTGCAGCAGGTCGGCGCGTGTGCAGTCACCCACCAGGAAGAAATCATCCTGGGCCAGTCCGTTGTTGGCGATGGTGGTAATGGTGTTTCCCGCATAGGCATTGACAGGAAAGCCGTTACCGATAACCCCCTGGAGGGTGATGCTGTCAGCTGCGCTGCCCTCTGTGCCGGCGATGCCGCCAAGGGCAGGGTTGACACCGTTGCCAAGCGGGTTGTTGAGATTATTGGATATCTGAGTGATATTATTGCCCAGACAACCCCAAAAACCGGCCGCACGAATATCTGCTGTCATCATTTGTAAAGCGAAACGGCCATTTTCCTGTAGTCGTGATTGGGCTTCATTGATCCGGTAGGAAGCCTTACTGCTGGCAAGGATCTGTATGACTCCGGCAAGCAGCAGCAGGCTGATGGCCATGGCTACCAGAATCTCAATCAGAGTGAGGCCCTGCTGTTTGTTACGAGGCTGGTGTGTCAGCATGTTCATAGTTGGCTCGTCATGACAAAGTTGGTTGTGCCACCTGTATCCGGATCACCCCAGGTCACTGTGATGGTGAAAACGTTGTTGCCCGCAGGGTCCACAACGACGGTACCCTGACCGGCAGGGAGTTGGGTTGCAAGATCAATTTCCCACTGGGCAGCGTCAGTGGCTGTCATTTGCAGGGAAGTACAGCCGGCTGTAAAGCAATTGGGGTCTGTGTAATTGTTGACCGATTCATCAGCGTTGATGTTGTTGTAATCACCATCGTTGACGCCGGTCATATTGGCGCGCATACGGTCGAGTATGTCATAAGCCAGATGAGTGGCCTGCGTACGCAGGTAGGCGCCATGGGTGTTTTGTATGCTGCTGGTCTGCATGGCTGCGAGTCCCAGCAGGCCAATGGACAATACCATCAGGGTGACCAAGACCTCTATCATACTGAAGCCACGGATATGATTTCGAAAGGAATTGTTGAGGTGTCTGATGTGGAATTTCATGGAAAGATTACCCGTGTTTCAGGAAACTCAAAATTAAGGGGTGCAGCTTGCCGGCGCATTGGCGTCGACCCGCGCTTGTCCGATGGCGAGAAGGACGATGTTTTTTCCTTTGTTCGCGTCTGCACTGCTGTCGCACAGGGACAGTGATCTTAATTGGGGTACAGTGGAAAAACCGGTGCCCAGAAAGGCAATGCTGTTGCCGATGTTGGCGTCACCACTGAGAGTGGTGTTTCCGCCCAGTGCCTCGTGAACCTTCAGGATGCCGTTGGCGCCGTCAGCAGCAGCGGTATAAAGATCGTCACCATTCATGTCGGTAAAGACAATCCAGCCCTGCTCCCAACCGCCTGCACCTGTGCAGGCATTGTAAGGCGATGCGCTTTTACAGACCACGATACGCTGGCCTCGGCTGGCGGCTTCTGCGCGCGCCAGACTGAGCGTCGAGACAAAATCGTTGGCCTGGGTGGTCAGACGGTCGCGCTGGATCATGGAGAAAAAACCGGGGACTGCGGTTGTCAGCAGGATGGCCGCGATGGACAGGGTGACGATCAGCTCAACCAGAGAGAAACCGTATTGTTTGCTCAATACCGCGTTCCAGGGCTCCGTTGAATCTGGATAAACATCGTGAGAGAGAGTTGTTTTGAGTCCATTCTTTATGATCATTTGTGGCGAATATGTAAGTTATGTTTGATAAATAATGACCGGGAAAGCAGGGCAACGGCTAAACTGCCCAGTGGATTTATCCTAAACCTGACAACCTCCCGCTTTTGGATTGTTTTGCGGGACACAGTGACCTGTGACGCCAAAACCATCATTGATTCTGTTTTGTTGGGGTATGGGGGTAATCTGGTGTGCCACAGAGCTGCTACTGGTAAGCGTGGTGCGGTTACCTTGCCGTGTGCGGCGGGCGCACAGTGGCATTTCTGTGTCATCAATGGGAATAGCCGCTATGACAATCATAGCTTTGTTTAGCGAGAATCCATTCTGCCAGTTCATGGGCCGGAGTATACCGGCTTTGTTTCTCAGGGCGAGAGGGTGAATGACGAATGGTGTTTACCGGCCGACAGGCGGCCTAACTAAAAATGGTGTGTTGGCCGATGAGCCGGTTTTATCATCAGTAGTACAGCTGTTACCAGCAGGTAGCAACAGTGCCGGTGCCGGAGATGCCTTGTCGCCCGGCTTGATCCAGTGTCAGGCTGCCACATTTTGTATCCCCTGTCTGATTGCCCGTGGGTGTGGCCGTGATGGTAAAACTTATCGGTGTGCTTGCAACGGCCAATGTGTATTTTCCCTCACCGGATGTGCCCGGGATGGCGGCGGCGCAGAGGGGGTCATCGTAGGCATTGGTGGTGGTAAAACAGCGTTCCATTGACTGGGCAGCGCTTAACAGTGAGGTTTTGCCATCTGATCTTCCGGCTTTTAACACTGAACCCTGGTAGGCAGGAAGCGCGATAGAGGCGAGAATGGCAATGATAGCCACAGTGATTATCAGCTCAACCAGGGTAAAGCCACGCATTGATACAAAGTGTGGCCGTGTTTGTGAATAGAAGTTATGTTGTGTGGGTTGGATAAACATGTTTTTTTACCTTGTACTGGGCAATGGATACCGCCGTGGTTGGTTATTGATGGCTTTGATGTCGTACATATGCATTCACAATTACGGGCAGGAGCCGGCTGGCAGTGGACTGCCAATCAGTCTGGGGCGTCCGGTGGGACGAATCTGCACTTGGCGGGCAAAGGCCTCTCCCCGGTCATCGCAGATAAAAAAATCAGCATTAGCGGCGGCGGCATTGGCGCCATTGCCATTATAAGTAAACGTGTTGAGGGCACCGGCAGTGAGTATGGTGGCAGTGCCACCGATAGCTTGGCTTACCTTGATAAGAGTATCGGTCGCGGTGGCAAATTGATTTGGGTTGGTGTCGCCTGTTCCATTCACGAAAACGATCCAACCCGATGTCCAGGCATTTCCATTACCAATGCAAGTGGGGGCCGCCGCATTGGGGTCGGCGCTGCTGCACAACACCACATCAGTGCCACGTTTTACCGCTTCACTACGGGCAATGTTGATGTCGGTGACCAGATTGTTGGTTTGTGTGGCCAGCCGGTTGTTGGCAATGGTGGTTTGAAAGCTTGGTACCGCCATCGTCAGCAAAATGGCGGCAATGGCCATGGTGATGATTAACTCAAGCAGTGTGAAACCGGCTTCTCCGCCGGGCGATGGTTGCCCGGTGGAATAACAGACCATGGGTGTACTTGTCATATTCTTTGCTCCCGTTTATTTGATCTGACGCCAGGATTGACGACCGACGCTACGCCCAAAGGAGTTGCCGCGTGCAGCATCAGTGTCGCTGGTGGTATCCGTATAATTGATATTCGAGTTCCTGACGTTGTCATTCAGGATGGCGGGAGCCCCGGTGGGAGCGCCGCCTTCGATACGGCGACCACTGCCCGATGTGTCGACATCGGCGGTGTTGGAGTCATTGTCATCGTCATAGGAGACCTGGTCGGAGTTATCAAAAATACCGTCACCATTGAGGTCGAAAGGTGATTCATCCAGGCGGCTGCCATCGAAGGCGTTCACTTGCATGAACCAGCCGGAGCCGCCTGGGTCGCATTCATCGCCACTGGGGACCAGGGTGACGAACAGTACGGTGCCACCCAACAGTATCGGGCGGTAAATGACGCGTTCGCCGGGGTCGGGCAGTTTCATATACCAGCCACGATCACCGCCGCTCATGGTGTTGTTGGTGGTGACACGAATATCACAGGCACCTGCTGTGCCATCAAGATTGGTGCAAGAGGTGTTCACGAATGTTTCCACTACTTGTTCCAAGAGTGTGCTGGCAGGAGTACCCACGATGGCACTGCCTTCATCAATTACACCGTAGAAGGCCTGGCTTTGTGCACCCGTAGTGGTGTTATCTGTGCCTTCCAGGTATTTACCGGTACCAAAGTAAACCATCAGGTCTGCACCGTTGGATGCAAAGCCCACATCAGCTTTGGCGGTGATGGGTTGCCGGGTGCCGCCGGAATCCTTGGCCACGAACAGTGGCACGGGAGCGGTGGCTGTGCCATATGCAACCCCCCAGTTACCAGCGGTGGTATCGGTGAGGTCAAATTTCCACATATTGCCCAGCAGGTCGCCGGCATATACATAGTCGGTGATAAAATCACCATCTGTGTCCACAGGTGTCACGGTAGCCAGACCATTAGGGTTGGCTGCGGTGCCGGCTTTGGTGTTGATTTTGCGAATCACTGAGCCGTCCGCGATATCCACGATGTACAGCACTGCATCGCCACTGGTGCTGGCGTAGCCATCAGCCTCGGTATTGTTATAGCCGTTGCCGAAGACGGCTGCCCATTTGCCGTTATGCAGGCGTACGATGCTGGGTTTGCTGTAGGTGTAGCCCAAGGCGTACTGCATGTCAGCATCGGTATCAGTATCATTCTTGTCGGAAAATTCCCATAGTACTTTGGTCTTATCCATGCTCTCCGGGTTCGTGACGTCCAGGGCGTAAATTGCCTGGCCGCCACGGTTGAGACCACCTACCAGCACGGTTTTCCAACTGCCGCCGAAAAAAGCATCGGCTACGGTAGGGGAGCCGTCTACGTAAAACTTGTGGCTGTAAGTGGGTGAAGTCAGGGCGCTAAGGCGTGGGAAAACTTCGTTGGGAATGTAGGCAAGCAGTTCCTGGCCCATGCTGCTGCCACTGGTTTCGGCGTTGAAGCCGTGCAGCATGCCGTCATTGCCGCCGACGTAGACCATGGGCACACGCGGGCTGGTTACGAAGGTGTTGAAAAAGGCTGAGTAGGGAACGCTGTCTTCCGGTTCCGCAGAGCTGCCATTCCAGTTGTCCGGGTAGCGCGCCCGGGGGTTGCTTACATAAACCGGGCTGGAGTTGACCATGTCACCGAGGATATGGGTGTTGCCATTTTCGTCGACGCGGTTACGGAAGCCGGTAATGTTTGTGGCTCCGCGCAGAAAATCCACACGTTCATTACCGAAGCCGTCGTAGTTGCCGCTGGCGTTTTTGTCGAGCAGGCTCTTTTGGGTTGCGGTGATACCAGCCTTTGTGAAGTCCAGGCCACCACCTGGACCGGTATTACCGTTGTGAGTGAAGAATTTACGTGGGCTTGAACTGAGCTGAGCTTCTGCTGACCAGGTTGGGGTGCTGGCGATCTCACCAATGGCACCCGCAGTCGGGTCATTATTAATGGCATAGGACTTGAGGTCACCGGTCCAGCTGCCAGTGTTGAAGGTGGAACGAATCAGATTGGTGTCCGAGTTGATTTGTCCGCTGGTAAGTGCTGCGGAACTGGCGGACACGCCACTGCGGGCGATGATTTCGTTGAAGGCGTTGGCTAGCTGGGTGCTAAGATCCAGCGCATTGGTTACCAGAAAATAATTGTCCGGGTCACCATTGCCGTCTGTGTCCCATTCGGAGGCAAGATCGGGCAGATTGTTGGCGTTGGCGCTGTCCTCCTGAAAACCACCCCACTTGGCGGCGTACCACAGCGGGTCTTTGAGGAATGTGGTGCCTGCGCCTGCGGCTCCTCCGGGGGTAAAGGTGCGCGAGGCCGTTAACGGCAAGGCCACTCCAGCAATATTGGGGGTATCCAGGAAATAGTCCGGGTCACTGCCTGCGTTGGTGTCGGCGTCACGTATTTCCAGATAGGTGCCATTAGCCGTAGTGCCAGAGATGATATAACCCAGATGCTGGACAATACAGCCAGAGGCATAGGTGGCAGCCATGTTGATGGTCACTGTGCCGTTGCCATTGACCGTGTATTCGTATTCTGCAATGGCGTCCATGTCGTGGTCAGCGCCCTGTTCCACATCCTCAAAATTGATGCGGAATTTACCGTAGGTGGGTGTGAGCGTTTCCACATAAAAATCCACTATGGTGTTGGTGGGTTGAAAACCACCTGCTGCCGGGGTAATACCCAGGCAACCGCCTACGGATTTGGCAAACGGTACGAGGGTGATGGTGCTGCCAGCTACGGGGATTTCGATATTAGGTAATGGCGAGGCCAGGGCCACCGAAAAAGTGTCGATTTTTTGGTCGCCGTCAGCTGAACTGATGTCGTTGATGGTGCCGTGGTAGGCAACACTGGCCGAGTAGTAGCTGCCCTGTTTGGTGGGTTCTTCCGGCGCCAGTCCGCGGACGTTACTCAAGGTCGTCACCATTTTGCTGGTGGGTGCACCATCGGAAACTGCGCCAACCTGACCAATGAAATGGTTGCCAATGACGCCAGGTTCGTTGTTGGTGATGGTGTCGGCCAGAGCCGATACGTCCAGACCGCTGATATCACCAGAAAAACTGTCGAAAAAGCTGCCAGGCAATTGGTCTGAATCATAAGACGGATTGATGTCTGCAATCACAATCTGGAACGGCTTGGCGCAGGAGGAGAAACCGCTGCTGGCACCGTAGGGGTCGATCCAGTTTGGCAGTGGCAGGCCCAGTCTGGCGTCATCATTGCCGGAGTTGGAGATACTGAATGCCGGGGTGGGCGCTGATTTACCGGCAAAATAACGCATGCCTTCGTACATCATTTCAGCAACGGGGTTGCCCCAGTCGGTAATTTCACCTTCATTCATGGGGCGTGTGGTAATCCATGCGCCAGGCCAACCGGGTGCATAGTCTCCGCTGCCATAGCGGAAATTAGCAATTCTCAAGCGATCCATAGAGGCGATCACCCCAACGGTGGAAGTATAAGTGCCATCATTGGCATTGATTTCGTCGGTAATGGAACCGACATTTTTACGTAATACACCACCGGAGGTGTTTTTCTCATAGGAGCCGGTGAGCAGACCGAAGTACATGCTGTCGTTTTCGCCATAACTTTGCAGCAGGCCGACAGGTTTGCTGTTGCCATTGGGGTAAGCCTGACAGTTGGCTTCCAGCAGACCCGAGACACAGACCCGGACGCGGACCACATAATCGGCGAAACGGGAGGAGCCCTGCTCGCAGTTTGTGCTGCCGTTAATACAAGTGCTTCCTGCCACGGGGCGCTCTTTGGAAAGCCACTCCCAGACACGGAAATCAGTGTCGTTCAATACCCGTAACACAGGAGGATTGTTTGTACTCGACAGGGTGGTATTGGCAAATAAATGACGGTGGCCAGCGACGGGCAGGTTCAGTGGTGAGTATTCACGAATATCAAAACCACTGGTGGCAATATCTGTGTACTCTTTACCCCAGCTATGGGCATCCTGCGGAATATAGGAGCGTTCCAGTACGGTTTCGGAGCCGGTATCGACGAAGCGGGTGCCACCGTAAAAGACTTTACGCAGGGCGTCGATGCGTGAAGTGGTGAGGTAGTTCAGGAAGTCGCCAGACCATTCACTGTTGCCGGAACATTTTTTATCCACAGTGGTGGAGCTGGGTTCAAAGCGGCTGTTGCCACTGTTGTAAATATAACAAATGTTGGAGCCGAAATAGCCATAGTAGTTAATGGTATCCGGTTTGTAATTTGTATCCAGTATACCGTCGCCATTGAGGTCGGAAGCATCATTGTAGGCTTCGTAATATAGCTTATGGTCACGACCCATGGTCATCAGTGTGAGCGGTGGTGCAGACTGAGTGGCAAACAAGGGATTGTCGGACAGGTTCAGCGGGGCGGCCTGGATTGTGCCGGCGATTAGCAGCAGACCTGTTGCCAGCATGTTGAAGGCGATAGTAACAGGGGGAAGTGTACGTAGCGTTTTCATAAACATGTCCTCGTTAATCAATCCTGGCGTACAGGGTTTCAATCATGGATTCAGCGGTGGTGGTGCCACCTACTCCCGCAGCAGTAAGTCGATACAAGGTGCGCACGGGTGGACTGTTTGTATCCGTAGGGTCGGCCAGGCTGTCTCGCTGGATGCTGTGTTCTTCCACGATAAAGCGTGGGGCGGAGGCGACGACTCCGCTAGGCATGTCGGTATAGGCGCGGCCGGTGGTTTCCCACCAGCTGAAGTCCTGGTCGCTCATGCCAATATAATCATTGAGGCCAACAAGGTTGCAGGGGGCGGTACAGCTGCTTCCATCCTGCGCTTTCAACGTATTTATTGACTGTTCTTTTATCCAGTCTTCACCACTGCGCACAGCGCTTTCCGCCGCCTGGAAGGCCAATTCCTTGTCACGTACATTGCTGGACATGCGTTCCTGCATGATGGTGGATTGCATGCCGGACAGTCCAAGCAGCGTGAGCACTACCAGCAGCATCAGACTGACTATGAGTGATGCGCCGGTCTGATATTTGCGCATGGCTGACAGTGCGAGTGTTGGGGTTGTGGATGGAGACATATACGGCCTCTTGTGGATGTCAATATGGTTCATTACGGGTTCCGGTTACGAATGCTGATGGTATTGCTGAAGGTTCGACGCAAACGACCGCTGGCGCCATTGTTGGAGGCTGCACTACCGCTGAAGGCTACATTGTCGGCCGTGCTGCGGGCAGTGAGAGTAATGCGCACGCTGCGTACCTGGTCCATATTGAGTCCGGCTGCGTCAGCGGATACATAGCGCATGTCACCGTTAATGGCATCAAGCAGTTCACCATATTGGATCTGCATGTCTTCGATGCCTTCCACCATTTCTACGGTACTGGCGCCCTCGGTGCGGAAGAGTGAGGGTTCGCCGCTATCCGGGTCAGCAGCGATGAAATACGTGGTCTGACGTGCCTGGAATACCATGGCATCGGTGTCGTAAGCACGACTCAGGCTGGATGTGCTGTTACCGGGGCTGACTGCGCCGCCAGCGTTATGCACGATGGTGCTGCTCGTGGCAGGGTTTGCGTTGGTGATCTGTATGATATCTCCCTGGTTGCAATCAGTGACCAGCATGATGTCGCCTTGTTGTAAGCCGGTGCCACTGGTCAAAAGAAGGGCGGCGGCTGTCGTGGGCATTGTTGCCGACAGGGAGATGCCGGTGCTCCGGGCGCCTTCTATGGTAATGCTGTCGGGGTCAGTGCCAACGCCATTCACACCGGAGATGCCACCGTTAACGAGCAGATCCACGTAGCCTGCGCCGGCACTGTCGAGGTTGTCTGTGATGTTAATGTCCTGGCTGCGGCAACCCCAGAAGTCAGCCATACGCAGGTCTTCTGAGAGAATACGCATGGCTGTGCGTCCGTTTTCCTGAATGAGGGACAGTGATTCCTGCACTCGAAAGCTTTGTTTGTTGGCCTGAAAAATTTGCAGTACCCCGGCCATCAATATCAGGCTGATGACCATGGCTACCAGAATTTCGATGAGGGTCAGGCCGGTTTGTCGAGGGTGTATTGAGTATATTTTTTTCATCAGGGTCATTTCGTGTTTGTGGAAACGGAGGTTTTATAAGCGGTTGTAAAGCACTTGTCCGGTAACGGAAAAACAAGTCATGTCGTTGGCATCTGTCGGGTCACAATTTGTACCGGTGGCACCCGTGCGCTGGTCATCCCACATGATGGTTACCGTGAATGGTGCGTTGGGGGCAGTGCCTGCGATAACGCCCCGGCCAGAAGGGAGTACGGTAGTCAGGCGGGTTGCCCATTCGTACACGTCATTGGCGGCCAATTGTGCCGGGGTGCAGCTGGTGCCGACGCAGGCTGGGTTGGTTGGCGTGGTTCCGGTGTCAACTGTGTCGTAGTCGCCATTTTCGATACCCATGGGGTTGGCGCGCATGCGATCCAGCATGTCGTAAGCAAGGAGTGTGGCCTGGGTGCGTTGGTAGGCATTGTTATTGTGCTTCAGACTGCTGGCCTGTAGACCGGCAAGTCCCAGCAAGCCAATGGCCAATACGACGAGAGTGACCAGTACTTCGGTCAGTGTGAAACCACGCATTGTTTGTCTGTTTTTTTCCATACGCTGTTTGCTCGTGTGAGTGTTCTCAAAATGTTGTACAAATTTTAATCGCTGAAAGACCGTCTGGTAGCCGTTTTATCGACCGCTGATCCGGAATATGTAACCGCTGGTCAAAATTTAAGCAAACTGGAGGTTTGGTGCTGGGGAGGTGTGGGGATTTGTTCTTAACTTATTGAAAATAAAGATTTATTTTTTATATTTTTAAGGGTAATACAGGGTGGTGTTCGGGGGGATTCAGGAGGTGAGTCAGGGGTAAAAACAGGTTTGCCGGGATGGGCGGTCGATCTGGTCTGACCAACGGCGCACCCCGGGTGATTTTTTGTGAAGCAGTGCAGGGATCAGGTGGAGGACTCGGCCGCCACTGATGCTGGTGTCGCTACCGTCTGTATTGTGCGTTGCGCACGTCGTTTGTCGATCACATTTTTACCGGCAATGAGCAGCCCCAGAACCAGAAAGGCGCCGGGAGGCAGAATGGCCAGCAGGAATCCCCGATAGTCGTCGATCAGGGTGATGGTGAGCCACTGAGCGCCTTCGCCGAACATCAGTTCGGCTTGAGTGAACAGGGTGCCATGGCCGAGAATTTCCCGGATTGCCCCCAGTAGCAGCAAGACCGCAGTGAAACCGATTCCCATGGACAACCCATCCAGCAATGATCGCCATACATTGTTTTTGGCGGCAAAAGATTCCGCACGAGCGATAATCACGCAGTTGGTGACAATGAGAGGAATAAATATGCCCAACACTAAATACAGGTCGTAGAGAAAGGCCTGCATCAGCAGCTCTACGGCGGTGACGAATGAGGCAATGACCAGCACGAAGCAGGGAATGCGCAACTCCGGGCGCACCAGGTTGCGGATCAGTGACACGGTGATGTTGGAACCAGCCATCACCAGCGTAGTCGCGACGCCCAGCCCCAGCGCATTGACCACTGTGCCGGAAACCGCCAGCAGCGGACAGAGGCCGAGCAATTGCACCAGCGCGGTGTTGTTGTGCCACAGGCCTTCTTTGAAAATGCTAGCGTTGTCACTATTCATGAGTGGCCTCTTCTTCGTGGGTGATTTCGGTATGTATTTCTGTCGGTGAGAGGGATGTTTTTTGGAACAACTGGTCCCGGTTTAGTGCGTAGAATTTTAGCGCCTTATGCACGGCCTTGACGATGGCTCTCGGGGTAATGGTGGCCCCGGTGAACTGATCGAACTGGCCGCCATCGCGGCGCACTGCCCATCCTTTGCTTCCCGGGTTACTGAGTGAGCGACCGTTAAAACCAAACACCCAGTCCGAGCGTTTTTCTTCGATGCCATCGCCCAGCCCTGGTGTTTCGCGGTGGCTGAGTACACGCACGCCCAGCACGGTGCCATCAAAAGTGATGCCCACCAGAATTTTGATTGGGCCGACGTAACCATCCGGGGCAATGGGGGTGATGGCCAGTGCCACCGGCTCACCGTTTTTGCGTGCACGGAATACCGGTACAGGGTTTTTTGTTCCCAGTCGTTGTGGATCAATGACGGTAATCATGTCATGGAAAATATCATTGTCGTGCAATTCCGGTTTAACCACTGCGTGCAGATTGCGTAACATGAATTGGCGCTCGGATTCGGCGATACGCTCTTCCGTGGCAGTGAAAACCAATGCAACCAGTCCTGTGCCTATCAGGGCGAACAGGCCCAGCAGGATGGCGCTGCGGCTCATGTATTGGCCCAGCATCAGTTTTGGCCCCTGCGTGGGTTTTCGTTGGTGTTGCCTTTTTTATAGCCAAAGACCCGTGGCTGAGTGTAATAATCAATGGTGGGTGCAGCCATGTTCATCAGCAATACCGCGAAGGCCACTCCATCAGGATAACTGCCCCAGGTGCGGATGACATAAATGAGTATGCCAATGCCAATGCCGTAAAAAATACGCCCCCGGGGAGTGGTGCTGGCACTGACTGGGTCGGTGGCAATGAAAAAGGCTGCCAGCAGGGTGGCTCCGCTAAACAGATGAAACATGGGCGATGCATAGGTGTCTGGGTCTAGCATAAAAAAGAAAAATGAAATCACAAACAGGCTGCCCATCACCGCCAGCGGAATATGCCAGGTGATGATACGTTTGTAGATCAACCATACGCCACCAAGCAGAACCCAGTTGCCCACCCATTCCCAGCCGACACCGCCAAAATCACCAAAAATGGCGTTGCCGCGCATAATTTCGCTGACGGTGAGATTCAGGCCCAGTTCGGTTTTTACCGTATCCAGTGGGGTGGCCATACTCAGTGCATCAATGTTGAGCGAATAGGGAAAGCTTCCGGTGAAAATAATGTTCAGTGTATCCAGAAAACCTATTTGCAGTTGGTTGACGATGTTGGGTGGTACCCACTGTGTCATTTCCAGGGGGAAGGAAATCAGCAGCATCACATAACCCACCATTGCCGGGTTGAAAGGGTTGTAGCCCAGCCCACCGTACAATTGCTTGGCGACAATAATGGCGAAAGCGGTTCCCATCACCGTAATCCACCAGGGTGAAAAGGGTGGAAGACAAAAAGCCAGCAACACCCCCGTGAGCACAGCGCTGCCATCGGCAAGAAAGGGGGCAATGGGACGTTGGCGAATACGCAGCATCAGTGCCTCGGCGCACAATGCCGTGCCTACGGCGATCAAAATGTTGATGCACAGACCCCAGCCAAAAAACCAGGTGTAAGCAATAATTGCGGGTACCAGTGCCAAGCATACGCGCACCATTATGCCGGTGATGTTGATGCCGGAATGGATGTGTGGTGATGATGGCGTATCGAGATTCATGGATTGTTGTCCTGCAAGAGATCCCGCTGGACATCCTGTTTGTTTGTGGGGCTGTTTTTTAATTCTGCGCGGCGGGCGTCTGCTTCGTTGATTTTTTGTTGTTGTTCTGCTGTTAGGCTTTGCGTGTTTTTGGGTTCGATTCCATTGCTCTCACGTTTTGTCTTGGCGCGATCCATTGCCGCCTGGATGGCCGCTTTTTTGGCTTCGTCTTCTTTGCTGGCGGCATTGCCGGCAGGTTTGAGTGCGGCACGTTTTTTCTTGTGACGTTCCTGTTTTTCGCGCTTGTCACGTTCCAGTCTTTGTTCACGAAACTGATGCCGTTCACGGGCGATATCCGCCAGGGTTTTTTCGTGTTGCTGAGCCCATATCTCTGTTTTGGCATAACGAAAATAATGTACCAGTGGAATCTGGCTGGGGCAGACATAATCGCAGCAGCCACACTCGATACAATCAAATAAATGATAGTCCTGCACCTTGTCAAAATCTTTGGCGCGTGCGTACCAGTATAGTTGTTGTGGCAGCAGATCAATCGGGCAGGCAATGGCACAGTTGCCACACCGGATGCAGGGCATGGCATGTTTGTCGCGTGAAGGCAGTGGAACATCACCGACGGTGGAATTGACCAGAATGCAGTTGGTGGTTTTGGTAACGGGTGCGGTGACATTATGCAGAGCTGTGCCCATCATTGGCCCACCCAGGATAACCCGGCTCAGGGTATTGCGGTTTCCGCCGCATTCTTCAATGAGATCAATTACCGGCGTACCGATGAGCACTTCCAGGTTACGCGCATGGGCGACGCTGCCGGCAATGGTTACATAACGGGAAATAAGTGGCTCGGCAAGCTCAATGGCGCGGTAAACTGCATAGGCGGTACCCACATTGTGACAGACCACGCCGATATCCAGCGGTAATCCACCGGCCGGGACCTCTTTGCCGGTAAGCACCCGGATCAATTGTTTTTCACCGCCAGTGGGGTACACCGTCGGTACCTGGATGACCTCGATAAAGTCAGCACCGGTGTTGCGTACCTGTTCCTGCAAGACATGAAATGCAACAGCTTTGTTGTTTTCAATGCCGATAATGCAGCGTTTGGCTTGCAGGGCATAACGCATAATGCGCAGCCCGGCGATGACTTCCAGCGCGCGTTCGCGCAACAGCATTTCATCACAGGTAATGTAAGGTTCGCATTCAGCGCCATTGAGGATCAGTGTATCCACCACATGATCGTCGGGATTGAGTTTGATATGCGCGGGAAAGCCCGCGCCACCCATGCCGACGATGCCGGCATCGCGAATGTGCTCACGTATTTTTTCCGGTGGCAGCTCGTGGTAATTGGCAACAGGGTGTCTGTCTGTGCACCAGCGGTCTTCACCATCGGTGTCGATGATGATACAGGGTGCATTCAGATGCGAGGGGTGTGATACGGGGTGTTCGCTGATAGCTGCCACCGTGCCGGAGCTGGAGGCATGTACCGGAGCACTGATGGCGCTGCCAGGGCGGGCGATCAGCTGGCCTTTTGATACTTTGTCACCCGCAGTGACGATGGCTTCGGCTGGCGCCCCAATGTGCTGTTGCAATGGCAGTACCAATTGTTTGGGCATACGCGCGGCTTGCACGGGTTGCGACATGGCGTCTTTTTTGTGTTCCTTGAGATGAACACCGCCATGAAATTGAAACAGGCGTCGCATCAGGCTGTTTTCTCCTGTTGGTCTGTTTCTTCCGGGAATGGCCATTTCCAGTTATTGATGTCGGTGCCAACGGGCACCATTTCGATACAATCCACCGGACAGGGGGGCAGGCACAGCTCGCAGCCGGTGCATTCGGAGGCGATTACCGTATGCATTTGTTTGGCCGCACCGAGTATGGCATCCACCGGGCAGGCCTGAATGCATAGCGTGCAACCGATGCAGATTTTTTCGTCGATAACGGCCACTGTTTTGACGTTCTCCTGGACCCCGTTTTCCGCATTCAGTGGTTTGGGGTCACGTCCCAGTAAATCCGCCAGTGCGATAATGGTGGTTTCTCCGCCGGGTGGACATTGATTGATATCCGCCTCGCCATTGGCAATGGCTTGTGCATAGGGTCGGCAGCCGGGATAAGTGCATTGGCCACACTGCGTCTGTGGCAACAGCGCGTCGATTTTGTCCACCATGGGGTCGCTTTTGACCTTGAAGCGGATTGCGGCGTACCCCAACAACAGCCCGAACACGGCTGCCAGAATACTTAAAGCGATGATGGCGGATAACATGGATTTGTAATCAGCCCTTTACCAGGCCGGAAAAGCCCATGAAGGCCATGGACATCAGTCCGGCGGTAATCAGCGCAATGGATGCGCCGCGAAAGGCCTCGGGTACATCGGCCACGTTGATGCGTTCACGCATGGCAGCAAACAAAATCAACACCAGAGAAAAACCCACTGAAGCGCCAAAGCCATAAACGGCTGACTGCAAAAAACCATGCTGTTGCTGCACGTTTAACAGCGCTACACCCAGTACGGCACAGTTAGTGGTGATGAGCGGTAAAAAAATCCCCAGCACCTGATACAGCAATGGACTGGTTTTGTGTACGACCATTTCGGTAAATTGCACCACCACAGCGATCACCAGAATAAAAGTGATGGTGCGCAGGTATTCCAGCCCTAGTGGCGCCAGCAGGTATTCGTTCACCAGATAGCTGGCAACCGAAGAAAGTGTCAGTACAAAGGTGGTGGCCAATGCCATGCCGGTGGCGGTTTCCAACTTGCGTGATACACCCATGAACGGGCACAGTCCGAGGAACTTGACCAGTACAAAATTGTTGACCAGCACGGTACTGATGAGGATGAGGGCATATTCGGTCATGGTGGTGTTTATTAGTGCGGGAGCTTCCTGTTGGATGGGTGGTTAATTTGACCGTTGCGGCGAGCAAATTTACACCACCCCCCGTGCGGACCAAAAGACTGTTAGGTAATAACGATAGATAGCTGAAGTATATCGCTTTTTGAGAGCGCCATGCGAAACCCGAAAAAGGATAGCTCATACTCTGTTGGTTGCGGGCGATACCCTTGCGTGGCTATATCACCTTGCGATGCACCAGCCTATATCAAATACGGGTGCTGAAAGTACACGATAAGCCGTCTTTAATCTTTATCTGCATCGTGTTTTGTTGGTGATTTCATTGTTTCGGTGAACGTTTTTATTTCACCCGCATTCCTGGCTGTGCGCCTTCGCCCGGTTCCAGTATCCATAAATCTTTCCCGCCCGGTCCGGCGGCCAGCACCATACCTTCGGAGAGGCCAAAGCGCATCTTGCGCGGCGCGAGGTTGGCCACCATCACGGTGAGTTTGCCTTCCAGGTCTTCCGGTGCGTAGGCGCTTTTGATACCGGCGAAGACGTTGCGGGTCTCGTCACCCAGGTCCAGCGTCAGTTGCAGCAGTTTATCCGCCCCTTCAACGTGTTCGGCTTTGGCGATGCGCGCGATGCGCAGGTCGATTTTGGCAAAATCGTCGTATTGAATGGTGTCTGCAATGGGGTCCATGTTGGTGCTCTTTTGAGGTTTGCTGGCTGATTTGTTGGCAGCGCCGGCGGCCAGGGTCTTTTGTGCGTCGGCCAGCACCGCGTCGATTTTTTCCTGCTCGATGCGGGTCATCAGTGGTTTGAATTTTTTGATGAGGTGATTGGCCAACGGCTCGGTGCAGCTATTCCAGTCCAGTGCGCCGATGTTCAAAAATGCTTCGGCTTTTTTGGCCATTACCGGCAGTACCGGCTTGAGGTAGGTCATCAGTACACGGAACAGGTTGACACCCATGCTGTACACGGCTTGCGCTTGCCCGGCGGTGGCTTCATCCTTGGCCAGTACCCACGGCTTTTGTTCATCAATGTATTGATTGGCAAGATCAGCCAGTGCCATGATTTCGCGCATGGCGTGGCTGAATTCACGACCTTCATATAATGTGGCAATGGTTTCGCCTGCATCCACAAAGTGCTGGTACAGGCCTGGTTCACTGCATTGGACAGATAGTTGTCCATGACATTTTTTGCTGATGAACCCGGCGCAACGACTGGCGATGTTGACTACTTTGCCCACCAGATCGCTGTTCACGCGAGCGATGAAATCGTCAAAGTTGAGATCGAGGTCGTCGATGTGGCTGGTGAGTTTGGCGGCAAAATAATAACGCAGATATTCCGGGTCGAGGTGATCCAGATAATGGCGTGCGTTAATAAAGGTGCCACGGGATTTGGACATTTTCTGACCGTTTATGGTCAGAAAGCCGTGTGCGTAAATGGCGGTGGGTGTGCGCATATTCGCGCCTGCCAGCATTGCGGGCCAGAACAGGGCGTGGAAGCTGATGATGTCTTTGCCGATGAAGTGGTACAGTTCGGCGTCGCTTCCGGGCTTGAGGTATTCATCAAAATCGAGGTGATCACTGCGGTCGCAAAGATTTTTGAAGCTGGCGAAGTAACCCACAGGGGCATCCAGCCACACGTAAAAGTATTTGCCCGGCGCATCGGGAATCTCGAAGCCAAAGTAGGGCGCATCACGGCTGATGTCCCATTCGCGCAGCTCTTCGTTCAGCCATTCATCCAGTTTGTTGCTGACTTCGGGTTGCAGGTGCCCGGCGCGAGTCCACCCGGCCAGCATGTCCTGAAAATCGGCCAGCTTGAAAAACAGGTGCTCGGATTTTTTGCGAACGGGTGTGGCGCCGGATACCGCCGATACCGGGTTGAGCAAATCCGTGGGGTCGTAAGTGGCGCCGCAGGCCTCGCAATTATCGCCGTATTGATCGTCAGTGCCGCATTTGGGGCAGGTGCCGCGTACAAAACGATCAGGCAGGAACATCTCTTTTTCCGGGTCATAAGCCTGCTCAATGGTACGGCTGACGATGTGGCCGTTTTCTTTGAGACGGCTGTAGATGGTCTCTGCCAGTTCGCGGTTTTCGTTGCTGTGGGTGCTGTGGTAATTGTCGAAGCCGATGCCGAAGGCGGCAAAGTCTGCACGATGCTCCTCGCCGATGCGCGCTACCAGCGCTTCCGGTGTGATGCCTTCATTTTGTGCGCGCAGCATAATCGGCGTGCCGTGGGCGTCGTCCGCACATACGTAAATGCACTGGTGACCGCGCATTTTCTGGAAGCGCACCCAGATATCGGTCTGGATATATTCCACCATGTGACCCATGTGGATACTGCCGTTGGCGTAGGGCAGGGCGCTGGTGACAAGGATTTTGCGGGACGCGGAGGTTGTGCTCATGGGGGATTGTCTGCCTGTCTGGATGCTGGATGATTTGTTGCTTTTTGCAACTAATAGCCGGAAAACCTTGTGGTTACTGGCTTTTTATGCAAAAGGTAATATTACGATGCACTGATAAATTGTGTAAACTCGCGTTTCTATTTATTAAGTCCCTTATTTCTTTACAAAACAGTTGTGAACAGGAGCAGTGAACATGAGTAGCGTCACTCGTGAGCAGGTTGAGTCTGCGGTTAAACAATATATCGATCCCTGCTTGCAGCAGGATCTGGTGAGCGCGAAGTGTATCAAAAACGTTGCCATCGAGGGTGATAAAGCCACCATTGATGTGCAGCTGGGTTTTCCCGCAAAAGGACACGAGGCGGCGTTGGTGGACAAGGTAAAAGAGCTGGTCGTCGCTATCGACGGTATCAGTGACGCGACGGTCAATGTCAGCACCAAGGTCGAGGCACATACGGTCCAAAAAGGTGTGAAGCCGATCAATGGCGTAAAAAATATCATTGCCATTGCCTCGGGCAAGGGCGGTGTGGGCAAATCCACCACGGCGGTGAATCTGGCGCTGGCCTTGCGGGCCGAGGGCGCAACAGTGGGCATTCTTGATGCTGATATCTATGGTCCCAGCCAGCCGCGTATGTTGGGGGTGAGCGACAAACCGGAATCCAAAGACGGCAAATCCCTGGAGCCATTGATAGGGCATGGTGTGCAGTCCATGTCCATCGGTTATCTTATCGAGGAGGAAACACCGATGATCTGGCGCGGCCCCATGGTGACCCAGGCGCTGGAGCAGTTGCTCAATGACACCCGGTGGGATGATGTGGATTATCTGATTATCGACCTGCCGCCGGGCACCGGTGACATCCAGCTTACCCTGGCGCAAAAAGTGCCGGTGAGTGGTGCGCTGATTGTCACCACTCCGCAGGACATTGCCCTGCTGGATGCCCGCAAGGCGCTGAAGATGTTCGAGAAGGTGGACGTTGCTGTGTTGGGTGTGGTGGAAAACATGAGCATTCACATCTGTTCCGAGTGTGGTCACGAAGAGCATATCTTCGGTCAAGGCGGCGGGCAGAGTATGTCTGATGAGTATGATGTGGACTTCATCGGCGCGTTGCCGCTGGACAAGCAGATTCGTGAAGAGGTGGATGGCGGCAAGCCGACTGTGGTGGCGGACCCTGACGGACGCATTACGCAGATTTACCGCGAAATTGCCCGCCGTGTTGCGGCCAAGCTGTCTTTACGCGCCAAGGAGTTCAGCGCCAAGTTTCCGAATATTGTGATTCAAAATAATTAAAACCACGACGGTAAGGTGGGCACTGCCCACCAGCAAAGGTTGAATTGAACGTAACGGGTGGGCGATGCCCACCCGACAAAAATAACCGTTCCCTCATCCCCCCGGGGAGAGGGTCAGGGTGAGGGGGAAACACGTGGGCATCAAAGCAGATAAATGGATTCGTCGCATGGCGGAGCAGCAGGGCATGATCGAGCCCTTTGAACCGGGACAGGTGCGTGAGGCCCATGGGGGGCGTATTATTTCCTACGGTACCTCCAGTTATGGTTATGATGTGCGTTGTTCCGACGAATTCAAGATATTCACCAACATCAACTCAGCTATTGTTGACCCCAAGGATTTTGCCGAAGAGAGTTTTGTGGATGTGAAGGCGGATGTTTGCATCATTCCGCCCAACTCTTTTGCGTTGGCGCGTACGGTGGAATATTTTCGTATTCCGCGTGATACGTTGACTGTTTGTCTCGGAAAATCCACCTATGCCCGCTGTGGCATCATCGTTAATGTCACCCCGCTGGAGCCGGAGTGGGAGGGCCATGTGACTCTGGAGTTTTCCAACACCACCCCGTTGCCTGCAAAAATATATGCCAACGAAGGGGTGGCGCAGATGTTGTTTTTCACTGGTGATGAAGAGTGCGAAACCTCGTACAAGGATCGTGGTGGCAAGTATCAGGGACAGACGGGTGTAACGCTGCCGAAAACGTAAATGTTATCCGTTTTTTTCAGTGCCGTTTTATTTCAGGTGGCACTGCCGGCACAATTCAGGGTCTTCCATGCGTAGTGCTGCGAAGGGTTGGTGTGGGTCATGGCAGGTGGCGCAACTCATTACCCCATCGTATAGCGGCAGGGTGTTGTCGGGCTCAGAGACGGGAATGTCTACTATATGCTCCCCGGCGGCGATGCGTTCGGCATGGCAGTCGACACAAAGGTCGGGTAAGGGGTTGATGAGATCGTTGGCGCCGGGTGTAGAGGTGGCGTGACAGTCGGTGCAGGTGTGGTCTGTGGCATTGGCGCTGGTGAATAAAGCGGCCAGCCAGATGGTCATCACAAGACTTTTTATCGTCATTTTCATTGTACGTTCCTTACTTTGGCCGCTGACAGGCTTTTGCTGGCCGGGGTGATGCCTGAGACTGACGTCAGTGTGGCTATTACCGGGCTGTCATCATTTTTTTGCTGTTCGATACGTACAGGTAAATAGCTTAATTGCCTGGCGCACCATAGTGTGGTTTTTCGGCTGCCTTTGATGTAGCGCAAACGTATCGTGTCGAAGACCCCCAGCTTTGTGCGAATGCGTTCCTTGCCCACGACTTCAATATCATAATATTTTAGCTTTCCTCCGTCGGCGACGGGATAGCGCAGTGTATTTTTATTGGTGGGCAGGTCCTGCATGATGCGCAGCTGATAAAGCAGCTTGTCCTGAGTGCCATGTTCCAGCGACATGGACCAGGGTTTTCCGTCAATGGTGTTGATCACCCGGTTTTTATCCCAGTCAAAATCCAGCTTCACGTTACGGTTTTTTTTGCTGCCACTGTTAAAAAAAGTGTAGTGCTCAGGCCGGGGCTGGCCGTGGAAAAATGTCCACAGGCTGCGCTCCACGACTTGTCCGTTGGTTAGCAGGCGGGCGATTCCTTTGGGGCGGGTGATGGATTCAAATTGATAGTACTCGCCATTGTGGCTGAGTACACGTTTGGTTTCGCCGATGGTCATGCCGGATGTTTTTACGGCATACACGGCAGTGAATTGTTGTGGTAACGGTGCCGCATAGCCCGGGTTTATCAGGAGCAGCGTGACAGGCAGCGTGAGCAGGCGAAGAAGGTGGCTAATCATGATTGGCCTCTCTCTCTACAGATACAGGGGCAGGCAATGCGGGCAGCAACAAGCTTAACGCACCAGAAAGCAGGGTGCAGCCCAATACAAACAGATGCAGGTTTACTGCCGCTTGCAGGGCAGTTGCCGGGTCGATATCAAAGGGAGCCAGCCCGGCGACTACCCCGGCTTCGTATGTGCCCGCGCCAGCGACACCGTGGATGGGCAATACGCTGGTGAAATCACCCAGCGTGGCGCCAATCCATGCAGTGCCCAGCGGCATGTCGGAAAACAGGGTGAGAATCCAGGCAAATACCGCGAGCTTGATGGACCAGTTGAGCAGAGTCCACAACCAGGAACGCCAAAACAGGCGGGGTTGTTGTGGCAGGCTTTCCAGTATGCGCCGCAGGAAATGGCTTACCCGGCCATGGTGATGATCCAGGCGGGCCTGCCAGAAATTGGTGAGCCTGAAACCCAGCCAGGGCACAGTCATCCACAGTAGTCCCAACACCACCCCCAGGGTTTGACCGGCAAAGGGTTCGCTGATCACCAGCAGGGCAAAGGCAATAAGGGTGTGCAAATCCAGAAACCGGAACCACAGCAGACCGGGCACAGAGCGCACCACGGGTACCGAGAAACAACGTGACATCAGTACCGGGAAGGCTAGCTCGCCAGAACGCATGGGCAGCAGGTTGTTCAGCAGATTGTGTTGCAGGGAGAGACGCAGACATACGCCAAACTGGCCACGGGTGTCGGCGATGAAGTAATCATAGACCCGTAGCGCGCGCAGGGCATAACTCAAAAATATCAGTATAATGCCAGCGGCCAGATATCCGGGGGCGAGACTTAACCAGGGGCGCAGCAGTGCTGACCAGCCAATCCAGGTTTCCACAGCCAGCACCAGCCCCAGCAGCAGTACTGCACCGGCTACGTAGTGAAAGCCTGAGCGTTGCCGCTTTGGCATTGCGTCATTAACCGAATTTTTTACAGGATGATTTGCCAAGTGCGATATGTCGTCTGCGAACGAATGTCTCTTTATACCATCTATTCGTATCAAACAGGCTGTTGAATAGGCCAGATAACCGAACACGCCGACTGAGACAGTTTTTATCCGCAATTTGTTACTTTTTTACAAAGAGACCCGATGCCCGTAATTAGCCCCCAACCCGCCAGTCATTTTACCTTACGTCTGCTGGCGCTGTTCGCTGTCGCGGTAAGCTTTTATCTGAATATTTATGCCGTGCCTTTGTTTGATCTTGACGAGGGCGCCTTCAGCGAAGCCACCCGCGAAATGTTCGAGCGCGGTGATTTTATTTCCACCTATCTCGATGGCAAGCCGCGTTACGACAAACCTATTTTGATTTACTGGTTTCAGGCCGCCAGTGTGTTTATTTTTGGCATTAACGAATTTGCTTTCCGCCTGCCCTCAGCGATTGCCGCTACTCTATGGGTGTTAGCGGTGTTTGCCTTTGTGCGCCGGGTACGTGACGAGCGTACCGGTTTAATGGCAGCCATTATCACCGCCACGGCTTTTGAAGTATCAGTGATGGCCAAGGCAGCCACGGCAGATGCACTGCTCAACCTGTTTATTGCGGGCTCCCTGTTTTGTATCTACCTTTACTGGAAAGAACGCGAGCGCCGCTGGCTGTTGTCCACCTTTGCGCTCATCGGTCTGGGGTTTCTGACCAAAGGGCCGGTATCCGTACTGGTGCCAGTAGCGGTAAGCTTCCTGTTTTTTGCTGCCAGCAAGGAGCTGAAAACCTGGCTTAAGGTGGTATTCAACCCGTTGGGCATCGGTATTTTTCTTATTATCGCCATGCCCTGGTATGTGGTGCAGTATCTTAAAGAAGGTGATGCCTTTATCCAGGGGTTTTTCTTCAAACACAATATTGATCGCTTCAGCAGCCCCATGGAACAACACGGCGGTGGGGTTTTTTATTACATCCCCGTGGTATTGGTGGCAGTGTTGCCATTCACCACCGTGCTGATCAAGTCACTGTTGAACATCAAACAACTGTGGCGCGAGGAATTCACCCGCTTCGCCCTGCTGTGGTTTGCTTTTGTGCTGGTGTTCTTTTCTCTCTCCGGCACCAAGCTGCCGCATTATGTACTGTACGGGCTGACCGGTACATTCATCATTATGGCGCTATGGCTGAACAAACTGGATGAATCCGGAGCGGGCACACTGAGTTCGCAACTGTGGCTGTTTATGCCACAACTCATCCTGTTTGTCTTTTTGTTGTTGCTGCCGGAAGTGATTGCTGGCGCATTGCCTGCCATCAAAGATATGTACATGCGTGAAATGCTGGATGAATACGAGTCCCAGTTCTCGCTAGCCTACCGACTGTTTTTTGTGGCGGCGATCATGTTTACCGTCTTCTGTATGGGCGAACGACGTTTCCTGCCATCGGAAAAATTACTGGCCAGTGGCGTGGTGGTTGCTTTTTCATTATCCATGTTTTTGTTACCTGTTATTGCTGGCCTGCACCAGGGACCGGTCAAAGAAGCCGCCACCATTGCCAAGCGCGACAACCTCACTGTAGTACGCTGGCGTCTCAACATGCCCAGTTTTAGTGTCTATACGCAACGTGTCACCGAAACACGCAAACCCCGGCCGGGTGAAATTGTGCTGACCAAAAGTAAATATCTATCGCAATTGAATAACCCGGAAATTATTTATCGCAAAGGTGGTGTGGTGATGGCGCGAGTGGAGTAATTTCTTTAGCTGGCATCTTTATCATCCGGCGGCAGAAAGATACGTTGAGGTTCTTTGATGTCTGTTATATCCACCAGGTCCCATTGGCCGCTGTTACGGTATAGCCGTTTGTTTTTTTCCGGGTAATCCGCCACGTCCTGCTCCAGTCGCTGCCCCATTACCAGACATTGCAGCATCTCATCCCCATCGTTGACGATATTGTGTGCCGCCGTGTTGCGTGGAAAGCCGAGAAAATCGCCCGGCCCTACAGTATGGTATTCACCATCAATGATGGCAGTGCCCCCGCCGGAGAGAATATAAACGCACTCTTCTTCGTAGAAATGCTTGTGGTACTCCGTTGTATCATGGCCGGGCTTCACACTGATAATGTGCACACCGAGCTGTGTCAGGCCCACCGCATCACCAAGGGATTTGTTAATGCGAATGGCATTGGAATTGAGAAAATGAATTCTTTTTTCGCCGGGCATTGCAGCAATGTCGGTGGCTTTCAACAGGAGTTTGTGTTTATCCATTCCGGGTTTTCCTCTCGCTTAATACCAGTGATTATGGAAATTATAATGTGATAGAGAATATGACACTGCTCCATATTACTACCATCCGGTATATTCGTAATCTTAAATGCCGTTAGCCTGGTTTTGCCGCTGTCTTTGGAAATTGTCAATAAAGGCCGTGAATTCATGGCATGCTATACGAGGCATGGCGTTGGGTATGTTGTGAGTAAGGTGCAACCCATAGGGGTGGCTGTTTTTTTTCCGCTTTGTGGGGTGTAAAAAATGGCTTCAGGGGATCTGGTGAACGTCAACAGATCTTGGTAATCACGCAGATTTTATGAGGTTTGGAGGCGAAGATAAGTACAGGGTATGCCGATATTTGTATATTTTATTGTCGATGGTGTGTGGCGCGCCGCAATTATGTTGAAGAATCAGCGGTGGTGGCCCGTTACTGCGTCAGTGAATGTCTCTGTTGTCGAATGATGATGATGAGGATGGTGATGGTAAAAAATCTGATCTTCCTGTCGGTGAACAGGGTGGGAGACATTGGTTGTTACAGCAGTAGAAAAATATCAAAAACGAGCCGTAAATGAGTGTCGGAAATCGAATATCCCTCAAAACCAAAACCTATCTACTGGTACTGCTCAGTGCGGTGGTGGCTTTGGTCCTGTCTTTTGTATCCAACAACGGGCTGGATAGTCTTAGTATCGAAATGGATGATCTGGTTTTTGCGACGAAAATCGAGCGGTATACCAATAAGCTTATACTGGAGGAGCAGAATTATCGTTTAAACACCAATGGCTCAGTGTATGACATTGAGGAGGCGAACCAGGCCTACGCAAATGCCATAAAATATGTGGAAAAAATTTACCAAACACTCGGTCAGGTGCACAATTTGGCTGAGGAGGCGTTATTACCGGAGAATTTACAGAAAATCCGTTATTCAACGGATGAGTACAAAAAATTGTACCTGACCGGAGTTACGTTATTAATCGAATTGAACAAGCAGGCGGATGCGTTGGAAATTGAGGGCGAATACATCACGCGGCAAATACAGGAATATGTAGAAGCCAAGCGGCTGGAGATAAAACAAGACCTGAGTCAGAAAACCATCGAAAAAATCAATAACGGTTCGAATATCTGGCAATACACTTATGTCACCCGGTTGCATGAAAAAAAATACCGGCTAAGCCCGGATATGGCAGTGTACGCTGCATTTAAGCAAGACTTCCGGTTTATGATGAGCGAATGGGATCGTTTAAGGGGGATGTCAAATCAACCTTTTGAATTCGAAAAGCTGGAAAAATTTAATCGCTCTGCCCGTTTGTATGAAGCCGTGATGCGCTCGTGGGTGGAAACCAACAAGCGATTTGTTTTAGACGTGCTGCCCAAAATGAAACAGTTGGGTGAAAATGTTATTGCCAATGCCGTGCAGTCAGCTGAACGTTCGGTAAGCCATATGTCCGCAGAACGTAATCGTGTTGCAATGATTCTGTTAATGGTGAGTATAACAACAATTGTTTTGGGGCTGTTGTTTGGTGCGGCGATTGCCAGGTCAATCACGTCTGTTGTTGCATCGTTTCAAAATGGGTTATTGAATTTCTTTCAATATCTTAACCAGGAGCAAAAGACCGCGCGGCCCATTGTTGTACAGGGGCGGGATGAAATTGCTGTAATGGCTGGTGTGGTCAACGAAAACATTATTAAGATTCAGGAGGTGATGGATCGCAAGGCTGATTATCAACAGGCTTTGCTGGAGTGGTCAAAAGTGGATTATCAGGATCATGCGGTGACGCTTAGCAAGGCGACTGAATTGTCTGCAAAGGCATTGCATGTGGAGCGTGTCAGTATTTGGCTGTTTAGTGACGATAAAACAGTGTTGACCTGTGCAGATTTGTTTGAGAGGAGTTTATGCCGGCATACAAATGGCGCAGTATTGACCGCGGAAGAGTTTCCTGATTATTTTGAAATCATCAAGCGTGGTGAAATTCTGGCTGTGAGCCATGCCAGAGAGGATATTTGTACCCGTGCGTTTAATAAAAAATATTTTGAACCTTTAAATATTTATTCCACGTTGGACTTGCCTATTATCCAGGGCGATAAATTGATTGGTATTATTTGTCATGAGAGCGTTGGAAAAATAAAATCATGGGAATTGGATGAGCGGGAGTTTGCCAGCTCAGTGGTAAACGCTATTTCATTATCGCTTGAAATCAAAAAACGTCACTTGGTTCAGGAGGAGCTGAAGGCTCAAAAAGAAATATTTCATTATCATGCGCATCATGATGCGCTCACCGGGTTGCCAAACCGTTTTCTGTTTGATGATCGTCTTTGTCAGGCAATTAAGCAGGCACAGCGCAGTGGTACAAAAATCGCGGTTTTGTTTCTTGATCTGGATCATTTCAAGCGAATCAATGATTCAATGGGGCATAAGGTGGGTGATGAGCTGTTGGTGGAGGTAGCTCGTCGTTTGCGAAGCAAAATCCGCCAGACCGACACGCTGGCCCGGTTGGGTGGTGATGAATTTGCCATTGTGCTGGATCATGTGATTAATCTTGATGTGGTCGTGAGTGTGACGCGCGATCTGCTTCAGGTCATGGATGCGCCAATTGAGTTATCAAACCAATCGTTCTTTGTGACCTTGAGTGTAGGAGTGGTTATTTGTCCGGATGATGGGGATGCGCCGGAGGAGTTGCTTAAGCATGCTGATACGGCGATGTATCAGGCCAAGGAGGATGGTCGGAATACCTATCAGTTTTATGCTCATACGATGACGGAAAAGGCTTTTGAGCGAATCGCAATGGAAACCAGTTTTCGTAATGCGCTGAACAGGGAGGAGTTTGTTATCCATTATCAGCCGCAAGTGGATGCAAATACAGGCCGGTTTGTTGGTATGGAGGCTTTGATCCGCTGGATGCACCCTGATATGGGGCTGGTGCCTCCGTCTATGTTTTTGGGCTTTGCCAATGAAACGGGGTTGATCATTCCCATGGATCAGTGGGTGATGAAAACGGCCATGTTGCAAGTGGCGCACTGGTATCAAAGTGGGTTGCAGCCAGGGGTGCTGGCACTGAATGTTTCGATGCGGCAGCTGCAAAAAGAGAATTTTGTCGAGACAATACAGCTGTTGCTGCAAGAAACCCGTTGCCAGCCCCAATGGCTGGAGCTGGAGGTGACAGAAGAATACATAATGGAGGACACCAGCATGGTGATACAGATGCTCAATGAGGTGAAGGATTTGGGCATCAGTTTGGCAATTGATGATTTTGGCACAGGTTATTCGTCCCTGTCGCAGCTTAAGCGCCTTCCTATTAACAAACTGAAGATTGATCGTTCTTTTGTGCGCGATCTGCCGCATGATGATGAAGATGTTGTGATCTCAAAAACAGTTATTGCATTGTGCCGGAACATGGGGTTGAGTGTGGTGGCGGAAGGTGTGGAAACCGAAGAACAAAAAGATTTCCTGTTGCAAAATGGTTGCCATTATATACAGGGGTATTATTATGCCAAGCCTATGTTGGCGGCGGATCTTGAAGAGCAACTAAGGGCGCAAACCCAGGCCTGAGTCACTTGTGTTCAAAAGGGCTCTCCAGGGGTCAAAAAAGACGGCTGCGATGAAAAACGCCTGATTTTCTGCCAGCATTCCTTCTCAGTCTTTCCCAGAGTCGATTTTGGACGTTTCGTGCGCGTGCTGTAGGGTGGCGGGTGTGGTATGATTCCGCGATTAAAAGAGCGCTCAAGCGCTGCTTATTCCCTGAAGCCGGAGCTTTGAAACCAGAGCCGAGACCATTTTTTCTTGAAGAGGTAGTGGCATACACCTATGACAGACAGCATCGAGTTCGCCAAAGAAACCCTCCCTGTCAATATTGAAGAGGAGATGAAGCAGTCTTACCTTGATTATGCCATGAGCGTCATCGTTGGCCGCGCCTTGCCGGATGTGCGTGATGGCCTCAAGCCTGTGCATCGTCGCGTGCTTTATGCCATGAGCGTGCTGGGCAATGACTGGAACAAGCCCTACAAGAAATCCGCCCGTGTGGTGGGTGATGTCATCGGTAAATACCATCCTCATGGTGATACTGCGGTATACGACACCATCGTGCGTATGGCCCAGCCATTTTCGTTGCGCTACATGCTGGTGGACGGGCAGGGCAACTTCGGTTCGGTGGATGGGGATTCCGCCGCCGCCATGCGTTACACCGAAGTACGTATGGCCAAAATTGCCCACGAGCTGCTGGCTGACCTGGATAAAGAGACGGTTGACTTTATCCCCAACTATGATGAATCCGAGCACGAACCCGCCGTATTTCCATCGCGCCTGCCCAATCTGCTGATCAACGGCAGCTCCGGTATTGCCGTGGGCATGGCCACCAATATCCCGCCGCACAACCTTAACGAGGTGGTGGATGCCGTGCTGGCGCTGATTGATGATCCCTCATTGGATATCAATGCGCTGATCGATATCGTGCCGGGCCCGGATTTTCCCACTGAAGGCATTATCAATGGCGTACGTGGTATTCGTGAGGCCTATCGCACTGGCCGTGGCCGCGTGCTGGTGCGGGCCCGCACGGAAATAGAAGAACACGGCAACGGTCGTCAGCGCATTGTGGTCACCGAGCTGCCATATCAGGTGAACAAGGCGCGTCTCATCGAAAAAATTGCGCATCTGGTACGTGATAAAAAGATCGAAGGCATCAGTGAGCTGCGTGATGAGTCGGACAAGGACGGCATGCGTATGGTTATCGAACTCAAGCGTGGCGAAGTGCCCGAAGTGCTGATCAACAACCTTTATTCGCAGACGCAGATGCAGAATACCTTCGGCATCAACATGGTGGCGCTGGTGGATGGCCAGCCACGGTTGCTGAATCTCAAGCAGATATTGCAGGCCTTTATTGACCATCGCCGTGTGGTAGTGACCCGTCGCACTATTTTTGATCTGCGCAAGGCGCGTGAAAAAGCGCACATTCGTGAAGGCCTGGCTGTTGCGCTGACAAATATCGACCCGATTATTGCGTTGATCAAATCTGCACCGAACCCTGCTCAGGCCAAAATCAAACTGATGGATGCCGGCTGGGAGCCCGGTGTGGTATTGACGATGCTGGAGCGTTCCGGCGCCGAATCTTCGCGCCCCGACAATCTGGGCCGGGAATTTGGTTTGGTGGATGGCAAATATCGTTTGTCTGAAGCACAGGCCCAGGCCATTCTGGAAATGCGCCTGCATCGTTTGACCGGTCTTGAGCAGGACAAAATCCTTAACGAATATGAAGAGCTGCTTATCGTTATCGCCGACCTGCTGGATATCCTCGGCAGCGTTGAGCGCCTGATGCAGGTGATTCGTGAAGAGTTGCAGGAAATCAAAGAACAGTACGGTGACGAGCGGCGCACTGAAATTCGTGAATCTGAAGCGGACATCAATCTTGAAGATTTGATTACTGAAGAAGATGTGGTGGTGACACTGTCGCACGAGGGTTATGCCAAATGCCAGCCACTGACGGATTATCGCGCCCAGCGTCGCGGTGGTCGCGGCAAGTCAGCCACCAATATGAAAGACGAGGATTTTGTCGACAAGCTGTTTGTCGCCAGCACCCACGATACGATTCTGTGTTTCTCCAGTCAAGGCAAGATGTACTGGAAAAAAGTCTACGAGCTGCCACAAGCAGGGCGTGCAGCGCGTGGCAAGCCCATCGTTAACTTGTTACCGTTAGAAGAAGGTGAGCGTATTAACGCCATCCTGCCCATTCGTGAATACGAAGAGGGTAAATTTATCTTCTTCGCCACAGCTAACGGTACGGTGAAAAAGACACCGCTGGTGGATTATTCCCGGCCGCGTGCCAGCGGCATTCGTGCCATTGATTTACGCGATGGTGATCAGCTGGTGGGTGTGGATATTACGGATGGTAGTCGTGATGTGATGCTGTTTACCAGCGCGGGCAAAGCCATTCGTTTCAATGAATCCAATGTGCGCGCCATGGGTCGTACTGCCGGCGGTGTGCGTGGTGTGAAGCTGGCAGATAATGCCAGAGTGATTTCGCTGATTATCGCCGATGAAGGTTGTGTGCTGACGGTGACAGAAAATGGTTATGGTAAACGTACGGCCGTGGATCAGTATCCCAGCCATGGTCGAGGTGGACAGGGTGTTATCTCCATTCAGGGCGGTGAGCGTAATGGCGCCGTGGTGGGTGCGGTGCTGGTGTCGGATGATGATCAGATCATGCTGATTTCCGATGGAGGTACTTTGGTGCGTACCCGTGTGACAGAGATTTCAGTACTGGGGCGCAACACTCAGGGTGTAAGGCTTATTAAATTGTCCAATGGTGAGAAGCTGGTGGGTATCGAGCGTGTTGCCGAGACCGAGGACGATGATGGTGACGAGGCGGATGACGTGTCGTCAGAAGATTGATTGTGGCGGATTGTTCTGGTTTTTGAGTATTGGTGCAGAAAATGGAGTTTATTCGTGGCGGTTTATCTGGACTATGAAGGTATTGACGGGAGTGTTACCGCAGAAGGGTACCCGGGACATATAGAAATACAGTCATTTGATTATAAGACCACACGGAAAATTTCTATGGAAGTGGGGCGTTTAGCGAATCGTGAATCTCTTCACCCTGAAATCAGCACAGTGTCACTGCTTAAATACTTTGACAAATCAAGTACAGGGCTTCTCAAAGAGTCGCTTGCGGGCTCGGTTGGTAAAACGGCCATTATCAAATTTGTGCGTACCGGAGCAGATCAGGTGCAGGAATATATGGGTTGCACGTTGGAGGATTGCCTCGTAAGTCGTTATGCGATAACGGCCAGTATTTATGCCTGTGCCCGAATGATGATGGGGATGCCCCTGGTTATTGGCAATAACAATATAAATTAGAGATGAATAGGAGTTGTAATGAGACGCGTGTTTAATTTTAGTGCGGGCCCTGCGGCGTTACCACAGGAAGTGTTGGAAAAGGCTCAGGCAGAAATTCTGGACTGGCATGATGCCGGTATGTCAGTGATGGAAATGAGCCATCGTGGCAAGGAGTTCATGTCTATTGCGGCACAGGCCGAGGCCGATTTGCGTGAAGTAATGGCCATTCCAGATAACTACAAGGTGTTATTTTTGCAGGGTGGCGCGTCCAGCCAGTTTGCCATGGTGCCGTTGAATCTGCTGCGTGGTAAAACATCGGCGGATTATTATCGCACGGGCTCCTGGTCGAAAAAGGCCATTGCCGAAGCCAAGCGTTATTGCGATGTAAACATTGTTGCTGATACTGAAACCGGCGGAAAATTTACCACGGTGCCGGAAGAAGGCAGTGTGACATTTAATCCTGATGCAGCCTATGTGCATTACACGCCCAATGAAACGATCGAAGGCGTGGAATTTTCTTACGTGCCGGATACCGGTGATATACCCCTGGTTGCCGATATGTCATCAACCATTTTGTCGCGGCAAATTGATGTCTCCAGATTTGCCATTATCTACGCGGGTGCGCAAAAAAACATCGGCCCTGCCGGTCTCACCATTGTTATCGTGCGTGATGATTTGATTGGTAATGTAAAAGAAGGCGCACCAGCTATGTTTGATTATGCGGTGCATGCCAAAAATGATTCCATGTATAACACGCCGCCCACCTATGGCTGGTATCTGGCTGGGTTGGTTTTTGCCTGGCTCAAGGAAAAGGGTGGTTTGGCGGCAATGGGTGAAATCAATCAGCGTAAGGCAGAAAAATTATACGCTGCGATTGATGCATCGGGTTTTTACGCGAATCCTGTCGCCAATCATTGTCGCTCCTGGATGAATGTGCCATTCACGCTGGCTAATGCTGATCTGGATGCCACGTTTCTTGCCGAAGCCAAAGAAGTGGGTTTGGTGACCTTAAAAGGGCACCGTTCAGTGGGTGGTATGCGCGCAAGTATTTATAACGCCATGTCTGAAGCGGGTGTGGATGCATTGATTGCGTTTATGGCGGATTTTGAAAAACGTCACGCTTAAAAAATTACCGTAGGGTGGCAGTGCCCACCCTGCGCATTGCGGGAAAATGAATTTAAGGACAGCAATATGTACAAAATTTTAACATTGAACAACATTTCCGTTGCCGGACTGGAGCGTCTGCCGCGTGAAAACTATGAAGTGGCTTCGGAGATTCGACATCCTGATGCCATTCTGTTGCGTTCTTTCAAAATGCATGACATGGATATTCCATCGACGCTGAAAGCAGTAGGGCGTGCGGGTGCCGGTGTTAACAATATTCCTGTGGAGAAGATGAGTGCTGCCGGCATTCCTGTGTTTAACGCACCGGGCGCCAATGCCAATGCAGTAAAAGAGCTGGTGGTGACGGGTATGTTATTGGCTTGTCGTAACATTTGTCAGGCTTGGGCGTTTGCGCGTGCACTGGAAGGTGATGATGCGGCAATCAACAAGCAGGTTGAGGCGGGCAAAAAAGACTTTGGTGGTTTTGAGCTGCCTGGCCGTACCCTGGGTGTGGTTGGTTTGGGCGCCATTGGTCGTCAGGTGGCCAATGCGGCTGTTGCGCTGGGTATGAAAGTTGTTGGTTTTGATCCGGGCATTACTGTGGAGGGGGCCTGGGCCTTGTCGGCTAATGTGAAAAAGGCGGCTACGGTGGATGAGTTGTTATCACAGGTGGATTTCGTTACTTTCCATGTGCCGCTTATCGAAGCCACTAAACACATGATCAATGCGCAACGCCTGAAAAATATGAAGGACAACGTGGTGATTCTCAACTTTGCCCGTGGTGGCATTGTGGATGATGAGGCTGTGTCTGAGGCAATCAAAGCAGGCAAGGTCTATGCTTACGTGTGTGATTTTCCCTCCAACCTGCTAAAAAAACATGAACGGGTAATTACCTTGCCGCATTTGGGGGCGTCGACGGTGGAGGCGGAAGATAACTGCGCCATCATGGTGGCGGAGCAGGTGCGTGATTATCTGGAGAATGGCAATATTACCAATTCGGTGAATTTTCCCGAAGTGAATATGCCGCGTACTGAAGGTGTACGCATTGCTGTTGTGAATTCCAATGTGCCCAATATGGTAGGGCAGATTACCACGGCGCTGGCTGGTGGCGGTTTGAATATTATTGATATGCTTAACAAATCCTGTGGTGATTTGGCTTACACTCTGGTGGATGTTGATAAGGATGCATCGGAGGCCGTGCTGGATGCTGTACGCGCCATTGATGGTGTATTGGCTGTACGGGCGATATAACGGCGGTAGAGCGTAAAGTTAAAAAATAAAAGTCATGTTATTCATGTTACCGTTATTTTACTGTCACTCCGGTCTGAGCGGATGGCGGAAGAGAGTGTATTTAACCTGAATCCGTGTCTTCATGGCGGCGCATAGCACAAGCTCTTGCTTCCACCCTGAAGATACGGACCCAGGTTTAAGTCTGACACAACCCGTTGAATCATAGAGAAGGCGATGCGGAAACAGTTGCCGGGCAGGGTCGATTGGTGTGTCAGAGTAAGAACTTCCCCGAAAATAACCAGCAGTTGCATGTCACCTACTAAAACTTATGACCACTAAACTTGACACAATCCGACAAAAAATTGATGTGCTGGATAAAAAGCTCCAGGACCTGATCAGTGAGCGTGCGCGCCTTGCACAGGAGGTGGCGCAGGTAAAACAGGCGCAGGGTGATAATGCGGTTTATTATCGCCCGGAACGCGAAGCCGCAGTGTTGCGTGAAGTGCTGGCGCGTAACGAAGGCCCGTTGTCCGGTGAGGATATGGCGCGCTTGTTTCGTGAAATCATGTCCGCCTGCCTGGCATTGGAACAGCCGTTAAAAATAGCCTTTCTTGGGCCCGAAGGTACCTTCACCCAGGCTGCTGCACTGAAGCACTTCGGTCATTCGGTGCACACTGTTCCAATGACAGCTATTGACGAAGTCTTTCGTGAAGTGGAGTCTGGTGCGGTAAATTATGGCGTGGTGCCGGTGGAAAATTCCACCGAGGGTGTTATTAATCACACACTGGATATGTTCATGCAATCTTCGCTGATTATTTGTGGGGAGGTGGAGCTGCGCGTTCATCACCATTTGTTGGGTAAAAATCAGGATCGCAGCAAATTGCAGCGCATCTATTCACACCAGCAATCACTGGCTCAATGCCGTGAATGGCTGGATGTGCATTTGTCCGGTGTGGAACGGGTATCGGTCAGTTCCAATGCGAAAGCGGCGCAACGTGCGGCCAGTGAAAAACAGACAGCAGCCATCGCCAGTGATATTGCCGCTGATATTTATGGTCTCGAAATACTGGAAGCGAATATTGAAGATAACCCCGATAACACTACGCGCTTTCTGATTATTGGCCGCCAGATGGTTTCGCCCAGTGGTGATGATAAAACCTCTTTACTGGTTTCCACACCCAACAAACCAGGGGCGCTGCACCAATTGCTGAAGCCGTTTGCGGACAATGCTATTTCCATGAGTCGTATTGAGTCCCGGCCCTCCCGTTTGGCTAACTGGGAATATGTATTTTTTATTGATATCAGTGGCCATGTTGACGATGAAAAGGTCAAGCGGTGTTTGGATACATTATGCGAGAAAACCGCCATGCTTAAGGTGCTGGGTTCCTATCCCCGGGCGGTTTTATAACTGGATTTAACAGGCCCACATCATTATGAATCAATTTGAAGCCCGGGCGACGTCGGGCGTTAAAAGTCTACATCCCTATCAACCAGGTAAACCCATTGACGAGTTACAGCGCGAGTATGGTGTGACCGATGTGGTGAAACTGGCCTCCAATGAAAATCCGTTGGGGCCAAGCCCAGTGGTGCTGGCAGCATTGCAAAACGAATTTGCTGATTTGGCGCGTTATCCTGATGGAAACGGGTTTGAGTTAAAGCAGGCACTGGCTGCCAGGCACGGGGTTGATATGGCGCAAATTACCCTTGGTACAGGCTCCAGCGATCCGTTGGAATTCGTCGTGCGGGTGTTTGTGCAGCCAGGCGATGAGGTGATGTTTTCCCAACATGCCTTTGCCATGTATCCCATTATTACCCAGGCCGCCAGCGCCACTGCTGTTGTTACACCGGCAAATGACTGGGGGCACGATCTGGATGCCATGCGTGCCGCAATCACTGATCGCACCCGGGTGATTTTTATTGCCAATCCGAACAACCCTACCGGCACCTGGCTGGGTGGTGAGGCGCTACAAGCGTTTATCGCTGATGTTCCCGAGCGGGTGATGGTGGTGGTGGATGAAGCTTATTTTGAGTTCGCCAGTGACCCTGCGCTGGGTGCCGGAGATTATCCTGATGCTACGCAATGGCTGGATCGTTTTCCCAATCTGATGGTGACCCGTACTTTTTCCAAGGCTTACGGATTGGCGGGGTTGCGCGTGGGTTATTCATTGTCCCACCCGGATGTGGCCAACCTGCTTAATCGTATTCGTCCACCATTTAATGTTAACAGCCTCGCATTGGCGGCTGCCTGCGCAAGCCTGGATGATACCGATCATGTGCGCCGTGGGGTGATGCTCAATGCGGAACAAATGAATGTTGTGACCACGGCGGTGAAAAAAATGGGGCTGGACTTTATTCCCTCGGTGGGCAATTTTGTGTGCATCGACGTGGGAGAGGATGCGGCGGTTGTATATGATGCGCTGCTTTATGAAGGCGTGATCGTGCGCCCTGTGGCTAATTACGGTATGCCGCGACATCTGCGAGTGACGCTGGGGCGGGAGGAAGAAAATACACGCTTTCTGGCGGCGCTGGGACGGGCTTTGTGTTCGTCACACGAAATTTTAGAAAGATGAAAAAGGCTGTGATCAAGCGACTCACAATTATCGGCGTCGGACTCATCGGCGGCTCCCTGGCGAGGGCGCTAAAGCGTGCAGGCGTTGTGGGTGAAGTTGTGGGTGCGGGGCGCGACGCGCAACATCTGCAACAGGCGCTGGCGTTGGGCGTGGTGGATCGTACCGAAATGGATTTGGCCGCAGCAGTGCAGGGTGCTGATATCGTAGTGGTAGCAACGCCGGTGGGTGTGGCCGAAACTGTCTTTCGTGCTATCGCTCCTGGTTTATCCCCTGATACCATTCTTACCGATGTGGGTTCCACCAAGGCCAGTGTGATTGCGGCAGCCCAGGCGGCCTTCGGTCAATTGCCGGAAAATTTTGTGCCCGGCCATCCCATTGCCGGTACGGAAAAAAGTGGTGTGGAAGCCTCGTTTGCTGAGCTGTTTGAAGGGCACCGTATCATTTTGACTCCCACAGAAAACAGTGCGCCGCAGGCGGTAACACGGGTGAGGACCATGTGGGAACAAACCGGTGCCGACGTGGTGGAGACCGGTGTGGAGCATCATGATGATGTGTTGGCGGCCACCAGTCACCTGCCACACTTGCTGGCTTTTTCGCTGGTGGATACGCTGGCCAAACTTGACGCCAAACAGGAAGTTTTTGAATATGCAGCCGGTGGCTTTCGGGATTTCACCCGTATTGCTTCCAGTGATCCGG
This sequence comes from Gammaproteobacteria bacterium, assembly GCA_011321815.1. GTDB lineage: Bacteria > Pseudomonadota > Gammaproteobacteria > SZUA-152 > SZUA-152 > SZUA-152. Next base: position 53,025 of record DROS01000066.1, read on the forward strand.
AAATATGGCATGATATCTGTCTGCACAACAGCTCGGCACTGTTGAAAATGCTGGCGCGTTTCGAAGCCGATCTGGATACGTTGCGCCAAGCCATTGCTGATAATAATAGCGATTATCTGTTGCAGGTATTTGCCCGCGCCAAGGCCGCACGCGACCAGTTTTGCAGGGATTGAGGTTTTTGGAATGTGGTGCGTCTAACGCAAAGCGCGCGAAGCCGTCGAGAACGCAAAGTGTTTATTTGTTTTTCGCTGTGCTTCCGCGCCCCCTGCGTTTATTCCCCGAAGGTTAATTAAAGCCTCTAAGGTTAATTAAAGCCTCTATAGAGGCGAAATGAATACAGGATTTAATGTGGAAGAACAAAACATGATTTTTACTGTTGAGCCTGGCGGCATCCTGCAAGGTAATCTGCGCGTGCCCGGTGACAAATCCATCTCCCATCGCGCCATCATGCTGGGCTCATTGGCCGAAGGCGCCACGGAAGTGACCGGGTTTCTTGAAGGTGAAGACGCATTGGCCACCTTGCAAGCCTTCCGCGATATGGGCGTCAACATCGAAGGCCCGGACAATGGCCGGGTGGTTATTCATGGTGTGGGTATGCGCGGATTACAAACGCCGGCAGGCCCGTTGAATATGGGTAATTCAGGGACTTCGATGCGCCTGTTATGTGGCCTGTTGTCGGGGCAGTTGTTTAACACCACTCTCACGGGTGATTGTTCACTTTCCACCCGGCCCATGCGCCGCGTCACCGAGCCATTGGCAGAAATGGGTGCAGTGATTGGCACCACCGAGGCTGGCACCGCGCCGTTGAATGTTTGCGGCGATCAGCCGTTGCGTGGCATCCGCTTTGATATGCCTGTAGCCAGTGCGCAGGTTAAATCCTGTCTGCTGTTGGCGGGACTGTATGCCAAGGGGCGTACCTGTGTGACCGAACCCGCGCCTACCCGCGATCACACCGAACGCATGTTGACAGGTTTTGGTTATCCGGTGGAAAGAGTGGGGGCCACAGCCTGTGTCGAAGGTGGTGGTAAGCTCATGGCGACACCTGTGGAAGTGCCCGCAGATATTTCATCCGCGGCCTTTTTTATGGTAGGAGCCAGCATCAGCGAAGGCTCGGATATTGTATTGCGGCATGTGGGGGTTAATCCTACTCGTATTGGCATTATCAACATCCTGCGCCGGATGGGTGCTGACATCACTCTCAGTAATGAGCGTGAAGTGGGTGGCGAGCCAGTAGCGGATATTCGTGTGCGTTCGGCGCCGTTAAAAGGCATCGCGATTCCTGAAGATCAGGTACCACTGGCGATTGATGAGTTTCCGGTGCTGTTCGTTGCCGCTGCCTGTGCCGAAGGTGAAACCGTGTTGACGGACGCAAAAGAATTACGGGTAAAAGAAAGCGACCGTATTCAGGTGATGGCCGATGGCCTGCAAACCCTGGGCGTGGACGCCCGTCCTACTGAAGACGGTATGATTATTCAGGGAGGTGGCGCCGGTTGTCGGCTGGGTAGCGGTCGCGTGGAAAGTCACGATGATCATCGCATTGCAATGGCATTTTCCATGGCTGCATTACGTGCCAGCGGTTCGGTGGTCATTAATAACTGCGCTAATGTAAATACCTCGTTTCCTGAATTCGTCACCCTGGCCAGGAATGCGGGGCTGCGTATTGAAAGCGCGTCTTAGGCTTCATGCATTAACCCGTCAACAGCGCACAATAAACACGAAGTTTGCAAAACGGTTGGCGGGTTAATACATATCAGGTTAATGCTCAGTAGTTAGCGCTAACCTCTGTATCCACCAGTGTTTGCAATTGCTTAAAGCCAAAACTTGGTAATGGTTTTCCGTTGACAAAGAAGCTGGGTGTTTTGTCTGCCCCCAGTAACTTGCCATCGGCAAGGTCCTGCTGAATTATGTTCATAATTGCAGGGTCACTCATATCCTGTTTGATGCGCGCAGCATCAACACCTGCCCGGTCAATAAAATTCCAGAAAACCTCCGGCTGCGCCACATGGTTGACGGTCCACTGCGACTGGGTGTCAAACATCAGTTCCAACACCTCCCAGAATTTATTCTGCTTTCTGGCGGCTTCCAGCATGGCGACCATTTGGTCTGAGCCTTTATGAAAAGGCAGATAACGCACCACCAGGTTCACCTTGCCGGGGTATTGTTGCATCAGTTGTTTTACAAACGGGTGAAACTGGGCGCAGGTACCACAGGCAGGGTCCAGAAATTCGACAATGGTTACTTTTGCGGTTGGGCTGCCCGCCTTGACCGAATAATCCTTAATCAGCGCAGTATTATTGTCTGCCGCGCGTTGTGCCTGTTGTTCTTCTTTTCCTGCGTCATGAAACAGGGTGGCGATGATAAAGACAAGCACCAGTAAAAATAAGGCAATCAAGGTAAAGTGGCTTTGTTTCATGTTGTGTTCCTGGGCTGATTAATATGGGATTCATTGTTGCGACTCAAAAGCACGTGCGCCTTGATCAGCAGGACAATGATCGTGATAAAGGCGGCCAGTGACAGCAGCGGGATGGGTAATACGCCGAACAATACCATACTGTCATCGGCGCAGGATATCCCCTGGCGACAGGGTTGCAGATTCTCTGGGATAAGGCCGTAAAACAACAGGCTGTGATAAATTGTAAACAGAAGTCCAATACCCGCAATCGGCAACGCATATCTCACCACGCGAGCATCCAGTGGGTGCAGGCCCAGCAGCAAAATGATCGTCAACGGAAACATGAAAATGCGTTGATACCAGCATAGCTCACAGGGGATCAGATCCATGATTTCACTGAAAAACAGACTGCCCAACGTGGATAGCATCGAAATCAGCCAGCAGATAAAAATCAACCACCAACTGGTGGCTTTTGCCTGATCCGTCACTTCTGTTTCCATTCGGGCCTGTCAAACATGCGGAAGGGAAAGGGCAACAAAACATTCATGCTGTGTCCTTGGGAAAATACAAAAACCAGCGGAATTGTATTGTATGGCTGGTGAAAAATCATCAATGAAGTGCTGTCCAGATAATATCTGTTTGTCCGCCATTCTGGTGAATTCAACGGCGGCGCTGGCCGTTGAGTCGCACCCAGTCGTCTTTAAATGTGGCTGGCTCCATGGAAAACCAGGGTGCATAACTGGCAGCAACCTGTTCGGCCTGCCCGGCCAGGATGCCAGATAATACGATATGGCCGCCAGGCATGACATGTGTGGCAAAACGTTCAGCAAAGTCCATTAGTGGCTGGGCAAGGATGTTGGCCAGCAACAAAGGGGTTTGCAGGCCGGGCAGGGCGTCAGGTAATACAGCATCAATATTTTCAGCAACATTGTTTTTTTGCGCATTGTCATGTGTGGCAATAAGTGCCTGCGGGTCATTGTCCACAGCCCACACATGACCAGCCCCCAGCTTGGCGGCAGCCACGGCAAGAATGCCCGAGCCGCAACCGTAATCAATGACTTCATTGTGGTCTGCGCCATGTTCATCCAGCCATTGCAAGCACAGTGCAGTGGTAGGATGGGTGCCGGTACCAAAGGCCAGTCCCGGGTCCAGCAAGATATTAATGGCTTGGGGTTGTGGCGCCAGGGTCCAGCTGGGCACAACCCACAAACGGTGACCAAAAGGCATGGGTTTGAAACTGTCCATCCATTCACGCTCCCAGTCCTTGTCTTCCAATGGCGAGATTCGATAATCCGGCAGGTGATTGGGGGTGATGGCATTGCTGATTTGTGTCAGCAACGCATCCATGTCGGTAGCCGCATCGAACAAACCAATGACACGGGTGCGTGACCACAAGGGCGTTTCGCCCACAGGTGGTTCGTACAGCGGTTGATTTGCGCTATCAAGAAAAGTGACCGCACTGGCACCGGCTTCGCCGAGCAGCTCAGAAAGTTCTTCAGCATTTTCCGGTGTGGTTTCCAGTGTGAGTTGTAACCAAGGCATCGCCCGTTCTCAGGTTGTTGTTCAAAAAATATTTGCTGTGCTATGCCCGTAGCGATTGGGATTTAGGCCTCAGTGCACGCCCTGTTTCCGCCATGGCCACGTTGTTGCCCTTATTTCGCCTCGCCATCGAAAGAAAATATGACGCATACTTAAATCGAAATCCCAAACACCACGGGTATATTTAGCGGAAGTATAGGCGCAATGCCTGAAAATTAATACTCAAAAATTTTTCCGTGAAGAGAATATTATGAATGTCATTCATGGTGGCTGTGGAAGGCAATGCTTTTGTTTTTAATCATGGAACAATAAAAAAAGTATAGATAAATAATAAGGACGCATATTGTTGGAAATGTGTTGCATATTTATGCGTAAGGAAAATAAATATTATCAATATATACCCGTGGCGTTTGGGATTCAGGCCTGATTACACGCCATGGCCGCGTTGTTGTCCTTATTTCACCTCGCCATAAAGAAAATATGACGCACATTTGAACCTGAATCCCAAACGCCACGGGTATAGCCAGATTGCCATAATTTCATTCAGCGTTTATTCATTATCTATTCAGCCACCATTCAGTTTTTGTCCGCCTGTTTTTATATCCATATTTATTTTACTGCTTGTTGGTAGTGTTTTACGTATTAAAAGCTGTTGTTAACACTAACCTGCGTGTTTTTCTTAAACATAAATGTGGAGCATTAAATCACGAGAATTATAAAGTTAATTATAAATTAATATATTTATAATGAAGGCGTAATTTTTATTATTTCAAGAAAAATAAATATTAAAATATTGAATTTAATTTTATAAGTTAAAAAATTACAGGTGTAATGTTTTGATAAATAAGAATGTTGTATTTATGAGTAATGGTTTTACGCAGGGTCGGTGGGATTTTTGCGGATATAAAAACTTTTGTTCTTGATGCTAAGGTTTAATCTCGGTTGGTGGAGATCTGTATTTTTTAAATGAGTTTGTTGGTTTTTTAAAATTTAATTATTTGTCTTCAATAAAGAAACAACATTGATTGTTACAGATGGATCAGAAAATTGACTGATTATGAGTTTCATAAAGGCTTTTATTTTTTAGAGCGTAAGTTGGTATCAGTGAAATTTCAGTTATTCCACCGCCGTCGTAATATGAAATTGACTACTTAACTTCACAAGGACAATGATCCCATGTTAAAGAAATCGAGCGCTATGGTTTTTTCGCGGCACAAGAAACTGTACGGCATTACATCGCTTGTCGTCTTGGGCTGCTTTACTCAAAATGCAATCGCTGAAACAGCGTTTGAGCCACAGGTTGAATACGCAATTTCCGGGACTGATCCAATCAAGATTGTTTTGGGCGACTTCAATAATGACGGTATTGATGATATTGCAACGAGCCTGGCCGATGGCGCCACTGGTGGTAGCGTATCAATATTGTTTGGTACGAATGGCGGCGAATTTGCCAATCATCTTCAAGTGCCAATAACTAACGGAAGTGGAGAGAGTTATGTTCCCGCCGGTTTAGTTGGCGGGGATTTTAATGGTGATGGGCGTCTGGATCTGGCCGTGACTGCGGGTGGCTCCAATCTTGCTGATGTACATGTGTACCTTAATACCGCTGCTGGTGATGTGAGCTTTTCATACTCGACAACACTCGTAAGTGGAGGGGTTCCCGCCGTAGCGGTGGTGGCTTCTGACCTTGATAATGACGGCAACGTGGATCTTGCTGTGGCCAATAACGTTGCTGCTACGGGTGTTGGTGTATCGATGTTTATGGGTAATGGTGACGGTACGTTTTCGGTTGCCCAGAACCTTGGGGCGACAGAGGGAGTGGAAGCGACCGGTATTCTCGCCATTGATGTCGATAGGGACAATGATATTGATCTGGTGACGCCAAGACTGGTTTTGCATAATGATGGAAATGCTGGCTTCGATGTCAGTAATCAGCTGGAGCGGCAAGGTACACCGTTGCATATCGTATCTGTTGACTTTAATCAGGATACCTGGCCAGACGTTGTCCTGAGTGGAGAGGGTGGGCTGGGTACTTATGAAAACCAGTCCGGGATTTTCAGTGCCGTGGACCGGGGTCTGGAAGACGGTATTTTGCGTGGGCACACTGCGGGTGATTTTAATCTTGATGGCAATGCTGATGTCGCTTTTGTCAGAGAAGATACAGATGAGTTGCGGATTTTCCTCGGTGATGGCACGGGTGTGCTGGCGCGGGACACACCGCTCATTTTTTCCGTGGGTAATGAACCGCAAAATATAGTCAGTGGTGATTTTAATAACGATGGCATGCTGGATATCGCGGTGCCGAATCGCAATGCCGGGTCACCTACGGTTTCCGTGTTATTACAACATGACCCGAATGCTCCGCCAAATGAATTACCTGTTGCAGACATCGGTGGCCCATATGACGGTACGGTTGATGTTGCCGTGCAGTTTGATGGCTCTGCCTCATCCGATCCCGACGGTACAATTGTATCTTATAATTGGGACTTCGGTGATGGCACAACTGGCACAGGCCCAACGCCGACAAATACCTATACCGAGGCTGGTACGTTTGATGTGACTCTGACGGTCACGGATGATGCCGGTGAAACAGACTCAGTCAGCACAACCGTGACGATTGTTGCCGCAGCCAACCAGCCGCCGGTTGCCGATCCGGGCGGTCCCTATAATGGTACGGTCGATGTTGCTGTGCAGTTTGACGGTTCCGCTTCATCCGATCCCGATGGCGCCATTGCTTCCTATAGCTGGGATTTCGGTGATGGTACGACTGGCACGGGCGCAACGCCGACCAAGGCCTACGCTGAAGCGGGCACATTTGATGTGACCCTGACAGTCACCGATGACGCCGGGGAAACAAATTCGGTCAGTACGACGGTGGAAATTATTGCCGCAGCCAACCAGCCGCCGGTTGCCGATCCGGGTGGTCCCTATAATGGTACGGTCGATGTTGCTGTGCAGTTTGACGGTTCCGCTTCATCCGATCCCGATGGCGCCATTGCCGCCTATAGTTGGGATTTCGGTAATGGTACAACCGGCACAGGTCCAACGCCGGCCACTACTTATACTGAGGCTGGCACATTTAATGTGACCCTGACGGTAACGGATGACGACGGCGAAACAAACTCGGTGAGCACAACCGTAACGATTAGCGCCGCAGCCAACCAGCCGCCGGTTGCAAACCCCGGTGGTCCCTATAATGGTACTGTTGGCAGCGCCGTACAGTTTAATGGGACAGCTTCATCTGACCCCGATGGCGCCATTGCCGCCTATAGTTGGGATTTCGGTAATGGTACAACCGGTACAGGTCCAACACCGGCCACTACTTATACTGAGGCTGGCACATTTAATGTGACCCTGACAGTAACGGATGACGACGGCGCGACAAACTCGGTGAGCACAACCGTAACGATTAGCGCCGCAGCCAACCAGCCGCCGGTTGCAAACCCCGGTGGTCCCTATAATGGTACTGTTGGCATCGCCGTACAGTTTAACGGGGCAGCTTCATCTGACCCCGATGGCACCATTGCCGCCTATAGCTGGGATTTCGGTAATGGTACAACCGGCACAGGTCCAACGCCGGCCACTACTTATACTGAGGCTGGCACATTTAATGTAACCCTGACGGTAACGGATGACGACGGTGCGACAAACTCGGTGAGCACAACTGCGGTGATCGGTACTGTTGCCAATCAGCCGCCGGTTGCAAACCCGGGTGGCCCCTATAATGGTACTGTTGGCACTGCGGTACAGTTCGATGGTTCGGCCTCTTCCGATGTTGATGGCAGCATTGTTTCCTATAGCTGGGACTTTGGTAATGGCCTGATTGGTACGGGGGAAACACCGACGGCAACCTATGCAGAGGCCGGCACATTTAATGTGACCCTGACGGTTATGGATAATCTCGGTGCAACAAATTCGGTGAGTACAACCGTGGAAATTGTTGCTGCGGATAACCAGTTGCCTGTTGCAAATCCGGGCGGTCCATACAAAGGTTTTGTTGACATTATTGTATTGTTCAACGGCTTTTTCTCATCGGACCCTGACGGGAAAATTGTTTCCTATAGCTGGGACTTTGGTGATGGTGGTGTAGGCGAAGGTGCAAGCCCGATTCATACCTACACTGAAGAAGGAACCTACGATGTTACGTTGACAGTAACGGATGATGATGGTGGCACCAATACGGCCAGCACCACCATCAAGGTTGTCAATGGTGGCGGTGGTGCTTTTTCCTTTGGCTCCCTGGCTGGGTTTTCATTGCTGATGATGAAGCTTCTGACTCGTAAAAACAGTAACGAAGATTCTGATAGCGATGTCGATCATTAGTTAACAGTTATTCATGTTTCAACCGTGGAAATGGTGCAGGTTTAACCTGCACCATTTCTGGATTGAAGCGTGACCATCACTCAAAGCGCTGTTGTTTTTTTGTGACAGTGTTGATGTTTTCTACAGTAAATACAGTTACGTATTGCCTGTGCCAGAGCGAAGATTCAGGCAATTAAGCAGTCGTACACAAACAAGAGGTTCTATAATATGAAAAATCCTGTTAAGTAAACTGATTTTGCGAAAATTATTTAGGGGAAAACCAGGCGCAAATTATTAGGTTTAAGCAAAGGAGCGTATCGTACATTTACAATCATTGAAAAATGTAAACTAAAAAAATCCTCTTCATAAAAATGGTATTTGTAAAGGACATTGATATGGAACCCGGTAGTAATATTAAACGTTCTTTAGTGACAGATTTAAGCAATATATCAGGATGGGTTATTGTCTCGGCCGTATTAATTGCTCTTTTTTTTATTGTCTTTCAGTTGGTATCCCCTTTTTCTTCCGTTGCTTCTCTGGAAGTACATCGCTTGGCTGGAAAACAACTGGCCTTGGGTGGTCGTGCCGATATTCCGGCTTGTGCTTCCTGTCATGGTCTTCAAGGTCAAGGGAATGAAAAAACAGCAATTCCCAGACTGGCTGGATTGCATCCTGATTACATTAAAAAGCAATTGGAAGATTATGCGCGGAGCCCTTTGAAAACACGGGCCGCTGTTGAGCCCATTGCGCGTGATTATATTAAAACGCCTCGAACTTATGGTGACTTGACCGTATTCACACCGGGTATCCGCCAACATTCCAGCATGAATAAACTGGCCAGAATGCTAAGCGCTGAAGACCGGCATAATCTGGCGGTCTATTATAGCGAATTGACTTTTGTCGCCGCTCCGAAGGCATATGATTTTGAAACTCTTGAACGGGGTGAGGATCTGGCATTACGTGGAAAACCGGAATACGGGTTGCCTGCTTGTGATTCCTGTCACGGACCCCGAGGGCAAGGCTTTGGGGCAATTTTCCCACCTTTGGTGGGGCAGCCTGTTGCCTACATTATTGCCCAAATCAACCATTGGCAAACCGGAAAACGGGACAATGACCATTTGGCGCTAATGAGAAATGTCGCTGATCAACTTACCGATGGCGATAAAGTTAATGTGGCTGCGTACTATGACAATTTGTCATATTCCGTTAATCGTGAGTAATGCAAATGAAGTGGTTTTTTTTGCAATGGTTTTTGGTTTTCAGTTTTTATAGTGTGGGTATATTGCCTGCTGTAGCACAAGAGATTGGACAAAGCCTGGATAGTCTTGAGGTCAGGCCCAGTCTGGTGAATCCGCGACTCAGTTTACCTACCCAGTTAACCCAGGTGCATGTGATCAGTCCCGGCGAATATTTTGCACCACCGCTGGTGGCGGATATTCCTGATGACAGGTTCGGCGATATGGTAAGAATGGGGCGTAATATTTTTGTCAATACAGGTGTCTATGCTGAACGTTATGCAGGTAACGGGTTAAATTGTTCCAGCTGTCATTTGCAGGAGGGCCGCAAACCTCACGGTATTCCTTTATGGGCCGCCTATGGAAGATACCCAATGTATCGCCACAAAACCCGCACAGTGGTCACGCTTGAAGAACGTATTCAGGATTGTTTTATATACAGCATGGATGGTATTGCACCGACGCTGGATGCGCCGGAGATGAAAGCATTGGTCACTTATACAAAATGGCTGTCAAAAGGTGCACCTGTGGGGGTGGATCTTCCGGGGCGTGGCCTCCCCAATGTAAGTCGTACACAGGACCTGGACCCTAAGCGCGGTAAAATTGTCTATGAAACCCACTGTGAACTTTGCCATGGGAAAGATGGTAAAGGGAAAAAACATATAAATGGTGAAGGTTACATGTTCCCGCCATTATGGGGGAGGGATTCTTATAATAAAGGTTCCGGGCTACAGCGTGTCAGAACACTGGCAAAATTCATCAAGGGTAATATGCCCTTGGGGGCCAGCTTCAGTCTGAGCAATCAGGAATCACTGGATGTGGCAATTTACATTTGGCTGCAAGAGCGTCCCAGAAACCCAAAAATGAGCTGGGCGATGGATTTCTTTTTTCCAAACATAGTGCGTTAAATGATGATGGCTGCCAAATCAAAATGGATTTATGGATTGTTTCCTTTCTTGCGCTGGATGTTGATGCTCAACCGGGAAACGGTGAAGGCGGATATTATTGCAGGCATGACCGCCGGGGTGTTGATTTTGCCGCAAGCCATTGCGCTTGCAACATTAGCGGGTCTGCCACCTGAGTATGGGCTGTATACCTCGATATTTCCTGTTATGTTTGCTGCTTTGTTTGGTTCATCCTGGCATGCCATGTCTGGCCCCAACACGGCACTAAGCATACTTATCGCTTTCACAATTGCCCCATATGCCAGCATTGCCTCACCGGAGTGGATTCAGTATGCCATTACGCTGGCATTCATGGCGGGTGTTATCCAGGTTTCATTAGGTTTGTTACGCCTTGGCATTATATTCAATTATTTTTCCCAAACCGTTACGGTCGCGCTGATCACCGGCGTTGGGGTCATTATTATTGTTTCCCAATTAGGCAACTTTATGGGGGTCTTGATGAATATCGCTGAACCGATAGAAGATGCCATTCCCCAGGTTGTTTATGGTATGTCAAGGGCTAATGGGTTTGCTGTGTCTGTGGGTATTGTTACTGTAATTTCGGGGCTGCTTATCAAATATTATTTTCCAAGACTTCCATTCCTTATTATTGCAGTGATTGCAGGAATGCTGTTTTCGGCAGGGCTTGAATTGGCATTTGGTGAATCCAATGTAGGCCTGGATAAGCTGGGTACCATGTCATTATCGGCACTGCCACTTTCTTCCCCTGATTTCAGCCCGGAAAATTTTGCCGAAGCTTCCCAGGGATTATTACCCGCTGCATTTGTCATCGCATTTTTAGGTCTGATACAGGCATCCCTTATTGCACGTGCTATGGCAATCAAATCCGGTCAATGTGTTGATATTAATCAAGAGGTTTTAGGGCAGGGTATCTCAAACATAGCAGGTAGCTTTGTTTCCTGTTTTCCCAGTTGCAGCTCCTTTAATCGCAGCGCATCCAATTTTGAGTCAGGTGGAAGAACCCCCTTGTCCGCATTGATATCAGTCATTACTCTGGCGGTTCTGGTTGTATTTGCCGCCCCGGTTATTGCCCACATGCCAATTTCTGTGATGGCGGCCATATTGTTATTGGTGGGTGCAGGGCTTATTAAAAAAAATGACATTAAAAAAGTCCTTTTGGAAAAAAGAGAAAACCAATTTATTTTTGCCCTGGTTTTATTCGCCACAATTTATGGCGGTGTCGATTATGCGGTATTCTTTGGCATCACCTTGTCAATTATTGCTTATATGAAAAATGTGTCCAAGCCTGAAATAGGGCTATTGACAGGGAAAGAAGCACAGCAATATTCCCCCCAGCTTGGCGGCACACTGTCTTCGCGGAATTATTCCGGTAAAGAACATCAAAAATATTACCGGTATTCAGCGGGTAAGCATTCTTTATTTTCTTCTCCAAAAAAAGAATGCAATGAATTGGATGTGGACGTGCCCAGGCGATTTGATCATGTCACCGTATTACAAATTTCCGGCAGTTTGTTTTTTGGTTCTGTGCCTCGCCTGGAAAGTGTTTTGGTGGATTTAAGAAAACAGGATAATGGAGAAGGGGATTTAATTATCTCAGGTGAAAATCTCCATTCGGTTGACGGCGCTGGCGCAGAAGTGCTGGTGAGGGAAGCCAAAAACCGCATAGAGAAAGGTTTTCGGATGTTATTGTGGTTGAGAAATCATAATCATGACGCAGTATTTCAATCGAGTGGTCTGATAAAAACGGTAGGTGAAGAAAATATTTATTACCTGAAAGAAAAGAGCGGTGAAAATCTTCAGGATCATGCAGTGTGAACGGGGAAATCAAGATGAACGTTCGTAAGTGGTTGCCAGGCATTATTTGTCTGATACTGTTTGTCAGTACGGCGTGGTCCAGTGAGGCGCCCCGTTACAGTTTGTTATTACAGGTTAGTGAGGACAGTCTGGATAAACTGAATCTTGCATTAAACAGCGCCAAAGATGCACAAAAAACTTTTGGTCCTGAAAATATAGAAATTGAGATAGTGGTATTTGGTGCTGGTGTTCACACGCTGAAATATTATGCGCCGGCACCCATATCTGACAAAGTGAAAGCAGCTACATACAGTGGTGTACGCATCGTGCTTTGTGAAATTGCCATGCGCAGGGCCAATCTGCGGCCTTCTGATATGCTGCAATCAGTGCGTTATGTGCCTTCAGGTATTGCCGAAATTGTTGAAAAGCATACCCTGGGCTGGACTTACATCCGGCCTTGATCTTCCAAAGCTTATGATGAAAACAGTTATTAAATGGATGTGTCTGGCATTGCTGTGTGGCAGTGTGTTTTTTTCACCGGCACAGGCGGGTGATGGTACCGTCACGCTGATACACATGGGTGATATCCATGGTCACCTTGTACCACGCCCCAATATGCGGGATGGTGAGTCAACCACAGAATACAAGGTGGGTGGGCTTGCCTATTTATACAGTGCAATTAAAAAAATCCGTGCGAAACGTCCCAATACATTGCTGGTCAACACGGGGGATACCATACAAGGTTCTGCGGAAGCGCTGTTTTCTCGTGGCCAGATTATCGTTGACATACTCAATAAATTTGATATTGATGCTTTTGCGCCGGGAAATTGGGATTTTTTATATGGGACAAAACGGTTCATAGAGTTGTTTTCAGGTGATAATCCAAAGGCCAACTGGAATGCCATAGCGGCCAATCTTTATTATGTCACCCTTTATGAATACCCCCTTACACCCTATCCGGAAAAGGCGGGGCAGCGTGTATTGTCTTCACATATGATTAAACAGGTTGGTGATGTAACGGTGGGTATTGTAGGCCTTACTGCCGAACGAGGGCCGCAATCGGTGAGCCCGTTTTTAATGGATGGGTTTTATTTAAGTCCTGGTGAAGAAGAACTCGCAGAGGCTGTATCGCTGTTGCGCAAAAATGACAATGTGGATTTGATTCTGCTGATTTCAGAACGTGGTCTGGCTGCCAATCTTGATATTGCAGAACGCATTCCAGGCGTTGATATTATATTGTCTTCCGATATGCATGAGGAAACGCGGGAGGTTTTGCAAACAAAGAGCGGTACGTTAATTATAGAAGAAGGCCAGGATGGCGCCATGCTTGGGGAAATCACGCTGACTGTTACGGACAAAAAAATCAGTAGTTGGGATTGGGCGCCGCATTTTATCAATACCCGTGATTATCAACCCGACCCGGAAATACAGGCAATGATACAAAGAGCCCGTCGTCCTTTTGTAAAAGGGCCGGGATTTGTTTCCCATGTTAATCCTGTTAATGCAGCGGTGTTGCGCACACCTATTGATACTGTCATTGGCTATACCAAGGTGCCTTTGCACCGTTCCAATTTTTCCGATGCTGTATCCATGCCGGCGGTTATAGAGGGGTCATCCCACAATTTTCTTTCCGATGCGTTCCGGCTGGCCTGTAATGCCGATGTGGGCGTAATCCGTGGATTTCGTTACGGTACACACATTGCCCCGGGGCCAATCCATCTTGAAGATATATATCACTATATTCCCATTGGTCCTCAAATTGCCTGTGGCAAAGTATCAGGTGACAATTTGTATCTTGCCATTGAAAAATCCGCCGATGATGTATTCAGCGGTTGGGTTGCCAATTGGGGAGGTGGTTGGCTGCAAGGCTCTTCGGGCATCACTTATACGCTTGACCCGGGTAATGAATACCGGGTGAGGGTTTCGGATATGCGTATTAATGGCGAATTGCTTGATACTGCGCGTATGTACACTGTTGCAGGTTATTGGTATCTCGACAACTCACATAAGATCAACGGCATGCTTGCCCAGGATGTCAGAGTATTAAAAGACAGGTATGGCGGTATCGTGGATGCCACTGAAGTTGTTGCTTATTATTTACAATCCCTGCCGAGTAAAACTGTTGATCCACAAACCAATCGCGTTCGTCTGTTAAAGCCCTTGCCCCAACCTATCAGTGGCAACAAAGAAATACAGCCATTGCGTGGCGCGCCACGACCAGATTATTGAATGTGGTTGGTTTTCTTTCAAAGACCCAGTTTTTTCTCAAGGTAGTGAATATTGGTGCCGCCGGCAGCAAACGCGGCATCGTTAAAAATATCCTGTTGCAATGGGATGTTGGTTTTGATGCCTTCGATAACACATTCACTCAAGGCGGTGCGCATTCGCGCCATGGCGATTTCGCGGGTATCACCGTGTACGATAAGTTTACCGATCATTGAGTCATAATAAGGTGGCACGCGGTAGCCGTTGTAAATGTGAGAATCAACACGTACGCCCAGTCCGCCCGGGGCATGGAACTGGCTGATTGTGCCCGGTGAAGGCATAAAGCTTTCCGGGTCTTCGGCGTTGATGCGGCACTCAAAGGCGTGACCGCGAATTTTGATGTCATCCTGCTGATAGCTTAGCGGCAGGTTGGCAGCAATGCGGATTTGTTCTTTGATAAGATCCACGCCGGTAATCATTTCGGTGACCGGGTGTTCAACCTGGATACGGGTATTCATTTCGATGAAATAGAATTCACCGTTTTCATACAGGAATTCAAAGGTGCCTGCGCCACGATAACCGATCTTGCGGCAGGCGTCGGCACAGCGACCACCAATTTTGGCGCGCAGTTCAGGGCTGATGCCGGGGGCTGGAGCCTCTTCACATACTTTTTGGTGCCGACGCTGCATGGAGCAGTCGCGTTCGCCCAGATGAATGGCGTTGCCGTGCTGGTCCGAGAGTACCTGAATTTCCACATGGCGCGGGTTTTCCAGGTATTTTTCCATGTACACCACACCACTGCCAAAGGCCGCCTGGGCTTCGGCGGTAGTGAGTGAAATGGCGTTAAGCAGTGCTGCTTCGGAATGCACCACGCGCATACCGCGACCACCACCTCCGGCCGCAGCTTTGATAATGATGGGGTAGCCAATGTCGTTGGCGATACGCTTGTTGGTTTCCTCATCATCTCCCAACGGACCGTCGGAGCCTGGGACACAGGGTACGCCGGATTCGCGCATGGCTTTGATGGCGGACACTTTGTCGCCCATCAGGCGAATGGTTTCCGGTCTGGGGCCAATGAAGGTGAAGCCGCTTTGTTCGATGCGTTCGGCGAAGTCAGCATTTTCGGCGAGGAAGCCGTAACCGGGGTGAATGGCTACGGCATCAGTGACTTCTGCCGCACTGATCAGCGCCGGGATATTCAGGTAGCTGCCAGTAGAGGCGGCGGGACCGATGCACACCGTTTCGTCGGCGAGTCGTACATGTTTCAAGTCCTGATCGGCTTCGGAGTGTACAGCGACAGTCTGGATGCCCAGCTCTTTGCAGGTACGTAAAATACGCAGGGCGATTTCCCCGCGATTGGCAATAACGATTTTTTCAAACATGGCTTTTATCTACATTAGAGGCTGCGTTAAGTTTGGTTTTGCTGACAGTTATCCTACGGCGATTATAGCTGTCAGGTATTTGCCGCCGGTAATTAACGGTTGATTGCGAATTTATTCGATAATAAACAGCGCCTGCCCGTATTCCACCGGCTCACCATTTTCCACCAGGATAGCTTTGATTGTGCCTGCCTTGTCGGCTTCGATTTGGTTTAGCAATTTCATTGCCTCGATAATGCACAAGGTGTCTCCCACTTTGACGCTTTGGCCTTCTTCCACAAAGGGGGCAGCGCCTGGGGAGGGTGCGCGATAAAAACTGCCGACCATGGGGGATGTTACTTTGTGGCCACTGATTTCTGGTTCGGTGCCGGCTGCTTCAGCGGGGGCGGGTGCAGCAGCTGGAATGGGTGCCGTTGCTATTACTGGCGCGGGTGCGGCAACGGCTGCGTTGGAACCATGACGGCTGATGCGCACTGATTCTTCGCCTTCATGAATTTCCAGTTCAGCAATATTGGATTCTTCCAGCAGTTCAATAAGTTTTTTAACTTTGCGAATGTCCATTGTTGGTGCCTGTGATTTTTGTTAACGGTAATTAGTTTGTTTTTTTAAATAGTGCGTTGTGTCAGCCCAATCGGGTGACTGCTGCGTCTAACGCCAATTCATAAGCCTGGGCTCCCAGTCCACTGATGACGCCCACGGCGATATCCGAAAAATAGGAGTGCCGGCGAAATGTTTCGCGGGCATGAATATTCGATAAATGTACTTCGATAAACGGGATGGCCACACCGGCCAGCGCATCGCGCAATGCCACACTGGTATGTGTGAATGCGGCAGGATTGATGATGATGAATTCGATCTTGTCCGCTATGGCCTGATGTATACGGTTCACCAGCTCATGCTCGGCATTGCTTTGGTAATGGCTCAGTGTATGTCCTGCGGCCTTGGCGGCATTGACCAGGTGTTCAGTAATTTCCGGGAGTGTGGACTTTCCGTAATGGTCGGGTTCACGACTGCCCAGCAGGTTAAGGTTGGGGCCATTGAGGACGAGGATGTTAGCCATGATGTGATTGTGTGTACTGATCCCTTCGTTTTTTATCCGGTTTTTACGGTTGGCGTCTAGTTAGACGTCTGGACTTGCCAGATGGGGCTATTATGGTGCCAACCTGCGGGAAAAAATACATAAATGCATTGAAAATGTGTATTTTCCCCTAAGACTACACCCAGTATGCCCCCATAGGGTTTTGATGTCTACGTTTTTGGAGATTTATCGGGTTTCGCCGACGTTGTCGGAGTGTTCGTGGCAAAATTCCAGAAATTGGAGGTTACCGGGGGCAGGTTTTACAGCAGCTGGCTGATGGTATCTTCGATCATTTCGCGGGTCATTTCACCGCGCTGCACAAACTGGATTTTTCCGCTGCGGTCGATAATGACCGTGTAAGGCAAGGCGCCGTAACGGTTACCATAGTTTTTGGAAATCTCAATAGCTGCGTTTTCGCCAATAAGCATCGGGTAATTGACGCCGTAGGTGTCCATAAAGTTCTGCACTTTTTCTGTGTCATCAATAGCAACGCCGACAAATTGCAGGCCTGTAGCGCTGTATTGTTCCTGCATGTCGACAAACATGGGGGTTTCGCTGCGGCAGGGTGGGCACCAAGTGGCCCAAAAATTAAGGATGACGACTTTGCCATCCCACTCGTGGGAATTGCGCATGGCGCCGGTAATATCCGGCAGGCTGAATTCGGGGGCAGGCCGGTCAACCATGGCTTGTGCGGCTTCACGTCCCTGGGCGTTACCGGTTATCTGGTCAATGAGCAAACGGCCGCCCCACATGCCGACCACGAAGGTCAGCAGGTATGTGGAGTATTTCAGCAGGTTTTTTTTCCGCGAAGTGTTAGCCATCTATTTGCCGTTGTCTGGCACAGTTGTGTGCTGCCCGGTTCGGTTAATGAAGCGCCTCTTCTATATGTTCACGGAAGGGGCCGGGTTTCACGAAGCCTACCACACGGTAGGCACGGCGCTCTTTACCATCAGTATCAAAAAAGAGAATGGCGGGCGGGCCGATGATATCGAATTTTTTCATTAGCGCCTTGTCGATGTCATCGTTAGCGGTGACATCGGCCTGTAACAGTACGGTGTTGCTCAGGGCTCCTTGTACGCCCGTATCGGAGAAGGTGTATTTTTCCATTTCTTTGCAGGATATACACCAGTCAGCATAAAAATCCACCATCACCGATTTGCCCGCAGCAGAGGCGGCGGCGACTTCACGGTCCAGTTCGGACAGCCCCTTGAAGCGCTTGAAGACCATCTCGCCACCGTGTTGCATGTTGCCCATCACGCCACTGCCACCACCGCCGCCGCTACCACCCATGGCCAGACTATGCAGTGGTTGCAGGGTATCTTTGCCGCCAGCCGCTGCGCCGAACAGTTGCAGAGCACCGTAAACAAGCAACACGACCCCAAGGCCTTTCCAAAGTTTACGCCAGCCGGAGCCTTCGCCCACAGGTTCCAATGCGCCCATGTAAACGGCGGAGCCGATCATCAGTGTGCCCCACAGCATCATGGCGATGCCTACAGGTACGATGCGTTCCAGCATCCACACGGCGACAGCAAGCATCAGCACGCCAAATACGGCTTTGATGGTGTCCATCCAGGTGCCGGCCTTGGGCAGCAGCTTGCCTGCCGAGGCGCCAATGAGCAACAGTGGCGCGCCCATGCCCATGCTAAGGGCAAACAGAGCCATGCCGCCGAGTACCATATCGCCAGTCTGGCCGATGTAGATCAGTGCGCCTGCCAGTGGTGCGGCTACGCAAGGACCAACGATGAGGGCTGATAGCAGGCCCATAACGGCGACGCCCGTCAGTGTGCCACCCTGCTGGCGGTTGCTGGCATTAGTGAGTTTGCTCTGGATGAACGAGGGCATTTGCAGCTCGTAAAAACCAAACATGGAAAACGATAGCGCCACAAACACAGCGGCAAAGCTGCCGAGTATCCACGGGTTCTGAAAGGCGACCTGTAAATTTTGACCAAAAGCACCGGCAGCGATACCGGCCACAGTGTAAGTCAGCGCCATGGCCAGCACGTATACCAGTGACATGATGAAGGCACGACGGGTGGTGATGTTTTTACCCTGGCCGACGATGATGCTGGAGAGGATGGGTATCATCGGGAAGACACAGGGGGTGAAGGCCAGCAACAGACCAAAACCGAAGAAAGTAAGAAGGGTGAGCAGGGTATTGCCGCTGGCCAGCGAGTCTGCAATGCGGTCCTGTTCGGAAAGGGGGGCATTATCCGCCCCGCTGGTTCCACCGGTACCGGTAGCCACCCCGGCAGCTGCCGCTGTGGCCAGGCCGGGGGGCAGTGAAACGGGCATTTCTTTGGTGAGGGGTGGATAACAGAACCCGGCATCGGCACAGCCCTGGTATTTGACCACGAGGATAACGTCGGTGGCATTGAGGTTCGTGCGCTCTAACGGGATATCGATGTCCACTTCGTGGTAATAAACCATCATCTCGCCAAAGGACTCATCGACTTTCTTTTTACCCTCAGGCATCACGGGGGTGCCGAGGGTGATTCCATTGGCTTCTTTTAGCTCAAACTTGAATTTGTCCTGATAGAGATAGACCTTGTCGGCGATATCCCAATGGACACGCAGAGTGTTGCCGTTAATGGCCTCTGCGGAAAAGCTGAAGGCCTGATCGGGATGCAGGAAATTGTCGTCGGACTCAATGAGTCCCAGGCTGCTACCCAGGTTTTTCAGGGCGCCAAGCGGGTTAAAACCGCCCGAATCGTTGGCTGTGCTGGTGCTGGTTTGGACGGCGGCCTGTGGAGGCAGGTCAAAAGTGACAGTCTTGGTCTGCGGAGGGTAACAGATCCCCATATCCGCACAGCCTTGCGAGGTGACTTTCATGCTCAGTGTGTTGGTATTGCCACGGCGGGTGATGGGGATATCAATGGCGACGTGTTTGCGGTAGGTCTCCACTTTGCCGAAGAACTCGTCTTCTTTGACCTTGCCTTTGGGGAGGTTGGCGGCGCCGGGTGTGATGCTTTCTGTGTTACTGACGAACTTGAATTTGTCGCGGTACAGATAATATTTGTCGGCAATTTTCCATTCAACGCGCACGGTGTTGGCATCAATAACACTGGTGCTGAGCACGAAAGCTTCGTCAGGCATTAATGGCTCTTCGTCCTCGAAGTCACTAACACCGGCCTGGGTATTGCTGCCCAGGGTCAATACAAAAAGGGTGAATAAAAGAAGCAGTCGTTGCGCAATGGTCATGGTGTGTCTCATCGGTTTATTTTGGTTGCTGTTTGTTGTTCAATCCACTGGAGGTAACCATTCAGCCCCTGGGTGATGGGGACAGCAATTACCTCGGGAAGTTCATACGGATGCAGCTCGGTAACAGCCTGTTCCAGTGCCGGATATGCGATATCCGTGGTTTTAATCAAGAGCAAATGTTCCTGGGCTGTTTCCCGTTTTCCCTGCCATTGGTAGATGGAAGTCAACCCTGGCAGGATACTCACACAGGCTGCCATTGCCCGGTCTACCAGCTGATTGGCAATATTCTGTGCCGTGGTTTGGTCCGGGCAGGCACACAGAATAAGCAAATGCGATGTTGATTGCTGTGCAGGCCTTGGCATTACTTGATTCCTTGTTTCTGTCATATCGTATTGTGGGCGGCATATCTTTACATGCCTGTTAATGAGAGTCGATGGGTGTTTTCCGCTAACTGGTTGATCTGTATGACGGATGCGGCAACGTACCATTCTTGACGAAGCGCGCTGCGGAATGGATGGTGCTTGTTTCCGGCAAAAGTGATCGCATATCACAGGAAAGGCTCTGATATAGTGCGGCTGTTGGTTTTTGAAAATAGTTGATATTGGAAACAGCCGGTCATTGGGACTGCCGCACTGGAAATAATAAATGAACCCCTTCGCAATATTACTTGTTTTGTTTTTGACCATTCCTTTGGTGGAAATCTACCTGTTGATCAAGGTGGGCGCCATCATTGGCGCCCTTCCCACCGTGTTTATGGTGGTGTTTACTGCCGTGCTGGGTGTATGGTTATTGCGCATTCAAGGCTTTGCCACGTTGGCCCGGGTGAAGCACACCATGGCCCAGGGTGGCATTCCCGCTATCGAAATGCTGGAGGGCGCCGTGTTGCTGGTGTCTGGCGCATTGCTGCTGACTCCGGGGTTTTTTACCGATACCATCGGTTTTTTATGCCTGATTCCCTCATTGCGCCGTGCCATGATCCGTTGGATGCTGGGGCGGTTTTTGACACCACCGGGTGGTTTTGGTGGAATGGGCGGCTCTCGTCGGGGACCGCGTTCATCCGGTCCTCACAGGCCGAATACCATCGAGGGTGAATATCGTCGTGAAGACGACTGAAAAATAACAAGACGCCTTTATTTAATAAGAAATGGAATATGACCCAAAAAACAATAATGACCAGCATGTTGGCAGCGGGTGTGCTGTTGACCCAATCTGCATTGCAGGCAGCTGTACCCATCAATGACACATTTAGCCTGACAGGTGATGTGCGCACCGGATTTTATACACTGAACCGTGATGACCGCGACGGCAGTACGTCGAGCAAAGACGAATGGCGGCTGCGCCTGCGTACAGGTTTACAGGCCACCATCAATGAATCACTCAGCGCCCGGGTGCGTTTTGCCGGGCGGTACAGCACCCATCGCAGCGCTGCGGACCCGGAGTTTGAACTTTACTCATCCGGCATCACCCCCGGATCTGACGGACTGGAAATGGGGCAGTCTACCTTTGATGAAATGTGGCTGAATTATGTTCAGGGCCCCTGGAGTCTGCGCGTTGGACGTATGCAGACCAAACTGGAATTAGTGGGTGTGGCAAAAAAATCCCTGGACCGTAACGATAGCCCCAATACCGACATCGCCTGGACCGATGGTCTTTATTTCAAGCACAAAGGTGTCAACGGCTGGAAGACCCACGCCATCGTGCAATATAACCCGAAAGAGGGAGCGACGCAGGTGCGGCGTAAAACGCTGGGTTTTGCAGACAACAACAGCCGGGTCAGTTATTTTCTTGCCTACGAAAAAACCGATAAAAAGGCTGCTATTGTGCAGCGATCTTTGGATGTCACTTATCTGCCGTCCGCCCTGCAAAGTGATGGCAACACTACAGGCAGAATTGATGATTACCTGGCCTTTGTCGGGCGTTTTGCCGCGCAGTGGCCCATGGGCACAGGGGGCATGAAATTTTTGCTGGCCGGTGAGTGGGGTTATGCCCCCAAAACGCCCAGCAATATTGCACTCAAGCTGGGCGCCCGTGGTGACGCCGGTGGCAATGCTGCCCAGGTGTCCTTCAATTTTATGGACATTGCACCGCGTCACAGTATTGGCGTAGTGGTGGGCAAAGTGGAGGGTGGCTGGTTGCTCTCCCCAGACTTTAAAAATAATCAATACCTGTACGAAACACGTTATCGCTGGAATATTACCAAAAAACAGCGCATTGAAATTCGGGTGCGCTATCGCACCGATATTGAACAACCTACGGATAAAACCGAAAAACGTGAAGATAAAGACCTTTATGCGCGTTATACGCACAAATTCTAACGTTAGTTTGTCAGATTGATCCCTCGCTAACGGACACCCGCTGCGCTGCGCAGGACTACCTTAGTGATCAAGCCTTTTCACCCCAAAGCGCATCAGGCCGCCCTGGCCACTTCTGCTTATTTATTTTATCCGTGATTCCGGCAAAAGCCGGAATCCAGGAAGTTGCCTGACAAAAAACAGGTGCGCATTGCGGTGCCAGGCCGGAATTTACGACTACAATTTGAATGCAGGATGTGAAGGATTTTGTTAATGCATTGATGGGCTGTGTCATGGGTGGCCGACTATGAAGATCGTCTTCTTTAGCAGCAAGCCTTATGAGCAAGCTTTTTTTGATGAGGCCAACAAAAAATTTGGTTTTGAGCTGGTTTATTTTGCGCACCACCTGTCCCGGCACACAAACCTGAAATCACTGTCCGCCGATGCCGTATGCGTATTTGTCAATGATACACTTGACCACGATGTTCTTTTGGCTTTGCAACAACAGAATATTCGGCTGGTGGTGTTGCGCTGTGCCGGGTTTAACAATGTGGATCTGTCCGCCGCAGAAAAACTGGGTATAAAAGTCGTGCGGGTTCCCGCCTATTCACCTTATGCCGTAGCCGAGCACACAGTGGGGCTGATGTTGTCTCTCAATCGAAAGATTCACCGTGCCTATAGCCGCGTGCGGGAAGGAAATTTTTCGTTGGAGGGGTTGTTGGGTTTTGACATGCACGGTCGGACCGCCGGAGTGATAGGCACGGGGCGCATCGGTTCCCTGGTGGTGCGTATCCTGTCCGGTATGGGGTGTCGTGTGTTGGCTTACGACCCCCGGAAAAATGATGAATGCGTACAATCGGGAGCAGACTACGTGAGTTTGCCGGAACTTTATGCGCAGTCCGATATGATCAGCCTGCACTGTCCGCTGGATTGCAACACTCATCACCTCATCAATGCCGAAGCATTGGCGCAGATGAAAGACGGTGTGATGCTTATCAATACCAGCCGGGGTGCAGTGATTGATGCAGCGATTCTGGCGCCAGGACTGAAATCGGGCAAAATCGGTTATCTGGGGCTGGATGTTTATGAACAGGAAGGCGACCTGTTTTTTGAAGACCTGTCCAACGACATTATTCAGGATGATGTGTTTGAACGACTGGTGACGTTTCCCAATGTATTGATCACGGGACATCAAGGGTATTTTACTGTGGACGCATTGCGAAATATTGCACAAACCAGCCTTGCCAACGCCCGGGCAATAGAACAAGGACAGATTTGCGAAAATGAACTGACAACCACGGTGCTGCGTGGTACATGCCAGTGATAGTCTCACTGCCAGCACGTTAGGAAATGCTGGTTGTTTTTCTCAGGTATTCAGTATGCGCTACAGCATGATGAAACAGGGAGCATGGCGTTTATTGCACAGAGGTCGTGGAGACGCGGAGACGCAGGGAAAAACCAGTAAGCACTCTGCACCTCTGCGTCTCCGCAACCGCTGCATTGACAAACGCCCGGTTTGGCTAAATACGCTTAACTTAATGGCAGTGCGGTAATCGCGTGGGTACTCCCTCAAAAAGCTGGCATGCTGAAAATGTTGAACGTGTCTTTGTATCGTTAGCAACGAACGCCTCTGGATTAACAAAAGCCGAGGCCGAAAAGCGTTTGGCCAGGTATGGGCCGAATCGGCTTGCTGAAGCCAAAACCCGCAATCCGCTACGGCGTTTCTTCTGTCAATTCCATAATGTGCTGATTTATGTGCTGGTGATCGCGGGTGTCGTAACGGCACTGCTGGCGCATTGGCTGGATGCAGGTGTGATTTTTGGTGTGGTGGTGCTTAATGCATTGATCGGTTTTGTGCAGGAGGGAAAGGCCGAAGATGCTTTGCGTGCTATTCGTAAAATGCTTTCACCCAATGCCATGGTGTTGCGGGATGGGCGGCAATTGATGATTCCGGCTGAAAACCTGGTACCCGGCGATATTATTTTGTTGCAGTCTGGCGATAAAGTGCCCGCAGACCTGCGGTTGTTTCGTGTCAAAGGTTTGCAGATTCAGGAGTCGGTGCTTACCGGTGAGTCTCTGGCGGTGGAAAAGACCACCAATGCGGTAACACAACAAACGGTAATCGGTGACCGTCGCTGCATGGCTTATTCCGGCACCCTGGTGACTCATGGCCAGGGGCGTGCTGTGGTGGTGGCCACGGGTGCGCAAACCGAACTTGGCCGCATCAGCACCCTGGTGTCGGAAGTGGAATCAGTGACGACGCCACTGTTGCGTCAAATGGCACAGTTTGGCCGCTGGCTGACAGTGGGCATTTTGGGGATTGCCACTGTGACCTTCGCCTTTGGCGTGTTGTTTCGGGATTATCTGTCAGCGGAAATGTTTCTTGCCGCCGTCAGTCTGGCAGTGGCGGCGATTCCCGAAGGTCTGCCCGCCATCATGACCATCACCCTGGCCATGGGGGTACAGCGCATGGCCCGGCGTAACGCAATTATTCGCAGACTGCCTGCCGTTGAAACCCTGGGAGCGGTGTCGGTAATCTGTTCGGACAAAACCGGCACCCTGACCCGCGACGAAATGACCGTACGCCGCATTGCCACAGCGGACCAGCTGTTTGCTCTGAGTGGCACAGGTTATGACCCTCATGGAATCCTTTCAATAATAGGCCAATCAGCGGAAAACCTGGATGTGCTGCCTGAGCAACAGCCCTTGTTGCTGGAAACCCTGCGTGCGGCAATTTTATGCAATGACGCTTCACTGGGGCATGCCAATGACGAATGGCGGGTACACGGCGACCCGATGGAAGGCGCACTGCTGGTCGCTGCCTTAAAAGCAGGGCTGGATATTGATGCTGAGACCAGACAATACCCGCGCACCGACCTTATTCCTTTTGAATCCGAGCACCGGTTCATGGCGACACTGCATCACAGTCACCGTAACGAAGCCTTTATCTTTCTTAAAGGCGCACCGGAGCGGGTATTGGAAATGTGTGCGCGACAGAAAACCCTGGCAGGTGAATCGGCGCTGGATAAAAAATACTGGCTGGCCGGTATTGAAAACATGGCAGGGCAGGGACAACGTGTATTAGCCATCGCCGTCAAAACTGTCGGGTATCAGCAGATGGAGCTATCGTTTGACGATGTGCACAATGGCTTGATCATGCTGGGACTGTTTGGCCTGATTGATCCCCCACGAGAAGAAGCCATTACAGCGGTACAGGCGTGCAGCGAAGCCGGCATCCGCGTGAAAATGATTACCGGTGACCATGCCGCCACCGCCCGCGCCATTGCCCGGCAACTGCGATTGGTTAACGTGGATGAAGCAATTACCGGGCAGCAGCTTGAATGGATGAGTGAAGCTGAACTGCGTCAGCGAGTGGAGGAGGTGGATGTGTATGCGCGGGTGAATCCCGGACACAAGCTACGCCTGGTCAAATTATTGCAGGAACACGGCAGAATCGTGGCCATGACCGGCGATGGTGTTAATGATGCGCCAGCCCTGAAGCGTGCCGATGTGGGCGCAGCCATGGGTCAAAATGGCACCGAAGCGGCAAAAGAAGCCGCCGAAATGGTACTGGCCGATGACAACTTTGCTTCCATTATTCATGCAGTGGAAGAAGGCCGCACGGTTTACGACAATCTTAAAAAGGCCATTCTGTTCATTCTGCCCACCAATGGTGGCGAGGCGCTGATTATTCTCGCGGCCATTGTGTTGGGTTTTCAGCAGTTGCCACTGACTCCCGTGCAAATACTCTGGGTAAATATGGTGACAGCGGTGACATTGGCATTGTCATTGGCCTTCGAACCATCGGAAGCAAATATTATGCGCCGCCCGCCTCGCGGTGCCCGGGAACCGATGTTGAATGCCCACTTGCTGTGGCGCATTGTTTTTGTCTCGCTGATTTTAATGGGCGGCACCTTCGGGCTTTTCCTCTGGGAAATGCAGCAAGGTGTTAGTATTGAGCATGCGCGCACCGTTGCAGTGAACACACTGGTGATGTTTGAGGTTTTTTATCTGTTTAATTCCCGTTACGTTATTGCTTCGGTATTTAACCGTGCCGGATTTACCGGCAACCCTTATGCGCTGATGGCCATCACTGCGCTCATCATTTTTCAGTTAGGTTTTACTTATCTGCCGCCGTTACAAAACCTGTTTGGCACGACGGCCATTGGTGTTGATATGTGGTTGCGTATTATATTGGTGGCTTCTTCAGTGTTGTTTTTGGTCGAGTTGGAAAAGGCGTTTTTGCGACGCGCTGCGAGTCATTGAGGCAACATTGCCCTGTCTCAGATTATATTCTCAGGCATTCAGCAAGCCATGCACCAATATCGGCAATTTCTTCGTTGCATACATTGTGTTCCATGTCATAACTTTTCCAGCGGATGTTGTAATCCAGGTCTTTCAGTATCGTGCAGGATCTTTCTCCATATTCATACTTTACGACCATGTCGCGAAGTCCGTGCGCCATGAAAACAGGGGTAGATTGGTTTTCTGTGCTGCGTTCATCACGGGTTTTTTTGTGTAACGGTAAATAGGTGGATAGAGCAGCAATGCCGGCAAGGGTTTGTGTATGGCGCAAGCCTGTGTACAGCGCCACAGCCCCGCCTTGTGAAAAGCCCATGACGATGATGCGTTGTGTGGGGATACCCCGCCGGTTTTCATTTTCGATCAGTGACGTGAGTATTTGCCGGGAGGCAATGAGTCCTGCTTCGTCTTCATGATCAAATTCTTCCAGTGAAAAAATATCGTACCAGGAGCGCATGGCGTAACCACCATTGCAAGTGACCGGTTGCACTGGTGCGTGGGGGAAAATAAAGCGGATATCAAGCGCATCGGGTAATGGCAGTTCGGAAACGATGGGAACAAAGTCATTGCCATCAGCCCCGAGGCCGTGTAGCCAGATGACTGATGCACTGGGCGAGGTGCCGGTTTCGATTTCGATAGGTGGGTCTATGAGTGCATTGTTCATGCGCCGCTCTCCAGTTTGACGGTTTCACCGGATTGCTCACTCAGGCTTTTGTTGAGCAGGGTAAACAGCTCCAGTTCACCCTGTTTCCAGCAATTTTCATCGGTGTCATAGTCAAAATGAAAACCGCCAGCGCGGGCGGCGACCCAAATTTGCTGTGTGGGTGTTTGACGGTTAATGATCACCTGCGAGCCGTTGTCGCACTCGATGGTCAATATGCCTCCGGCAAAGTCCCAGTCCAGCCCGGCGTCACACGCATCCAGCGCATCTTCAATGGCCGACAGGGTATCATCGACTTTTTGGTTAAATTCACCTGCATTCACTGGGGTTCTCTCCTTAACCTTGAGTATGGTATCGCTGCCCATGCTGTGTTTCCTGCGGACGGCAGTTTATAATAATGAGCGGCTTCTTATTGGGGATTATTCATGAAATCTTGTTGGGCGCAATATTTACTTTGCTGGGTGATTGCAGTACTGGGCGCAGGCAGTATGTTGAGTGCATGTGGCCAAAAGGGCGCTTTGGTGAAGCCTGTTGTGTCAACCGAAACCGCCGATTCAGCCAAACATAAAAAAGAGCAGTAAAAAACCATGAATCATTTTGATTATCGTGACGGTCATCTGTGTGCGGAAAATATTGATCTCAGGGGTATCGTCGATGATGTGGGTACCCCCTGTTATGTGTATTCCCGTGCTACGCTGGAGCGTCACTGGCATGCTTTTGACGGTGTTTTTGCCGGACACAGGCATCTGATTTGTTATGCGGTAAAGGCCAATTCCAATCTGGCAGTGTTGAACATACTGGCCAGGCTGGGCTCCGGCTTTGATATTGTTTCGGGGGGTGAATTGCGCCGGGTGATTGCTGCGGGTGGCGCACCGTCGAAAGTGGTTTTTTCCGGTGTGGGCAAAAGTGCGGATGAAATGCGTTATGCACTGGAGTTGGGTATTCGCTGTTTTAATGTGGAATCTCTGGCTGAGCTGGAGCGCCTCAACGGCGTTGCCGGCGAAGTGGGCGCACGTGCACCAGTGTCGATTCGGGTGAATCCCGATGTGGATGCAAAGACGCATCCCTATATTTCCACTGGGCTGAAAGAAAATAAATTCGGCATCGACATTGAAAATGCTGAAGTCGTCTATCAGCGTGCTGCTGAATTACCACACATCAACGTGCAGGGTATTGACTGTCACATCGGTTCACAGCTCAGTGACATTTCCCCTTTTGTGGATGCGTTGGACCGTGTGCTGTTATTGATCGACAAACTCGCGGTCCAGGGTATCAGTCTGCAACACATTGATATGGGTGGTGGTCTTGGCATTACCTATCGTGATGAAATGCCGCCAAGCCCGGTTGATTACGCTGCGGCGATTCTGACCCCATTGAAAGAACGGGGCCTGGAGATTGTTTTGGAGCCGGGGCGGGCCATCGCCGGTAACGCAGGCATTTTGTTGACGCAGGTGGAATACATCAAGCCAGGAAAGGCAAAAAATTTCGCTATTGTCGATGGGGCTATGAATGATCTGTTACGGCCCGCCTTGTATGGCGCGTGGCAGGATATTATTCCGCTTGAGTTACGCAACAACGGCGGCCACCCGGGTATTTATGATGTGGTGGGTCCGATTTGTGAGACGGGTGATTTTCTGGGCAAGGACCGGCAGCTCAATATCAAAGCAGGTGATGTATTGGTGGTTCGCTCTGCGGGAGCCTATGGTTTCGGTATGAGCTCTAACTACAATTCGCGGCCACGGGTTGCTGAAGTCATGGTGGATGGTGATCAATACACTGTGGTGCGCAAACGCGAAGTTCCGGAGGATTTGTGGCGGGGCGAGACAATCCTGCCTGACTGAAACCACCGCACCAGCGCAGGCCGGGGAAATCGGCCTGCGCTGGCGCGGTTTGCCAGCTGCTCAGTGTTCCACCGTGATGCGGCGGGTCTGTGTCAGCTCCTCACGTTTGGGAATACTGATTTCCAGTGAGCCATTACGGCTTTTTGCGGTAATGCCCTCGGCATCAGCGGTTTCGGGCAGATTAAAACGTCGATGGAAACTGCCGCGTGTGCGCTCGATACGTTTGTAGCCTTCCTTTTCTTCTTCATGTTCCTCGTGCCGTTCGCCCTTGATGGAAAGCACACCGTTTTCCATGTGCACCTCGATGTCATCAGGCTCGACGCCAGGTACATCAGCAACGATCAGGAAACGATTGTCTTCTTCCTTGATGTCCACGGCAGGCACCCAGTCACTGGTGGCCATGCTTGCGCTGTCGTCATCAGTATTGAGGCGAGGATCAAACAGACTGCCCATTTCCCGTTGCAGCTGCTGGAGTCTACGCCAGGGGTCATATTGAATAATGTTCATGATGTCCTCCTTTTCACTGGTTTGTGTAACGTGGCTGATACTGCTGCCAGCCTGTTTAAAAATCATCTCTTCTACCCCAGACATAGGGGTGGAGGGCCCTGAATCAAGGGGGGCAAAATGGTTTTTTCTGGCCTGGATATTGCCGGAATCCGGGCCGGCCTGTTCGTTTGTTGATCACTATATATTGTGTTGCTAAAATTTTTTATTTTTCTTTTTGGCTGAGTTGTATATACAGGTTTAAACTATGAAAATAACATAACTATATGTTTTTGCTGTTTATTATCTTTAAGGATATCTATTGAAGCTTGCGTTGACAGTATTCAATCTTGCACCTATCCTATGCCGCAGACACAATATCTTGTGTTTGACCTGAATCCTGCAAATGTAGCCATTTGCGGGATTTTGAGTTTAAGTCTTTGGAGGGTCCACGACTGTTGGCGGATGGCGCAAGCCGACCGGCGCAGGCGGTGGGCAGATTGTAAAAATCCGTGACGAGGGTGCCCGTCTCATGAAAGCCGCTACTTTGAATACCATTACCACCAGTGTCGAAGACATTCCCTTCCAGGCCGCTTCGGTGGACATCTGGGAGAAAAAATACCGCCTGCAAAGCAAGGATGGCGTTGTGGTGGATGAAACCATTGACGACACCTACCGTCGTGTCGCCCAGGCGCTGGCGGAGGTTGAAGAAACGGACGCCAAACGCAAAGAATGGGGCGAGCGTTTTTTGTGGGCGCTGCGCCATGGCGCGATTCCCGCCGGACGTATTATTTCCAATGCCGGTGCGCTGGCCTACAAGCCGGCTACGTCCACAATCAACTGCACCGTCTCCGGTATCGTGCATGATTCCATGAACGATATTCTGGAAAAAGTGCACGAAGCGGGGCTCACGCTCAAAGCCGGTTGCGGTATCGGCTATGAATTTTCCACCCTGCGCCCCAAAGGCGCCTTCGTGGCCGGTGCGGGCGCATACACCTCCGGGCCGCTGTCCTTCATGGATATCTACGACAAAATGTGTTTCACCGTATCCTCCGCCGGTGGCCGCCGCGGTGCGCAAATGGCCACTTTTGACGTGGGTCATCCGGATGTCATGGATTTTATCCGCGCCAAACGTGAAGACGGTCGCCTGCGTCAGTTCAATCTTTCTTTGCTGATTACCCGGGAATTCATCGAAGCCGTGAAGTCTGACGAAGAC
Source organism: Gammaproteobacteria bacterium (assembly GCA_011321815.1). Lineage (GTDB taxonomy): Bacteria > Pseudomonadota > Gammaproteobacteria > SZUA-152 > SZUA-152 > SZUA-152. The sequence continues at coordinate 83,867 of DROS01000066.1, forward strand.
TGGCGTCTGGCATTTCCGATGAGCGAAAAAGAGATCGAAATCGACAACATTGACATCAATGACCCCGCACAAGTGGTATGGCGCGAATGGCCCACCGATAAAGGTTACATAAGTAATGACGAAGGTCTGGTGGCCTGCAAGGTCTATCGCACCATACATGCCCGCCGTCTGTGGGACATGATCATGACCTCCACCTATGATTTTGCCGAACCCGGATTCATCCTCATCGACAAAGTCAACGAGATGAACAACAACTGGTTCTGTGAAAATATCAGAGCCACAAACCCCTGTGGTGAGCAGCCACTTCCCCCCTACGGCTCCTGCCTGCTGGGCTCGGTGAACCTTACCAAATTCGTAGTGGAGCCATTTACCGGGAACGCCCGTTTTGATTGGGAAAAATTTCGCAAGACTGTCAGCATCTTTACCCGCATGCTGGATAACGTAGTGGAAATCAACGGTCTGCCGCTGGAAGGTCAGCGTAAAGCAATTATGAACAAGCGACGTCATGGCATGGGATACCTTGGTCTGGGCTCTACGCTCACCATGATGCGCATGGTCTATGGTGACGCAGACTCACTGAAATTTACCGAAGAAGTTACCCGCGAACTGGCCATGGTGGGCTGGCGCACCGGTGTTGAACTGGCAGAGGAAAAAGGCGCCGCCCCCATTATGGAAGAAGATTTTATTGTGAATGCCGGGATGCTGCGCAAGCGCCCTGAAATGAAAGCGGATGGCTTCAAAGTGGGCGACAGCATAAAAGGCAAGGTGCTGCACGCCCGTTATAGTCGTTACATGCAGAAGGTGGGTGAAGTTGATCCCGAACTGATCGAAAAAATGGCCGAGCTGGGGTGCCGTTTTACCCATCACAGCTCCATTGCGCCCACCGGCACCATTTCCCTGTCACTGGCCAACAATGCCAGCAATGGCATCGAGCCCAGCTTTGCGCACCACTATTCACGTAACATCATTCGTGAAGGCAAAAAAACCAAAGAAAAAGTAGACGTGTGTTCCTTTGAACTGCTGGCTTATCAGAAAATGATCAATGTCAACGCCATGCCTTATACGGAAAACGACAGTCAGAAACTGCCGGATTACTTTGTCTCTGCCGACAATATCGCCCCCAAAGCGCATGTCGATGTGCAGGCCGCCGCGCAAAAATGGATTGATTCGAGTATTTCCAAAACCGCCAACGTACCCACGGATTTCCCGTTTGAAGAATTCAAAGACATCTATCTGTACGCCTACGACGAAGGACTGAAAGGTTGCACCACCTTCCGCTTTAACCCCGAAGTTTTCCAGGGCGTGCTGGTAAAAGAACAGGATCTGGAAAATACGACCTACCAGTTCACGTTAGAAGATGGTAGCGTGGTGGAAGTCAAAGGCAACGAAGAAGTTGAATATGACGGCGAAACCCATACCGCCGCAAACCTTTACGATGCTTTGAAAGAAGGTTATTACGGGAAATTCTAAATGTTGTGAACCCGGTATTAATCATTAATTTGTGCAAAGTGCACCGGATGGAACCAGTTGCAGGCAGGAGTAGATAAAGATGGCTATTAAACTCGGCAGTAAGATTGTAAGTTACAGTGTTGCCCAAGAAAACGAAGAAGTCCCGGAGGCTGAAGTGAAAGCCCCGGCTGTAACAGAAAACGAAGACGGCAACGTTGTTCATATGCACGAAAAAGTGGAACGCCCTGAAATGCTGCTGGGCTCCACTTACAAAATCAAAACGCCATTGTCCGAGCATTCCCTGTATCTTACCATCAACGACATGGTGCTCAACCCCGGTACCAAACATGAACTGCGCCGTCCTTTCGAGATTTTTATCAACTCAAAAAACATGGATCACTTTCAGTGGATTGTTGCGCTGACACGTATTATTTCCGCCGTGTTCCGCAAAGGCGGCGACGTGACTTTTTTAGTGGATGAACTACGTTCCGTGTTTGACCCGCGTGGCGGCTACTTCAAGAAGGGTGGTAAATATATGCCCTCCCTGGTCGCCGAACTGGGGGATGCCATTGAATCGCACATGAAACTCATCGGCCTGATTAAAGATGACGAAATGGACGAGAATCAATTAAAGCTGGTGGCTGAAAAGCGGGCACAGTTTGAAGCAGAACAAACATTGGCTGGTTGTGATGATGCTTCGGATTTTCCTGCCGGGGCGCAGTTGTGCAACAAGTGCAGCACCAAAGCGCTGATCAAGATGGATGGGTGTATGACGTGTCTTAACTGTGGTGACTCCAAGTGCGGTTAATAGTGGCGCGCCTTGCTTGTGAATCCCTCGCCTGAAGGGTGGCCACAAAAAACGTGCCCACCCTGCTTAGCTTTTTCAGGAAGATTACATAAAATGTTGAATTTAAAGGCGCTCTTTTTAATTGTCGTTTTTAGTCTCATTTCCTGTGAATCTTTTCGGGAATCCAGTTTAAAAGACCACTCAAATGATAAAACGATGGCAGAGATATTTGGCTGGTTTGATGGCAACTGTTTCGCGATAGCGAGTAAAAGCCTGAGCCCAGGGACAGAAATTTTTGTTGTTACCTTGGATAGCCCCCAGTCCATCTCTTCGGTAAAGGTGGTGGGGTCCGCAAATGAACAGAGGTGCGGCCCGTTATCGCCAGATCGCCGCGCGCAGAATATATCAGAAGGATTATCATTCTACGAGGTAAAGCCTGATGATGGCATCGGCCTTGCGATTGGAGTGATTGGGGAAATTTCTCAACCCAAAATCAGAGAAGGTGTTGTTCAGGCGGACCTGGGAAACGACGGAACATTTGAACGTTTCACACTTTGTGCAACAAGCGAAGGTCTCAGTTTCGACATTTGGACTTCAACACCTTATGAGCACGAGCCCATATGGTCAGGCTATTACTATTTGGGATACGACGTCGAGCGTACATGTCCATAGTCCCACATCGACGAGAATTTAAAAATGACAGGGATTACAAAGAAAGAAAATTTAAGCGGAAAAAAATGGTGGTCAATCAACCGAAACAAAGCAGAGTACGCTAACAGCACCAGCATAGATAAGCTTGATGCTACCTTTAGAGAAAACATTAAAGAGTTCAAAAAAGCAATTACCGATGCATTCCGCCTCATTGCGTCTTGCTATTCACGTTTAAAAGTGCCTCTTTATGTCGTCCAGATGAGGGTTTTAGGTTGAAGAGTCAAAGGGTATACGGGCAAATTTTACAGTGCCCATATAAAAGTTGAGTTTGGTCTAAAAAGGTAAAGTGGCCAAAGGTTTTATTTGCTCTTGTTGTGCTTCAACACAAAAGCAGCGATTGCTTCCAATTCTGCACCTTTAATGTTTGGGAAAGAGGGCATTCTTAGGCTGCCTTGGGTTATTTTGTCTGTGACATAAGCCGTGGTTGCATTGTCGGCGCTAATCTCCCAGAAGGTGGTTAACTCAGTTTCACTAATAGATGGATGGCAACCAATACAGGCCTGGGCGAAGATATCTTTGCCTGAAGCGCCGGCTGCTGGAGTATAATCTTTGGAACCTGAACATCCGCTTAAAACAACAGCTGCGGCTGCAACGTATAACATCTTTTTTTTCATTTTCGACCCATCCATATGCTTTGTGAATTCAATGGGCTAATGGTTACTAATTTTGTCGGGAATTGCAATTTAAATAGTGATTTTTTCATCATTGATGCGACTAATTCCGGCAACAATTATAGTCTATAGAGACCGGTCTGTTGGAGGCGCCTCAAGCAAAATTTTTTAATTGCGATAAAGTGCCAGACACTTTCAGTGTCTGTCTGGCGGCGGCCCAGAGATCTTTTTCGGAGCGCACGACTTTTGCCATAGCGTTTAATCCGATGAGTAGATTCTGTAAGGCAAGTGCTTTCTCTTTGACGTCTCCCTGGTTTTTTATTTCTCCGTTAGCTTAGCCTGAGCAAGTCGATGTTCCAGTCTGTGATCCAAGTCAGCCAGATATTGGCTTTTTCTGTGGATTAGGGCATCACATTATTGTGCCGGTGTGATGACTTGACGAAACAAGACGACCGGTCTAATATGTGTTCATATCATGGCTAAATATTCTAAAACAGAATCAAACAAGGTGCGCCTGCTGGAGGAAGGGATAGAAATGTTCAGTGAACATGGCTTTCACGGTATCGGCCTGAAAGACATCCTGAGTGCTGTCAATATCCCGAAAGGCTCATTTTATCACTACTTTGAAAGTAAAGAAGATTTTGGCGCTAAAGTGATTGATTACTATTCAGAGATGACCCGGCAACAGCTCAGTGATGTCTTCGCTGATTCAGATGTCTCTGGTCTGTCTGCGCTGCAACAGTTTTTTGACAAAGCTATTCAGACGCATCTTGAGGGTGGGCATAAGCGTGGTTGCCTGGCCGGTAATCTGGGTGCAGAGATCAGTGATACCAGTGAGATCTGCCGTAAAGCCGTTGAGCGTGCGATGAAGATCACCCGCGATGCCTTTGCAGCGGTCATTCGCCGGGGACAAAAAGATGGTAGCGTCCGGCAGGATATTGCCCCAGGAGTGCTTGCAGATATCCTGCTTAATGGTTTTGAAGGGGCGCTGTTGAGAATGAAAATAGAGAAAGCGGATAAACCGTTGAAGCAGTTTCGCGACACCATGCTGAACAAATTTTTCGTTGCAAATTAGCGGGAAATTTTTTTACATCCGGTAATAGTTGACCGGTCTAATAATTTTGAAAAGAGAAAATCAAATGACACGTAAACCAGTGCTAATCAGTTTCAGTATATGTCCCTTTGTACAGCGTTCGGTCATTACGCTTTTAGAAAAAAAGGTGGATTTCAAGTTGACCTATATTGATCTCAACAACCCTCCGGAATGGTTCGTGAAAATATCGCCGTTGGGTAAGGTGCCTGTACTTAAAGTGGATGACGTTGCGTTGTTTGAGTCAGCCGTTATCAATGAGTATCTGGATGAAGTTAATCCACCCACATTACACCCGGTGGATTCTTTGCTGCGTGCACAAAACCGTGCATGGATTGAGTTTGGCTCCGACATGATAATGAATCATTACAATATGATGATTGCGCGTGACTCAGACGCGTTTACAAATTCCAAAAACCGGCTTGTCCATCAGGTTGAGCAATTGGAACAGATATTAGGGGAAGGCCCATATTTTAATGGGGAAGGTTTTTCCCTTGTCGATGCCGCATTTGCACCGCTTTTCATGCGCATTGATCTGCTCGATGAGCGGTTTCCATTAAACCTTTACCAGATCAATTCCCGTGTTGCCCGGTGGAGTGGTGAATTGATCGCATTGGATTCCGTCAGGAATTCCGTCACGCCCGATTTCGCAGAAGTGTATTCACGTTTTGTCACGTCATTGGATAGTTATTATTCAACAAAAATCAAAGCAACGTCAGTATAAACAGGAGAGTAAACATGTCAGTTAAAAATGAACATACAAGCAAAGTGATTCTGGTGACCGGAAGCAGTTCCGGCTTCGGCCGTTTGACGGCGGAAACGCTTGCCCGTCAAGGACATCGTGTTTATGCCGCGATGCGTGATCCTGCTGGACGGAACAGCCTCGCTGCCGCCGGGTTAATGGGGCTGGTGACAGGGGAAGGGCTGGATTTGCACACCATTGAACTCGATGTAACAAATAGTGCCTCGATTGAGGCGGCCGTTGCACAAGTTGTGGAAGAGCAGGGAAGCATTGATGTGCTGGTTAACAATGCAGGTGTAATGAATGTGGGCATTACTGAGGGGTATACCCTCGAACAGGTCAAGCAACAGATGGAGGTGAATTTTTTTGGCCCCATCCAACTGGACCGTGCGGTCATACCTCACATGCGTAAACAGCAGTCGGGTTTGCTGATTCATGTGAGTTCACTGGCCGGGCGTTTGGTGTTTCCCTATTTTGGTGTTTATTGTGCGAGTAAGTTTTCACTTGAGGCTGTCGCGGAATCTTATCGTTATGAACTGTCTGCCCAGGGAATCGATTCCGTTATTGTTGAGCCGGGGCCGTTTGGCACGCCCCTGATTTCCAAGTCGCCGAAGCCAGAGGATCAAGAACGTTTATCTGACTACGGTGATGTCGCCGAATTTCCGGATAAAATGCTGGCGTCATTTGAGGCGTTTTACAAAACGGATGATGCGGTGAATCCGCAGGTGGTTGCTGATGATATTTTGAAATTGATCAACATGTCGCACAAAGAGCGCCCATTACGCACTGTCTCCGGTCTTGATTATGGATTGAGAGATTTGAATTCCCTGGCTGAACCCATTCAGAAAAAATTACTGGAAACACTGGGTTTATCGAATATGGACCCAGCCGGTCAACCGGCTTAATAGCTGAATATATACCTGTAGCGATGGAGTTCAGGTCTGATTGCATGCCCTGTTCGCCTCGCCATGAAAAAAATGTTTTCCATCTCAGCGGGAAAAGTAAAAAAGGTATCAATGCTGTCCCGTTAGCAAAATCCTGCTATGGCGTGCGATGACCGGTATGCAAGGCAAAAAACATGTTTCTTGTTCCTGCACTCCGGCGTTACCGCCATTAAGTTAAGCCTGATATTTGTCAACGCAGAGAAAAACCAACGAAAACTCTGCGCCTTTGTTACGGCCGGAAAATATACCGGATGAGGTTTGCAGCAAAATGATGTAACCAGGCTCCAAAAGCAGAGATTGACTTCAGGAACAAAGGGTTTTAGTCTGCCTGCAAGGCTGGCAACATAATTATCGTTATATACCTGTGGCGATGGAGATTCAGGCCTGAGTGCACGCACTGTTTGTTTCATGGCCTGCGTCGTTGTCCTTGCAATAGACCGGCTGCTGACGTGTCATTTTGCCTGGCCAAATATGACGTATATTCAATTACCTAAATTTCAAACGCCCCGGGTATAGTGATCAGATTTATCATTTGTAAAGCGTGTATAAATATAAAGTTACACAACAAAGGAGGGGACAAATGAATCGGTTATTCAAGCTTACGTTTTTGTTCGCAGGGTTGGTGGTCAGTTTCCAGTCACAAGCGGTTTTAATCGGTGGCACCTCTATCATTTCTGCCCCTGCCTCAGTGGGTGATGTGAGAAACAGTGCCCCGCAAGGGTTTAATGAAGTGATTGGTTTCAGTTTGGTGAATGATCTTGCCGTTGATGGAGGGGTTATTGCTGCGGGTACAGTGGTTGACAGCCAGATGATTTTTCTTAATCCCTCTCCGGGAAATACGATTAATTTTAACGGCGCCAGATTTTCCTTTGATGGCGCTATTCTGGGCGTTATGTCAGATATCAATTTGGTGGATATCAGCAATAGCTTTCTTGGCAACCCTGGGACCTCTTACGCTGGCGCAAACAGTGGTATGGAACTGGGTTCACCATTATTTCCGTTTGGCACGGAAAACTATTTTGTCAGTGGCAACACACTGAGACTCAACCTTAGGGGTAACGATTTCATCCGGGTTATTACGGCCAGTAACAGTGTGACGCCACCCGTTGTGTCTGTTCCTGAACCGGCCAGTCTGGCTCTGTTTGCAGCAGGGTTGTTGGGGCTTGGTCGTTTGCAGTATTCAAAAAAACAACGTTCTTAGCTTCCCGGGGCATTATTGACGTGGGGATGTATCTGCAATCGCATGGCGAATCCAAGCCATCCTGGCTGCTTCAGCCTGTTGTTTAATCCGTTATCCCGGCGCAGGCCGGAATCCAGGGGGGTATCCGTCTCTCCGGGTTTCGGCCTGCGCCGGGATGACAAAAAACATGACAAAAAACAACCGCAGGATGGGCAGGTTTTTTGGTGCCTGCTCATGCATTGACGGGGTGACTATTTAGCCCCTGATTCACTTTAATACCTTTTCCCATCATTATATTGATCAATAGCACTGCGTGAGCGTATTGATTCCGTTGTTTAAATTTCGCGCTTGATTCACATTCAGGTTTAAAGAACATAGCTCTGTTTCTGAACAGATTGTCATCAGGCCTCATCTTTTTTTGAAACCTGTTTATAATCAACGATTGTTTAGTCACAGGAATGACGCAGTGCCCAATTCTCTGATCAATGAAACCAGCCCCTATCTTCAGCAGCATGCCCGGAATCCGGTGGATTGGTATCCCTGGGGCGAGGCGGCGCTGAATAAAGCCCGCACGGAAAACAAGCCGATTTTATTGTCCATCGGTTATTCAGCCTGTCATTGGTGTCATGTGATGGAACATGAGTCTTTTGAGGATGAGGCCACGGCCAGGGTAATGAATGCCTTGTTCGTCAATATCAAGGTCGACCGTGAAGAGCGCCCGGATCTGGACAAGGTTTATCAGTTTGCGCATCAATTGTTGAACCAGCGCAGTGGTGGCTGGCCGTTGAATATGTTTTTGACGGCAGATGAGCATATTCCATTTTTTGGGGGCACTTATTTCCCGCCGCAACCACGCCATGGCATGCCCGCTTTTGTGGATATTTTGCAGCGTGTGTCAGACTTTTACCACGACCACCCGGAAGATGTGGGCAGGCAAAATGATTCGGTGCGTGAATATCTGCAACGCGCCAGCGAGGGGTCGGGGTCGGCAGATCATGAAATAGAGGCTGCGGTACTGGATGAGGCGCGACGCCAGTTAGAGGGCAGCTACGACAAAAATTATGCGGGGTTTGGTGCAGCACCGAAATTTCCCCATCCCACCAATATTGAGCGTTTGCTGCGTCACTGGTCAGCAACAGGCGGTACGGATGCACGGGCGTTGGCGATGGCGCGTACAACGTTGCATGCCATGGCTTCTGGCGGTATTTATGATCAGCTGGGCGGTGGCTTTTGCCGTTACGCTGTTGATGCCCAGTGGATGATTCCTCATTTTGAAAAAATGCTTTATGACAACGGGCCGTTGCTGGCGTTATATGCCGATGCTTATGTGGCCACCGGGGACAGTGCTTTTAAGCGGGTTGCAGAAGAAACGGCGCAATGGGTGATGCGTGAGATGCAGTCACCATCCGGCGGTTACTATTCCACGTTGGATGCCGACTCGGAAGGTGAAGAGGGAAAGTTCTATACCTGGCGACTGGCGGAAGTGCAGCAGCTGTTAACAGACCAGGAGTATGCGGTGTTGTTACGGCATTATGGTTTGGATCGCCCCCCGAATTTTGAAGGTGCCTGGCATTTGCATGTGTTTCGCAGCGTGGAAAATATTGCTGCAGAATTACACTTTGATTTGCCTATGGTTCAAGCGCTGTTGAAAGCGGCCCGGGGGAAATTATTGGCCGTGCGTGAAACAAGAGTGCGCCCTGGGCGCGATGAAAAAATTCTTACCAGTTGGAATGGTTTGATGATCAAGGGCATGGCGGTGGCGGGCCGACGCCTGGGGAGGGAAGATTTTATTGCTTCGGCAGAGCAGGCGCTGGATTTCGTGCGCAACAATTTGTGGGTGGATGGACGTCTGCTGGCCACCAGCAAAGATGGCAAGGCGCATCTTATGGCCTATCTCGATGATTATGCTTTTTTGGCCGATGGTGTGCTGGCGTTGCTGGAAGCCCGCTGGTGTGGTGATGATTTGCAGATGCTCATTGCCCTGGCCGATGCGATGATGGAACACTTTGCAGCCGATGACGGTGGGTTTTATTTTACCGCCGATGATCACGAAAAGCTGATTCAGCGCCCCCGGCCATGGATGGATGAGGCTACCCCTTCCGGTAACGGTATTGCTGCGCAGGTATTGTTGCGTTTGGGCTATTTGTTGGGCAACAGTGCTTATATTGATGCGGCGGAAAAAACACTGTGTGCCGCCTGGCATGATGTGCACGGCTTTCCCCATGCGCATAATGCGTTGCTAACGGCGGCTGAAGAGTTTTTATATCCAACGGAAATCATTGTGCTGCGTGATGCCGGGAAGGCGGCGGCGGAAGAGATGGCGCAATGGACTGCGGTGCTGAACCGGGAATATGCACCGCGTCGCTTGCAGGTGGCCATTCCCGGTGATGGGTCTGTACCGTCTGGTGCATTGGCAGGATATGCCGCTCCCACAACCGGAGTCATGGCCTATATATGCCGTGAGGGGCGTTGCCTGCCGCCGTTGGAAAGCCTTGCCGAATTACACCGACGAGAGAAGGGGTAAAGGGTTTTCCTTTTCCTCGTTTTCCTCGTTTATTTTTTCTCTGTGGCTTTGTGGCACTCTGTAATGATATGGGGTTAGTTTGTCGATGCCGCATTCCAGGGTTTCAAACCAGTCGAGAAATTTGCCGATCATCGCTTTGCCCTGGAAGGGGCGGCCATGCTGTGGCACGATTATTTCTACATCCATTTTGCGAACCATTTTGGCCCATAGACGGCAGACTTTGTTGGAAACCATGTAGCGCTCATGGAAATCCTGCATTTTGGGAATGTGCCGGTCAAAATCCTGGACTGGTCGTTCAGGGTGTTTATCCACCATTGAGGCTCCCACATCGCCGGAAAACAGGATCTTGCTGATAGGGTCGTAAAAGTGAAAATTCCCCACTGAGTGCAGGAAATGTGCGGGGATAGCCTTGATCACCGAGTGTCCCATGGGGATGTACATGCCCTGGTCCGGAATAGCGACCATGCGTCCCTCGGCCTTTTCTTTCATGTAGCCGGGCACCAGATGGGGCACAAAACGCTCCCAGAGCCTGGAGACTACAATTTTGGCATCGCTGTACATCAGCCATTTATCCAGAGATGAAATGATGTCGGGGTCCTGATGACTGGCGATAACGTAGTCGATATCTTTTATTTTCACATATTTGGCGACGGCCATGCTTAACGGCATATAAGTGAGATCGCCGCCAGGATCAAAGATGGCCGAGTGGCCCTCTTGAACAATTACCATTTGATTGGACTGTATGCCTTCACCAGTGACCAGGTCGGTAAAGGTAAGAACCATATGCTCATCATTTTGAAACAGAATATTGGCTTGCATGGGGCGTTTAACTCCTGACAGCTTTGGGTGAGCAGCACGCCATATCCAGGCGTTGTTGCCGGTCATGGGCCTTCCTGGCCGAGAGTGCGGGCAACCTGCGTTATCGGAAGCGGCAGTATAAAAGCTGGCTCACCCGAAAACCAGAGGAATTATACGGGAATAACCCTGTTATTTTCTTGGTTAAACCGTAAGATTTTTAAATAAACCTTTAGTTTTCAATCATCAGTACAACATCAGCGGTAAAACCGTGTCTCAATATGCCACGATATTTTTTTGCGGCGCTGTATTTCGGGGGGGCTGTATTGATACGGAGGCAGGTTTCCCCAGGTCCGACAGTCTTTTGTCTGGGGCTTGACAGTGCCGGAGCCGTTGCGAAAATTTGCGGCTTCAGGGCTGGGGCGGCAGCCGGTAACGCTGTTGACGATGCAGCAGATCAGGCAGTAGCAAATGGGCCAGGGCATCTTTTTCCAGCTCGGGGTCAAGAGTCATCGGTGTAAGTTTGCCGCTATGAAGGCGATACTGACGGTTCGGGTGGTCGGGACGCAGCAGTATCACATTGTTTTTGACCTGATAGGCGTAGGTGCTGCCAAGGTGGTAAATGGCCCGCCCTGGAAGGTCAGCGGGCAGATTCAGCAGATTGCGCCCTGGCATGGGATGGCGCGTATCAATGCCTAGCAGACCCAGCACCGTGGGTGGCAGATCAATCTGGCTGGCCAGTGTGTTGATACGTTGAGGCGCAATGCCGGGACCGAGGATGAGTGCAGGTACATGATATTTGGCCGCCGGGATCAGGCCACGGGCCTGAATTTCTACACCGTGGTCAGCAACAATGAGAAACACGGTATTGTGGAAATAGGCTTCTTTGCGGGCTTGTGCAAAAAAGCGGCCGAGGGCGTAGTCGGCATATTTGGCGGCATTGTTTTGCGTGTGGCGGGGCTGCTCGTAAAGAGCAAAGCCACTGTCGGGAAAATCAAAGGGCTCATGGTTGGACAGTGTGAGAATGATGCCGGCAAAAGGCTGTGCATTATCGGCCTGTGCGCGAAAGAAGGTATTGGCGGTGGAAAAAATATCATCATCGGATACGCCCCAGTGGTTACGGAAGCGGGCATTGTCGATATCGCTGCCTTCAATGAACTGGTCCACCCCGTTGTAACTGAAAAAACGTCGCATATTGTCGAAGTTGGCATCGCCACCGTATAAAAAACTGGTTTGATAACCGTGTGCTTTCAGTAGTGCTGGCAGGGTAAAAAAATCAGACTGCGCCAGGCGTAGTTTTATGGCGCTGGTAAGTGGAATGGGTAATGCGCCGGTGATCACGGATTCCAGTCCGCGATTGGTGCGCTTGCCCGTGGCATATAAATTATCAAACAGAATACCTTGCTGGCTCAGGGCATCAAATTGTGGCGACAGGGGCAGGCCGCCCAAAATGCCGATAAATTCCGCGCTGAGGCTTTCTGACAAAATGATCACCAGGTTGCGCGGCTGTGCAAGAGATACATTGGCTGCTTGCACATGGGCCAGGGGAATCTCCGGGTCATCAAAGACGGCAGGGGGCAGGCCGGTTTGTTGTTGCACACGGCGAATAATTTCATCTTCCGCCATGTGACCATATTTTTCTGTAAGATTTTGCTGCTGATTAAAAAAGTGATAAGTGGCGTAGGCCACGGCATAACTGGAATTAAGGGCCAGTTCGTTAACCAGATTGTCATCTGAAAAAGCTGCGCTGCCCAGGTTGGCCGGGCTGTCACTTAAAGAGGAGCGCATGCCCAGCGCCAACAACAATACAACGGGCGGCGTGACAAGCAGACGTTTCCAATAGGGCCACTGTGGTGTGTTGCACATGAGCCGGTAGGTGAAGCGCGCCACCCACCACCCGGTGATGGCCATTAACAGCAGGCCGGAAAACAATGGCAGTTTATAATTGGTCAGCACGATATCCAGCACTGTGGCCGGGTCCGCCATATACTCTACAAACAAGTGGTTGGGGCGGGCATTGTAAACGGACAAAAAAGTATATGTGGTGATTTCAAAATAAATCAGCACAATACTGAACAGGGCAAACAGCCCGGCAATAAAAAAATACCACCAGCGCTGGGCGAAGGGAGGCATTAATAATAAAAGAAGAGTCGGGATGAGTAACAATGCGGACAGAATAATAATATCCATACGCACACCCACCGGAAACAGCCATAGTACACCATTGACGGCGTTGATTTCTGAAAAATAAATGAGCGTGAGTAACAGGCGGCTGATGCTGAAGAACAGTAAAAATCCACCCAAAAACATTGCGCCTGGCGCGAGAGGGCCAAGAAGAGAAAGTTTTTGCGTAAGCTTGCGGGTCACCTGGCTGATCACGGGTATATATTTATCCACAAGCGCCTTTTTTGTCGGCGTGTCATCCTCGCGCAGGCCGGAACCCGGAAAGTTTAATGGGGTGCCGGGTTCTGACCCGCGCAGAATGA
>DROS01000067.1 GCA_011321815.1 Gammaproteobacteria bacterium
CACCAACAATTTTCTGCTCAAAGGCCCCTGGTCCGGCGACAGGAACGGCGGCACCGGTGAACGGGAAGGGAGTCCCGATGCTGCAAATCACCTGTGCTTCAAATGCCACGAGTTTGATCAGTACGCCAACCCCAATCCGCCGGTAGTGCAGGCGAGTGGTTTTGGCGCCGTCGCTAACTGCCTGGGTTGTGGGGCTGGCTTCGACGCCAAAAACTACCATACCTTTCATGCCGCTAATGTGGTGAATTTCCGTTGCAATCTCTGCCATGTTGCGGTGCCCCATGGCTGGAAGAACAAGGCCTTTCTGGTCAATCTCAATGATGTGGGACCCGAGGCCGGTTTTCCCAGCACGGGCAACCAGGTGCGTTATGATGAGAGCGGGCTGGGGTTCGCTGTGGGGGCCTATACTCAGGGTCCTTATTACAATCGTGCCGCCCTTAAGATCCGCAGCTTTGCCCGCAGTGGCGAATGGACGGAAAACAATTGCGGCTCATCCGGACCACCGGGCAACGGGGTGCAGGGTATTGACTGGATGGTCGGCCTTCCTGGGATTGCCCCCGATGGGTTTACCATCCTTGGTGGAGAGGGTTGTACCTCTTTGCCTTGAGTGGCCGATTGATTTGAAAATACGAAGATGATTGATGTGTCTACAGGAATCTTCCCCACCAGGGGGCGTGAGGTACGAATGATTTGTCGTGGATACATGGTGGTTTTGCTGCTGTTGCTCGCTGGCACCACTTTTGCTGCGGATACAGCGCGCTATGCTTTTACCGTTAACTCTTTTGACAAAAGTCTGGTGGGTTACCGGCTTGATGCCAATGGCATGTTGCGCGTTGATGGTCATCAACCTGCTCCGGCCTCGTCCTTTCCCACCGCCGTGGGGGTGCATCCCTCGGGGCGCTTTGTGCTTGTTACGACCAAGTCGGTGGGTCGTATCGGCGTCTATCGTCTTGATTCCGGGAGCGGTATGCTTACCCAGGTGCCGGGTTCGCCATTTCCGTCTGTGGGGCGTTCACCGTTTTTCATCGCCTTTCACCCTTCGGGCCGGTACGTTTATTTTGTTTGCCGTTTCGACGGTATACTGGCTTTCGCTTTCGATCCGGACAGTGGTGCACTGAGCCCCATTGATGGCATGCCTTATCCCTCGGGCAAGCGTACCCGTTCTTTGGTTGTGCACCCGTCGGGGCGCTTTCTTTATGCTTCCAATGCCTACTCCAACACTATCAGTGCTTATGCCATTGACCCGGCCACCGGTAAACTGGCAGAACTGGATGGCGAACCTTTTCCGGCTGGCGACACCTTTCCCATCGACACCCAGCTGGCAGCGTTGGCAAAATTTCCGGTCTCTGCCGGTGGAGTACCTTATTATGTGGCGGTGCACCCGTCAGGTCGGTTTTTGTATGTGACCAACTGGCTCAGCTCCAGCCTGTCGGTTTTCCGCATTGACCCGGACAGTGGCGCCCTTAGTCTGCTGGATGGCTTCCCGCAGACTACGGGCATCAATCCCTACGCCGTTGCGGTTCACCCTTCCGGGCAGTTTTTATATGTGACCAATTGGGATGATAATGCGCTGTGGGGTTATCGTGTCGATTCCGCCAGCGGCGGCCTGACTCTGGTGCCTGGCTCACCTTTTGCTGTCGGAGGCGCTGCACCGGTGGCGGTTACGTTTGATCCTTCAGGTCAATATGCCTATGTACCTAACTACCACTCTAACAATGTCAGTGTATTCGATGTTGATGTGACCAGTGGTGTGTTAAGTCTGCGGGATACTGTGCAGACCCGTTCTGGCCCCTGGTCCCTGGCTCTGGCGCCGGGTCAGGGAGCAGAATTGCCAACTGCACGTCACGTTTTCGGCCTGTCTGGAAAGGAACTCGTGCTGCTAAGTCAGTCCACGAGTGATGGAAAGCTTAAACGGCTGACAG